>NZ_JAPKNM010000105.1 GCF_026460985.1 Sphingomonas sp.
GCGGCGCGCACGGCGATGCGATCCGCTGGATGACCGACCAGCGCGGGCTGCCCTTCATCGACGCCGTGAAGGAGCTCGCCCAGGCGGCGGGCCTCGACATGCCCGAGCAGGACCGTCGCGCGGCCGAGAAGGCCGAGCGCGCCAAGGGGCTGCACGAGGCGATGGCCGACGCCGCGACCTGGTTTGCCGAACGGCTGAACGGCATCGAGGGCGCCGAAGCGCGGAGCGTACTCAAGCGCCGCGGCATCTCCGAGGAGACCGCCCGGACCTTCGGCCTCGGCTTCGCGCCCGATTCGCGGGGCAAGCTCAAGGAAGCGCTCAAGGCCTATGGCGACGCGATGCTGGTCGAGGCCGGCATGCTGATCCAGGTCGACGAGAAGGCGCCGTACGACCGCTTCCGGGGCCGGTTGATGATCCCGATCCGCGACGTGCGGGGGCGCACCATAGCCTTTGGCGGGCGCATCATCGGCGAGGGCGAGCCGAAGTACCTCAACTCCCCCGAGACCCCGCTCTTCGACAAGGGCCGCACGCTCTACAATCTCGATCGCGCCCAGGCCGCTGCGCGCAAGACCGGACGGATCATCGCGGTCGAAGGCTATATGGACGTGATCGCGCTCGCCCAGGCCGGGTTCGGCGAGGCCGTCGCCCCGCTCGGCACCGCGCTCACCGAGCATCAGCTGGAGCGGCTGTGGCGGATCGCCGAGGAGCCCCTGCTCTGCTTCGACGGCGACTCGGCCGGCCAGAAGGCGGCACTCAGGGCCGCGCATCGCGCGCTGCCGATGCTCCAGCCGGGCCGCAGCCTCGCCTTCGTCACGCTCCCGGATGGGCTCGATCCCGATGATCTGGTCCGCACCAAGGGCGCCGCGGCCTTCGAGGCGCTGCTCAGGAGCCCGCAGCCGCTGGTCGACCGCATCTGGGACAGCGAAGTCGCCGCCGAGCCGCTCGACACGCCCGAGCGCCGCGCCGGGCTCAAGCGTCGCCTCGGCGAGCTCGCCCAGGGGATCGCGGACGCCAACGTCAAATCCGAATACCAGGCCGAGTTCCGCCGCCGCTTCGACGATCTGTTCGCGCGCCAGCCGCGCGCGTTCCAGCCGCAAAATGCCGCGCGCCCGCGGCAGAAGGGGCCGTGGAAGCCCCCCGAGGCGATGCCGGGCACGACGATGCGCGGCGTGCGCGCGGCCGGTCTCGACCCGATCCTCGCCAAGGCGGTGCTGGCGGGGCTCATCCGCCACCCCGCCGAGATCGCGCGGCACATCGAGGTCCTGGGCTCGCTGCGCAGCGCCTCGGGGGCGCTCGGCAAGCTGTTCGAGGCGGTGATCGACGTCGCGCTCGAGGACCGGCAGCTTGATAGCGGCAAAGTCCTCACCATATTGGCGCGGTCCGGATTTGATTCTGTGGCGAGCGACCTCTTAAGAGCCGACACGCTTCCCTTCTCCTTTACCCGCAATCAGGCGGACGAAGCGAGGGCGCGAGAGGATTTGAACGAGGCGATCGCGGTGATGGTGGCGCAGCCGGCGGTAGACGCCGCGCTCGCCGAGGCAACCGCGGCGTTGGTGAGGGACGGCTCGGAGGAGGCGTTCACCCGTCAGGTGGCGCTTTCGCGGAAGCGCCAGGAGCTTGAGGCGCGGCTTGCGAATCTGATGCTTGCGGACGAAGAAGATTTCGATGATTAGGGCGGCGTATAATAGCCGCCATCTGGATTTCCGAGGGATTTGATGGCCAAGGCGAATATGGCGGACGTCACCGAGACCAACGAGGCGGGTGACGCGCCCCTGATCGATCTCAACGAGGGCACGCTCAAGAAGCTTGTCGCCCGCGCGAAGAAGCGCGGCTACATCACCGTGGATCAGCTGAACGAGATGCTGCCGCAGGACCAGATGTCCTCCGAGCAGATCGAGGACGTCATGTCCGCGCTCAACGACATGGGCATCAACGTCGTCGAGAACGAGGATGCCGGCGAGGACGCCGAGCCCGAGGACGACACCCCCGACGAGGTCGACGCCACCGACAGCAGCGACGATTCGGCGCCTGCGTTCGAGGCGGCGAAGAAGAAGGAGACGGTCGATCGCACCGACGATCCCGTCCGCATGTATCTGCGCGAGATGGGCGCGGTCGAATTGCTCAGCCGCGAAGGCGAGATCGCCATCGCCAAGCGCATCGAGGCCGGCCGTGACACGATGATCCTGGGCCTCTGCGAGAGCCCGATCACCTTCAACGCGATCATCGGCTGGTCGAACGCACTCAACGAAGGCACGATGCAGCTGCGCGAGATCCTCGATCTCGACGCCATGCTCTCCAAGGGTCCCTCGGCCGAGCAGGTCGAAGGCGCCGAGGAAGACGATAACGGCGAGATCAGCGAGAAGACCGCCGGCGCCTCCTTCAAGGAAGAGGAAGACGTCGAGGAAGTCGCCGAGGACGAGGATGAGGACTCGATGACCGAGCGCCGGACTCCCCGGATCTCGGATGACGAGGAAGAGGACAACACCCTCAGCCTCGCGCAGATGGAGGAGACGCTCAAGCCGCAGGCGCTCGAGAAGTTCGCCAACATCACTTCGGTCTACAAGAAGTTCTCGAAGATCCAGCAGGCGCGGCTCGACGCGATGGCGGCGGGCGGCGAACTGCCGGCGGCCGAGGAGCGCAAGTACCACAAATTGCGCGAGGAACTCACCGCCGAGGTCGAGAGCGTCCAGTTCCACAACGCCAAGATCGAATATCTGGTCGACCAGCTCTACAGCTTCAATCGCCGGCTCACCACGCTGGGCGGGCAGATGCTGCGCCTTGCCGAGCGCCACAAGGTGCCGCGCAAGGATTTCCTCGACCGCTATGTGAACCATGAGCTGGACGAGCAGTGGCTCGCCTCGGTCGAGAAGCTCGACAAGAAATGGGCCGCCTTCGTCGCGAACGAGGCCGCTGCGGTCGACCGCATCCGTGTCGAGGTCTCGGAGATCAGCCAGGCGACCGGCATGGCGCTGGCCGAGTTCCGCCGCATCGTGAACATGGTGCAGAAGGGCGAGCGCGAGGCGCGGATCGCCAAGAAGGAGATGGTCGAGGCCAATCTCCGGCTCGTGATCTCGATCGCCAAGAAGTACACCAATCGCGGGCTGCAGTTCCTGGATCTCATCCAGGAGGGCAATATCGGCCTGATGAAGGCGGTCGATAAGTTCGAATATCGCCGCGGCTACAAATTCTCGACTTACGCCACCTGGTGGATTCGTCAGGCGATCACCCGCTCGATCGCCGACCAGGCGCGCACGATCCGTATCCCGGTCCACATGATCGAGACGATCAACAAGCTGGTCCGCACCTCGCGCCAGTTCCTCCACGAGCAGGGCCGCGAGCCCACGCCCGAGGAAATGGCCGAGCGCTTGAGCATGCCGCTCGAGAAGGTGCGCAAGGTGATGAAGATCGCCAAGGAGCCGATCAGCCTCGAAACGCCGATCGGCGACGAGGAGGACAGCCATCTCGGCGACTTCATCGAGGACAAGAACGCCGTCATCCCGGTCGACGCCGCGATCCAGGCGAACCTCAAGGAGACGGTCACCCGGGTCCTCGCCTCGCTCACTCCGCGCGAGGAGCGCGTGCTGCGCATGCGCTTCGGCATCGGCATGAACACCGATCACACGCTCGAGGAAGTCGGCCAGCAGTTCAGCGTGACGCGCGAGCGTATCCGTCAGATCGAGGCCAAGGCGCTCAGGAAGCTCAAGCACCCGAGCCGCTCCCGCAAGATGCGGTCGTTCCTCGACCAGTAAGCGCGGCGCCGCTTCACATAGACTGGAAAATCGAACACCCGCGGAATCGCTTCCGCGGGTGTTCTGGTCTTCGGGATAGGCCTCCGAGAAGAACCTATCCAACGCCCCCGGCCTGTCGGCGGCCAGGGAACGCTCCTCCCCCCGGATCGAAAACCGCTTCGTTCACCGGCGCTCGACATCGCCCCCCGACGAGTCAGCAGCACAGCGAACGGTGGAGTTCGGATAGCGGATCAATACGGGTCACGTGTTGAATGAACGTCCCGCCTGCTTGTGCGGAAGTTTCACGCCTTCGGAATTATTCCGCCCGCGCCGGGCGTCACTTCGGGACCGCACGCCATACGGCAGCCGCCACGCCGCCGCCACCGACGCTGAACGACGGGCTGTCGTCCTTGCCGTCGAGCCGGAGCACAAGCGCAGTGCTCAGGGGCGACTTGCGGTGACGCGGGCGGGGCTGATCGCGCATGACGTCATAAACGGCGTAGCTGCCGCCGGCGCGGGCAGTGACCTCCGGAAGCGTCGAGCCCGGCCCCCACGCCGCCGGGGCCGCCCCGTTTCCAGCGCGCCGCGGCCCTCGTTCGGCAAGCACCGTCACGCGCGGCAAAGGCTGGAGCCGGGCGGTGCCGGCGGGAAGCATGAAGCGCTGGGGGGTGGTGCCAAGGGGGGCAGGCGCGTCGCGCCTCAGTGCGCCGAGCGGCTTGGACACGTTCGCGAGTATTCGGTTCTTGAGGATCGCGCCCGATCGCTCGCCCGCAACGGCCGAAAGCGGCAGGCCGCACAGGATGAGGCAGACGGGCAGGCCCTTGCGCATCACGGTTTCCCCAAAAAACCGGTGAAGTCGCGAGAGGATGCCCCTCTTCGCGTCGAAGCGCAATGCGCTTCGACGCGCTCGGGCTCATTCAGCCCTCATTGTGCCGTAAGTACTTTAAAATCTTCGGCGGCGAATGGCGTGGACCCGCCTCGAGCGGCCATGCCCGCCAGGCCACCGTCTGCTGACAAAACGATCCCGGCGAACGCCCGAACCTGCGCGAACCAAGCGGCTCGACGGCAGAATTCGGCGTTCGCCGGGATGTCGCCTGTGGAGCGGCCGCCTTTCAGCGGCGCGCGATCACTTCTTGCCGAGCGAGAGGCCGCCGAAGCGCTTGTTGAAGCGCGCGACCTGACCACCCTGATCGAGCATCTGGCCGCGACCGCCGGTCCAGGCCGGGTGTGCCAGCGGATCGATGTCGAGCTGCATCGTGTCGCCTTCCTTGCCCCAGGTGGAGCGGGTCTCGAACACGGTGCCGTCGGTCATCTGCACCTTGATCATGTGGTAATCGGGATGCGTGTCTTTCTTCACGGGTCAATTCCTTGGAAATGCCGCCGGTTTCCGACCGGCAGCGGACGCGCGCGGTTAGCAGAGGGGCGCGGCCGACGCAACCTCCCTGCCCCCTCGCGCCTTGAAAACTCAGGCCTTGGGCGGATCCGCGATCATGGCGGTGAATTCGCACTCGGTGGCGACTTCGCCGTCGAGCAGCGCCTTGCCGGCGAACTTGCAGACGCGCGAGCGCTTCTGGACGAACTCGACCTCGAGCCGGAGCAGCACCCCTGGCTCGACGGGCTTGCGGAACTTCACGCCGTCGATCGACATGAAATAGACCAGCTTGCCCGATCCGGCGAGGCCGAGGCTCTCGACCGCGAGCACGCCGGCGGCCTGCGCCAACGCCTCGACCTGAAGCACGCCGGGCATGATAGGACGCCCGGGGAAATGCCCCTGGAAGAACTCCTCGTTCATCGAGACCGCCTTGATCGCGACGATCCGCTGGTCGAGGACCAGTTCCTCGACCCGATCGACGAGCAGCATCGGATAGCGATGCGGCAGCGCCGCCATCACCCGCTTGATGTCGAGCGGGCCGATGGATGCGCTGCCGGATTCGTTCTCGCTCAACGCGGCTCGGCCGGCTTGGCGGGCTGGGTGCCGCCCGTCGCGGCCGGCGCGGTGCCGGCGGCGGGCTGCTGGGCGCGCTGCTGCTGGGCCGCCGCCTGCTGATAGGCCTGGAGCTGCGCGGCCTGGGCGATTTCCTGCTGGATCGCCAGCGTCTGGCGCGAAGGCTGCCAGTTGGCAGGCGGCTGGATGCCGACGGTCGGCGCGACCTTGTCGATCTCGTCGGTGATCGCCTGGCTGATATTGGCCGAGTCCGGCGCGTACATGAACACTTCCGGCGACAGCACGACGTTGATCTTGCGGGCGTTCACGACGCGCAGCTGCGCCGCCTCATACTGACGCAGGATCGATTCGATCGCGAACAGCTCGGCGCGGGCGGCAGGATTGCTCAGACGGCCGATCTCGTTCTGGGCATTGTCCTGCGCGGTCTTGAGCCGGTCGAGCAGCGGGCTCTTCGAGTTCTGGAGCGCGGTCTGCTCGGCCTGGCTCAGCTGTCCGTCCTTGTTGGTATCGAACTGGGTCCGCAGCTGCGTGACAATCGGCTCGACTTCCTTCTGCGCCGCGGCGCGGCGCGCCTGGATCTGATCGAACGCCGATTTGTAGGTCGTCGCGATCTGCTGGTTGGCGGCGGCGAACGCCTTGGAGCCGGCAACGACGCTGGTGGGGCTCGCATAGGCGATGCCACCGGCCTGCGCATGCGCAGGCGCGGCGACCGCGATCATCGCCGGGGCGGCGAGCATCGCAGCCAGGATTGCTTTCTTCGTAATCATCAGAACTGGGTCCCTACGTTGAATGTCACGAGCTTGGTATCGTCGCCGTCCACCGTCACGAGCGTCTTTGCGACGTCGATGCGAAGCGGCCCGAACGGCGAATTCCAGTTGACGCCGAAGCCGACAGAGATGCGCGGACGCGCGGAATCGCCGACGAAGCGTTCGAGGAACGGGGAAGTGGGCACGTTGTAGATCGTGTTGATCGACGTGCCGACGCACGGGGTGGATGCGGACGAGGAATAGCCCACGGTGCAGGTCGTCAGCGCACCGACATTGGAGCCGCTGCCGACGATGTAGAGCTGGTTGCCGCTCGCATCCTTGATGAAATTGTCCTTCGGGAGCAGCGTCGGCGAGCCGTCCTGGTTGAAGAGCAGGTTGCCCGAGGAATCGGTCGCTTGGGTGAACTCGATCGTCTTGCCCGGCCGCTTGATGCCGAACAGGCTGCCCGCCATCACGAAGATCGACGGCCTCAGGCCCATCTCGGCGGCACCGGCGCCGAGCGGGATCTCGAGCTCGGCCTTGGCGAGGTAATAGGCCTTGCCGCCCAGCGCGTCGTCGACGATCTGATCCTTGTCGGTGACGAGGAGCTGCGTGCCGGCGGTGGGATCGCCCGTATAGGAGATGCGCTGGACGCGCGGACCGACGCCGCGGATGTCGAAGCCGCGGAACTGCGGCTCACCGAGATAGAAGCGATCGGTGATGCGGACCGGATCGATGCCCGCGGCCGCCTTCTCAAGGCTGTGGATATAGCCGCCCTCGGCCGAGACCGAGAAGATGAAGCCGCTGCCGACATTCCAGTATTTGTCGCCCTCGGCGCGGGCGCGGATATACTTCACCTCGCCGCCCAGGCCGGCGAAGTCGGCGCCGATGCTCATCCGCTGGCCGCGCGTCGGGCGCAGGCGGCTGTTGAGGCTGTCGTAGATCAGCGAGACGCCGACGAGCGAAGTGATCCGGTTGCCCACCGCCTCGCAATAATAGCGGCCCGCCTTGAGCGGATCGCAGACGCCGTTGGTGTAGAAGGACGATTCGTCGAGCGTGACGTCGTCCTGGCGCAACGTATAACGGCCCGACAGCGTCCAATATTCGGTCAGCGGCAGACCTGCGACCAGCTGGAAGCCCGTCGCCACCTGGCTGTAGGTCGTGCTGCGATCGCTGCCGATATAGTTGAACGCGTTATAGTCCTGGCGGAAGATCGTGCCGCCGAGCGCGACATTGCTGTCGAACAGATAAGGCTCGGTGAAGCCCAGCTCGATCGACTTGGAATAGCTCGAATAGTCGACCGAGGCCGAGACCGTCTGGCCCATGCCGCGGAAGTTGCGCTGCCGGATCGAAGCCTGGAGGATGAAACGTTCGAGGCTCGAGAAGCCCGCCGAAAGCGTCAGTTCGCCATTGGGGCGCTCTTCGACATTGGCCCGGAGCACGATACGGTCCGGCGCCGAGCCCTCGACGCGCTCGATCTCGAACTTGTCCTGGAAATAGCCGAGCGAGTTGATGCGGTCCTGCGAACGCTTGACCAGGAAGGTGTTGAAGGCGTCGCCCTCCGCCACGCGGAACTCGCGACGGATCACCTTGTCCTGCGTCTGGCGATTGCCCGTGATCTCGATCCGCTCGATATAGGTGCGGTTCGATTCGCCGATGTTGAAGTTCATCGACATGGTGAGCTTCTCGCGGTCGCGCTCGAACTGGGGCGTGACCTCCGCGAAGGCATAGCCGAAGGCGCCGGCGGTCTCGCTCAGCTGCTCGACGGTGTCCTCGACGGCCTTGGCGTTATACCATTGGCCTTCCTTGATGCTCAACGCCGAGGCGAGGCGCTTGTCGTCGAAGTCGCGGATTGCGCTGTCGACCTTCACCGGGCCGAACTTGTAGCGCGGACCTTCTTCCACCACGTAGGTGATGATGAAGTCCTTCTTGTCCGGCGTCAGTTCGGCCACCGCCGAGATCACCCGGAAATCGGCATAGCCTTCGGTCAGGTAGAACTGGCGCAGCTTCTGCTGGTCATAGGCCAGGCGGTCCTGGTCGTACGAGGTGTTCGAGCTCAGCAGGTGCATCAGGCTGGCGGTCTTGGTCGCCATCTCGCCGCGCAGCTTGCCGTCGGAGAACACTTCGTTGCCGATGATGTTGATCTGACGGACCTTGGACTTGGGCCCCTCGCTGATCTCGAAGATCACGTCGACGCGGTTCTGGTCGAGGCTGACCATCTTCGGCTCGACGCTCGCGGCGAAGCGTCCCTGACGGCGATAGAGCTCGATGATCCGCGCCACGTCGGCGCGGACCGCGGTGCGCGTGAAGATCTGGCGCGGGGCCAGCTTCACTTCCTTGCTGATCTTGTCCTGCTTGAGGCGCTTGTTGCCCTCGTAGATCACCCGGTTGATCACCGGGTTCTCGCGGATGCGGATGACGAGGTCGCCGGTCTCGACCCCTTCGATCGCCACGTCCGCCAGCAGTTCCGACGCGAGGAGGTCCTTGATCGCCTGGTCGACGGTCTCGTTGGTGTAGGTCTCGCCGACGCGCAGGCGGGTGTAGGACAGAACCGTCTCGGGCTCGAGGCGCTGCGATCCTTCGACCCGCAGCGAACGGACCGTGCGGACCTGCTGCACGGGCGCGGGCGGCGCCAGGACCTGGGGCGCGGGCGCAGCCGTCTGCGGCGGCGCAGCGGGCGCCGGGGTTGGGGCGGTCTGGGCATGCGCGAGTCCCGAGAGCATGGTGCCCGCGAGAAGCGTCGCAGTGGCGCGTACGCCGAAATGATTAGCCTTGATCGTCACATCCCACCCCAAGTCGGATTTCGAGTAATGCCGCTGCCCACGCGACGCCGGAACAACCGCCCCTGCCTTAACCGCATCAGCCGATCAACCCGGCCAGATTTCTCCACACGCCGAACGCGCCCAGATCATTCAACGTCACCAGCAGCATCAGCGCCAGGATTGCGATCAGACCACCCCGGAAGGCCCATTCCATCACCTGGGGCTCAACCGGGCGGCGGCGTACGGCTTCGACTGCGTAGAACAGAAGATGCCCGCCATCCAGCACTGGAACTGGCAATAGGTTGATGAATCCGAGATTAATCGAAATGAGCGCGATGAGGAACACGAACTCGACCGGTCCCATCGAGAGACGCTCGCCCGAGACCTGGGCGATCTTGAGCGGCCCGCCGAGCTCGGAAAGCGAGCGGCGGCCGGTGATGATCTGCCCAAGGCCGTCCAGCGTCATCTGGACGATGTCCACGGTCTGACGGACGCCGACGAGCGGCGCCTCCAGGACGCCCACCGATTTCAGCACCGGAGCGCTGCTGCCGATGCCGAGCACGCCGATGCGGTATTTGTTGCCGAAGCGGTCCTGGTCCTCGCGAACGCCGATCACGATATCCGCGGCCATCGCCCGGCCGCCCCGCTCGAAGTCGATCTCCACCGCTTCGCCGGGTCGCAGCTGCGCATATTTGGCGATGTCGGTGAAGGTCTCGACCGAACGTCCGCCAAGCGCGGTGAGCCGGTCTCCAGGCTGGAGTCCCGCCACCGCGGCGGCGCTGCCCGGCTGGACGGTACCCACCACCGAGGGCGTCACATTCTGCCCATAAGCGAGCGCGAACGCGGCGAGGATCACGATCGCGACGATGAAGTTCGCGATCGGGCCCGCCGCTACGATGATCGCGCGCTGCCACAAAGGCTTGGCCTGGAAGGTTTTCGCCCGCTCCTGCGCCGGCAGCGACAGCCATTCGGGCGAAGGCTGGCTCGCCGGGTTCATGTCGCCGGCGAAGCGCACATAGCCGCCTAGCGGCAGCCAGCCGAACTTCCAGCGTGTCCCGCGCTTGTCGGTGATGCCGGCGATCTCGCGGCCGAAGCCGATCGAGAATTCCTCTGCCTTCACTCCGAACCAGCGGCCGGCGAGATAATGTCCGAGTTCGTGCAGGAAGACGAGCGGCCCCAGCAGCAGCACGAAGGCCAGGAAGTAGATCGGGATGCCGGGAGATTCGATCAAAGAACGCAGTCCTTAACTCGCTCGCCCGCATACGCCCTCGCCGCGGCGTCGATCGCCAGCACGGCATCCAGCGAGTCCGGGGCGGCCGGGTCGTAGCGCGCCAGCGTATCGGCAACGATTGCGGCAATTTCAAGAAATCCCACCCGCCCCGCGAGGAAAGCAGCGACGGCAACCTCATTGGCGGCATTGAGGATCGCCGGTCGCGCGCCACCCGCCACGAGCGCGTCGCGGGCCAGCGTCAGGGCTGGGAAGCGCACGGGATCGGGCGCCTCGAAGTCGAGCCGGCCGATGCGCGCGAGATCGAGGGGCTCGCACGGCGTCTTCATCCGCTCGGGCCAGGCCAGCGCATAGGCGATGGGCGTGCGCATGTCCGGCGTGCCGAGCTGCGCCAGCACCGACCCATCGACATATTCGACCATCGAATGCACCACCGACTGGGCGTGCACCAATATGTCGAGCTGATCCGCGCTCACCGGAAAGAGATGAAAGGCCTCGATGAGTTCGAGCCCCTTGTTCATCATCGTCGCCGAATCGACCGATATCTTCGCGCCCATCGACCAATTGGGATGCGCCACCGCCTGTGCCGGCGTGATCGCGCGCATCTGATCGAGCGGTGTGGCGCGAAACGGACCGCCGCTGGCGGTGAGGACGATCTTGCGGACGCTCTTGGGTGCGGTCCGGTCGAGGCACTGGAAGACGGCATTGTGCTCGGAATCGACGGGCAGCAGCGTCGTGGCGTGCGCGCGGGCGGCCGCCATCATGACGTCGCCCGCGGAAACCAACGCCTCCTTGTTGGCCAGCGCGACCGTTCCCCCGGCTTCGAGCGCTGCCATCACCGGCTTGAGCCCGGCGGTGCCGACGATCGCGGCCATCGTCCAGTCCGCGCCCAGGCGTGCAGCCTCGCAGACCGCATCGGCCCCTGCCCGCGCCTCCACGCCGCTTCCGGCAAGCGCATCGCGGAGTGCGTCGAGGCGGCTCTCGTCCGCGACCACCGCCAGCTTCGCGCGCGTGCGGATCGCGGCGGCGGCCAGCTTGTCGACGTCGCGATTGGCAGTGAGCGCGAGGACTTCGAACTGTCCGGGCGCGCGCTCGATCAGGTCGAGCGTGGAGCTCCCCACCGATCCGGTCGCGCCGAGGATCGTCACGCGTTTCATCGCGGCAACACCAGTACGAGCAATGCCGCCACCGGGGCAACCGCCACCAGGCCGTCGAGCCGGTCCATGATCCCGCCATGGCCGGGGAGCAGGTTGCCCGAATCCTTCACCCCGGCCTCGCGCTTGAGATGACTCTCATAGAGGTCGCCGAGCTGCGCGAGCATCGCGAGCACCGGCGTGGCGATGGCGAGCGGCACCGGAAGCCCGAGCCAGACCAGCAATGCGGCGAAGATCCCCGCGGCAGCGACACCGCCGATGAAGCCGGCCCAGGTCTTGTTGGGGCTGATCTGGGGGGCCAGCTTCGGCCCACCGATCGCGCGGCCCGCGAAATAGGCGCCGCTGTCGCATGCCCAGACGAGCGCCATCGCCCAGAAGGTGTAGAGCAGCCCGTGCGGCTCCTCCATGCGCAGAGTCAGCAGAGCAAGGACCGGGAGCCCCACATAGAGCACGCCGCTGGCGAGCCGGCCGCTACGGGTCACCGCGGCGACGAAGAAAGCCGCACCGATCACCAGACCCAGCGCAAGGAAGCCCGGACCTGCGGCCAGGCCCGGGGCCATGATCGCCAGCGGAACCGTCAGGGCATATTGCGAGAGCCGTTTGTGCTGCAGGGTCGCGCCACTGAGATCGGCCCATTCGCCCATCATCAGCAGCCCGATCGTCGCGATCACCAGCCAAAAGCCGAGCCCCCCTACCCAGAGCGCGACGGCGGCGAGCCCAATGAGCACGATGGCGACGAGCAGACGCGTCGCGAGATCCGATCCGGACTTGGTCACAAGCCTCCGAAACGCCGCTGACGCTGGCCGAACTGGTCGAGCGCGGCGGCTAGTGCCTTCTCGTCGAAATCGGGCCACAGCGTATCGACGAAGAGCAATTCGGCATAGGCGGCCTGCCATAGCAGGAAGTTCGACAGCCGATGCTCGCCCGAGGTACGGATGAGCAGGTCGAGCGGCGGCAGATCGGCCGTCTCGAGCTCGGCCTCGAAGTGCGCCTCGTCGATCGCGGCGGGATCGAGCGCGCCGTCGCGCGCCTGTTCGGCGAGGCGGCGGGTGGCGGCGAGGATTTCGGCCTGCGCCCCGTAATTGAGCGCGATCACCAGGGTCGGCCCGGGGTTGGTGGCGGTGCGCGCGACGGCACCTTCGATCATCGTCACGAGATCGGGCGCGAGCTCGCGCCAGCCGCCGATCACGCGCAGCTTGACGCCCTCCGACACCAGCTCGTCGAGCTCGCTCGCGAGAAAGTGCCGGAGCAGCCCCATCAGGTCCCGGACCTCGTCCTCTGGACGGCGCCAATTCTCCGAGGAGAAGGCGTAGAGCGTCAGCACCTCGATGCCGAGCTTGCGCGCGGCGCGGGCGATGCGGCGGACGCTCTCCACGCCCTGCTTGTGCCCCGCGATGCGCGGCAGGAAGCGCTTCTTGGCCCAGCGCCCGTTGCCGTCCATGATGATGGCGACGTGACGCGGAATCGTCTCCGAAGGAAGATCCGGGGAGGGTCTGGCGGCCATGTCAGGCGACCGCTCTCGAAAAGGGGCGAAGGCCCGGCGTCACTTGCCCAGGATTTCCTTTTCCTTGGACGCCGCCGCGGCGTCGATATCGGCGATCGTGCTGTCGGTCAGCTTCTGCACCTCGGTCTCGTGGCGCTTGCGCTCGTCCTCGCCGAACACGCCCTTCTTCTCGTCGGTCTTGAGGCTGTCATTGCCGTCGCGGCGGACATTGCGGACGGCGATGCGCGCCTTCTCGGCATATTGGCCGGCGAGCTTGGCGAGCTCCTTGCGGCGCTCCTCGGTCAGGTCCGGGATCGGCAGCCGCAGCGTCTGGCCGTCGACGATCGGGTTGAGCCCGAGGCCCGCTGAGCGGATCGCCTTGTCGACCGGGCCGACATTGGTCTTGTCCCACACCTGCACCGAGAGCATGCGCGGCTCGGGCGCCGAGACGCTGGCAAGCTGGTTGATCGGCATGTGCGAGCCATAGACCTCGACCGTCACCGGATCGAGCAAGGTGGTCGATGCGCGACCCGTGCGCAGGCCCTGGAGGTCGTGCTTGAGCGCCTCGACCGCGCCGGCCATGCGGCGCTCGAGATCTGCCTTGTCGTAAGCGGCCATTTTACGGCTCTCCCCTTATGCGGATACGGTTTCGTTCTGGACGATCGTCGAGGTACCCTCGCCGCGTAGCACGGCCGAGAGATTGCCCTCGTCGCGGATGTTGAACACCACGATCGGAATGTTGTTGTCACGGCACAGCGCGACGGCCGAGGCATCCATCACCTTGAGATTGTCCGCGAGAACACGGTTATAACCCAATGATTCGTAGCGCTTTGCAGTAGGCACCTTCTTCGGATCGGCATCGTACACGCCATCGACGCTGGTGCCCTTGAACAGCGCGTCGCAGTTCATCTCGGCGGCACGCAGCGCGGCGGTGGTGTCGGTGGTGAAGAAGGGCAAGCCGGTGCCGGCGGCGAAGATGACCACGCGGCCCTTCTCCATGTGCCGCTCGGCGCGCCGGCGGATATAGGGTTCGCACACGCTGGCCATCGGGATCGCCGACTGGACGCGCGTCTGGACTCCCGCCTTTTCGAGCGCGTTCTGCATCGCCAGCGCGTTCATCACGGTCGCGAGCATGCCCATATAGTCGGCGCTGGCGCGATCGAAGCCCTGCGCCGCGCCGGCAAGGCCGCGGAAGATGTTGCCGCCGCCGACCACCATGCAGACCTGCAGCCCGGTCTCGATCGCCTCCTTCACTTCGGCCGCGACGCGGTCGCAGGTGGCGGGGTCGATGCCGAACTGGCCCTGCCCCATGAGGACCTCGCCCGAAAGCTTGAGGAGGATGCGATTGAAGCGGGGAGCGGTCATTTTAGCCTTGGGCTTGGGGCGGATAGCGAAGCGGCGCGGACCTTAGAGGTGCCGCGCCGCAGGAACAAGCGGAGATGCCGGGGACAGACCGTCGAGGCGGAACGCCCCGGCGCCTCGCTTACTTGGTCAGGCCGGCGGTCGCAGCGACCTCGGCCGCGAAATCGCTCTCTTCCTTCTCGATGCCTTCGCCGAGCTGGAAGCGGACATAGTCCTTGAGCACGATCGACGCGCCGGCGTCCTTGCCCGCCTTGGCGATCACGTCGGCGACCGGAGTCTTGCCGTCCATCACGAAGAGCTGGCTGAGCAGCGCGTTCTCCTTGGCGAACTTCTTGACCGCACCCTCGACCATCTTGGCGATGATCTCGGCCGGCTTGCCGCTCTCGGCAGCCTTCTCGGTCGCGATCTGGCGCTCGCGCTCCAGCGTCTCCTGGTCGAGACCGGTCTCGTCCAGCGCGAGCGGGAAGGCAGCGGCGATGTGCATCGCGACCTGCTTGCCGAGCGGCTCGAGCACATCGACGCCCGCATCGCTCTCGAGCGCGACCAGCACGCCGATCTTGCCGAGGCCCGGCGCGGCGGCGTTGTGGACGTACGGGATCACCGCGCCGTTGGTCACTTCGACCTTCTTGGCGCGACGCAGCACCTGGTTCTCGCCGATCGTCGAGATGTTGTTGGTCAGCACTTCCTCGACGGTGCCGCCCTGCGGCAGCTGCGTGGCCTTGAGCGCATCGATATCGTCGCCCTTCTCGAGCGCGACCGCGGTAACGTCGCGGACGAAACCCTGGAAGATCTCGTTCTTGGCGACGAAGTCGGTCTGCGAATTGACCTCGACCGCGACGCCCTTGGTGCCGGCGACGGCGATGCCGACCAGACCCTCGGCAGCGGTGCGGCTCGACTTCTTGGCGGCGGCGGCGAGGCCCTTCGAGCGCAGCCAGTCGCTGGCGGCTTCGAGGTCGCCATTGGTCTCGGTGAGCGCCTTCTTGCAATCCATCATGCCGGCGCCGCTCTTTTCGCGGAGCTCCTTCACGGCAGCTGCAGTGATCTCGGCCATGTTCTATTCCTCAGCTAAAAGTCGGGCGGAGCAGTGCGTTTTGCCCTGCCCCGCCCCCATTACGGTTGGATGACGGGCTCAGGCGTCGATCTGACGCTCGCCCTCTTCGGCCTGCTCGGGATCGGTCGCGGCGGCAGGAGCCTCGGGCTCCTCGACCACCGGAGCGGCGACCGCTTCCTCGACCGGGGGCTGCTCGGCGGCGCCGAAGTCATAGCCCTGGTTGCGCATCTGGTCCTGGCCGCCGCGGGTCGCGGCGATCGCCACGGCCTCGCAGTACAGGCGGATTGCGCGGCTCGCGTCGTCGTTCGCCGGAACCGGGAAGGCGATGCCGTCCGGGCTCACGTTCGAATCGAGAATCGCGACCACGGGGATACCAAGCGTGTTGGCTTCCTTGATCGCCAGCTCTTCCTTGTTCGCGTCGATCACGAACATGATGTCCGGAACGCCGCCCATGTCGCGGATGCCGCCGAGCGAGAGCTCGAGCTTGTCGCGCTCGCGGGTGAGCTGGAGCACTTCCTTCTTGGTCAGGCCGTGCGTATCGCCCGAGAGCTGCTCCTCGAGGCTCTTGAGGCGCTTGATCGAGTTGCTGATCGTCTTCCAGTTGGTGAGCATGCCGCCCAGCCAGCGGTGGTTGACGAAATGCTGGTTCGCGCGGCGTGCTGCCTCGGCGATCGGCTCCTGGGCCTGGCGCTTGGTGCCGACGAAGAGCACCTTGCCGCCGGCGGCGACGGTCGACGACACGAACTCGAGCGCGCGCGCGAAGAGCGGCACGGTCTGCGAGAGATCGATGATGTGGACGCCGTTGCGGTCGCCGAAGATGTAGGGCTTCATCTTCGGGTTCCAGCGGTGGGTCTGGTGACCGAAGTGCGCGCCCGATTCGAGCAGCTGCTGCATGGTGACGACAGGTGCCGCCATAGGGATAACTCCTTCCGGTTGAGCCTCTGGGAAGCGAGTGACCAGGCTGAGCGCCATGGCACCGGTTTATGATGCTTCCCATGCGGGTTGAGGCGGCGCCCTTAGCCGAACTGCCACGCGCAGGCAAGTGGAACAAGTTCGGAACATCGTGTTGACATGGGAACGTTAACGGAACATAAAGAGCCCAGAAGCGGGGCGTGAAACACCTCGCGGCGGGAAGCCGTTGAAATTGCCGGGTTCCCGCCGGCCGCGTGCGGAAATTGGAGCCGAACGATGACTGGATTCGCTGTTGCAGTGTTGTTCGGCGCCACCTTCGCGACGGCGGGCTGGGCGCTCTATGCCAGCATCCGTCCACAGTTCCACCGCTTCGCCGACCTGTTTCGCCCGACATCCATGCTGCCCGCGCTGCCGCCGCGGCTGAGCCGGGTTACGGTGCGGGCAGTTCCGGCTCGGCTGGCGGCACGGGCGCCGCTGCGCGCAGCCGCATGATCCTGCGATAGCTGCGCACGCTGAACGGGATCGTCGCCAGATAGGCGATGGCGAGCAGCGCAAGCGTCGGCCAGGGCGCCGAAACCAGGGCCGCGACGAACACCACCAGCAGCGCCACAGCCTCGAAGCGGATCCGCTGGCGGATCCGGGCGGTCGGCGCATAGGTGGCGATGCTCGAGATCAGCAGCAGCGCGACGAACGCCGTCCAGACCGCGATCACGACGGGCATGCGGATCACCGCCTCGCCCGTCCACAGCCACAGATAGAGCGGCGTCATCGCCAGCAGGGCACCTGCCGGCGCGGGAACGCCGGTGAGGAAGCCGGCCGATTTGTGCGGCTGATGCTCCTGGTCGATATTCGCGTTGAACCGCGCAAGGCGCAGCGCGCAGAACAGCGCCAGCAGCAGCGCGATCATCCAGCCGAACTGGCCGAGGCCGTTCAACGACCAGAGATAGAGGATCAGCGCCGGCGCCACGCCGAACGAGATCGCATCGGAGAGGCTGTCGAGCTCGGCGCCGAAGCGGCTCTCCGCGCGCACCAACCGGGCGATCTTGCCGTCGAGCCCGTCGAACACCGCGGCGGCCAGCACCAGCAGCACCGCGACTTCCCAATTCTCGAGGATCGCGAAACGAATCGCCGTCAGGCCCGAGCAGAGCGCGAGCGCAGTGACGGTGTTCGGCAGGACCGCGCGGAGGGGAATGCCGCCTTCGCGGCGCGGTCGCCTTGGAAGCCTGCCCGCGCGGGGCGGCCTCATTGCGCGATGCCGGTCGCGCGCGGTGCGCCCTTGCGCGCGAGGATGGTTTCGCCGGCAACGGCGCGCTGGCCCAACGCGACTTCGACGCCGTAGCTCTCGGGGATGAAGACGTCGACGCGACTGCCGAAGCGAATCAGCCCGACGCGCTGCCCGCCGACCACCATGTCGCCCGCCTTGACGAAGGCGACGATGCGACGCGCAACCAGCCCGGCGATCTGGGTGAAGCCGATCCGCAGGCCGTTCTTGTCCTCGACGATGATATACTGACGCTCATTCTCTTCGCTCGCCTTGTCGAAGTCGGCGTTCATGAACTTGCCGGCGATATAGATGACATGGCGGATCGTGCCGGTGATCGGCGTGCGATTGATGTGCACGTCGAACACACTCATGAACACCGAGACGCGCAGCATCGGTCCATCGCCAAGCGCATGCGGGCCCGAAAGCTCGGGAGGCAGGGTCACCGGCTCGATCATCGTGATGAGACCGTCGGCGGGAGAGACGATCAGCCCCTCGCCCTGCGGCGTGACGCGCACGGGATCGCGGAAGAACGCCGCGACGCCGAGCGTCAGGAAGACGAGCGGCCAGGTGATGAAATCCCAGACGAACAGGCTGACGAACGCGATCGCGCCCGCGATCAGCACATATTTGCGCCCTTCGGGGTGGATGTCGGGGAAACGCCACTTCACGGTCGGGTTGCCGACGGGGGGCTTGTCGAGGGATGCCATGCGGCGCGGTGTAGCGGCACATGGCCGTGTTTCCTAGACGGTGGCGCGAGTTTCCGTCCCGCTCATTGCTGCCACGGTTCGGTCACCGCGGGGATGCAATAACGCGCCTTGCCCACGCCGATCCCCCTGGGCACGACGATATCCTTCGATATCCCGCCGACCCGGTCGCATTCAGGCCCCGCGGTCACATTGTATCGCACGATTCGCCTGGTGTACTCGGGGCAAAGGTCCGAGCAGGTGTAGCTGATCACCACGGGCACGCCGCGCAACATGCCGAGGGTGCGGGGCCAATCGTGCCGGCGCCCGCCGGAACGGGGATCGAACGGCTTCTTGACGAAGGCCAGCACCGCCGCATCGTCGATTTGCGGAAGCACATCCTCGCTGCTCAGCAATTCGGGGCGGGCGATCTCGGGGTCGCGTTGCATGGACGCAGGCAGCAGCAAGAGCGCAGTCAGTATCGCGAGCATCGGCACCCACCCTCCCATTTTCCCGCGAGCCACCCTGTGGTATCGCGGCTTCACCCCGGATGAACGAACCGTGATCGCACCGCTTGTCATCTGATTGTCGCAGATCGGCTTTGCGCGGCGGGGATGGTGGTGTATCTGCGCGCCACACTGTTCGAGTTCGTCGGTGGTTGTCCCCAGCAAAGGCAACCGTCCCGCTTGAATGTTCGTTCGTTTTCGCGAAAGCGCGTGCGCCCTGGTGCCACGAAAGCTGCAAAGGATCTCAATGCCCGCATCGACCGCCTCCGCAAAGCAGCGCCGTGCCAGTATGCGTGCCGCCGGAGTGTCCTCGCCCTGGGTGATGTTCCTCAAGGGCTTCTTCAAGCATCCGGTGATGGTGGGCGCGATCGCTTCCTCGTCGCAGCGCCTCGTGAAGCGCATGCTCGATCGAGTCGACTGGGGCAATTGCAAGCTGTTCGTCGAATACGGCCCCGGCGTGGGAACCTTCACTCGCCCGATCCTCGAGCGGCTGGCGCCTGACGCCAAGCTGATCGTGATCGACACGAATCCCGATTTCATCCGCTACCTGAAGCACATGATCGACGATCCGCGCTTCATCGCGATCAATGATTCGGCGGCGGACATCAAGAAGATCATCGCCGATCACGGCTTCGACCATGCCGATTTCATCGCCTCGGGCCTTCCCTTCTCGACGCTGCCGACGGGCGTGGGTGATTCGATCGCGCATGCCACCCACGACATCCTTCGCCCGGGCGGCGCGTTCCTGGTCTACCAGTACAATCCGAAGGTGCGGAACTTCCTGACGCCCTATTGGGATCATATCGACCATGAGGTCGAGTGGTGGAACCTGCCCCCCGCGCAGCTCTGGTGGGCGTGGAAGAAATAAGCGCCGCCAAGGGCGCTTGATCCCCCCTCCCCATCCTCCTAGACGCTCGCCCAAACCCTAAAAAGGAAGCGAGCACATGGCGAAGATCAAGGTTGCAACGCCGGTCGTGGAGATCGACGGCGACGAGATGACGCGGATCATCTGGCAGTGGATCCGCGAGCGCCTGATCCTCCCCTATCTCGACATCGACCTCAAATATTACGACCTCGGCGTCGAGAAGCGCGACGAGACCAACGACCAGATCACGATCGATTCGGCGAACGCGATCAAGCAGTACGGCGTCGGCGTGAAGTGCGCGACGATCACCCCGGACGAGGCCCGCGTCGAGGAATTCGGCCTCAAGGAAATGTGGAAGTCGCCCAACGGCACGATCCGCAACATCCTGGGCGGCGTGATCTTCCGCGAGCCGATCGTGATCTCGAACGTGCCCCGCCTGATCCCCGGCTGGACCCGCCCGATCGTCGTCGGCCGCCATGCGTTCGGCGACCAGTACAAGGCCACCGACTTCAAGGTGCCCGGCAAGGGCAAGCTCAGCATGAAGTGGGAAGGCGAGAATGGCGAGACCATCGAGAAGGAAGTGTTCAACTTCCCCGACGCCGGCGTCGCGATGGGCATGTACAATCTCGACGAATCGATCACCGATTTCGCCCGCGCGAGCATGAACTATTCGCTCGGCCGCGGCTGGCCGCTCTATCTCTCGACCAAGAACACGATCCTCAAGGCCTATGACGGGCGCTTCAAGGACATCTTCCAGGCCGTGTTCGAGGCCGAGTTCAAGGACCAGTTCCAGGCCGCCGGCATCGTCTACGAGCACCGCCTGATCGACGACATGGTCGCCTCGGCGCTCAAGTGGCACGGCGAGTTCGTCTGGGCCTGCAAGAACTATGACGGCGACGTCCAGTCGGACCAGGTCGCGCAGGGCTTCGGCTCGCTCGGTCTGATGACTTCGGTGCTGATGTCGCCCGACGGCAAGACGATCGAGGCCGAGGCGGCGCACGGCACCGTCACGCGCCACTATCGCCAGCACCAGCAGGGCAAGGCGACTTCGACCAACCCGATCGCCTCGATCTTCGCCTGGACCGGCGGCCTCAAGTATCGCGGCAAGTTCGACGGCACCCCCGAGGTAACGCGCTTCGCCGAGACGCTCGAGAAGGTCTGCATCCAGACCGTCGAGAGCGGCGCGATGACCAAGGACCTCGCGCTGCTGATCGGCCCCGATCAGGCGTGGATGACCACCGAGCAGTTCTTCGAGACGGTTCGCGTCAATCTCGAAACCGCGATGGGCAGCTGGCAGTAAGCGGCTGACAAACGGCATGGGCGGCGGCGATCACGGCCGTTGCGAGTACCGAGTGCCGCCCCTAGGCTGCCGCCCATGCTAAGTCTGAACAATACCGGTTTCAGCGACACGCTGGTGATCCTCGGCGCGGCCGGGTTGGTGATCCCCGCCTTCGCGCGCTTCCGCATCAGCCCGGTGATCGGCTTCATCCTGGTCGGCGCGCTGGTCGGCCCCGCCGGGCTCGGCTCGCTGATCAGCCAATATCCCTGGCTCTATTACTTCACGATCTCCGACGCGCATTCGATCGAGCCGTTCGCCGAATTCGGCATCATCCTCTTGCTCTTCTCGATCGGGCTCGAGCTTTCGTTCCGAAGGCTCTGGTCGATGCGCAGGCTCGTGTTCGGGGTAGGCGCCGCGGAGCTCGCCGGGGCGGGCCTCATCCTCGCCGCGGCGCTCTATCTCACCGGATTGAGCACCGGCGGCGCGATCGGCCTGGGACTGGCGCTCGCTCTCTCCTCCACCGCATTGGTCGTCCCGATCGCCGGCACCACCAGCGCCGTGGGCCGCGCGGCCTTCGCCATGCTGCTGTTCGAGGATCTGGCGCTCGTGCCGATCATCTTCATGCTCGGCGCCTTGTCGCCGGTACCGGGCGTCGCCGGGAT
This sequence comes from Sphingomonas sp., assembly GCF_026460985.1. GTDB lineage: Bacteria > Pseudomonadota > Alphaproteobacteria > Sphingomonadales > Sphingomonadaceae > Sphingomonas. The sequence continues at coordinate 21,631 of NZ_JAPKNM010000105.1, forward strand.
GACCGGGCTGCTGACCACGCTATGGGTGGGCGTGCTGACGGTCGCCATATTGTTCGTGGGGGGCCGCTTTCTGCTGCCGCGCATGTTCGCGCAGGCTGCCCGGACCAAGAGTCCCGAGCTGTTTCTCGCGGCGAGCCTGCTGGTCGTTATCGTCGCCAGCCTCGCCACCACCGCCGCCGGCCTGTCGCCGATCGTCGGGGCACTGATCGCGGGGCTGCTCATCGCCGAGACCGAATATCACGGCGAGGTCGAGGCGATCACCGCGCCGTTCAAGGGGCTCGCGCTCGGCGTGTTCCTGATCACCGTGGGCATGCGGCTCGATCTCGGCTTCGTGCTCGCCAATTGGATGCCGTTGCTGGGCGCGACCGTGATGGTGATGGTGGTCAAGGTCGCCGTCACGACCGGGCTGCTCAAGCTTTCGGGCGCGCGCACCGGCACCGCGACCGAGACCGGCGTGCTGATGGCGAGCCCCTCCGAGACCACGCTGATCGTGCTCGGGGTGGCCGGCGCGGCGGGCCTGATCTCGGGGGCGACCGCAGCCTTCTGGACCACGGTCACTGCGATCGGCCTGACCGCCACGCCGCTGCTGGCCAAGGCGGGCCAGCTCGTCGCGCGCCTCATCGAGCAGCAGGAGAAGGACGAGGCCCCCGCCGCGATCGACAAAATGCGCGCGGGAACCGTGGTGATCGGCTTCGGCCGCGTGGGCCGCACCGTGGCGGACATGCTCCGCCGGCACGGACTCTCCTATCTCGGCGTCGACGCCGACATCGACAACGTCAACGCCGCCCGCAAGGAAGGCTATACCGTTTTGTTCGGCGACGTGACCCGCAGCGAGCTGGTCGACCAGCTCAGGCTCGGCCACGCCAAGGCGCTCGTGCTGACGATGGACGATCCGGTGCTCACCGTCCGCCTCACCAAGCGCGTGCGCAGCTGGGTGCCCGACCTGCCGATCATCGCCCGTGCGCGCGACGCCGATCATGCCGCAGAGCTGTACAAGGCGGGCGCGACCGATGCGGTTCCCGAGACGCTGGAGAGTTCGCTACAATTGTCCGAGGCGGTGCTCGTCGATGTGGGCATCGCGGTCGGCCCGGTGATTGCGTCGATCCACGAGAAGCGCGACGAGATGCGCAAGTCGATCAAGGCCGCCTCGGACCTCGACCGGGAGCCGCGGCTGCGCCGCACGCGCAAGGCGGACGTCGTCGAATGAGCGTGGATTCGCCTTGCCGCCCGAACAGCGGGACCGCATGTTCGACCGAAAAGCTCATGGAGTCCGCCCGATGATCGCGCTCTTCCTCCTCCTGGCCGCGCCGCAGACTGCCGCCGACCCGCTCGCTTCCGCCAGGGCCGGCAAGCTCCAATGCGCCAATCCCAATATCGAGAAGAAGACCTGCATGGGCCTCACCAGCTACAAGCTGAATGGCGACGGCGGCTTCGAAACCACGACGACCCTCCTCATCGCGCCGCAACCGCCGATCACGATGGAAGTGAAGTCGACCGGAAAGCTCGTCGGAGACCAGTTCTGCGCGCCCATCCGCAAGGAAGACATCGACGCCGCGACGTTCAAGATGGACGGCGCACCGCTCGACGCGACGACCGCGGGAACGATCCGGGCGCAGATCCTCGGCTCGATCACGCCGATGCTCGGCAAGATGGGCTGCACGCGCGAAACGCCCGACGGCGCCGTGCTCAAGGCCGAAGTGACGCTGGACGGCGTCGCCCGGCCCGAAATGACCCAGCACGTGCTGTGGGTGCAGCCCGAAGACGGCTACAAGCTCGGCCTATAGCCTCAGGAGACCGGAATCTTGCTCGCCTTGCTGCTCGCGCTGGCCGGACCGGCCGGCCAGGATGTGGATCCCCTCGCCCAGGCGCGCGAGGGCAGGATGCAATGCGTCGCGCCCGACACCGCGCGCCGCACCTGCCGGTCGCTGGTTCGCTATACGCTGCGCGGCGACAGCGAGTTCGATGCATTGGTGTCGGGGCTGGTGAGCACCGAGCCGGTCGCGATCCTCGAATATCGCACCAGCGGTACGGTGCAGGACGGCGCGATCTGCTCGGTGATCCGGCCCATCGACCTGCGCGACGGCAGGATCACCAAGGACGGCGCACCGCTCGCGCCCGCGATCGAGGCGCAGGTGCGCACGCGCGTGATGAACGCCGCCCAGCCACTGGCGGGGCACAGGCGCTGCTACCGGCAACGCTTCGACGGTCATGAATATCAGAGCGACGTGACGATCGACGGCTTGCTCCGCCCCGAGATGAGCCAGCGCTCGATCTGGGTGCGCCCCGACGACGGCTACGCCGTAGCGCCCTGAGCGGCCTCAGGCGGCCGCCTTCGCCTCCGCCAGCGCCTCGCGCACCGCGCCGAGCGCTTCGCCGGCCTTGCTGCCATCGGGCCCACCGCCTTGCGCCATGTCGGGCCGACCGCCGCCGCCCTGCCCGCCAAGCACCGCCACGGCGGTCTTGACCAGATCGACCGCGCTCAGCCCGAGCCCGTCGCTGACTCCCACCGCGACCGACGCACGGCCGTCATTGACCGCAACGAGCGCAACCACGCCGCTGCCGATCCGTGCCTTGGCTTCATCGACCGCCCCGCGCAGCGACTTGGGGTCGAGCCCCTCCAGCACCTGCCCCACGAAGTTGACCCCGCCCACCTGCTCGGGGCCCGCGGGCGCGGCAGAACCGCCTCCGCCCAGCGCCAGCGCCTTCTTGGCATCGGCAAGCTCGCGCTCGAGCCGACGGCGTTCCTCGACGAGGCTCAGCACCCGCGCCGGCACATCGTCGGGCGAGGTCTTGAGCGCCGCCGCGGCTTCCCTGAGGCGTTCGTCGCGCGCGTTGAGCCATAGCCGCGCGCCCTCGCCGGTCAGCGCCTCGATGCGGCGGATGCCCGAGGAGACTGCGCTCTCCGAGACGATCTTGAAGATCGCGATATCGCCGGTGGCGTGCACGTGCGTGCCGCCGCACAGCTCGACCGAATAATGCTGGTCGTCGCCGCGGCCCATCGAGAGCACGCGGACCTCGTCGCCATATTTCTCCCCGAACAGCGCCATCGCGCCCGCGGCGATCGCGTCCTCGGGCGTCATCAGCCGGGTGCCAACCGTGTCATTGTGGCGGATCTGCGCGTTCACATCGGCCTCGATATCGGCCACTTCCTGCGGCGTGAGCGCGGACGGGTGCGAGAAATCGAAGCGCAGCCGGTCGGGCGCGACGAGGCTGCCCTTCTGCGTGATGTGGCCGCCCAGCCGCTTGCGCAACGCTGCGTGGAGCAGGTGCGTAGCGCTATGATTGGCGCGGATCGCGTCGCGGCGTGCGGCGTCGACCGAGAGATGGACGGTGTCGCCCACCGCGATCTCGCCCGTCTCGATCTTCGCATGATGCGCGTGGAGCCGGCCGAGCGGCTTCGAAGTGTCGTCGACGACCGCGCGCAGCTTGTCGTTGGCGATCGTACCGGCATCGCCCATCTGGCCACCCGATTCGCCGTAGAAGGGCGTCTGGTTGGTGAGGATGGTCACTGCATCGCCCGCCCCGGCCTTGTCGACGCGCGTACCGTCCTTGACCAAGGCGACGACCTGGCCTTCGCCTTCGGTGCCGACATAGCCAGTGAACTCGGTGCCGCCGAGTTCGTCGGCGATGTCGTACCAGACTTCGTCGCTGGCCTTGTCGCCCGAGCCCTTCCAGGCGGCGCGCGCGGCGCGCTTCTGCTCGGCCATCGCGCTGTCGAAGCCCGCGCGATCGACCTGGATGCCATTGGCGCGCAACGCGTCCTCGGTCAGATCATAGGGGAAGCCGAAGGTGTCGTAGAGCTTGAACGCGGTCTCGCCCGGCAGCGTATCGCCTTCGGAAAGACCTTGGGTAGCCTCGTCGAGCAGGCGCAGGCCGTTGGCGAGCGTCTGGCGGAAACGCGTCTCTTCCTGGAGCAGGGTCGCCTCTATCAACGGCTGCGCGCGGACGAGCTCGGGATAGGCGGCGCCCATCTCGGCGACCAGCGCCGGCACCATCCGGTGCATCAGCGGATCCTTCGCGCCGAGCAGGTGCGCGTGGCGCATCGCGCGACGCATGATGCGGCGGAGCACATAGCCGCGGCCCTCGTTCGCGGGCAGCACGCCGTCCGCGACGAGAAAACCCGAGGAGCGCAGGTGATCGGCGATCACGCGGTGGCTCGCCTGGTTCTCGCCGGTGGTCGAGGCGCCGGTGAGCGCGCCCGATTCGGCGATCAGCGCCTTGAAGGTGTCGGTATCGTAATTGTCGTGGACGCCCTGGAGCACCGCGGCGAGGCGTTCGAGCCCCATGCCGGTGTCGATGCTCGGCTTGGGCAGCTCGCTGACGATCTCGTCATTCTCCTGCAGATACTGCATGAAGACGAGGTTCCAGATCTCGACGAAGCGGTCGCCATCCTCCTCGGGGGAGCCCGGGGGGCCGCCATGGATATGGTCGCCGTGATCGTAGAAGATCTCCGAGCAGGGCCCGCACGGGCCGTCCGATCCCATCGCCCAGAAATTGTCCTTGGTCGGGATCCGGATGATCCGGCTTTCGGGCAGGCCCGCGATCTTCCGCCACAGGTCGAACGCCTGGTCGTCGGTGTGATAGACCGTGGCGGTCAGCTTCTCCGCCGGGATGCCCCATTCGCGCGTCAGCAGCGTCCACGCATGCGTGATCGCCTGCTCCTTGAAATAGTCGCCGAACGAGAAATTGCCGAGCATCTCGAAGAAGGTGTGGTGGCGCGCGGTGTATCCCACATTGTCGAGATCGTTGTGCTTGCCGCCGGCACGGACGCACTTCTGCGAGCTGGTCGCGGTCGAATAGGGACGCGTCTCGAGCCCGGTGAAGACGTTCTTGAACGGCACCATGCCCGCATTGACGAACATCAACGTCGGATCGTTTTGCGGCACCAGCGGCGCGCTGGGCACGCGGGCATGGCCCTGGCCTTCGAAATAGTCGAGGAAGCTGCGGCGGATATCGTTGGTCGACGTCATGCGTGCGACTTAGGGGCACGCGGCGTTCGGCTCAAGCGAAACGCTTCGATCACAGCGTCACGGCTTCTGAATTGCCTCCAGCGCGTGGATCTCGCGCCGCGTCGCAAGGTCCGCGGTCAGCCTACGGCGCAGACGGGACAACGCCTTCTGGATCGAATCGTAAACTTCGGACGGAACCTCCGCGTCGCCCCGCGGGCCGAGCGCAGCGCAAATCACCGTCTGCGCCTCGCCGTACACGTCGCGCGCTTCCTGCGAGAGATAGAGACCCCCGCCGCCGAAATACCAATCGCGCAGCTCGCGCGTGAGCTTTTCGAGACGCCCATAGGTCAGTCCGTCGTTCCGGGGCCATTGGGGGAGCGGCGCGGTGAGCGCCCAAAGTTCGAGATAGCGGGTCTCCCGCGTCTGCGACAATTGCTGGTCATAGCCGTCCATCGCCCTGAGCAGCAGCTCGTTGCGCATCTCGATCTGGCGCGTTCGGGTGTCGATCAGCTTGAGCAGCGAGTTGATCAGCCCCTGGCCGAACAGCACGACGAAGACGATGAAGATCGCGGCGCCACCAGTCGCGCCAGCAAGCAGACTGTCCCAAGGCATGTCGCCCTCCCGAGATCGCCTGCGCGCAACATAGCACAGGCGCCCGGAAACATCGCCACTCGGCGACGGCGTCAGTCGAAAGGCGCGTCGATCGACTTGGGCGGTACGCTGAACCATTTCGGGCCGGATTCGGTCATGTGGAAGCAATCCTCGAGCCGGATGCCGAAGCTGCCCGGGATGTAGATTCCCGGCTCGTTCGAGAAGCACATGCCCGCCGCGAGCGGCGTCTTCTCGCCGCGAACGAGGTTTACCGGTTCATGGCCGTCCATGCCGATGCCGTGGCCGGTGCGGTGCGAGAGGCCGGGCAACTGATAGTCCGGGCCGTAGCCCAGCGAGGTGTAATAACGCCGCACCGCATCGTCGACAGCGCCGGCGGGCGTGCCCAGCTTCGCCACTTCGAGCGCGATCTGCTGGCCGCGCGCGACCTGGTTCCAGACCTTGCGTTGCTCGGCACTCGCGGTGCCGAAGACGAAGCTGCGCGATACGTCCGACTGGTAACCCTGGACGCTGCAGCCGCAGTCCATCAGCACGACCTCGCCGGGCACGACCTTTTGCGGCTTGCCGCTGCCGTGCGGATAGGCCGCCGCCTCGCCGAGCAGGATCAGGTTCCACTCGTTCGAGCCGCCCAGCTTGCGCGTGGCAGCGCTCATCAGCGCAGCGATGTCGCGCGGCGTCATGCCCTCGCGAATGCGAGGATAGGTCCAGCGATAGGCGGCGATCGTCACGTCGGTGGCGAGTTGCATCAAAGCGAGCTCAGGCGCGGTCTTGATCATGCGGCAGCCGCGCACGATCGGGTTGGCCGAGACGATCTTCGCGCCGGGCAAAGCGCGCTGGAGGCCGTCGACGGCGAAATAGCGGACGGTCTCCTCGACCCCGATCGGCCGCGCGGCCAGCTTGCGCTCCTTGAGGAAGCCGGCGACCACCGCCAGCGGGTCCTGGTCCTCCTGCCACACGCGGACTTGGGCGGGGATCGCCAGGCTCTCGCGGACCGAAGGCTCCTCGAAGAAGGGCGTCACGATGCACGGTTCGCCTTCGACCGGCAGGACGACTGCGGTGAGCCGTTCGCTCCGCCCCCAGCGCACCCCGGTGAAGTAGATGAGCGACGAGCCTGGCTCGATCAGCACCGCGCCGATCCCCGCCGCCTTCATCAGCGCCTGCGCCCGGGCGATCCGCGCGAGGCGCTCCTCGCGGCCGATGGGCGCGGCGCCCGTGGTGATGTCCTTCAGCTCCGAGACGTCGGGCTCCTCGGCGCGGAGCAGGCCCGGCAGCGCCAGCAGCGGCACGGCGCCCGCGCTCCGGATCAGCGCGCGGCGGCTGAGGCTGGGAAGGCGTGTCATTCGGGGCGACTCCGGCAAGAATTGCGTGGACGGCTGCGATAGGGTCCTTGACCCGGCGGCGACAATCCCCTTCCCTGCCGCGAACTTACTTAGGGGAATTTCGTGGGCAAGCGACTGACGTGGTTCATTCTGGCCGGGCTGCTGCTGGGCGGGCTGATCGGCTGGGGGCTCAATGTCGCCTATGACGACGGGACCGCCGCGGGCACCGCGCGACTGAAGGACATCAGCTACTGGTTCGACATCCCGACCCAGATGTTCCTCCACCTGATCAAGATGATCATCGCGCCACTGGTCGTCTCGACCCTGGTCGTCGGCATCGCCCACATGGGCGGCACCGGCGCGATCGGCCGCGTGGGGATCAAGGCGTTCCTGTGGTTCGTCACCGCCAGCCTGATCTCGCTGACGCTGGGCCTCCTGCTGGTGAACCTGCTCCAGCCGGGCGTCGGCCTGAACCTGCCGCTGCCCGACGCTGCGGCATCGAGCGGGGTCGACCGCTCGGGCTTCGACGCCGCCAAGTTCTTCATCCACATCGTGCCGACCTCGGCAATCGACGCGATGGCGACCAACGACATCCTCCAGCTCGTGATCTTCTCGCTGTTCTTCGGCGTGGGCATGGCCGCCGTGGGCGAGAAGGCCGCCCCGCTGCTGCGCGGGCTCGAGGCGCTGGTCCAGGTGATGCTGACGGTCACCGGCTATGTGATGCTGTTCGCACCCGTCGCGGTGTTCTGCGCGGTGGCGCGGACGCTGGCGACGCGCGGGCTCGGCGTGGTCGGCGATCTCGCCTTCTTCATGGGCAGCTTCTATCTCGGCCTCTTCGTCCTCTGGGCGGTGCTGCTCGGCGCCTGCTTCCTGATCGTCGGGCCGCGCACCGGCACGCTGCTGCGCTATCTGCGCGATCCGATCCTGCTCGGCTTCTCGACCGCCTCGTCCGAGGCCGCCTATCCGCGCACGCTCGACGCGCTCGACCGGTTCGGCGTGCCGCCGCGCATCGCCAGCTTCGTGCTGCCGCTCGGCTATTCGTTCAACCTCGACGGCTCGATGATGTACATGACGTTCGCGTCGATCTTCATCGCCCAGGCCTATGGCATCCACCTCGACTGGGGCACGATGATCACGATGCTGCTGATGCTGATGATCACCAGCAAGGGCATCGCCGGCGTGCCGCGCGCCAGCCTGGTGGTGATCACCGGCACGCTGTCGCACTTCCAGATCCCCGAGGCGGGTATATTGCTGATCCTAGCGGTCGACCATTTCCTCGACATGGGCCGCACCGCGACCAACGTGATCGGCAACGCCGTGGCGGCGACGGTGGTGGCGCGCTGGGAAGGGCAGCTCGACCCGCCCCAGCCCGCCGAGATCGAGATCAAGCACGTGCCCGTGGGCGCGCCCGACCTCGACAGCTTCGAGGAATATGGCGACGAGGCGTCCAGGCCTCAGGCATAGGCATAAGGACCGCCCGCTTTCAGCGCGGCCTGATAGGCGGGCCGCGCGTGGATCTTCGCTAGCCAGGCGGCGATGTGCGGGCGGCCCTCGGTGGCGCCCGCGCGCGCCACCGCCGCCTCGAGCGGAAAGCTCATCATCACGTCGGCGGCGGTGAAGTCCTTGCCCGCGAACCAGGGGCGCGCGGCGAGCTCGGCCTCGACATAATCGAGATGGACGTCGATCATCGGCTGGAACTTCTTCTGCGCCGTCTTGCCCAGCAGCGGCACGCGGCTGAGCACCAGCTTGATGACCAGGGGCGGCATCAGCGAGCCCTCGGCATAATGGAGGAAATGGCGGTAGCGCAGCGCATCGTCGCGATGCGCCGGCGCGCCGAGGCGGCCATCGCCCTTCTCGACCAGATATTCGACGATCGCACCGGTCTCCGCCACGACCACGCCGCCGTCGTCGATCACCGGCGACTTGCCGAGCGGATGGATGCGCCTGAGCTCGGGCGGCGCGAGCATCGTCGCCTTGTTCCGATCGTAGCGCTCCACCGCATAAGGCAGCCCCAGCTCCTCGAGCAGCCAGAGGATGCGCTGCGAGCGCGAATTCTCGAGATGGTGGACGGTGATCGTCATCGGGGCCCTCCCTTGCGGAGCGGAGTTGTCATGGCGCGCGGTCCACGCGCTCGAAGCGAACGCTGCGCTTGCCGGGATCAGCGTCGATCAGCCGCACCCGGATCGTATCGCCCGGCGCGGCGCCGTCCGCTTCGATGCGCGTGACCACGGGAAGCGCGCTCAGCTGCATGCGCGCGCCGCGCATGTCGACATCGGTGACGCCGGCGGAGAAGACCTCGCCCTCGCGCCCTTCGAGCATCGCGGCTTCGGCGAAGTCGATCACCGCGCGATCGATCTGCCCGGCGAGCGCGTCGGCACGCGCCATCACCTTGGGCAAGCGCGCGAACGCCTCCTCCACTGCGAACGGAACCGCCTGGCCGTTGGCCACGGCCAGCGCGGCGCGGACGACATAGCGGTCGGCGAGCCGCCGGAGCGGCGCGGTCGCATGGGTGTAGCTCGCCGCCACCGCCGCGTGCCACGGCACCACCCCTTCCTGCCACGGCGCATAGCTGGCGCCCTGGCCCGCACGCCGGATGGCGAGCATCAGCGCCGCCTGGCTGCGATCCTTGGGGTCGAGCCCGGGTTCGAACGCCGCGAGCGACTGGTCCTCGGGCCAGGTGATGCCGAACGCCCGCGCGGTGTTGCGGAGCCTGGCGATGGCGGCCGCGTCGGGCTCGCGCATCACGCGGAAGAGGCCGGTCCGGTGGGCGAGCAGCGCATCGGCGACCGCAAGGTTGGTGGCGAGCGACAGCGCCGCGTTGCGATCCTCGGACGGGTGCCGGACGCGGAACTCGAGCGCGAGATGCCCGTCGGCGCGCTCGGCGACTTCCTGTTCGGGCGGGTCGACGCGTGCCGCGCCGCGCCGCGATTCGGCTGCGGCGATCCGGCGGGCCAGTTCGGCGAAATCGGGCGGGAGATCCATGTCGCGGACGGTCTCGTAGCCGAGCTTGGCGCGGCTGCGGATCAGCGCGCGCTCGGCGCCGTCGAGCCGCACCGCGCCGTCGGGCGCCACGCGCACGGTGAAGACCACCGCCGGGCGCGGCCCGGCGGGCAACAGGCTCGCGGCGCCTTCGCTCAGCACCGGCGGGTAGAGCCCTGCCTTGCCGTCGGGTAGGTACAGGGTCGTTCCCCGCTTCCACGCCTCGACATCGAGCGGGTCGCCGTCGTCGACGAACCAGGCGACGTCGGCGATCGCATAGAAGAGCAGCAGGTCGCCGCCGCTACGCTCGATCGCGAAGGCCTGGTCGAGATCGACCGAGCGCGCCGGATCGAGCGTCACGAAGGCGCGGTCGGTCCGGTCGGCATGCGCGTTGGGAGCACGCTTCGCCGCGGCTTCGGCTACCGCGAGCACGGGGGCCGGAAAGGAGGCGGGCACCTGGAACTGGCCGCGGATGGCCGCCAGCCCCTGCGCCAGCACGTTACCGGGATCGACGATCGCCTTCATCGCCTCTGCTATAAAGGCCCGGGCCAAACGCGAAAGACCCGGCGCAGGGCAATGCGCCGGGTCTCCCGATGGGAGAGGCTCCCGTGACCGCCGCCTGGCACCAGGTCATGCCGGCGCGGCCGAAAGATGAAGCGAAGATGCGGCGAAAGCGCCCTCTCCGCTCGAATTCAGATATCGTCCTCGGCATCCGGACCGGTCATCAGCCCCTCGGCGACCTGATCGGTGCGGTTGCGGATCGCAGCCTCGAGCCGGGCGCAGAGCTCCGGATTCTCCTTGAGGAAGGTCTTCGAATTCTCGCGGCCCTGGCCGATGCGGATGCTGTCATAGCTGAACCAGGCGCCCGACTTCTCGACCAGCCCCGCCTTGACGCCGAGGTCGAGAATCTCGCCGATCTTGGAGATGCCCTCGCCATACATGATGTCGAATTCGACCTGCTTGAACGGCGGGGCGACCTTGTTCTTGACGACCTTCACGCGGGTCGAATTGCCGATGATCTCGTCGCGGTCCTTGATCTGGCCGGTGCGGCGGATGTCGAGGCGGACCGAGGCGTAGAACTTCAGCGCATTGCCGCCGGTCGTGGTCTCCGGATTGCCGTACATCACGCCGATCTTCATGCGCAGCTGGTTGATGAAGATCACCATGCAGCGCGAGCGGCTGATCGAGCCGGTGAGCTTCCGCAGCGACTGCGACATCAGCCGCGCCTGCAGGCCGACATGGCTGTCGCCCATCTCGCCCTCGATCTCGGCGCGGGGGACCAAAGCGGCGACCGAATCGACCACGAGCACGTCGATCGCGTTCGAGCGGACGAGCGTGTCGGTAATCTCGAGTGCTTGCTCGCCTGTATCGGGTTGGGAGACAATGAGCTCGTCGATGTTGACACCGAGCTTCTTGGCATAGACCGGGTCGAGTGCGTGTTCGGCATCTACGAACGCGGCCGTTCCGCCATTCTTCTGCGCTTCGGCGATGACATGCAGCGCGAGCGTGGTCTTGCCCGAGCTCTCGGGACCGTAGACTTCGATCACGCGGCCGCGCGGCAGCCCGCCGACCCCGAGCGCGATGTCGAGCCCGAGCGAGCCGGTCGAGATCGCCTCGACCTGCATCGTCTCCTTCGAGCCGAGACGCATCGCGCTGCCCTTGCCGAAGGCGCGATCGATCTGCGCCAATGCGGCGTCGAGCGCCTTCTGCTTGTCCGTGGATACTGCCATGTTGCCGTCGATCACCTTGAGGGAAGCTGCCATTTCGTATCCCCGTCGCTAGAGGGTTTGACCCTGCCGTTCAACCGTGTGGATGCAGCATGTACAACGTTTGTTCTCTTGGAACAAGAGGGGAACTTCACACGAGCGAAACGAACTTTCGCGCACTTGCACGCGCTATTGTCTCCCCGGCCGCGCAGCCCTAGCCAGAGCGGATGGCCCTGCCCTATTTCGACGCTCCGAGCGTGTTCACGTCCGCGGAATGCGACGCGATCGTCACGCTCGGCGCGCGCGGACCGCTCGAGCCCGCGACGGTGTGGAACGGCGTGGAGAATCACGTCGATACCCGGACGCGGCATGCCGAGCGCTGCTATTGGCCCCGCGCCGCCGAAACCGCCTGGATCCATGACCGGCTGGACGCGCTGTTCGCGGAGGCCGCGGCCCGGTTCGAGACGGAGGTGGATCCGGTGTTCGAGGACATCCAGCTGATCCGCTACGGCGTGGGCGCACACTTCCAGACCTGGCATTCGGACGCGGGGACCGATCGCTACGACGCGCGGCGGATCTCGGCGTCGATCGAGCTCTCCGAGGCGAGCGACTATGAAGGCGGCGTGCTCGAGATCGCACCTGCCCTGGGGCTGGCGCGCACGCTGCCGCGGGGCGGCGCGCGCCTGTTCGCCTCGCGGATGATCCACCGCGTGACCCCGGTGACGCGCGGGGTGCGTTACGCACTGGTGGCTTGGACCGGGAAAAGCGGCTGAGGTTCAGGCCAGCCGGGTTTCGAGGATCCACCAGCCCGGGCGGTCCGCCGCCACGGCGGCGGCGGCACGCGCTTCGACCGTCTCGAACAAGGCAAAGCACGTCGCGCCCGAGCCTGACATGCGCGCGAGCGTGACGCCCGGCTGGGCGGCGAGCAGTGCGAGCACCTCGCCGATCACCGGGGCGATCGCGCGCGCCGGCGCCTCGAGGTCGTTGCGGCCCTGCAGCGGATCGGCACCGAGCGGACCGCGATCCACGCCGTCCCAGCGGCGGAAGACCTCCGCCGTCGACACCGCGACACCCGGATTGACGAGCAACACCGGCACGCCGGGCCAGCCGGGAACGGGCTGCAGCCGCTCGCCCCGGCCCCTGCCCAGCGCGGTCTTGCCGAGCAGGCAGGCGGGGACGTCCGAACCGAGGCCGTCGGCGATCGCGAAGAGCCGTGTGTCATCGAGCGCCACATCGCGGAGCCTCGCCAGCGCGCGCAGCGTCGCCGCCGCATCCGCCGAGCCGCCGCCGATGCCCGAGGCGACCGGCAGATGCTTTTCGAGCTCGATCGCGTGCGCGCCGCCCCCGAACGCCTCGGCGAAGCGCGTCGCGGCGCGCGTGACGAGATTGTCGCCCTCGCCCGCCAACGCGCCCGCGAACGGCCCGGTGATCCGGAAGGCCGGCGCATCGGCGGGTGTGACCCGCAGCACGTCGCCCTGCTCGACGAAGGCGAACAGAGTCTCGATCTCGTGATAGCCGTCGGGGCGGCGGGCGCGGACGTGGAGCGCCAGGTTCAACTTGGCGCGCGCGATCTCGGTCAGCATCAATTGGTCCGCGGCTTCAATCCGTAGGCGAGCTTGGCGTCGAGCCGGGCGGTCGCGTCGTTCTCGGCGGTGAGCGCCGCGGCGCGCCAGGCATAGCGCGCCTCATAATGCCGCCCCAGCCGCCAATAGGCGTCGCCGAGATGCTCGTTGGCGCGCGCTGCGGCGGGATCGCCCTTCACCGCGCGTTCGAGCAGCGGGATCGCCTTCGCGACGTCGCCGCGCTGGAAATAGGCCCAGGCGAGCGCATCGGCGATCTCGGCATCGTCGGGCTTGAGCGCGCGGGCGCGCTCGAGCAGCGCCTGCGCCTCGGCGATGTTCTCGCCGCGGGCGACCTGCGCATAGCCCAGATATTTGAGCGCGGGCGCCTGATCGGGCGCCAGCGCCACCGCGCGCCAACGAGCATCTCGGCGACGCCTATTGGCGGCTGGGGCGGCATTATGAGGCGCGCTATGCCTGGC
>NZ_JAPKNM010000106.1 GCF_026460985.1 Sphingomonas sp.
GCGCTCGGCCAATACCTGGCCTGGAAGAAGTGGCGCAAGTGGCTGGTGCTCATCGGCGACCAACCCTCGAACCAAGGCTATGCCGCAGCGATCCGCCGGACGGGCGCAACGGTCGGCTGATGGGCTGGCACCCGGTCGACCTGGCGGGCGTGGTGCTCGCCGAAGTTGCGGCACGCAGCGGCGTCGACCCAGCGGCGATCGACGACGTGATCATGGGCTGCGTCGGCCAGGCGGGCGAGCAGGCGCTGCATGTCGGCCGCAACGCCGTGCTCGCCTCGGGGCTGCCGCAGAGCATCCCCGCGGTGACGATCGACCGCCAGTGCGGCAGCTCGCAACAGGCGATCCAGTTCGCGGCCCAGGCGGTGCTGTCGGGCACGCAGGACGTGGTGATCGCCGCGGGGGTCGAGCATATGAGCCGCGTGCCGATGGGCACCAGCGTCGCGGGCGCGAAACCCTATAGCGACCGGCAGCTCGATCGCTTCGGGGTGCGCGGCTTCAGCCAGTTCACCGGCGCCGAGATGATCGCGCGGAAATACGGCCATAGCCGCGAGGCGCTCGACGCATATTCGCTGGAGAGCCATCGCCGCGCCGCCGCCGCAGTCGCGCGCGGGGACTTTGCCGCGGAGATCCTGCCGCTCGAGGTCGAGACGCCCGAGGGCCCGCAGATGCATGTCCTCGACGAGGGCATCCGCTTCGATGCGAGCATCGAGGGGCTCGGCAGCCTCAAGACGCTGGTCGAAGGCGGGGTGATCACCGCGGGCAATGCCAGCCAGATCTGCGACGGCGCCTCGGCGGTGATGGTGGCGAGCGAGGCCGCGCTCAAGGCGCATGGCTTGACCCCGCTGGCACGCATCCACAACCTCACCGTCACCGCGGGCGATCCGGTGATCATGCTCGAGGAGCCGCTGTTCGCCACCGATCGGGCGCTGAAGCGCGCGGGAATGAAGATCGGCGACATCGACCTCTACGAAGTCAACGAGGCCTTCGCCCCGGTGCCGCTGGCGTGGCTGGAGCACACCGGCGCCGATCCGGAGCGGCTCAACGTCCATGGCGGCGCGATCGCGCTCGGCCACCCGCTCGGCGCCTCGGGGACCAAGCTGATGACGACTTTGGTCCATGCCCTGCGCAAGCGGGGCAAGCGCTACGGGCTGCAGACGATGTGCGAAGGCGGCGGCATCGCCAATGTGACGATCGTCGAGGCGCTGTGAGGGCTCGGTTCTTCAATCCTCCCCCGGAGGGGGAGGGGGACCAAGCGCAGCTTGGTGGAGGGGTAGTCTCCACGGGCGACGTCGCTTGGGGCAACTACCCCTCCACCGCTTCGCGGTCCCCCTCCCCCTCCGGGGGAGGATTCTGATGCCCGGCACCCTAACCGGCATCCGCATCGTCGAGTTCGGCGGGATCGGCCCCGGCCCGTTCGCCGCGATGATGCTCGCCGATCACGGTGCCGAAGTGATCCGGATCGAGCGCCCCGGCGCCGTCTTCGGCCCGCACGCGCTGGCACGCTCCAGGAAAGCGATCGGCGTCGAGCTCAAGCACCCCGAAGGCGCCGAGATCGCCCGCGCGCTGTGCCGCGACGCCGACGGCATCATCGAAGGCTTCCGGCCGGGCGTGATGGAGCGCCTCGGGCTCGGCCCCGAGATGCTGCTGAAGGACAAGCCGACACTCGTCTACGGCCGGATGACCGGCTGGGGGCAGGACGGCCCGCTCGCCCAGGCGCCAGGGCACGACATCAACTATATCGCGGTCGCCGGGCTGCTCGACGGGATCGGCACGCCCGGCGCGCCGCCGGTGGCCCCGGTCAACTATGTCGGCGATTTCGGCGGCGGGGGCATGCTGCTCGCCTTCGGGATGGTGAGCGCATTGCTCGCGGTGAAGATGGGCGCGCCGGGCCAGGTCGTCGACGCCGCGATGACCGAAGGCGCGGCATTGCTCGCCAGCATGAGCTGGGGGTTCAAGGCCGCGGGGCTCTGGCGCGACGGGCCCGGCGCGAACCTGCTGAGCGGCGCGGCGCCCTTCTACCGGACCTATGCCTGCGCCGACGGCCGCCACGTCGCGGTCGGCGCGATCGAGCCGCAATTCTACGCCGCTTTGGTCGCCGGGCTGGGCGAGGACCTCGCCGGCCAGATGGATGCCGCCGCCTGGCCGGCGCGCGCCGAGCGCTTCGCCGCGATCTTCGCCACGCGAACCCGCGACGCATGGGTCGCGCATTTCGCGCCGGAGGCGTGCGTGTCGCCGGTTCTCACCTTCGACGAGGCGGCGGCGCACCCCCACAACGCCGCGCGCGGCACCTTCGTGGGCGGAGCCCCCGCCCCCGCCCCGCGTTTCGCCGCCACGCCCGCCTCCCCGCCCCAGCCTTCGCGCCCCGGCGAGTGGACCGATCGGGTGCTGGCCGGGCTCGGATATGACGAACCCCAAATCGCGGCGCTCAGGGCCGCGGGAACGATCGGCTAGGAGACGGAGATGAAGTTCGAGAACACGGCAGCGGTGGTGACGGGCGGTGCCTCCGGCCTCGGCGCCGCAACCGCCCGCGCGCTCGCGGCGGCAGGGGCCAAGGTCGCATTGTTCGACATGAACGCCGAAAAGGGCGAGGCGCTCGCCGCCGAGATCGGCGGGGTGTTCTGCAAGGTCGATGTCCGTTCGGACGACGAGGTCGATGCCGGCTTCGCGAGGGCACGCGCGGCGCACGGCCAGGAGCGCATCCTCGTCAACTGCGCCGGCGTGGGCAACGCCTTCAAGACCGTCGGCCGCGACAAGGCGACCGGCGAGATCCGCCAATTCCCCGCCGCTTCGTTCGACTGGGTGATCCAGGTCAATCTGGTCGGCAGTTTCCGCTGCATCGTGAAGAGCGCCGCCGGCATGCTCACGCTCGACCCCGACGAAGGCGGCGA
Source organism: Sphingomonas sp. (assembly GCF_026460985.1). Classification (GTDB taxonomy): domain Bacteria; phylum Pseudomonadota; class Alphaproteobacteria; order Sphingomonadales; family Sphingomonadaceae; genus Sphingomonas. The sequence goes on from NZ_JAPKNM010000106.1 coordinate 2,889, forward strand.
GCGCGGCGCGATCGTCAACACCGCCAGCGTCGCCGCCGAGGACGGCCAGATCGGCCAGGCGGCCTATTCGGCGTCCAAGGGCGGGATCGTCGGCATGACGCTCCCGATCGCGCGCGACCTTTCGGGCGAGGGCATTCGCGTCAACACCATCCTCCCCGGCATCTTCGACACCCCGCTGATGAACGCCGCCCCGCCCCAGGTGAAGGAGGCGCTCGCCGCCTCGGTCCCCTTCCCCAAAAGGCTCGGCCGACCCGAGGACTATGCCAGCCTGGCGCTCGAGATGCTGCGCAACCCCTATTTCAACGGCGAGGACGTCCGCCTCGACGGCGCGATCCGGATGGCGCCGCGGTGAGATGGGCCTGCGGATGCACACAACCATAACCGTCACCCCGGACTTGTTCCGGGGTCCACCGCGCGGCTGTGGAAGAACTCGAACCTCTTGTCCTTCCGCCGCGGCACCGTGGACCCCGGCACTTCGGCCGGGGTGACGGAAGTAGAGGAGGCAAGCGATGTCCACCAGCAACTGGCGCGACGACCCCGAGCTCATCGCCCTCGCGGAATCCGCCGCGCGCTTCTTCGAGCGCGAGGCCCCGCCCGAGCGCGTCGCAAGCTGGCGCGCGGCCGGCCAGGTCGAGCGCGCCTTCTGGCGTCAGGCGGGTGAGGCCGGGCTGCTCGGCGTCTCGATCCCCGCAGAATATGGCGGCGCGGGCGGTGACTTCCGCCATGACGTCACCCTGGTCGAGGCCGTCGGCCGCCACGGCGTCGAGGGATTCGCGCTGTCGCTCCACAACGTCATCATCCTTCCCTATGTCCTCGCGCACGGCACCGAGGAGCAGAAACGCCGCTGGCTCCCGAAGCTCTGCTCGGGCGAACTGGTCGCGGCGATCGCGATGAGCGAGCCGGGCGCGGGCTCCGACCTCCAGTCGATCCGCGCCACCGCGCTCCGCGACGGCGACGGCTATCGCATCAACGGCGCCAAGACCTTCATCTCGAACGGCCAGATCGCCGACTTCGTCATCGTCGTCGCCAAGACCGATCCCGCGGCCGGCGGCAAGGGCGTCTCGCTGCTCGTCGTCGAGACCGAGACGGCCGAGGGCTTCCGCCGTGGCCAGGCGCTCGACAAGATCGGGCTCGACGCGCAGGACACCTCCGAGCTGTTCTTCGACGATGTGTGGGTGCCGGCGGCGAACCTGCTCGGCGAGGTGGAGGGCCAGGGCTTCCGCCAGCTCATGGCCGAGCTCCCGCGCGAGCGGCTGGTGATCGCGGTCGGCAGCGTGATCACGATGGAGAAGGCGGTCGAAGTCACCAGCGCCTACGTCAAGGAGCGGCAGGCATTCGGCCAGCGCGTCTTCGACTTCCAGAACACCCAGTTCAAGCTCGCCGAGTGCAAGGCCAAGGCCGCGGTGGCGCGCGTCTTCGTCGACGATTGCCTCGTGCGCGTGCTCGCCGGGAGCCTCGACCTCACCCAGGCCGCGATCGCCAAGCTCTGGGTGACCGAGAGCGAATGGCAGGTGGTCGACGAATGCCTCCAGCTGCACGGCGGCTATGGCTATATCAACGACTATCCGATCGCGCGGATGTGGCGGAACGCGCGGGTGCAGCGGATCTATGGCGGCTCGAACGAGATCATGAAGCTGCTGATCGCGCGGTCGCTCTAGCGCGTTCGCGGAGCACTCACTCCGGCGGGGTTGTGCTTCGTCAGAAACGCTTCGAGCCGCGTGAGGAAGTCGGTGAAATTGGCCGGATTGTCGAGGCCGTGCCCCTCGTCCTTGTAGAAGGCCGATATCACTTCTGACGACGCGCCTTTGCGCGCGGCGAGCGCCTTGACCATCTTGTGCGCCTGTTCCACCGGAACATTGGTGTCGAGCTCGCCATGGGCGATGAAGACCGGAACGGTCACTCGCTCCGCCTGCGCAAGCGGGGACAGCGCCTTCAGATCGGTTTCCTCCTCGCCGCGGACCTTCTTCTCCCACTGCCGGAAATAGCGCGGCGCGCCGAACATCCTGCGATCGTGCTTGAGCATCCCCGGCAGGTCGCTCACGCCGGACAGGCTGATCGCGCAGCGATATTTCTCGGGGTTCCGGATCACGCCCCATAAAGCGACATAGCCGCCATAGGACGCGCCCATGATGCAGACGCGCGCCGGATCGACCGTCCCCTGCCTGATCAGCCAGTCGACTCCGTCGTCAACATCGTCCTGCATCTTGCGGCCCCATTGGCCATGGCCCTGCTCGACGAAATATTTGCCATAGCCGGTCGAGCCGCGGAAATTGGGCTGGAGCACCGCATAGCCGCGGCTGGCGAGGAACTGGACATAGGGGTCGTAGCGCCAGCTGTCGCGGACGAACGGGCCGCCGTGCGGCATCACCACCAGCGGCAGCGCCCGGCCCGAGCTGCCCGGCGGCAGCGTCAGATACCCCGGAATGGAGAGGCCGTCGCGCGCCGGGTACCGGATCGGCGCGACCGGCGCGAGGCGCACGTCCAGCAGCTTTTCATAGGGTTTGACGATCGGCTCCATGCGCCGGGCGGGCACGTCGAACAGATAATAGGTGCCGGGATCCGAGCCGCTGCCGGACCAGACGAGCAACCGCTTGCCGTCGATGGTGCGGTCGATGACCATCGTGTCCGCGCCCGGAAAGGCCTTGTCGAGCCGCTGCTGGATCGCCTGCATCGCCGGATCAAGCCACGCGATGTGTGCGCGCTCGTCCTCATAGGACACGCCGGAGATCTTGCGCGTCACCGGGTGCGCGACGATGTCGGTCACGTCGACCTGAGGATGCCCGTAGATGACGTCGCCGATCTCGCCGGTGCGGAAATCGAAGCGATAGGCTGCGAAACGATCCGATTTGGCGTTGGTGACGATCGCGCCGGCATCCTCGCCGGGGAAGAAATAGACAGTGTCGACCGCGCCGACGATGCCCTTGAAGTTGGGCGAACGAACCTTGGCGAGCGGCGCTTCCGGCCGATCGCGATACCACATCGTCCAGCGATTCTCGTCATAGCCGATCCCGGCACGCACCACCCCCATGCTGTCCGCGAACCAGTTCCACACGTCGGGCCGCGCCTTCTCGACCACTGTCGCGGCGCCCGTGGCGAGATCGATGCGCTTGACGAGCGGACTGCCGCTCGCCGATTTCGGCACCGCGAGCAGCAGCCACTCACCCTTCGGATCGGTGTACAGCACATAGCCGCCGAACAGGCTCTTATTCTCCGGATCGAGATCGCGCCGCGCATGGCTCTGAAGATCGATGAGGCTCAGGCGCGTGGCGCTGATCTGGATGCCCAGAAAATTGATCGACACCGCAGTGGTGACGAGAAGCCGGTCGGGGCCGGCCCATTCGATCCGCGCGATGCTCTGGCCGCCGAACTCGTAATAATGCGGCTTGCGGTCGTCGCCCGTCGATTGGAACACCACCAGCCGCGTCGACGCGCCGCTGGCCTCGACCGCGGCAATGCGCGTGCCTTCGGGCGAAAGCGACAGGGTGCTCAGGAAGGGCTTGGTCGCGAACAGCTCGGCCGCAGGCGGTTTGGCAGCCGCTGTCTGCACCGGTGCGGATGCCGGTGCCTGCTGGGCGGCCGCCGGCGAAGTCGCAAGCAAGAGCGCATGCCCGACAGCGAGCAGCGATGACAGCCGCATGATCCTGATCCCCCACGCCGCGCGACGCCCCCGGTCTGCGACGCCGCGAATCTAGGGGCGATCCGGCGATCGAGGCAAGCCCCGGCCTGGCGCTTCCGCGCGCCATTGCGGGCGTCAGTCCTCCCGCTCCGGAAACACCGCCCCCACATGCGCCTCGCCACGCGCAGCCGCCAGCTCCGCCTGCCGATGCCGCTCGGCATAGCGCTCGCGCTGCTCATCGGTACGCTCGGCATGGCAGGCCGGGCAGGAAACGCCCTCTTCGAACAGAGGCGATTGCCGGTCCGCCTCGCTTACCGGCATGCGGCAGGCGCGGCACAGGCCATGCGTGCCCAGTTCGAGCCCGTGCCCTACCGCCACACGCTCGTCGAACACGAAGCATTCGCCCTGCCAGCGGCTCTCCTCGGGCGCCACCTGCTCCAGATAAGCGAGGATCCCACCCTTCAGGTGATAGACCGTATCGAGCCCCTCGGCCTTGAGGAACGCCGTCGCCTTCTCGCAGCGTATCCCGCCGGTGCAGAACATCGCGATCCTGGGCTTCTCCGCCCCGTTCTCCCATTCGTGGCGATGCGCGCGCACCCATTCGGGGAATTCGCGGAAGCTCTTCGTCTTCGGATCGATCGCGCCGGCGAAGCTGCCGATCGCGACTTCATAATCGTTGCGCGTGTCGATCAGGATCGTGTCGGGCGCGTCGATCAGCGCGTTCCAGTCCTGCGGCGCGACATAGGCGCCGGTGTCGGTGGGATCCACGGGCTCCCCCATCGTCACGATCTCGCGCTTGAGGCGCACCTTCATGCGATGGAACGGCATGGTCGCGGCGCGCGAATGCTTGACGTCGAGATCCGCGCAGCCGGGCAACCCGCGGATATGCGCAAGCACCGCTGCGATCCCCGCATCGCTCCCCGCGATCGTGCCGTTGATCCCCTCGCGCGCGAGCAGCAGCGTGCCCTTGACGCCCTCGGCCCGGCAGCGCTCGGCGAGCGGCGCCTGGATCACCGCACAATCGTCGAAGCGCGTGAACTGGTAGAGAGCGGCGACGTGGAAAGGCAGAGCAGGTTCGGTCACTGGGGTATTCCGATGGGCTGGGCCGCGCGCCCTAGCAGAACGGCGCCGTCTCGTCATGCCGCGCCCGCCCGCCGATGCGACAAAGGCTGGTAAAGTAGGATTTGTTCTGCTTTCGTTCGCGCATGTCCGGGCCGCAGCATCTCCGCACGCCACCACCGCATCGGCTTTGCCGCCCGCCACGCGCGCGCACGCGTGGACTGGTAAGGTTCGTCAACCGGCCCGCCGCCGGAAATGGCAGAAAACCGTACAAATCCGCCATATCTCGAGCCAACCAAAGGGTTGGCATCGCCGCGGAGCCAACCCTTTGGTTGCCTGTCGGCGATCCGACGACGGGAGTCGAAAGAAAGCCCCGCCCGGATCGCTCCGGACGGGGCACCAGATTCCAACCGACAGGTTCAGCCCCCGACGTGGTTTCCCGCCAGCGCGGCGAGCAGCAGCAGCGCCACGATGTTGGTGATCTTGATCATCGGGTTCACCGCGGGACCAGCGGTATCCTTGTACGGATCGCCGACGGTATCGCCGGTCACCGCGGCCTTGTGCGCCTCGGATCCCTTGCCGCCGTGATTGCCGTCCTCGATATATTTCTTGGCATTGTCCCATGCGCCGCCGCCCGACGTCATCGAGATGGCGACGAACAGGCCGGAGACGATCACGCCGAGCAGCATCGCGCCCAAGGCCGCGAAGCCCTCATGCTGCCCCGCCACCGCGGTGATCAGGAAATAGACCGCGATCGGGCTGAGCACCGGCAGCAGCGACGGGACGATCATCTCCTTGATCGCCGCCCGCGTGACGATGTCGACCGTGCGGCCGTAATTGGGGCGGCTGGTCCCTTCCATGATCCCCGGATTGTCGCGGAACTGGTCGCGCACGTCCTGCACCACCGATCCGGCCGCGCGGCCGACCGCGGTCATGCCGAACGCGCCGAACAGATAAGGCAAGAGCGCCCCGAGCAGCAGCCCGACGATGACGTAGGGATTGCTCAAGCTGAAATCGACATGGACGTTGGGGAAGAACTCGTGGAGGTCGGTGGTATAGGCCCCGAACAGCACGAGCGCCGCAAGCGCGGCCGAGCCGATCGCATAGCCCTTGGTCACCGCCTTGGTGGTGTTGCCCACCGCGTCCAGCGCGTCGGTCTTGCGCCGCACTTCGTCCTCGAGCCCCGCCATCTCGGCGATGCCGCCGGCATTGTCGGTCACCGGACCATAAGCGTCGAGCGCGACCACCATGCCCGCCAGCGCGAGCAGCGAAGTCGCCGCGAAGGCCACGCCGATCACCCCGGCGATCTGGTAGGCCGCGATCACCGCGACGACGATCACCAAAGTCGGCAGCGCCGTCGATTCGAGGCTGATCGCGAGGCCCTGGATCACGTTGGTGCCGTGGCCGGTCACCGATGCCTTGGCGATCGACTTGACCGGGCGATAGTTGGTGCCGGTGTAATATTCGGTGATCCACACCAGCAGGCCGGTCACCGCCAGGCCGATCATCATGCAGATGACCAGGTCCCAGCCGGTGAAGCTCGGGCCGGCGGCGAGGCCGATATTGGCCTGGTCGGCGCTGCCGGTCGAGCCTTCGAGGAAGGCCGCGGGATCGCCCGCGCCGCCGATCAGCGTGTCGAGCCCGCCCAGCGTATAATGCGTCACGCCGATGATCGCCGGGATCGAGAGGATCACGGTGACCCAGAAGCCCTTGTAGAGCGCGCCCATGATCGACTGGTTCTTGCCGAGCCGGACGAAATAGGTGCCGATGATCGACGTGATGATGCACACCCCGCCGACGGCCAGCGGCAGCGTCATCAGCGCCAGCAGCTGCTCGGGCAGCAGCCCGCGCATCAGCAACGCGATCGTCACCATGGTGATGCCGAGCGTGACGACATAGGTCTCGAACAGGTCGGCCGCCATGCCGGCGCAGTCGCCGACATTGTCACCCACGTTATCGGCGATCACGGCCGGGTTGCGGGGATCGTCCTCGGGGATTCCGGCCTCGACCTTGCCCACCAGGTCGGCGCCGACATCGGCCGCCTTGGTGAAGATGCCGCCGCCGAGACGCGCGAAGATCGAGATCAGCGAGGCGCCGAAGGCAAGCCCCGTGAGCGTCTCGATCACCGGGCGCGCATTGGGTGCGAGGCCCGCGCCCTCGACCAGATAGGCGAAGATGCCCGCGATCGCGAGCAGCCCCAGGCCGGCCACCAGCATCCCGGTGATCGCGCCCGAACGGAAGGCCAGCGTCAGCCCGCCCTGCAGCGAGCCGCGCGCGGCCTCCGCGGTACGGACATTGGCGCGCACCGAGATGTTCATCCCGATGAACCCGGCGACGCCCGAAAGCACCGCGCCGATCACGAAACCGAGCGTCGGCAACGCTCCCAAGGTGAAGAACAACACGATTGCGACGATCACGCCGACCACGGCGATCGTCATATACTGCCGGCCCAGATAGGCCTTGGCGCCCTCCTGGATCGCGGAGGCGATATCCTGCATCTTCTCGTTGCCGGGCGAGGCCCGCAGCACTTGCTGACTCGTCAGAAAGCCATAGGCCACCGCCAGCAATCCGCAGGCGATGGCGAGATAAACTATCGTCATCAGGCGAAGTCCTTCCCCTAGGAACTGGAATCCGCGCCGGTCTTCGCGCCGGTCTTGCGGAAGCGGGAAGGTATCGGGCACCCCGGGCAGGCGCAACCCGCCTCAGCGGTGCTCGTAACCGAGCCTTTCGGGAGGAACGTTTCCATCGAGGAGAAGAGGTTGCGCAGCTTGTCCCAACATGGCGCCGATCCGGGTGGCGGCGACCGGCAGCGGCGCGCCGTCGGGCGCGGCGAAGAGCAGCTCGTAATCGTCGCCCCAGCTTGCGGCAGCGAGCCGGTTGCTTGTGCCCGGCGCGAACGGCACCGCCTCGAGTTCGATCGCGGCGGTGCACCCGCTCGCCTCGGCCATCCGCCGCGCGTCGAGCAGCAACCCGTCGGACACGTCCATCATCGCATGGACATGCGGCCCAAGCGCCAGCCCCTCGGCCAGCCGCGGTCGCGGGCGGAGATAGGCGGCACCGTCGCCGGCTTCGAACCCGAGCATCGCCGCGCCGATCGCCCCGGTGACGTAGAGCGCATCCCCTGCCCGCGCTCCGGACCGCGCCGGCACCGGCCGGACGGTGGCGCGACCGATCGCGGTGCAGCCGAAGGTCGCCGGTCCGGCATGCGCAATGGTGTCGCCGCCGAGCAGCTTGACGCCGTACGCATCGAGCACCTCGCGCAGCCCGTGGACGAAGCGCCCGGCACCCTCGACCAGGGTGGCGCCGATCAGCACGCCGATCGGCTCGGCTGCCTTGGCGGCGAGGTCGGAGAGGTTCACCGCGACCAGCTTCCAGGCGATGTCGGCGGGATCGGTGCCGGCGCGATAGTGCACGCCCTCGGCGATCGCGTCGTGGGTGAGGACCAGTGCCTCGCCTCCGATCTCGATCACGGCCGCGTCGTCACGGAGATCCTGCGCGCCGGGATGGAGCGGCAGTGCGCGCAGCGCGGCGATGAACGAAGCTTCGTCCACCCTAATTCCTCCCCGGAACGGGGAGGGGGACCATGCAAAGCATGGTGGAGGGGGCCCGCCATCCGCGAGCTTCATCCCTTGTGGAGAGCGGGGCCCCCGCCCCCACCCCCCAGC
>NZ_JAPKNM010000107.1 GCF_026460985.1 Sphingomonas sp.
TTGCCGCACCGTTGCCGGCTCGCTGCGCTCGCACCCACCCCCTGCCCCTCCCTTGCAGGGAGGGGAGTCAGAACCCCACATCCCCAACATGCAAACCGATCGCCGCACGCTCCTCGCCGTCGCCGGGCTCGGCGCCATCACCGCGGCATGCGGCGGCGCGCCGGCCGAGGCGGCGCAGCGCTTTTCGTTCACGCTGACCGATGCCGAATGGAAGAAGCGGCTCAGCCCTGCCGCCTATCGGACGCTGCGCCAGGGCGCGACCGAGTTTCCGGGCACGAGCCCGCTGAACCGCGAGCATCGCGCGGGCCTCTTCGTCTGTGCGGGATGCGCGCTGCCGCTGTTTTCATCGACGGCCAAGTTCGACAGCGGCACCGGCTGGCCGAGCTTCACTGCGGCGCTGCCCAATGCGGTGGTGACGAAGAGCGATCGCTCGCTGGGGATGGTGCGGACAGAAGTGCTGTGCCGGCGCTGCGGCGGGCATCTCGGCCATGTCTTCGACGATGGGCCGCGGCCTACGGGAAAACGCTATTGCATGAACGGCGTGGCGCTGGCGTTCAGGCCGAAGGGTTAGTTGGCGACGGTCTCGAGCTTGAGGTCGCTGAGGTCGATCTCGAGCGAGGCGACCATGATCTTGTCGGCCTTCTTCACGAACTGCGGCGCTTCGAAGGCGTCGGGCGCGCCATCGGCATAGATGAAGCCGTTGACCGGATAGGTCGAGGTGCCGAGATCGCCGAGCGGGGCGAACCACACGCGGACCTCGCTCCAGTCGCCCGCCGCGGATACGTCGACCGCGCGCACGTCGCGCTCGATGCCGCCGCGGCGCGACCAGTTGGCATGCGTGAGCAGCACTTCGCGGTCGCTGATCAGCTGCGAGACCATCGCGACATGGCCGAACGGGTTCTTCGCGGTCTTCTTGAACGACATCACCGCGCCGACCTTCGGCGCGTTGCCGCGTTCGTAACGGCCCGCCGCCTGGCCCCACCAGGTCCAAGCATTGCCATGGATCTTCACACCGGAGACCTGGCGCGCATAGGGCGCGCACTGGAGATAGGCGCTCTTCGCCTGCGCGGGCACGGCAGTCATCAGGACGCACGACACCACCAGCGCAAAACGCGCTGCGAAAGCACGGAAATTCATAGACCCCCCGGTCAGGAAGCTGTTGCGTGTTGCTAACCGCAACATAGGACGGCGGTACACCCCCTCGACCCACCGATCCGACGAACCGTTGCGACGAGCCGATGGGTTGCAGGAACCGGCCGGAAAACCGGTGTCATGCACCGCGATTTTGGGGAGGCGGAAGCCGATCGCCCCCGCATCCCGCGATTCTACGCCTTTCGAATGGCAGGCGGGCTCGCGCATGCTGCACTTTTGTTGCGCAACTGCATCACCCTACGTGTTTTTCCTCTAGCCGGGACTCGGTTCATCGCAACCGATGTTGCGCTGCAACAGCTTCTGGCCTCCTATAATGAACGGGAGCCAACGGCTGATTAAGCGGCACGTTAACCATTCTGCCGCATAGTCTCCGTCGGGGATTTGAGTGGGGTGGGAGTTAAGGTGATGGCATCGAGAATGAAGCCGGCCGAAGGCGCCATGACGCTGGCCGAAATGAAGGAATTCGCGGGGTTCAGCGCAGCGACGCAGCGTTACATCCGCCGCGCGCTTGATATCGGATTCGAGCGCGAGGACGCGCTGGAGCGCTGGTCGCGCGACGTGGTCGAGGCCGCGAGCATCCGCGCCCAGGCACGCATGTACGAGCGCATCCCCGAACTGCGCGCGCTGATGCCCGACGACAGCGACCTGGATTCGATCGAGCCGTTCATGGCGCCGCTCGTCACGGTCTCTGCATTCGATCTCGGCCAGGGCCGTCTCACCAGCTTCTCGGCCTATCGCTTCCTCTACGAGCGCCTGGTCGGCGCCGAGGTCCGCCCCTGGCTGCCCTCTGCCTTCTGCTCGGCGGCGGCACTGCCGCATCTGCATCCGGACCTGCGCCGGAAGCTGCTCCAGTCGATCAGCGAAGCCGCGGCGACCGCCTCGGGCTGGTCCAACCGCCAGCCGGCCTTCTTCCCGCAATGGGTGGAAAAGGTCGACGCCGCCGCGCTTCCCCACTGACTTCCGAGCGGGTCTGCCTCACCGGCAGGCCCGCCACCCCATCTCCCCACGCTCGGCCTGGTCGAGGTGCAAGTGATCGCGGTGCGCTGCGTTGTAATCGGGCGACAATACGGTCGAGAACAACTTGCACCCGCCGGTACGCACTTCGCGCAGGAACGCGGCCTTCTTCCCCCCACTCTCCCAATCCTCGAGCACGCCGACATGCGTGCCGTCCGACAGCAGGAAGCCGGTGACGTCGATCGCGTCGGCGGTGGCGTGCTCGCTCCAGTCGCCCGAGCTGCGGCCGTAGAGGCGTCGGCACGAATAGCTGCCGAGATGCTCGATCCGCTCGACCCGCGCGCCGAAATGCTTCTGCGCCGCGGGCTGGAGGACGTTCCACTCCCACATCGCCAGTCCCGCGGCGACCGGGCACGAGACGCCGAGCCGCGCGGGCGTGAATGCGATCCGCTGCGATCCCCCGGGGGCAAAGCGCAGCGCGTCGGCATAGCCGCATTTCTCGCCCGACCTCGCCGTCGGCAGGATCGTGTAGCGCACCCCCGCCGCCTGGAGCAGCGCGCGGCACTCGGCGAAGTCGTCGGTCAGCCCGGCGAGCTTGCGGCCGGTGAAGGCGCCGATCGGCTGGCCGAGGTCGAGCTTGGTCCAGGGCAGGTCCTGCGGCCGGTTCCGCACCAGCGCGTAGATCGTGAAGAAGATGCCGAGCAGCACCGCGAAAGCGACGACGGCGAGGATCGCCTGGCGGATCGTCCTCATGCGCGGATCGCCCGCGCGAGCGGCTCCGAAGTGACCGGATAGCCGAGATCGTCGGGGATGCAGAGATGCTCGCCGTCCCCGCGCGCCTCGATCCACGGCGTGATCGTGCGGACCGGATGCGCGCGGGCATCGGCCACGGCGTCGGCGAAGCTGGCGAACAAGGCGAGGCGCTCGAGGTTGCGGCGCGTCGGGAAGATGATCGTCGCCTCGCCGCGATCAGCTTGGTCGAGCACGGCCGGCGCCGACGCCCAGAAGACGCGGACATTCTCGTTGCCGTCGACCACCGGTTCGGCGCCCTCGGGCGCGCGGGCGAGGTAGAAGCGCGTGTCGAACACCTTGTGGCGGACCCCGGCGGGCAGCCAGCGCGCGAAGGGGACGAGGGCGTCCAGATCGAGCGCGCCGCCGACCTGGTCGAGCAGCGTGCCCATCGCCTCGCCGGCATAGAGGCGGCGCTGGAGATCCGGGATCGCCCCGGCCGCCACCGTCACGCCGACCGCGACGCCCGCTTCCTCGATCGTCTCGCGCACCGCGGCGATCCGCGCGGCGAGATCGTCGGAATCGCCGGCCAGCGTTGCCGCGAGCGCATGGTCGCCGGGATCGACGCGGCCGCCCGGGAAGACCAACGCTCCGCCCGCGAACGACATCGCCTTGGCGCGCTCAACGATCAACAGTTCGGGCGGACCGCCGGCGACTTCGCGCATCACGATCACGGTAGCCGCGGGAATCGCCTCGGGTTCGGACATGTTTCCGATCTAGGCGGCCATCTCCGGCTCTACCAGCCCGAGGCCTTGAGCCGGACGCGCGCGAGCATGTCGCTGGAGGTGAGGAACAAGGTCCTGCCGTCTTCGCCGAACGCGCAATTGGCGGTCGCCTTGCCGGTGGCGATCAGCCCGAGCGCCTTGCCCTCGGGCGAGAGGACATGGACGCCGCCCGGGCCGGTGGCGAAGACGCGGCCCGCTTTGTCGACCTTGAGCCCGTCCGGCAGCCCGGGGAGCTTGCGCGCAAGCGGCGCGCTGAAATCATGGAACAGGGTCGGCGCGGTCCGCGGCAGGCCGTCGGCGCCGAGCGGATAAGCGAGGATGTGCGGCCGCGCCTCGTCCGACATGGCGACGTAGAGCGTGGTCTTCTTCGGGCAGAGCGCGACGCCGTTGGGGCGCTTGAGCTTGTCGTCGATCAGCCGGATCACGCCGTCCGAGGCGCGCAGGAACACGCCGTTGAACGGCAGTTCCTTGAGCGGCGAGGTGTCCCCTTCGGCCAGGCCGTAAGGCGGATCGGTGAAGTAGATCGCGCCGTCCCGCCCGATCGCAACGTCGTTGCAGCTGTTGAAGCGTTTGCCCTGATAGCGATCGGCCAGGATCGTGCGGCGCTTGGTCGCGAGGTCGACCGCGGCGATCGCGCGGGTGCCCGAATCGGCTACGATCAGCCGACCCTCCGCATCCACGGCCATGCCGTTCGATCCGGCCTCGCGGATGGTGGCCGGGATCGGCCCGACCAGCCCCGACGGATCGAGGAAGGGCGTAACCCCCTCGCCCGCCTTCCAGCGATAGGCGATGTTCGTGGGAACGTCGGAGAAGAGCAGATAGCCGCCGCGCTTCACCCAGACGGGGCCCTCGGCCCATCTATAGCCGGTGCCGAGCACTTCGATCGGCGCATTCGCGTCGACCACGGCGTCGAGCGCCGGATCGAGGCGGGTGATGCCGCCGACGGTTTCGGCGCGGGCAAGCGCGGGGACGAAGGGGAGCGTCGCCATACCGGCGAGCGCCGCGCGGCGCGTGATCCTGGTCATCATCCCCTCCCTATACGAACGTCCGGCGCAGCAACGCTACACGCATCGCCTTCACGCCTGCAGTACCCGGATCGCCTTGCCCTCACGCGCCGAGCGATAGATCGCCTCGATCAACCGCAGGTCCCGGAGCCCCTCCTCGCCCGAAACGATCGGCTCGCGGCCGCTCATCGCGCATTCGGCGAGGTGATCGAGCTGCCCCACGAACTGGTTCTTGGCCGGCACGGGCAGCGTCCGCTGCTCGGTCTTCCCGCTCTTGCGCACCCACATCAGCTGGCCTTCATAGGAAGTGGCGGGCTCTAGCCCGACCCATCCCTGGGTCCCGGTCACGCGATAGGCGTTGTGATGCGAAGTATAGCTCGACACGCAATTGGCGAGCGCGCCCGAGGGGAAGCGCATCTGCCAGTCGATCCGGTCCTCGACATTGCCGAAGCGCGGGTCGTTCTTGTCGGTCGATTCCATCGCGCTGACCTCCACCGGCTCCTCGCCCGCGAGATAGCGCGCGGCGTTGAGGCTGTAGATGCCGATGTCCATCATCGATCCGCCGCCCGAGAGCGGCCGGTCGAGCCGCCACTGGTTGGGCTGGATGTTGAAGCCATGCTCGGCGGTGATCAGCCGCGGCCGGCCGACAAAGCCGCTCTTCACCAGTTCGATCGCCTCGCGATTGTACGGCTCGAAGCGGCTGCGATATCCGATCATCAGCTTCTTGCCGGCCTTCTTCGCCGCGGCGATCATCGCCTCGCATTCGGCCGAGGAGACCGCCATCGGCTTCTCGCACAGCACGTGCTTGCCCGCCTGGCTCGCGCGGATCGAATATTCGGCATGCATCGAATTGGGCAGCACGACATAGACCAGGTCGATATCGGGATTGTCGCGGATGCTGTCGTAGTTCGCATAGCTGTAGCGATGCGTCTTGGGGATGCTGTATTCGGTCCCGTAGCGCTCGAGCTTCTCGGGGGTGCCGCTGACCAGGGCGGCCAGCTTCGCGAACTCGCAATCCTTCAATCGCGGCATGATCTGGCGCGTGGCGTAGCTGCCCAGTCCGACGATCGCATAGCCGAGCTTGCGCTTCGGCGCCTCCTGCGCCCAGCTGCACGCCGGCAGCGCCGCCGCCAGGAATGCGGCGCCCGAGCCGGTCAGGACCTCGCGGCGGCTTTGCCTGTTCCCCATCATCCTCTCCTCTCGCGATGCGCAAGCTAGCCCGATCCTCCGATCCCGTCTCGCGCGGAAATCGCTCTGCCGTTGCGCAGGCGTTAGCGCTATCATGCCGACGGACGGGGGCGAAAGACTCTCGTAGTCGTATATCGGAGAGGTGCCTTGCCGGATCGTCTCACGCGTCGCGAGAGCATCGGACTGATGCTGGCGCTCGCTACCGGGGCATGCAGTAGCGGAGGCGGCGGAGGATCGATCGTGACTCCGCCGCAAACGCCCGCGCCCACGCCCACCCCTACCCCGCCGCCAGTGACCGCCGCCGACATCAAGGGCGCCGCGGCCGCCAAGGGCATCCGCTTCGGCTCCGCGGTCGCCTGGTCGTCGCCGGGCGCGGATGCGGGATCGTTCGCGAATCCCGCTTACGCCGCTCTGCTCGAGCAGGATTGCGCGATCCTGGTGCCCGAGAACGAGCTCAAATGGCAGTCGATCCGGCCGAATGCGGCGAGCTTCGACTTCACCCGCTTCGACGCGATCCTCGGCTATGCCGAGGCGAAGGGCATGGCGATGCGCGGGCATACCCTGCTCTGGCATCAGCGCCGCTGGATGCCGGCATGGGCCGAGAGCCACGATTACGGCACGGGCACCGCGGAGGCGGCGCGCGTGCTCACCGAGCACATCCAGACAATCTGCCGCCGGTACGGATCGAGGATCGCGAGCTACGACGTGGTCAACGAAGCGGTCGATCCGGCGAGCGGCAATCTCTACGAGACCGCGCTCAGCCAGGCGCTGGGTGGGGCGCAGGCAACGCTCGACCTCGCCTTCCGCACCGCACGCGCCGAGGCGCCGACCGCGCAGCTCGTCTACAACGACTATATGGGCTGGGAGGGCGGCGCGACCGCGCACCATGCCGGCGTGCTCGCGCTGCTGCGCGGCTTCCGCGCCCGCGGCGTCCCCGTCGACGCACTCGGCATCCAGAGCCATATCGGCATCTATTCGGGCACGCCGGTTGCGACCCTGGTGGCGAACCAGAGCCCGGCATGGCGGGCCTTCCTCGATGAAGTGGTGGGCATGGGCTACAGGCTGGTGGTCTCCGAGCTCGACGTGCGCGACACCGGCCTGCCCGCGGACATCGCCGTGCGCGACCAGGCGGTGGCCGATTATACGCGCGGCTATCTCGACCTGATGCTCGGCTATCCGCAACTCAGGGACGTGCTCGTCTGGGGGATGAGCGACAAGTACAACTGGCTGCAGAGCTTCGAGCCACGCGCCGACGGCCAGCCGCGCCGGCCCTGCCCCTATGATTCGATGCTGCGGCCCAAGCTTATGCAGAACGCGATCCACGCCGCCATCGTCGCCGCGGCGGCGCGCTAAACCGGCAGGCTGACCGTGGCGATCAGCCCGCCACCCGCGCGGTTGGCCAGTTCGACGTCGCCGCCATGCGCGCGCGCCACCGCCCGCGCGCTGGGCAAGCCGAGGCCGACGCCGCCGGTGTCGCGGTTCCGCGAACGCTCGCCGCGGAAGAAGGGCTCGAACACGTGCTCGAGATCCTCGGGCGGGATTCCGGGGCCGCGATCGCGCACTTCGAGTACCGCGTGGCCATCGACCTGGGCCAGCGTCAGATCGGCGCTGCCGGCATATTTGACCGCGTTGGTGATCAAATTGGTGACCAGCGCCTTGATCCCCGCGGGATTGCCGTCGAGCACCACCGGCTCGCCCGGCGCGAGCGTCACCGTCTCACCGCGATCGGCGAGGTCGTCGACCACCGACTCGGTCAGCGAGCGCAGGTCGAGCGGGCGCCGCACCGGCTTCTGGCTGGTGTCGCGTACATAAGTGAGCGCGGTCGAGACCAGTCCCTGCATGTCGCGGATGTCGCCCTCGCACGCGCGGCGCAGATCGTCGGGTGCGCCCTCGAGCCGCAGCCCGAGCCGCATCAGCGGCGTGCGCAGGTCGTGTGCCACGGCGCTGATCACGGTGGTGCGATCGTCGACATAGCGATTGAGCCGCGCCTGCATCGTGTTGAACGCAGCCGCGGCCTCGGCGATCTCGGCCGGGCCTTCGAGCTCGAGCGGCGCCGCGCGCGGATCGCGCCCCAACCGCTCGGCGGCGGCGGCGAAGGCGCGGATCGGCTTGGCGAAGCGATGCGCGAGCGCCCAGGCGAAGGGCGCCACGGCGAGCGCCGACACGAACAGCCAGGCTAGCACGAACCAGCGCCACGGCTCGAAACCCTCAATGGACGCGACTTGGATCCACTGTCCGTCGGGCTGCTGCCACGCGGCCGAAAATCCGCCGATGACGAGGACGTTGCGGGCCACCGCCGGGCTGATCGGTGAGGGGCGCGGCACCGCCGAGCGTTCGAACATGCGCTCGCGCTGGAGGAAGGGCGGCGTGAAGCGGATCCATACCTTCTCGGGAGAGGTGCCGAGCGCAGTGGCCAGCGCCGCCCCGATCCGCTCGCTGCGCGGGTTCCACGGCGCGGCTTCCACCGTCGCGACTCGCTCGACCTGCAACTCGCCCGTCGGGTCGCGGCCTTGCGTCATGGCCTGGACGACGTGGTCGACGGTGTAGAGCTTGGCCGAGGGAGTCTGCACCGCGATCAGCAGCATCAGGTTCATCAGCTGGACCACGGCCACGCAGACCAGCATCAGCAGGAAGATGCGCAGGAACAACGGCGATCGCGCCGCGCCCCTGGGTGCGTTCATGCGCGCACGACTCGCGGCACGAACAGATAGCCTTCGTTGCGGACGGTGCGGATGATCTCGTCCCCGCCCGCGCGCAGCTTGCGGCGCAGGCGGCTGACCTGCACGTCGATCGCGCGGTCATAGGCGTCGCTGTCGGGCCCGCGCGCCGCCTGGAGCAGCGCTTCGCGCGACAACACGCGGCGCGGCCGTTCGATGAACACGCGCAGCACCGCGAACTCGCCGTCGGTGAGCCCGACGAGCACGCCGTTCGGATCGAACAGCTCGTGGCTGCCGAGGTCGATTCGCCACCCGTCGAACGTGTAGATCTCGCTCGTCGGCGCCGTCCCTCCCCCGCGCTTGCGGAGCGCCGCGCGCACCGTCGCGAGGATCTCGCGCGGGCTGCAGGGCTTGGACAGATAGTGGCTCGCGCCGATCTCGAGCCCGAGGATGCGGTCCTGCTCCTCGCCGAGCGCACTGAGCAGGATGACCTCGGGTCCGCCGACGCCCGCGATGCGGCGGCAAGCGGACAGGCCATCCTCGCCCGGCATCATCACGTCGAGGATCACGCAATCGACCGGAGTGCGGGCGAGAACCTCGTCCATGCTGCGCGTGTCGGCCGCGGTCTCGACGCGAAAGCCCCGCGCACCGAGGCTGTTCGCGAGAAGGTGGCGGATGTCCCGGTCGTCGTCCACCACCAGGAGCGTTGCGGAATCGGTCTGCGGTTGGGCTGCAGCGTACATGACGGCCTTGTACAGAAGATGTGTCTGAATTGCTGCCCTTATTTTCTCATGGGCGCAAATGGTTCCCTGCGGAACAGGCCCCGCCATCTCTGGTGGGGCCCGTCCTGGTCTTGACGCCGGCTCCCGGTGTCAGCGGCCGCGGCCGTGGCGATCATGCTTCTCGAAGCGGATCCGCGCCGACAGCGCGTCGAAGCGGCGGTCGAGGTCGCGGCGCTCGGCCATGGTCAGTCCGCGGCCGCTGGCGCGATAGCGCGCCTCGAGGCGGTTGAGATCGCGGAACTGCGCGCGCAACCGGACGGCTTCGCCGCGCGTGAGCGCACCCGAGCGGACGCCCCGGTCGATCCGGGCATCGAGATTCGCCTGGCGCGCGTCGATGTTCTGCCAGCCGCCCTGATAGTGCCCGAAATGCGGCGCGGGCGCGGCGATGGCGGAGGCGGGAACCGCCGCGGCGGCGATGCCGAGGCCGGCGAGCATGAGCGTGAACTTCTTCATGTTACTCTCCTCATTCAACAGGACCGCGGCGGCGGTCGAGGAGCGTTATGGGGCGCGGCTGTCGCAGGAATGTCCCCTGACCCGCGCTTTTGTGTCGCACTTTGTCGCAGGTCCGGAAGGATCGTTCAGCTTGGCGGTCAGGCCGCGAGCAGCCGCTCGGCCTGGGCGCGCGCCTCGGGGGTGATCTCGGCACCCGAGAGCATGCGCGCGATCTCCTCGCGGCGCTGGTCCGCGTCGAGCGGCGTGACGCCGGTGCGCGTGACCACGCCGTCATGCCGCTTGGCGATGAGCAGATGCTGCGTACCCCGCGCTGCGACCTGGGGGCTGTGCGTCACGACGAGCACCTGCCCCGCCGCGGCGAGCCGCGCCAGCCGCTCGCCGATCGCGCTCGCCACCGCGCCGCCGACGCCGCGGTCGATCTCGTCGAAGATCAGGGTCGCCGCTCCGCCCTCTTCGGCGAGCGCGACCTTCAAGGCGAGGATGAAGCGCGAGAGCTCGCCGCCGCTGGCGATCTTGATCAGCGGCGCGAAGGGCGCGCCCGGATTGGTCGAGACCTCGAATTCGACCCGGTCCATGCCCGCGATCGACCATTGCCCCTCGTCGAGCGGCTCGACCATTGTGCGGAAGCGCGCGGCATCGAGCTTGAGCGGCTTGAGCTCGGTCTCGACCGCTGCGTCGAGCCGCGCCGCCGCCTGCGCACGCGCGTCCGAAAGCGCCCGGGCGGCGTCGCGATAGACGCGGTGCGCCTCCTCGACCGCAAGCTCCAATCGCGCGATGCCGGCGCCCCCGCTCTCGACGCGTTCGAGCCGGGCGGCGAGTTCGTCGAGCAGGGCCGGCAGGTCGTCGGGCTGGACGCGATGTTTCCGGGCGACGCCGCGAAGCTCGAACAGGCGCGCCTCGTCGGCCTCGAGCGCGGCGGGATCGAAGGCGAGCGCCTCCGCCGCCACGTCGATCCGCTCCTGCGCCTCGGCCCCCTCGGTGATCGCGCGGTCGATCGCCGCGAGCGCCTCGGCGAGCGCGTCATGGCTGTCGGCGATCCGTTCGAGCACCCGCGCGGCCTGGCGGAGCTGGCTGAGCCCGCCTTCGGACCCCTCGAGCAGTTGCGCCACTGCCTGGAGCTCGCCCGCGACCTTCTCGCCGCGCTGCATCGTCGCGCGACGTTCGGCGAGGCGCTCCTCCTCCCCCGCCTCGGGCGCGAGCGCGCGAAGCTCGGTCACGGCATGGTCGAGCCATTCGCGATCACGCTCGGCGACGTCCTGCTCGGCGCGCGCGACCGCGAGTGCATCCTCGGCCACGCGCCACGCGCGATGCGCCACGGCGACCGGACCCGCATCGAGCCGGCCGAACATGTCGAGCAGCGCGCGATGCCCACGCGGATTGAGCAACCCGCGATCGTCGTGCTGGCCATGGATCTCGACCAGGTGCGGCGCGAGCTCGCGGAGCAGGCCCGCCGAGGCGGGCGAATCGTTGACGAAAGCGCGGCTGCCGCCGTCGGACTTGACGATGCGGCGGATGAGCAAAGGCTCGCCCGGTTCGAGGTCGAGCCCGTTCTGCGCCATCACATTGGCGATCGCGCCGTCGCGGGCGGGCGTGTCGAAGGTCGCGATCACCACCGCCTGCGCCGCGCCCTGGCGGACCAGCCCGCTCTCGGCGCGCGCACCCAGTGCGAGCCCCAGCGCGTCGAGCAGGATCGACTTGCCCGCGCCGGTTTCGCCGGTCAGCACGCCGAGTCCCGCGCCGAATTCGAGCTCCAGCGCCTCGATCAGGACGACATCGCGGATGGAGAGCGCCGTCAGCATGCGCGGCGGCTTATTGCAGGAACGGAGGAAGAACGGAAGCAGTCAAAGAGCCCCTCCCCTTCAGGAGCATCCGGTCGGCCATGCCCCCGGCATGGCCTGAACAGCGCGGGGCGCTGTTCACCTGATGCTGGGTTGGAGTGGGGCCTATCCATGAGCATCATCGCTTGAGGCACAGCCCCACCCCCAACCCCTCCCCTGAAGGGGAGGGGCTTAAATTGCTCAGCCCGCGGGGTTCTGCGCCTTGGCGAGCTTGTCCTGATTTTCCTGCATCAGGTCATAAGCGCGCTTGTACCAGTCGGTGCCGGGATAGTTGGCGCCGAGCACCGCCGCGGCCTTTTGCGCTTCCGCCGGAACGCCGAGCGCGAGATAGGCCTCGGTCAGCCGCAGCAGCGCCTCGGGCACGTGCGTCGTCATCTGGTAATTGTCGACGACGTTGCGGAAGCGGTTCGTCGCGGCGAGCCACTGGCCGCGGCCCTCGTAGAAGCGGCCGATCTCCATTTCCTTGCCCGCGAGGTGATCGCGGACGAGGTCGATCTTGAGCCGCGCATCGGCGGCATAGCGGGTATTGGGATAGCGGCGCGTCAGCTCGCCGAGCGCATCGAGCGCCTGCTGGGTGATCTTCTGGTCGCGGGTGACGTCGGCGATCTGCTCGTAATAGCTGAGGCCGATCAGATAATAGGCATAAGGCGCGTCGCGATTGCCCGGGTGCACCGCGAGGAAGCGCTGCGCCGAGGCGATCGATTCGGAATAATCCTGGTTCAGATAATAGCTGAACGCGCCCATCAGCTGCGCGCGGCGCGCCCAGACCGAATAGGGATGCTGGCGCTCGACCTCGTCGAACAAGGCGGCGGCGAGCTTGTACTGACGCTGGTCGAGCCGCTGTTTGGCGGCCGAATAGAGCGTGCCCACGTCGCGCGCGACATAGGGAAGGTCGGTCTTGGTGCCGCGCTTGGCGCAGCCGGCCACCGAGAAGGCGAGCACCGGAACAAGGGCGAGCGCGAGCGCGCGAGCAAAGGGAGTACGCATGGATGGGGGTCTTAGCCGAGCGTAGTGGCGTCAAACAATCCTTTTCGCGGCGCGATTGTGTCAGAGCCCGAACCCGCCCATTAGCGCGGCGACGGTTCGCGGAGCTTTGCGCACGCATGGGCGTTGCGCAGGTCATCGCGCATCTGAAGATCGGAAGGGAATTGAGTGACTGCGACGCTTCTCGCCACGCACCGGGTCGAAAAGCCCTGGGGTCGCCACACGCTGTGGCCGGGCTTTGCCGATCCCGCACCCGATCAGGATCCGGTGGGCGAGATCTGGTTCCAGACGCCGGGCAATGCCGCGCCCGACCTGCTGATCAAATATCTGTTCACCAGCGAGAAGCTGTCGGTTCAGGTCCACCCCAATGACGAGCAGGCCCAGGCCAAGGGGATGCCGCGCGGCAAGGACGAATGCTGGGTGATCCTCGACGCCGAACCCGATTCGACGATCGCGCTGGGGACCAAGGCGTCCGTCGACCGCGAGACGCTGCGCACCGCTGCTCTCGACGGGTCGATCGAGGAATTGCTCGACTGGAAGCCGGTCAAGGCGGGCGATTTCTTCTATTCGGCCTCGGGCACGGTGCACGCGATCGGCGCGGGCATCACCCTGGTCGAGGTGCAGCAGAACAGCGAGACGACCTACCGGCTCTACGATTACGGCCGCCCGCGCGCACTGCACCTCGAGGACGGCGTCGCGGTGTCGGACCCCACCCCCTATGTGCCGCATCCGATGCCGGGCAAGGTGGCCGAGGATCGCGCGATCCTGGTCGAAGGACCCAAGTTCGTGCTCGAGCGCTGGGAAGGCGGCCGCCGCGCCTTCGCGCTCCCCCAGGGCACGACCGGATGGCTGATCCCGCTCGCGGGCGAAGGCGTGGTCGACGGCGTCGCATTCCGCGCCGGCGAGTGCGTGACGGTGGAGGGCACATGCGAGCTCCATGCCGAGGCGGGGAGCGACCTGCTGTTTGCCTATCCGGGCACGACGCGGATCTGAAGGCGAACATGGCCCGGGGATGAACGGGGCGTAGTTTCGCGTTCACGCAACCGGGCGAAGCGCCGGTACGTTAAATCTGCACCTGCTTTTAATAATAAACAGGAGCTGACCATGCGTATCCTCTTTGCCGCGGCCATCTCGGCGGTGGCCCTTCCGGCCATCCCCGCCATGGCGCAGACCCCTCGCCAGGAATATCGCGAGAACGTGCGCGAAGCCCAGCGCGACTGCAACCGCGAACTGCGCCGCGCCGAAAGCCGCCGCGAATATAATCGCGAAATGCGCGAATGCCGCCGCGACCTGCAGCAGGCGCAGCGCGAATATCGCCGCGATACCCGCGACTGGCGCCGCTATCGCAACTACGACTACAACCGCCTGCCCCCGGGTCAGCGCGGTTACTATGCCGACCAATATTATCGCGACGGCCGCTATTATCAGGAGCGTCGCCTGAGCCGCTATGACCGCATCTATCGCGGCAATGACGGGCGCTATTATTGCCGCCGCTCGGACGGCACGACCGGACTGATCGTCGGCGGCGTCGCCGGCGGCCTGCTCGGCAACACGCTGTCGAACGGCCGCAACGCCACCCTCGGCACGCTGCTCGGCGCTGCCGCCGGCGCGGCGCTCGGCTCGTCGATCGACCGCGGCCAGGTGCGCTGCCGCTAAACGCCTCCGCCACGCAGGCGAGAGGGGCCCGGCGCTTCGGCACCGGGCCTTTCTTTTGGGCGAGAACGTATGTCCGACTCGAATCCTCCCCCGCCAGGGGGAGGTGGCGCCGAAGGCGTCGGAGGGGGAGGTAAGCGACGCCCTCTCCAATTGAGTGCAGTGATTCCGCCCCCTCCGTCAGCCTGCGGCTGACACCTCCCCCTGGCGGGGGAGGATCAAGGAAACTGAATGCCGACCAGTCCTAAATCAGCCCGCCGGTGAGGAAGAGCCGCAATCCGCTGATCGCCAGCACGAGGAAATTGAGGTTGCGTCCGGTATTGCTGCGCGAAAGCATCCCGATCACCGCGCCGACGAGCGCGATCGGGAAGGCGATCCAGTTGAGCATCGGGATCAGCGGGAACGGGATCACGCCCACCAGCGCGAAGGGCAGCGCCAACAGGCCGATCAGGATCGAGACGAGGTTCAGCATGGCGGCAACATGGGGACGCCGAGGTGTGTTGGCAAGCTAAAGCGCACCAGCCCGCCGCAACCCACGCCCAACGCTTCCTTAACCTTGGTCCGGCAAAGCGAGGATGCCCAAAGGAGCGTCTTCTCGCATGGTCCGCACCATCGGTTTCATTCTGTTCGTGTTCCTGCCGCTGGCGCTCGCCGGCTGCGGCGGCGCGGGCACGGCCGGCAACATGCTGAGCGACGCCGAACTGGGCAACGCCGCCGATCCGGCGATCACCGCGGCGCTGCAGGACCCAATCATGGTCGACCCGCAGCTCGGCCGCCAGGCCAATGGCGACGCGATCCGCCCGCCGAGCCAGCCTTATTCGGGCGGGGTTCCGGACGACGCGGTCGCCGCCAATGGCGAGAAGGTCGACACCGCCGGGCTGCTCAAGGCGCCCGCTGCCACCTCGGGCAAGGATTGCCCCCAGTGCAAGGCCGCACGCGAGGCGGTCACGCTCGGCGGCATCGCCGCGCGCCAGAAGAATGCGCGCAGCAGCGGCTGCGCGGGCGCGTTGCACTATTCGGCGCGCTGGGCGCAGCGGCTTCCCGCCGATCTCCCCCTCTATCCGCAGGCACGCGTGACCGAGGCGGCCGGCGCCGACAGCGGCAAATGCGCGCTGCGCGTCGTGCGCTTCTCTGCGCCCCAGCCGATGCAGTCGGTGCTCGACTGGTATTACACCAAGGCGGTCCGCGCCGGGTACAGCGCCGAGCATCAGGTAGAGGGCGCGCAGCACATCCTCGGCGGCACCCGCGCCCGCGACGACGGCGCCTATGTCCTGTTCCTCACCGCGCGCCGCGACGGCGGCACCGACCTGGACCTGGTCGCCAACAACGGCATCTGAGGCGCCGGGCTCGAACAGCGCGGTTCCCCTGGCGGGCTTTCCGCGCTACCGGCGCTCCATGCCTTCCCTTCTCCTCGTCATGCTCGGCGGCGCATTCGGCTCCGGCGCCCGATATCTCGTCGGGCGGGCCGCGCTCGGCCTATGGGGCCCCGGCTATCCCTGGGGCACGCTGATCGTGAACCTCGCCGGCGGGCTCGCCATGGGCGTGCTGGCGGGCAGCCTCGCGCGGTTCGGCGAGGGCGGCGAGAATTGGCGGCTGCTGCTCGGCGTGGGCGTGCTCGGCGGCTTTACCACCTTCTCGGCCTTCTCGCTCGACGTGATGGTGATGCTCGAGCGCGGCGACTGGGCTGCCGCGCTCGGCTATATCCTCGCCTCGATGATCGGCGCGGTCGCAGCGCTCGCGCTGGGGCTTGGCATGATGAGGGCAGTGGCATGAGCAGCAACGACGTCCGCCAGTTCGTCGTCGGCGCGGATGACGACGGCATAAGGCTCGATCGCTGGTTCAAGCGGCATCTGCCCGACACCAGCTTCAACATCGTCTCGCGCTGGGCGCGCACCGGCCAGCTTCGCGTCGACGGCGCGCGCGCCGATCCGGGCGACCGCATCGCCGAGGGCCAGGTGATCCGCGTGCCCCCGGCCGAGCCGGCCAAGGCCGCGACCGCGCGGCCCAAGCCCAACCGCCCGCCGCTCAGCGACGACCAGGTCGCCTTCGCGCGCGAGATGGTGATCCACCAGGATCAGCAGGCGATCGTGCTCAACAAGCCGCCCGGCCTCGCGACGCAGGGCGGCACCAAGACCACCGAGCATGTCGACGGGCTGCTCGACGCGCTCCAGTTCGAGGCCGAGGGACGGCCCAAGCTCGTCCACCGGCTCGACAAGGACACGTCGGGCGCATTGCTCCTCGCGCGCACGTCGCGCGCCGCCGCCTTCTTCTCGAAGCATTTCTCGGGGCGCAGCGCGAAGAAGCTCTACTGGGCGCTGGTCGTCGGCGTGCCCGACATCGAGGACGGACTGATCGAGCTGCCGATCGGTAAGCAGCCGGGCACCGGCGGCGAGAAGATGCAGGTCGACATGAAGGAGGGCCAGCCGAGCCGCACGCGCTATCGCGTGATCGAGCAGGCGGGCAACCGCACCGCCTGGGTCGAGCTCCAGCCGCTCACCGGGCGCACCCATCAGTTGCGCGTCCACATGGCGGCGATCGGCCATCCGATCGTCGGCGACGGGAAGTACGGGCTGCAGGAGGCGTTCCTGACCGGGGGGATCTCGCGGAAGATGCACCTCCATGCGCGCCGCATCCGGATCGATCATCCCGACGGCGGCAAGATCGACGTCACCGCCGAGCTGCCGGACCATTTCGCCGAATCGATGAAGACGCTGGGCTTCGACATGGCGCTGGGCGACACCGACGCGCTCGACGATCGCCCGCCCCCCAGCCGCGAGCAGAAGAAGGCGCAGGCCCGCGCCCATGCCAAGTCGGTGCGCAAGGAACGGCGGGGCGAGCGGCGCGGCCGCGGCCAGAAGGGCTGACATGCATCCCAATCCGGCTTTCCGCTGGGAGGATCGCGAGGCGATGCGCGGCTTCGTCGCCCAGCTCGGCTTCGGCGCGCTGTTCGCCGCAACGCCCGACGGTCCGCGCGTGGCGCATGTGCCCGTGGTCTGGCTCGACGAAGCGACGCTCGGCTTCCACGTCGCGCGCGGAAACGGCATCGCGCGCCATCTCGACGGCGCGACCGGGCTGTTCACCGCGCACGGGCCCGACGCCTATGTCAGCCCCGACTGGTACGGCACCGGCCCCAACGAAGTCCCGACCTGGAATTACGTCGCCGTCGAGCTCGAGGGCAGGCTGGTACGGATGGACCGCGACGCGCTGATCGCCCAGGTCGATGCGCTCAGCCACGAGCAGGAACGCCGGCTCGCGCCCAAGCCCGAATGGACCAGCGCGAAGGTCGATCCGAAGCTGCTCGACAGGATGCTCGACGCGATCACCGGTTTCCGGCTCGAAGTGTCGGCGTGGCGCGGCACGCGGAAGCTCGGCCAGAACAAGCCCGAGCCCGCCCGCCTCGCCGCCGCCGACGCATTGGAGGCGCAGGGCCGCCGCGCGATCGCGCATTGGATGCGCAACCCGTGAACCGCCTCGCGCTCTTCGATTGCGACGGCACGCTCGTCGACAGCCAGATCAACATCTGCCGCGCGATGGAGGAATGTTTCGCCGTCTCGCGGCTCGATCCGCCGCCACGCGAGGCGATCCGGCGGATCGTGGGGCTGAGCCTAGTCCCCGCCATCGCACAGCTGCTGCCCGAGGCCGAGGCGCGGCAGCACGAGGCGATGGCCGAGGATTACAAGCGCGCCTTCTTCGCGATGCGCGCGAGCGGGGCGCTCGATCCCGAACCGCTGTTCGAGGGCGTCGCGGAGGCGATCGAGACGCTCGACGCCAAGGGCTGGCTGCTCGGCGTCGCGACGGGCAAGTCAGACCGCGGGCTCAAGCACATCCTCGAGCATCACGGCCTCGCGCACCGCTTCGTCACCCTCCAGACCGCCGACCGCCACCCCTCCAAGCCGCACCCGTCGATGGTCGAGGCGGCGATGGCCGAGGCCGGCGCGTCGCCGGAGACCACCGCGATGATCGGCGACACCAGCTTCGACATAATGATGGCCCGCGCGGCGGGCGCGCATGCCATAGGTGTTGCATGGGGCTACCACACCATGCATGAATTGCGGGAGTCGGGCGCGCACCATGTCGTCGAGCATGCCGCCGCGCTGCCCGCGCAGCTGGAGGCCCTATGACCGACGCCGACCGCCTCGCGCAGAAGCGCTATTTCATGATCGTCGGAGTCAACATGCTCGCCACCGCGGGCGCGGTGCTCGGGCTGCTCGTCGCCGGCCGCTCGAACAGCTGGGAGGGCAGCGTGCTGGGCGGCGCGATCCTGCTCTCATCGCTGTACATGATGGCGGTGGTGCCGCGGGCGCTGGCGCGGCGATGGAAGACCCCGGAGCAATCGTGAAGCGTTTCTGGAAGGAAGTGACGGTCGAGCCGGGCAACGGCATCGCGCTCGACGGCAAGCCGGTGCGCACGCCCGGCCGCTCCGCGCTGGTGGTGCCCACGCGCGCACTGGCGGAGGCGATCGCCGAGGAATGGCGCGCCGTGGACGAGACGATCGATCCGCGCGCGATGCCGCTCACCGGGCTCGCCAACGCCGCGATCGACCGCGTGGCGCCCGATCCCGCCGCCTTCGCCGCGGGGCTCGCGGCCTATGGCGAGAGCGACCTGCTCTATTATCGCGCCGAGGATCCGCCCGAGCTGATCGCCCGCCAGCGCGCCGCCTGGGACCCGCTGCTCGACTGGGCGCGCGGGCGCTACGACGTGCATTTCGAGCCGGTGGCGGGCGTGATGCACCGCGCCCAGCCCGAAGCGACGATCGCGCGGCTGGGCGAGGCCGTGGCGGCGCTCGACCCGCTCCGGCTCGCGGGGCTCTCGCCGGTGGTGACGATCGGCGGCTCGCTAGTCGCCGCGCTCGCATTGCTCGAAGGTGCGGCGGACGCGGACGCGATCTGGCGCGCAGCGCATGTCGACGAGGATTGGCAGGCCGAGCAATGGGGCGAGGACCTGCTCGCGGCCCAGGCCCGCGAATCGCGGCGCGCGGACTTCGACGCGGGAGTGCGGTTCCTGGGGCTGCTTTAGGTCGGCGCCCCCAATTGCCGACGTTCGAACGGATCAGGGTTCGAGCTGAAGCCGAAACTTTCGCAGCAGGCGCGCCAGTTCGGCGCGTTCGGCGTGATCGAGGCCGGCGACAGCCTGTTGGGCCTGAGCGAAATGGGAGGCGATTGCCGCCTCGATCAATGCCAGTCCCTCGGGAGTCAGCGTCGCCGTCAGCGATCGCCGGTCGCTGTCGTCCGGGTTGCGTGAGATCAATCCGCGCTGTTCCAGCCGGTTGAGACACGCCGTCATCGCACCGGAGGTGAGCAGCACGGATTTGCGAAGCGCGGTCGGGGTCAGTCGGTAAGGAGCGCCCGATCGGCGCAAGGTGGCGAGCACGTCGAGCTCGGAATAGCCGATCCCGTGCGCCTGCAGCCGCTCGCCGGCGCGCGCCTGCAGCAGGCCGCCGATGTGCAGGAGGCGCCCCACCACCGCCATCGCGGACACGTCCAGGTCCGGCCGCTCGCGTGCCCAATCACGGAGGAGCTGATCGACAATGTCTTCGGGATGCGCGGGCAAATGCTGTTCGGACATGAGAAGAATATTCACATAAAGTATCTTGACATGAAGTCATATATTAGAGAGCCATTGGACCGCAACCCATTTCTCGGGGAGTTTCCATGCGATCGATTCGGACGCTGGCCTGTGCGTTTCTGGCATTGGCCCTCCAGACGCTGCCTCTCCCGGCATTTGCCCAGCAAAGGGCGCCGAACCGGATCGTGATCGAGCAGGGAAGCGTAAAGCTCCCGACCGGCGAGACCGTCGCCTATGAGATCGGCACGCTCTACGTGCCCGAGAACCGCGCCAGGCCGGACAGCCGCCGGATCGGCATCGGCTTCGCGCGGATCAAGGCACCGCGTCCCACCGGCGCGCCGCCGGTCTTCTGGCTGCCGGGCGGCCCCGGCCTCAGCGTGCTCGGCGCTTTCACCGACAAGGACGACACCGCCCAGAGCCGTCTGCGCCACTGGCTGAACTTCGGCGCGGTCGGCGATCTCGTCGTGGTCGAGCAGCGGGGTTATACGCGGCGCGGCGAGATGCTCGTCGAGACGGCGGATGCGTTGCCGCTCGACAAGCCGGCCTCGGTGCGCGCCGACGCGCTCGCGATGCAGGCGCTGGCACGGCGGGCGGTGGCGCGCAATCCCGACAAGGACCTGTCCGGCTATACGATCGAGGCGTACGCGGCCGATGTCGACGATGTTCGCCGCGCACTCGGCTATGACAAGATCAGCTTGTTCGGCGGCAGCTTCGGCTCGCAATGGTCGCTCGCGGTGATGCGCTTCCATCCCGAGATCGTCGCGCGGGCCGTGCTTTCCTCCGTCGAGCCGCTGAACAACGGGTTCGACATGCCGTCGCATGTCTTCGCCGCGCTTCAGCGCATCGCTTTCGATGCCGACCGCGATCCCGGCCTGGCGCCTTGGCTGCCCAAAGGCGGGATGATGGAGGCCGTCCAGGCGCTCCACCAGCGGTTCGCCGCCGGCCCGGTTCGCGTCACCGTCGCTGACGACACCGGCAAGGCGCAGACAGTCGTGCTGGGAGCGGAAGACCTTCAGCTTGCATTTCTCGCCCATACCGACGAGGCGAAGCGTTGGCCGGCCTTCATCCTTTCCCTCTATCATGGCCATTATGACGACTGGGCGCGCCAGGCGATCGCCGACCGCGCCGCCGGTCCGGTCAAGCTGATCGGACCACTCGCCGATAGCAGCCTGGGCGCCACCGCCGAGCGCGCGCATCTGATGCGGGTCGATCCGGCAGTGGACCTGCTGGGCAGCTGGAATTTCGCATCGAACTTCGCCTCGGCAGCCGATTGGCCCACGCCCGATATGGGCGACGAGGTGCGGCTGCCGCGTATTACGCCGATCCCGATCGTCTTCGTCCATGGCGACTGGGACACATCGACGCCGATCGAGAACACGCTTGGCCTGCTGCCTTATTTTCCCAATGGCCACGCGATCCTAGTGCACCGCGCCGGGCATAACGGCACTTTCTACCAACTGCGCGAGGATCCGGCCGCCAAGCAGG
Source organism: Sphingomonas sp. (assembly GCF_026460985.1). Taxonomy (GTDB): domain Bacteria; phylum Pseudomonadota; class Alphaproteobacteria; order Sphingomonadales; family Sphingomonadaceae; genus Sphingomonas. The sequence goes on from NZ_JAPKNM010000107.1 coordinate 21,230, forward strand.
CGGTCTATGATTTCCTGAGAACGGGGGAGACGCGCGGGCTGCCGACCGAGGTCTCGCTGGCCGCCCCCAAGTTCGACGTGCCCGGTTTCGCCCCGCCGGTTCAGTGACGCGCTGATCCAGCATCGTCAGCCCCTTTTGACTCCGCCCGACCCGGCAAAACCCGCCTGCCCGGCGCTACTTGTTCAGCCCCCGGATGAACCCGATCAGCCCGGTCTGGCGCGAGCGGCGCAGGCGTTCGGCCTTCAGGATCGTGTGCACTGACTCGTAGCATTGCTCGACCTCGTCGTTGACGAGGACATAGTCATAGCCGTCCCAATGGCTCACCTCGGCGGTGGCGCGGGCCATGCGCGCGTCGATCACTTCGATCGAATCGGTCGCACGGCGGAGCAGGCGCTCGTGCAGTTCCTTGAGCGACGGCGGCAGGATGAACACGCGGATCACGTCGCCGCCGGCGAGCTGGAACAATTGCTGCGCGCCCTGCCAGTCGATGTCGAACAGCACGTCGCGGCCCGCGGCGAGGATCTTGTTCACGCCGTCGCGCGGGGTGCCGTAGCGATGGTCGAAGACGTGCGCCCATTCGAGGAACTCGTTGTTCGTCGCCATCTCGCGGAACTTCTCGAGATCGACGAAATGATAATCCACGCCGTCCACCTCGCCCGGGCGCATCGGCCGGGTGGTGTAGGACACCGACATCTCGAGGAACGGATCCGCGGCGAGCAGCTTGCGCGCGATCGTCGACTTGCCCGCGCCGGAGGGCGAGGAAAGCACGAAGAGGACGCCGCGGCGGCGGAATTTGTGCGGATCGTTCTCGGTGCGATGGGGCATGGGCGCTACTGGCGTGCGGAGCCGCCCCCCGTCAAGTCGGAGTGTCGGGTCAGACCGGCGGGTTCGAACCCTGCGACAATTTGTGCACGCCGTACGCCACCGCGCCGAGCACCAGCGCCGCCGGCACGATCCGCTTGGTGGCCTTCCAGGTCAGCACCCCCGCGATCGCCCCGAGCGCGCCGCCCTTGCCGTCGCGGCGATCGATCCGGTTGCCGATCCAGCCTGCAATCGCGTCGCCGATCATGAATACTCCCTCGCTTGCTTGAGTCGAGGAGTAAGCGGTTGAATCGCTGCTAAGTTCCTCCCCGAGCTCGGCTCGGGGAGGGGGACCGCCGGCCGCAGGCCGGTGGTGGAGGGGCCGCCGTCGCAGACGGCGGACTACGTCCGCCGCCCCTCCACCAGCTTCGCTGGTCCCCCTCCCCCAGCAAGCTGGGGGAGGAATTAGAAGTTACCGCCCCACCATCGTCTCCGGCCGGACGTATTTGTCGAAGGTCGCCTCGTCGACCAGCCCGAGCGCCAGCCCGCTCTCCTTGAGCGTCAGCCCCTTCTCGTGCGCGTTCTTGGCGATCTTGGCGGCATTGTCATAGCCGATCGCGGGCGCCAGCGCGGTCACCAGCATCAGCGAGCGGTTGACCAGCTCGGTGATCTGCTTCTCGTTCGCCTTGGCCCCGTCGACCGCGCGCTCGGCGAAGCTCACCATGCCGACCGACATCAGCTCGATCGAGCGCAGCACGTTCGAGCCGATCAGCGGCTTGAACACGTTGAGCTCGAAATGGCCCTGCATGCCGCCGACGGTGACCGCAGTGTGGTTGCCGATCACCTGCGCGGCGACCATCGTCAGCGATTCGCTCTGGGTCGGGTTGACCTTGCCCGGCATGATCGAGCTGCCCGGCTCGTTGGCCGGCAGGTCGAGCTCGCCCAGGCCCGAGCGCGGGCCCGAGCCCAGCAGGCGGATGTCGTTGGCGATCTTGGTCAGCGACACCGCGAGCGTGTTGCAGACGCCCGAGAGGTTCACCAACTGGTCCTTGGTCGCCAGCGACTCGAACTTGTTCGGCGCGGTGACGAAGGGGAGCCCGGTGATCTTCGCGATCTCGGCCGCCACGTCCTCGGCATAGTTGGGCGGCGAGTTGAGCCCGGTGCCCACCGCGGTGCCGCCCAGCGCGAGCTTGAAGATGTCGAGATCGAGCACGCTCTCGAAGCGCGCCCGCGCCGAGACCAGCATCGCGGCATAGCCGGAGAATTCCTGGCCGAGCGTCAGCGGCGTCGCGTCCTGCAGGTGGGTGCGGCCGATCTTGACGATGTGGTCCCATGCCTTGACCTTGGCATCGAGCGAGGCCTGCAGCCGATCGAGCGCCGGATAGAGCTTCATCGTCACCGCGCGCGCCGCGGCGATGTGCAGCGCGGTCGGGAATGAATCGTTCGACGACTGCGCCATGTTGACGTGATCGTTGGGGTGGACAGGCGACTTGCCGCCCTTCTTGCCGGTGAGGATCTCGTTGGCGCGGCCGGCGATCACTTCGTTGACGTTCATGTTGGTCTGGGTGCCGCTGCCAGTCTGCCAGATCACCAGCGGGAACTGATCGTCGAGCTTGCCGTCGACGATCTCCTGCGCGACCTGGTCGATCACCTTGGCGATCTCGGGGTCGAGCCCGTGCTTGACGTTCACCCGCGCCGCGGCCTGCTTCACGATCGCCTGGGCATGGACGATGCCGAGCGGCATGCGCTCCATGGGGCCGAACGGGAAATTCTCGATCGATCGCTGGGTCTGCGCGCCCCAATAGCAATCGGCGGGAACTTCGATGGCGCCGATCGAGTCGGTTTCGGTGCGGGTTTCCTGAGTCACACAACCTCCGTTCGCCCTGAGCTTGTCGAAGGGCGGTTCTACTTTTCGCGGGCGCTGTAGAGGCAAGTGCCAGCATTGGACAAGCACCCCAAACCGTCACCCCGGCCGAAGTGCCGGGGTCCACCGCGCGGCTGGGAGAGGCCCTCAAACCTCTTGTCCTGCCATCGCGGCCCCGTGGACCCCGGCACTTCGGCCGGGGTGACGAGGAAATGGCGGCACGGTCGCCCGATTATTTCTTCCGCTTGAAGTCCACCGAGACGACGTTCGAGCCGTCGTCGGCCGGAGTCACGGTCGGGCCGTCATTCTCGGCCTCCTCGTGCGGCTCGGGGCCTTCGGGCACGTCCTGCGCCTGGAAGCGCAGCTCGAAATTGACCGCCGGATCGTGGAAGCCGGTGATCGCCGAGAAGGGGATGTTGAGGATCGCCGGCACCTGGTTGAAGCTCAGCCCGACCGAGAATTTCTCGTCGTCGACCTTCAGGTCCCAGAAGCGGTGCTGGAGGACGATGGTCATCTCGTCCGGGAAGCGCTCGATCAGCCGCTGCGGGATGTCCACCCCGGGGGCGTGCGTCTTGAACGTGATGTAGAAATGATGCGCGCCCGGCAGCGCCTGAGTCGCGGCGACCGAGCCGAGCACGCGCCCGACCACGGCACGGAGCGCCTCCTGGACGATCTCGTCATAGGGAATCAGGCTATCGGGCACTTGACCGGTCATGATCCTTGGGTAGCGCTTCAGGCCCACGGGTCAAGCGGATGCTGCTTGGCCCCAAGCAAGCCTATTTTGCTTGGGCGCACGTGGGCGCTATGGGGGCGCCATGCGCACCGCCACGATCAGCCGCAAGACGAGCGAGACCTCGGTCGACGTCACCGTCAATCTCGACGGCACCGGCGCCTATGCGGTCTCGACCGGCATCGGCTTCTTCGACCACATGCTCGAGCAGCTCAGCCGGCATTCGCTGATCGATCTCGACGTGAAGACCGTGGGCGACCTGCACATCGACCAGCACCACACGGTGGAGGACACGGGGCTCGCGATCGGCGAGGCCGTAGCCAAGGCGCTCGGCGACAAGAAGGGCATCCGCCGCTACGCCGACGCGCTCTCGCCGATGGACGAGACGCTGGCGCGCGTCGCGATCGACATCTCCGGCCGGCCCTTCCTCGTCTGGAAGACCGAGTTCAGCCAGAAGCGCCTCGGCGAGATGGACACCGAGATGTTCGAGCATTGGTTCCACAGCTTCGCGCAGACCGCGGGCGTGACGCTCCATGTCGAGACGCTGTACGGCACCAACAACCACCATATCGCCGAGGCTGCGTTCAAGGGCCTCGCCCGGGCGCTGCGCGAGGCGATCGAGATCGATCCGCGCAAGGCCGACGCGATCCCCAGCACCAAGGGCGTCCTCTGATGATCATCGTCCTGCTCCGCTACACCGGCGACGTCACGTCGCACCGCGACGCGCATGTCGCATGGCTGCGCGCGGCGCTGGCCGAGGGCCGGCTGGTCACCGCCGGACGCCAGCCCGAGACCGGCGGGGTGCTGATCGCCCGTGGCGAACGCAGCGCCGTCGAGGCCTGGGCGGCGCAGGATCCGTATCTGCTGGCGGGCGTGGCGACGAACAGCTTCGTCGAATTCACGCCCAGCATGGCGGCCCCGGGGCTGGAGTCGCTGCTGCCGTGAGCGTCGCGCTGATCGATTACGGCGCGGGCAATCTCCACTCGGTCCACAATGCGCTCAAGGCCGCAGGCGCCGAAGGGCTGACGATCACTGCCGATCCGGACCTGGTCGCGGGCGCCGACCGCATCGTGCTGCCCGGCGTCGGCGCCTTCGCCGCCTGCGCCGCTGGCCTGCGCGCGATCCCGGGCATGACCGAAGCGCTCGACCGGCGCGTCCGCCGCGAAGGCGCGCCCTTTCTCGGCGTCTGCGTCGGCATGCAATTGATGGCCGATACCGGCGAGGAGCGCGGCGTGCATGCCGGGCTCGGCTGGATCCCCGGCACCGTCCGCGCGCTCCCGCCCTCCCCCGGCGTGCGCGTGCCGCACATGGGCTGGAACGACGTCGTCCCCACCGCCGATCACCCGCTGATCGAGCCCGGCGAGGCCTATTTCCTCCACAGCTTCGCCTTCGAAGGCAAGCATGTGCTGGCCACGACCGAGCATGGCGCGCGGATCACCGCCGCGATCGGCCGCGACAACATGGCCGGCGTCCAGTTCCACCCCGAAAAGAGCCAGCGCTACGGCATCGCGCTGCTGGAGAGGTTTTTGAAATGGCGGCCCTGATCAATCAATTCCTCCCCGAGCTCGTCTCGGGGAGGGGGACCGCGCGACGCAGTCGCGTGGTGGAGGGGCCACGCCGCAGGCGTGGACCAAAGGGTGAGGTGCTCCCGCCGCTGACGCGGCGGCCCCTCCACCATTCGCTATGCGAATGGTCCCCCTCCCCGAGCAAGCTCGGGGAGGAATTGTGATGCCCCTGATCGTCTTCCCCGCCATCGATCTCAAGGGCGGCCAGGTCGTGCGCCTCGCCGAGGGCGATATGGATCGCGCCACCGTCTATGGCGACGATCCCGCCGCGCAGGCGGAAATCTTCGCGCAGGCCGGGGCGGAATGGCTCCATGTCGTCGATCTCGACGGCGCGTTCGCGGGTGAATCGGTCAACGGCGCCGCGGTGGCGGCGATCCTCGGGCGCTTCGGCGGCAAGGTCCAACTGGGCGGCGGGATCCGCAACCGCGAATCGATCGATCGCTGGCTCGATCTCGGCGTCCGGCGCGTGGTGATCGGCACCGCGGCGCTGGAGGATCCCGATCTCGTCCGCGCGGCGGCACGCGACAATCCGGGCCGGATCGTGGTGGCGGTCGACGCCCGCGACGGCATGGTCGCGACGCGCGGCTGGGCCGACGTGTCGGACGTATCGGTGGTCGAGCTCGCCCGCCGCTTCGAGGATGCCGGGGTCGCGGCCCTGCTCTTCACCGATGTCGGCCGCGACGGGCTGCTCAAGGGATGCAATGTCGAGGCGACCGTGGCGCTGGCGCGCGCGGTGTCGATCCCGGTGATCGCCAGCGGCGGAGTGACCGACATCGGCGACATCCACGCGCTCAAGGGCCATGTCGCCGACGGGATCGAAGGCGTGATCACCGGGCGGGCGCTGTACGACGGCCGGCTCGACCTGGCCGAGGCAATCGAGGTGGCGAAGGGATGAGAGCGCAACAAGCAATAGCCCCTCCCCTTCAGGGGAGGG
>NZ_JAPKNM010000108.1 GCF_026460985.1 Sphingomonas sp.
TACCCATTGCCCACAATGGCCATGACGGAGCGGATTTTGGCGCACAGGGAGGAATGAGGAGGGAGCGATGTGGTGTCATCGAGACCGACGAATGACGCTGCTGTGCGCCAAAATCCGCCCGCCGCTTCGCGGTCGCCCGGAGACGCACGCTGGACTGCGTCAGCCCGCTTGCACGGGCCACCAAGCCCGCGCGGCGCGCGCTTCCTTGCCAGCGCACGTCTCCGGGCGATCCTGGCCGTTGTGGGCAATGGGTACAGACCCTAACCTCGCGCTCGCATTCGAAAGGATTTGCACATGGGCCGTCCCCTCGATGATGCGGGGCTGGATACGATCTTTCGTACCGCGCGCACCTATAACGGCTATGACGACACGCCGGTCACCGAAGCGGACATCCGCCGGATCTACGACCTGCTGAAGATGGGCCCGACCTCGGCCAACCAGCAGTCCGCGCGCTTCGTCTGGCTGCTGAGCCAGGAGAACAAGGACAAGCTCGCGGATCTTTCGAGCAGCGCCAATGCCGCCAAGATCCGCAAGGCGCCCGCCGCGGTGATCATCGCGATGGACCTGGCGTTCAGCGAGCAGCTGCCCTGGCTCTTCCCGCACGCGCCGACCGCGAAGGACTGGTTCGCCGATCCCGAGATGCGGCACGCCAACGCCTTCCGCAACTCGTCGCTCCAGGGCGCCTATTTCATCATCGCGGCGCGCGCATTGGGCTTCGATACCGGTCCCATGTCGGGATTCGACAACGCCAAGGTTGACGAAGCCTTTTTCAGCGACCAGCCCAATCTGAAATCCAACTTCATCGCAACGCTGGGCCATGGCGACCCTTCCACCATCTTCGAACGACTTCCCCGTCCCGAGTTCGACCAGTTCAACCGCGTCGTCTGACGCATTGACCACGCTCGTCATCGAGACCGCGACCGCCGCCTGTTCGGTGGCGCTGCTCCGCAGGGGCGAAGTGGTGGCGAGCGCGCATGAAGTCGTGGGGCGCGGCCATGCCGAGCGGCTGGTCCCGATGATCGGCGCGCTGCCCGGCCAGGGCCGCGCGCCGCGCATCCTCGTCGATGTCGGCCCCGGCAGCTTCACCGGCGTCCGCGTCGGGCTCGCGGCAGCGCTCGGGCTCGCGATCGGCTGGCAGGCCGAAGTCCTGGGCTATTCGTCGCTCGCGCTTCTCGCCGCAGCCGGATTCCATGCCTCCCCGGAGAGCGGCGCGCTTGCCGTGATACTCGAAGGCGGGCACGGTGAAGTCTTCATGCAATCCTTCACCGCATCGCCGTTCGCGTCAGAAGGTCCGCTCCAGTCGCTGGCTCCCGCCGCTGCGCTGGCCGCGCTCGGCGGCCGGCGCGCGATCGGCAGCGGAGTCCGCCATCTCGCCGCGCTCGACGCCGGCGTGGAGCTGCTCGAAGCACTCCCCCGCGCCGAGGATGCGCGGCTGCTTCCGTCCGGCTTCGCAGCCCTGCCGCCGCGTCCAATCTACGGCCGCGCGCCCGACGCCAAGACGCTCGCGGAGCGCGGCCTCGCATGAACGGCGGCGCGGCATGATCGAGTTGCGCGAAGGCGGGTCGCAGGACCTGAACGAAGTCATCCGGATCATGCAGGAGGCGTTCGATCCGCGCTACGGCGAGGCCTGGACCAGCGCACAATGCCTGGGGATGCTCGCGCTCCCCGGCGTGTGGCTGGTGATCGCCGGCCTGGACGGGAAGGACGCCGGCTTCGCGCTCGCCCGCGCGATCGCCGACGAGGCCGAATTGCTGCTGCTGGCGACTCGCCCCTCCGCGCGCGGACGCGGCGTCGCCGGGGCGCTGCTCCGCACGGTGATCGCCGAAGCGCGGGACCGCGGAGTCGTCCAGCTTCATCTCGAGGTGCGCGCCGGAAACGATGCCGTGCGGCTATACCGTCGCGAAGGTTTCGAGAAGGTCGGCGAACGCAAGAACTATTACAGAGGTAAGATGGGTCAAGCGTTTGACGCACATACCTATGCTCGCAAGCTTTGCTGATTTTTTCTGTGACTGAGGGTTAACGACTTGCCTTTGCTTGCCAATGGTCCGATAGGGCTAAGGCAGGCGACATCTATAGTCGTCGTTTAATCGGGTCGAAGGGAATATGATGGACAGTTCAGCCGACATTCAGGAAACACTCATCACGCTCACCGCAGATATTGTCGCGGCGCATGTGAGCAATAACAGCGTTGCTGTCTCCGACCTTCCGGTGCTTATTCAGAATGTCCACGGCGCATTGACCGGTCTTGGTCGCGCCGTCGCAGAACCGGAAGTGAAGCAGGAGCCCGCGGTTTCGATCCGTTCTTCGGTCAAGCCCGATTTCATCGTCTGCCTCGAAGACGGCAAGAAGCTCAAGATGCTTAAGCGCCACTTGATGACGCACTATCAGATGACCCCGGAACAGTATCGCGCCAAGTGGAACCTTCCGGCCGACTATCCGATGGTTGCGCCCAACTATGCCGAACAGCGCCGTACGCTCGCCAAGAAGATCGGCCTCGGCACCAAGCGCCGCAAGCGCTGAAATTCTCCCTCCCCTTCTCGCAAGGGAGGGGAGCAAGGGACGGATTAGAACAGGCCGGGGCCCGAGGCTCCGGCCTTTTCTTTTTCCTTTTGCGACCCGGAAAGCGAGCACTTCGCGCGTGCCTCCCTTGCGGGGAGGGGAGACTAAGGGCTACATCGGCGCCATGCCGCGGAAAATCGATCTCGAAGCCCTGTGCCACGAAAAGGGCCTGCGCATCACCGAACAGCGAAAGGTGATCGCGCGCGTCCTCTCCGATGCGGAGGACCATCCCGATGTCGAGAAGGTCTATGAGCGCGCCTCGGCGATCGATCCGGGCATCTCGATCGCCACGGTCTATCGCACCGTGCGGCTGTTCGAAGAGGCCGGCATCCTCGACCGCCACGATTTCGGCGACGGCCGTGCGCGCTACGAACCCGCGCCGGAAGCGCATCACGACCATCTGATCGACGTCGAATCGGGCAAGGTGATCGAGTTCGTCGATCCCGAGCTCGAGCTGCTCCAGAAGCAGATCGCCGAACGCCTCGGCTTCCGCCTCGTCGACCACCGCATGGAACTCTACGGCGTCGCGCTCGATCGGAAAGGCTGAGCCGTGGACCCGCGGCGCGCCGATGCCGCGGAGGGCGTCCCGACCGAACTGACCATAGCGGAACAGGCACGGATGTGGGGCCGTGTCGCGCGGCTGCTGCTCGCGGTGCTGGTCCATGTGCCGATGTATTATCTCTGGCGGCTGCTGCGCCTGCCCAACCCCTGGCCGCGCTGGTTCCTGGGGCGCGCGGCGCGGATCGCGGGCGCGCGCGTCGCCAAGGTCGGCACGCCGCTCAAGCGCGACGTCTTCTATGTCGCGAACCATCTGAGCTGGATCGACATCCTCGCGCTCGGCGGCGCGAGCGGCACGGCGTTCGTCGCCAAGGCCGAGATCGGCACCGCGCCGGTCGTCGGCTGGCTCGCGGGGATGAACCGCACCGTCTACGTCAAGCGCGAGCATCGGCTGGGCGTCGCCGACCAGATCAACCAATTGCGCGACGCGCTCACAGACAATTGGGCGATCACGATCTTCCCCGAAGGCACCACCACCGACGGCAAGTCGCTGCTGCCGTTCAAGACGCCGATGCTGCGCGTGCTCGAGCCGCCGCCGCCCGGCGTGATGGTCCAGCCCGTGCTGCTCGATTATGGCGATACCGGCGAGGAGATCGGCTGGATCGGCCAGGAGCGCGGGCTCAACAATGCGCGCCGCATCCTCGCGCGCAAGGGCGGTTTCGCGCTCAAGGTCCATTTCCTCGAGCCCTTCCTTCCCGCCGACTTCCCCGGCCGCAAGGCGATCGCCGCTGAGAGCCGCCGCCGCATCGAGGAGGCTCTGGTCGCCGCGCTCGGCCACCCGCTCCGTCCGTTCCGCTATGCCGAGGAGGCGATCGGGTACAAGCCGGCGCCCACCATTTGACGCGTAAAAAGCCCCTCCCCTTCAGGGGAGGGGCTTAAAATTGCCACCCTTCAACGCTATAGCCCCGCCCAAATGAAACCCACCCCGAAAACCTTCCACGTCAAGTCGTTCGGCTGCCAGATGAACGTCTATGACGGCGAGCGCATGGGCGAGCTGATGGCCGCGCAGGGCATGACGCCGACCGACGACGCCAATGCCGCCGACCTCGTCGTACTCAACACCTGTCATATCCGCGAAAAGGCCACCGAGAAGGTCTATTCGGACATCGGCCGCCTGCGAAAGCACGGCAAGGACCCGATGATCGCAGTCGCGGGCTGCGTCGCCCAGGCCGAGGGCGCGGAGATCGTCCAGCGCGCCAAGGTCGACGTCGTCGTAGGCCCGCAGGCCTATCACAACCTGCCCCAGCTCGTCGCCGATGCCGCCTCGGGCAAGGCGGCGCTCGACACCGACATGCCCGCCGCCAGCAAGTTCGGCGCATTGCCCGCGCGGCGGAAGGTGAGCCCCTCGGCCTTCCTCACCGTGCAGGAAGGCTGCGACAAATTCTGCACCTATTGTGTCGTCCCCTATACCCGCGGCGCCGAGGTCAGCCGCCCGTTCGGCGCGATCGTCGACGAGGCCAGGGCGCTGGTCGACGCAGGCGCGCGCGAGATCACCCTGCTCGGCCAGAACGTCAATGCATGGGACGACGCCGAGGGCCGCGGCCTGCACGGCCTGATCCACGCGCTCGACCGGATCGAGGGGCTGCACCGCATCCGCTACACCACCAGCCACCCCAACGACATGCGCGAAGGGCTGATCCGCGCGCATGCCGAGGTGGAGAAATTGA
>NZ_JAPKNM010000109.1 GCF_026460985.1 Sphingomonas sp.
CCATGGCCTGTGGGACGCCATCGGCCGCATCATCGATCTCTACTCGCCGCAGGAGTGCGCCAATTACTTCGCTAGCGCCGGGTACGATGCAGAATGATCGGAAAACGCTCTAGCCGCGCGGGCGCCGCCCGCGCATGAGGGGGCCGAGGCCCCAGGCGATGGCGCACAGGCAGGTGGCCGCGATCGCGGCCAGGGCGGGATCGATCCCGGCCAGGAGCGACCCCATGCCCGCATAGGCGAATGCCACGAGCAGATTGGCCGGCGCGGTGACGAGCAGGAATCGCCCGAAGTCCATCCGCGCCGCGCCCGCCGTGATGATCGTCGTCTCGGCCAGTACGGGAACCGCACGCGTCGCGGCGAGCATGATCGGACCGAGATGCGAAGCGCGGCGCGGCGCATAGGGCTCCGGGCCCCGGCCAGCGCCGTCCGGCAGCGGCGTAACGATCGCGCGGCCAAGCCAATAACCCAGGACGCAACCGAGCATCAGCCCCGCCCAGGTCGCGATCGTGCCGCCGGCGATGCCCAGCACGGCGCCCGCGAAAGCGCCGACGATGGTCGAGGGCACCGGCAGCACGATATCGGCTGCGAGGACTGCGACGACGAGCGCCGCCCCGACATAGGGCCGGGAGGCGGCCAGCGCCATCGCACCCGTCAGCTGCGCCTCGATCGATCTTCCGAACAGCAGGTAGGAGAGAATTGCGCCGAGCAGGGCCAGCGCCCCGATGGCGAGAACCAGCAGCCGGGGGCCTTGGACAGTCGCACGCATCGCCGAGTTGTCGACCATCGTGCCGCTACCCCCCGCTCGAGAATCGGGCGCGAGAATGGAGCGACTTCGGCGCGCGCTCAATCTTGGAGGTCAGGCGCGAGCCGCGTCTCGTCCTTGCGCGCGACGCCGGCCGCGTGTCCATCACCAGATCCCGAGAGCCGTCGCGCAACGCGGCCATTGCGTCGAGGCAGCCGCTGCTTGCCGGACAAGGCACCAGCCGGGCATCGACGGCGATGCCGCAATGGTGGGCGGTGACGGGCTCGAACCGCCGACCCTCTCGGTGTAAACGAGATGCTCTACCAACTGAGCTAACCGCCCTTGCCCGAGCGCGATGCCAAAAGCGGCGCGCGGGGGCAAGGCCCGGCGTCACACCAATTGGAGGCCGGCGCGCTTTACCGCACCCGCATAGCTGTGCATGCCGTCGAGCCCCTTGGCGCTCAGCCCGATATAGGCGCGCCGCCGGTCGCTCGGGTCCGCCTGGCGCTCGAACAGCCCCGCCTCGTGCAGCGTCCCGATCCAGCGCAAAGCGGTCGTCGGCGGCACGGCCGCGGCGATGCACAGGCTGGAGACCGAGACCTGGCGCCGCTCGAGCCCGGCGGCGAACAGGTCGAGCAGCATGTCCCAGGCCGGATCGGCGAACAGCTCCTCGGCGAAATATTGCGCCCGCATCCGCCGCGCGCGGATGACCGAGCGGATCTCCCCCGCGGCGATCTCCACCGCCGGACTGGCCTCGGATCCGCGATAGCCGGCCGCGCGGTCGCGCACCCCGGCACGGGGCGCGTCTTCGTCGCGGGTGAGCCGGGCCAGGGTCTCGGCGATCCGCGCCACTTCCTCGCTCAGCCGCCGCAGGCGCGCCGATTCGGTCTCGCGGTTGACGTCGTCCATCACCCCGCGCACGCGCCAGGTGGCGGCGGCGATCGCGCTGATCCGGTCGGCCGCGGCGGGGTTGCAGAGGATCTGCGCGCGCGGCCCGAGCAATTGCGCCGCCGCGACGTCGATCTGCTCGAGCGTCACCGTCGCGACCACCCCGAGCGCGCGTTCGCGCGCCATGGTGTCCGCCCGCGCGAGCACCAGGTCGAGCAGCGCGTCGGGCGCCCTCGCCGCTTCGATCAGGATCAGGTCGAGCCCGTCATAATTGCTGAGATCCGCCGCCGCCTCCGCAAAGCCCACCGGTTTGCGCGCGGTGCACCCGGCCAGATCCAGCGCGGCCGCCGCATCCCCGGCGGCGTGGGCGCAATCGGCGATGACCAGCGCCCGCGGCGCGGTGCCGCCATAATCCTCGCTGGGAGCGTCGCGCAGCATGGACAATCTCGCCATCGCCTGTCTCTGGTCGTCTTCTGTTCCGGAGATGCCGCATGGCCCCGGAACGGGTGAATCCGATTTCCTCCGTTCGGAGGTTATGAGGCGACCCGCGCGGCGCGCTGGTTGATCCAATATCCGTTTCGGAGCGAGCGACGACGGATTCCGTGCACGGAAGCGTCGGCATCCCCCCGAATGCAAGCTACGCGTACTAGTCGAGCGATTTCACGATCTCCTCGACCATCTTCTTGGCATCCGCCAGAAGCATCATGGTATTATCGCGATAAAACAACTCGTTGTCTACACCCGCATAACCGACCCCGCCCATCGAGCGCTTGATGAACAAAACGGTCTTGGCTTTCTCCACGTCGAGCACCGGCATGCCGTAGATCGGCGAGCTCTTGTCGGTCTTGGCGGCGGGGTTGGTCACGTCGTTGGCGCCGATCACGAAGGCGACGTCGGTCTGGGCGAATTCGCTGTTGATGTCCTCGAGCTCGAACACCTCGTCATAGGGCACGTTCGCCTCGGCGAGCAGCACGTTCATATGCCCGGGCATGCGCCCCGCGACCGGGTGGATCGCGTATTTCACGCGGACGCCGTGTTCCTTGAGCTTGTCGCCCATCTCGCGCAGCGCATGCTGCGCCTGCGCGACCGCCATGCCGTAGCCGGGGACGATGATGACCTGCTCGGCCTGCTGCATCAGGAACGCCGCGTCCTCCGCCGAGCCGCGCTTCCACGGCCGGTCGGTCGCCGCCGCGGCGGCGCCACCGCCGCTGTCGCCGCCGAAGCCGCCCGCGATCACGCTGAGGAAGCTGCGGTTCATCGCGCGGCACATGATGTAGCTGAGGATCGCGCCCGAGCTGCCGACCAGCGCGCCGGTGACGATCATCGCGGTGTTGTGGAGCGTGAAGCCCATCGCCGCCGCCGCCCAGCCCGAATAGGAGTTGAGCATCGACACGACGACCGGCATGTCCGCGCCGCCGATGGGCACGATCAGCAGGAAGCCGATCGCGAAGCTCAGCGCGGTGATCGTCCAGAACACCCAGGGGCTCTGGTCGGTGAGGAAATAGCCGATCAGCCCGAGGATGCCCGCGAGCACGCCGAGATTGATCACGTGGCGGCCGGGCAGCAGGATCGGCTTGCCGCTCATATTGCCGTTCAATTTCAGGAACGCGATCACCGATCCCGAGAAGGTGATCGCGCCGATCGCGACGCCGAGGCCCATCTCGACGCGGCTGACCTGGTGGATGCTCACCCAGGGCTCGCCGATCATCGGGATGACCAGCTCGCCGATGCCGAAGGCCTGCGGATTGAGGAACGCCGCCGCGGCGACGAGCACCGCCGCCATGCCGACCAGGCTATGGAACGCCGCGACGAGCTGGGGCATCGCGGTCATCGCGATGCGGCGGGCGGTGACGAAGCCGATCGCGCCGCCGATCAGGATCGCGGCGCCGAGCTCGATCGGGCTGGCGATCTCGTGGGTGATCAGCGTGGTGATCACTGCGATCGCCATGCCGATCATGCCGAGCCGGTTGCCGCGGCGGCTGCTCGCCGGGCTCGACAGCCCGCGCAAGGCGAGGATGAAGCAGATACCCGCCACCAGATAGGCGAGCGCGACCCAGGGGTTCACGGGAGCGGCTTCGTGCACCTCAGCGCTCCTTCTTCTTGTACATGGCCAGCATCCGCTCGGTGACGGCGAACCCGCCGAAGATGTTGACCGAGGCGAAGGCGACCGCGACCAGCCCGAGCCACTTCGCGATCTCGGCCCCCGCCGCCATCGACGCGATCAGCGCGCCGACGATGATCACCGAGGAAATGGCGTTGGTCACCGCCATCAGCGGCGTGTGCAAGGCCGGCGTGACCGACCAGACGACGTAATAGCCGACGAAGCACGCCAGCACGAAGATCGACAGGATCGAGATGAAGTCCATGATATTCCCATTCGAGTACGTGGACGTCAGAACACTTGGACCTTGGGCGCGACCACATCCTTGACCCTAAGAATTCCATCGGAATATTCTAAAATCTCAAACTCCGCGCCAAGCATACTGAGCTTAAATGGTATTTCTTTCCGATCAAATTTTACATCGTTTGCGAAGCACAATAAATCCCCATTGACACAGACTCTGAATCTTCCGTCATAAAGTAGAATTTCCAAGAATCCGCTGCTATCCGATAACTCACTTGGGCGGAACGAAAACCCAGCCTCAGGAATTTTATACATTCTCCCGAAAGGTATTTTCGCACGCTCCGTTCCCCAAGGCCCGACAACATCACCACCACGTTTGAACCAATGATCAAATTTGTCGTCTCCATCTGTGTCGATGAAACAGACATATCTCGCACCGAGCATCGCCATGCGAGATACTTTGGCAACGGTGCAGCCAATGCGGGGGCCCTGATCCGTAACAGTCAGCTCAGTCCCTTCTGGGAGTGTCACTCCTTCTTTTACGAACTCTACTTTAGCATCTAGTGTAACTAGATACCTCGGAACCAAACGCCATTTTGCTATCGAAGCATTTTTCTTGATGACCCGTTCGCCAGATTCTCCGGCATCAGGGACCATTAAAGATTCAAAGCTGTATCTTTTTGCCTGGACGTTCATTTCCTGTGCCGTCCCAGCTGACGAAAGCGCTCCTATCATAAGAAGGCCGGGCAAATAGCTTTTCATGCGAGCAACCTCTCGTGCACCACCTTGCCGCCCTGGGTCAGGCGGATCGCGTTGCCGATCTCTTCGTCGAGCACGGGCTTGCCGGCCTCCTTGTCCCAGAAGGCCGAGAGGAAATTGAACAAATTGCGCGCGAACAGCGCCGAGGCGTCCGCCGCGAGCCGCGAGGGCACGTTGCGGTGGCCGACGATCTTCACGCCGTGGCGCTCGACCACCTCGCCCGCGACCGCGCCCTCGACATTGCCGCCGGCCTCGACCGCGAGGTCGACGATGACGCTGCCCGGCTTCATGCTCGCCACCTGCGCGTCCGAGATCAGCCGCGGCGCCGGGCGCCCGGGGATCAATGCGGTGGTGATGACGATATCCTGCTTGGCGATATGCGAGGAGACGAGCTCGGCCTGCGCGGCCTTGTACTCGTCGGACATCTCGGTGGCGTAGCCGCCGGTGCCTTCGCCCTCGATGCCCTTCACGCTCTCGACGAAGATGGGCTTGGCGCCGAGCGACAGGATCTGCTCCTTGGTCGCCGCGCGCACGTCGGTCGCCGAGACCTGTGCGCCCAGCCGCCGCGCGGTGGCGATCGCCTGGAGCCCGGCGACGCCCACGCCCATCACGAACACCTTGGCGGCGCTGACCGTGCCCGCCGCGGTCATCATCATCGGGAAGGCGCGGCCATATTCCGCCGCCGCGTCGAGCACCGCCTTGTAGCCGGCGAGGTTCGACTGCGAGGAGAGGATGTCCATCGACTGCGCACGCGTGATGCGCGGCATGAACTCCATCGCCAGCGCCTCGGCGCCCAGCGCGGCGTAGCGATCGACTCGCGCGCGCCCCCCATGTTCTCCGGCGCCGAACGGATTGAGACCCGCGACGATCCACGCACCCTGCTTGAGCCCCGGCAGCGCATCAGGATCCGGCCCCTGCACCCCGAGCACGATATCGGCATCGGCAAGCACGTCGCCGCGTCCTCCGATGGTGGCGCCCGCATCGGCATAGGCCTGGTCGGCGATCGACGCCGTCGCGCCCGCCCCGGCCTCGACCGCCACGGCGGCGCCCAGCCCGACGAACTTCTTGACGGTCTCGGGAGTCGCGGAGACGCGCCGCTCGCCGGCGGCGGTCTCCTTGAGCACCGCGATCTTCACCTCAGCTGGCGATCATCAAGACGACGAAGGCGCCGACCGCGAACGACGCGATCGTGCCCCACAGCATGAGCCTGGTGAAGCCGCTATAGGTCTCGGCGTGCGTCTGGACTTCGGTGCTGTTCTCGCCCGTATCGGCCATGCGTCTGGATCCCCTCTGCGCAAATTTTGCGGGACCTTAACCGCCGCATCCCACCGCCTCAACCCCGCCGCGGCAAACATCGCCTGCGCCGAGGCTTAAGCCGACCTTTACCCATGCCGATTATGGGATACGACCTGAAACGGGACACTGGGGACAGTCGGATGACGCGCAACGGGCAGCGCCTCCTGATGCTGATTGACGACGAACCGGCGCAGCGGCGCCTCGTCGCGGCGATCGCCGCGCGACGCAGCTGGCGCACCGTGTTCGCGGGCGATTCCGAGACCGCGATCGCGATGCTCGGCACCCCCGACGGGATGGCGCTCGACGCGATCATCCTCGACCACGCCTCTTCCGACGCCGACGCCGCGGCCTTGATCGGCGAGTTGCGCGCGCGCCGCCCGCAACTGCCGATCCTGATGCTCACCGCCAACAGCTCGGCCGCCGCCGCGGTCAGCGCGATGCGCGCCGGCGCCACCGACTATCTCGTCAAGCCGCTCGCCTCCGAGCGGCTGCTCGCCGCGCTCGAGGCCGCGATCGGCGGGATGACCGCGGGCGAGCTCCGCCCGCTCACCGAGAAGCTCTCCGCCAGCCTCGCCTTCGACGAGATCGTCGGCAGCGCGCCGCAGTTCCGCGCCGCGCTCGCCATCGCCGCCAAGGCGGCGCGCGCACGCGTTCCGATCCTGATCGAGGGCGAGAGCGGCGTCGGCAAGGAAGTCGTCGCCGAGGCGATCCACGCTGCCTCCCCGCGCAACCGGAAGCCGGCCATCGCCGTCAATTGCGGCGCGATCCCCGCCAACCTCGTCGAATCGGAGCTGTTCGGGCACGAGAAGGGCGCGTTCACCGGTGCGTTCGAGCGCAAGATCGGCCGCTTCCAGGACGCCGACGGCGGCACGCTCTTCCTCGACGAGGTCGGCGAGATGCCGCTCGACGCGCAGGTCAAATTGCTCCGCGTGCTCCAGACCGGCGAGATCCAGCCGCTCGGCGCGCGCCATCCGCGCGAGGTCGACGTCCGCGTCATCGCCGCGACCAACAAGAGCCTGGTCGCCGAAGTCGAGGCCGGCCGCTTCCGCGAGGACCTCTATTACCGGCTCAACGTCGTCCAGGTGACGATCCCGCCTTTGCGCGAGCGCGCCGGCGACATCCCGGCGCTCGCCCGTCACCTGCTCGCGCGGATCGCCGAGCAGCCGGGGCTGAGGCCGCTCGGCATCACCGACGACGCGCTGGTGCTGCTCGGCAGCTATGACTGGCCGGGCAATGTCCGCCAGCTCCAGAACGCCCTGTTCCGCGCCGCGGTGCTCTGCGACGGCGACGGCCTCGCCCGCGCCGATTTCCCGCAGATCGCCCAGCTCGCCGCCGGCCGCCCCGCCGGCAGCGGGCCGCAGCAGCAGGGATCGACCAACGCCGGTGTCACCCTGTTCCGCCCCGACGGCAATCTGCGCGCATTGGACGAGATCGAGGCCGACGTCATCCGCCTCGCCATCGGCCATTATCGCGGCCGCATGACCGAAGTCGCCCGCCGCCTCGGCATCGGCCGCTCGACGCTCTACCGCAAGCTCGGCGAGCTCGGGATCGACCAGAGCGCCGCCTGATCCTAGAGAGGCGCCATGCGTCTCTTCTCGGGCAAGTCCATCCTCGTCACCGGCGCCGCATCGGGCATCGGCCTCGCCGTCGCGCGGCTGTGCGCCGAGCAGGGTGCGGCGCGGCTGATCCTGGTCGACCGCGATCCGATCCCCGTCGACTTCGCGCACGAGGCCGTGGCCGGCGACGTGCGCGACGAGGCGCTCTGGGACGCACTCGACCTGGCCGGGCTCGACCATGCCGTGGTCAATGCCGGTGTCGCGGGCGCGGGGCCGATCGCCGATCTCAGCCTAGAGGCGTGGCGGCATATCCTCTCGATCAACCTGGACGGCGCCTTCCTGACGCTGCGCGCCGCGATGCGCGCGATGCGCGGGCGCGGCGGATCGATCGTGCTCACCGCCTCCGCCGCGGGGGTGAAGGCCGAGCCCGGCATCGCCGCTTATGCCGCGTCCAAGGCGGCATTGATCCACTTGGCCAAGGTTGCCGCCAAGGAGGGCGCGCCGCACCGCATCCGCGTCAACGCCATCGCGCCCGCGGGCGTCGAGACGCCGGTATGGGACGCGATCCCGATGTTCGCCGATCGCGCCGCCGAAATCGGCCGCGACGCCGCCTTCGCCGAGATGGCCGCGATCGCCACGCCGCTCGGCCGCTATGCCCAGCCCGAGGAGATCGCCGCGCAGATCGGCTTCCTCCTCTCCGACCAGAGCGCACTCGTCACCGGCGCGACCCTGGTCAGCGACGGCGGGTATACGCTTTAGGCCGGATCTTGGCGCCCCTCCCTGAAAGGGAGGGGTAGGGGGTGGGTGCGCGCGTCTGCGCGCTCAAAAAGACTCAATTGCCGGCAGGAAGAAAGCGCCGGACGAGGCATCGAGCCTCGCCCGCCGCTACCCACCCCTAACCCCTCCCTTGCAGGGAGGGGAACGAACCCTCCTAACCCGGCACCCGCGCCACGAGCGCCGCGTCGCGCATGCCGCGCCAGACGCGCAGCGCCTGCGCGGTCTCGAACACGTCGTGGACGCGGATCAGCTGCGCGCCGAGCTCGGCGCCCTTGAGCGCCACCGCCAGCGACCCGCCGAGCCGCGCTTCGGCCGGCGCCTCGTTCGAGAGCGCGCCGATCATCCGCTTGCGGCTGGCGCCGAGCACCAGGCCGCAGCCGATGCCGTGGAACAATGCCAGGCCATTCAGCAGCGCGAGATTGTCCGCGAGCGACTTGCCGAAGCCGATGCCCGGATCGATCAGCACGCGCGATCGATCCACGCCCTTGGCCACGACTTCGTCCACCCGCCGCTCGAGCCAGTCATAGACCTCGATCAGCACGTCGCCATAGTCGCCCCCCGCATGGCCGGTCTTGCCGGGATCGGGCGAGTGCATCAGCACCACCGGGCATCCCGCCTTGGCGACCACCTCCAGCGCGCGATCGTCGTAGAGCAGGGCCGACACGTCGTTGACCAGATGCGCGCCCGCGGCGAGCCCGGCCTCCATCACCGCCGCCTTGCGCGTGTCGATCGACACCGCCGCGCCGCTGCGCGCCAGCCGCTCGATCACCGGGACGATGCGCGCGATCTCGTCGCCCTCCCAGACCGTCTCCGCACCCGGCCGAGTCGATTCGCCGCCGACATCGACGATCGCCGCCCCGGCGACGCCCATGTCGACGCCGGCCTGCGCCGCCGCGGCGGGATCGCCGACATGGCGCCCGCCGTCGGAGAAGCTGTCGGGCGTCATGTTGAGGATGCCCATCACCTGCGGCTGGTCGAGCCGCACGACGCGCTCGCCGAGCCGGAGCGGCGCACGCGGTGCCGAGATGCGCGCGGCGATCGCCTGGAGGCGTTCGTCGGCGGGAAGATCGGCGACCGGGAGCGTGCGCTGGAGCACGCGCTTCCCGCCCTCGACCGCGATCAGCTCGAAGGCGCTGCACCAGCTGAGCCCGCCCGCGATCCGCATCACCTCGCCATCGCGCCCGACCGGCGTATCGGCGAACTGGACGGGGCGAAGATAGAGGCGGGCGTTGGCGGGGAGTTCCATCGGGTGACCCTAGCAAGCCCCTCCCCTTCAGGGGAGGGGTGAGTAGGTCAGGGCTGCGTCGCCAGCAGATAGGTCTGCCTGAGCGCGTCGATCGGCTTGAGCGCGCCCTCGTCCTCGTAATGCCACCAGGTCCAGCCGTTGCACGAGGGCGCGTTCTGCAAGGTCGCGCCGAGCTTGTGGATCGATCCCGCCGCGTCGCCGCATTTGAGCGAGCCGTCGGCGCCGACCACCGCGCGGTGGCGCCGCTTCGAATCGGTGAGCACCGTGCCGGGCGCGAGATAGCCGTTCTCGACCAGCTGGCCGAACGCCACCCGCGGCGCGGCCTTGGGCGCCTGCATCGTGGTCAGCGCGCTCTCGTCGAGCGGCAGCGCCGCGTCGATGCGCGCCTGCGCCGCCTCGACATAGACGCCCTCGCGGTCGATCCCGATCCAGCGCCGGCCGAGCCGCTTCGCGACCGCGCCGGTGGTGCCGGTGCCGAAGAAGGGATCGAGCACGACATCGCCCTTCTTGGTGCTCGCCAGCAGGATGCGATAGAGCAGGGCCTCGGGCTTCTGGGTCGGATGGACCTTGTACCCGTCCTTCTTGAGCCGCTCCTGCCCGCCGCAGATCGGGAACTCCCAGTCGCTGCGCATCTGCAGCTCGTCGTTGAGCGTCTTCATGCTGCGATAGTTGAAGGTGTAGCGCGCCTTCTCGCCCTTCGACGCCCAGATCAGGGTCTCGTGCGCGTTGGTGAAGCGCGTGCCCTTGAAGTTGGGCATCGGATTGGCCTTGCGCCAGATGATGTCGTTGAGGATCCAGAAGCCGAGGTCCTGGATCGCCGAGCCCACCTTGAAGATGTTGTGATAGCTGCCGATCACCCAGATCGAGCCATCGTCCTTGAGGATGCGGCGCGCCTCGGCCAGCCATTCGCGGGTGAACTTGTCGTACGCCGCCAGGCTGTCGAACTTGTCCCATTCGTCGGTGACGGCGTCGACATGGCTGCCGTCGGGGCGATTGAGGTCGCCGCCGAGCTGGAGGTTGTAGGGCGGGTCGGCGAAGATCAGGTCGATCGACTTGTCGGGCAGCGCCTTCATGCGCGCGATGCAGTCGCCGCGCAGGATCTGGTCGAGCGGCAGCACCGGCACCGGTTGCGCCGCCGTGCGGCCCCGCACGTTTACCTTTTCCAGAACCCCCATTTGCGTATCGCTCCCTTGCCGAACGCGCTTCTTCGTTCGCCGCGGACTCCGCCGTCAAGCGAACATTGGTTAACGAAAAAGCCTCCTAAATCGTTAACGCGCCAGAACATTTGGGCATCCGGCCAGATGTTGAGTCAAGAAGTTATCCACAGGCTCAACCGCTGGTGGTGTGGCGCGAAAGACTCACTTTCCGGCCCGCGCAAATCGAGTCGCGGAGTCGACTCCGCCGCCTCAATCGGAACATAATAGGAACATTCAGCCGATTCGGAGCCCGCCATGCAGACCTGCCATCGCCTCTTCTTCGCCCTCCAGCCGCCGATCGCCGAGGCGCGGCGCATGGGATTGATCCGCGACGCGCTCGGCGGCGCCGGAACGCCGGTCGCGAACGAGCGACTGCATGTGACGCTGGGGATCACCAACGATTATGCGGCGCTGCCGCACGACCTGGCGCACCGCGCGCGGCAGATCGGCGATTCGATCGCGGGCGATCCGTTCGCGCTCTGCCTCGACCGGCTTTCCGCCGGCGCGCGCTCGGTGGCGCTGCGCCCGAGCCGCCGCCCGCCCGCGCTGACCGCGCTGCAGAAGCGGATCGACGATCGGATGCTCTATTGGGGCATGCGCCGCGGCGACTGGAGCTTCAGCCCGCACGTGACCCTGGCATACCGGGAAGGCCCGGTGTTCCTCGAGCCCGTGGCGCCGGTGGCATGGGAAGCGCGCGAGATCGTGCTGATCCACAGCGTGGTCGGCGCGACGCGACACATCGAACTCGGCCGCTGGCCGCTGGTGCGGCATCAGTTGGAGCTGTTCTGAGGCGGTGGACCCGTGAATCGGGGGCAGACTTAAAGCCCCTCCCCTTCAGGGGAGGGGCTAAGAAAAGAGACGCCCCTCACGCCGCCGTACCCCCCACCGTCAGCCCTTCGACCAGCAGGCTCGGCTGGCCGACGCCGGCGGGAACGCTCTGCCCGCCCTTGCCGCACATGCCGACGCCTTCGTCGAGCGCGAAGTCGTTGCCGATGCCGGTGACGCGGGTGAGCACCGAGGGGCCGTCGCCGATCAGCGTCGCGCCCTTGATCGGCGCCCCGAGCTTGCCGTTCTCGATCCGGTACGCCTCGGTGCACGAGAAGACGAACTTGCCCGAGACGATGTCGACCTGCCCGCCGCCGAAGCTCTTGGCGTAGATGCCCTTCTTCACGCGGCTCAGCAGCTCGACGGGGTCGTCCCTGCCGCCCTTCATGAAGGTGTTGGTCATCCGCGGCATCGGCGCGTGCTGGAAGCTCTCGCGCCGCCCGTTGCCGGTGGGCGCGACGCCCATCAGCCGCGCGTTGAGGCGGTCCTGCATATAGCCCTTGAGGATGCCGTCCTCGATCAGCACCGTCTCGCGCGTCGGCGTGCCTTCGTCGTCGATCGACAGCGAGCCGCGTCGGTCGAGGATCGAGCCGTCGTCGACCACGGTGACCCCCGGCGCCGCGACGCGCTCGCCGATCCGGCCCGAAAAGGCGCTGGTGCCCTTGCGGTTGAAGTCGCCCTCGAGCCCGTGGCCGACCGCCTCGTGGAGCAGCACGCCGGGCCAGCCGGGGCCGCACAAGACGGTCATGTCGCCCGCGGGCGCGTCCTCGGCATCGAGATTGACCAAAGCCTGGGCCAGCGCCTCGTCGATCGCGCGGTTCCACGTCGCGGGCTCGAACAGCCGGTCGTAGAGCGTGCGCCCGCCGGTGCCGAAGCTGCCGGTCTCGCGGCGGCCATTCTGCTCGACCACGATCGAGACGTTGAGGCGGACGAGCGGGCGGACGTCGGTGGCGACGAAGCCGTCGGGGCGGACGATCTCGACCACGCCCCAGGATCCGGTGAGCCCGACCGAGACCTGCACCACCCGCGGATCGCGCGCGCGCGCCGCGGCGTCGATCGTCTGGCAGAGGTTCACCTTGTCGGCGAAGGGCACCAGATCCAGCGGATCGCTGTCGGTGTAGAGATGGCGGTTGCTGCCCTGCGGCGGCGGCGCCTTGCCGTTCCTGCCCGGCTCGATCAGCGCCATCGTCTCCGCCGCGCGCCGGATCGCTTGCGCGCTGATCTCGTTGGCATGGGCGAAGGCGGTGGTCTCGCCCGAGACCGCGCGCAGCCCGAAGCCCGACTGGGTGTCGAAGCTCGCCGTCTTCAGCCGCCCGTCGTCGAAGCCGAACGCCTCCGACTTGCGATATTGGAGATAGAGCTCGCCGTCCTCGGCTTTGGCCAGCGCGTCGGCGGTCAGCCGCGTGGCGGTCTCGGGATCAAGCTCGCGATACAGGAACGCGCGGGGATCGGAGGGAATCGACATGCCCCCGATATAGGCGCGTCAGACGCTCGCGCCAGCCGGATGGTCGGGCAATTGCGACTGGTCGGCGCCGTCGGCCGGCCCGCCGATCAGCACGAAGCGGCGGTCGCAATAGCCGCAATCGACAGTGCCGTGCTCGTCGATCTGCAGGAACACGCGCGGATGGCCGAGCGCGGCGGGAACGCCGGGGCCGCTGCCGTCGCAGGCGACGCGGGCATGGGAAGTACGGATCGTCTCGGGCGGCACAGTCATGAGGGTGCATCTAGCAACCGCGCCTGCGGCCCGCAACGGCTGCGGCCGATAGGCGTGCGGCATGGCTCATGGCGCATTCAGCTTTTTGCGGCATGGATCGGCTCTGGTATCCGGTCGGGGGAGGAACCGCATGTTCTCGCGTAAACTGGAAATCCTGGCGCCGACGCCGAAAGAGGCCGCGCAGCTCGCGACCGTCGCATGGCTCATCGTGACGGCGATCTCGTTGCCCGCCTTCCTGTTCACCGGGCAGGTCGTCGGCGCGGAATGGTTCACGGTCTTCTGGGGCGCGATCGGCGCGTGGCTGCTGACCGCGCCGATCTACTTCCTCGTGCGGCACGCGATCGGCAGGCCCTTGTGGCTCGCGGTCCCCGCGGTGCTGGCGGCATTGGTCGCGATCGCGCTGGTGCAGATGGCGCTGGATTATGGCGGGCAGTATCTCGTCCATCTCTGGGCGGCCACGCGCATCCCGGACACGTCGATCCCCTCGCTCTTCATGGTGACGGTGGTCTATTTCCTGATCGATGCCTGCGTCGTCGCGCTGTTCCTGATCACCGGCACGATGAACAAGATCCGCATCCGCGAGCGCGAGCTCGCCGAGGCGCAGGTCCGGCGGCTCGAGACCGAGCTCCACATGCTGCGCCTCCAGCTCAACCCGCATTTCCTCGGCAATTCGCTCAACGTGATCTCGAGCCTGATCCTCACCGGGCGCACCGCCGAGGCGAACCGGATGGCGGAGGGGCTGGCCGACTTCCTCAGCGCGACGATGGCGCTGGACGCGACCCAGATCAGCCTGGGCGACGAGCTCGAGACGGTCGAAGCCTATCTCGAGCTCGAAAGCGCCCGGTTCGGCGAGCGGCTCACGGTCGAGATCCATGCCGATGCGGCGCAGCGCGCGCGGATCGTCCCGAGCTTCGTGCTCCAGCCGCTGGTCGAGAATGCGATCAAGCACGGCGTCGAGGCCAGCCCGGGGCCGTGCACCGTGCGCATCGCCGCGCGCAGCGAGGAGGGCGCGCTGCTGATCGCGGTCGAGAATCGCGGCGAGGCGCCGGCCGCAGGGTCGCCGGGGCGGCCCGGCCACGGCATCGGCCTCGCCAACACCCGCGCCCGGCTCGCCCTGCTGTTCGGCGACGAAGGCGTGCTGGAGACGGGCCCGATCGAGAATGGCTGGCGCGCCGCGATCCGGCTGCCGGCGCGCGCTTCCGACGGGCGATTGCTCGCCGCGGCATGACGCGGCCCTTTGCCGATCCGCGCCGAGGTTCTATGCGCGGCGCATGACTCAGGCTGCGATCGAGATCGACAATCTCTGCAAGACCTACGCCGGCGGCAAGCGCGCGCTCGACGGGGTGAGCTTCGAGGTGCCGCGCGGCACGATCTTCGGGCTGCTCGGGCCGAACGGCGCGGGCAAGTCGACGCTGATCAACATCCTGGCGGGCCTCGTCAACAAGACCGGGGGCCGCGCGTCGATCTGGGGCTTCGATATCGACGCGCATCCGCGCAACGCCAAGGCGAGCATCGGCATCGTCAACCAGGAGATCACCTTCGATCCCTTCTTCACCCCGCGCGAGACGCTGGAGATCCAGGCGGGGCTCTACGGCGTGCCCAAGGCGCAGCGCGACCCGATGGGGCTGCTCCGCGCGGTGCATCTCGAGGACAAGGCCGAGGCCTATTCGCGCACGCTCTCGGGCGGCATGAAGCGCCGGCTGATGGTCGCCAAGGCGATGGTCCATTCGCCCCCCGTCCTCGTCCTCGACGAGCCCACCGCGGGCGTCGACGTCGAGCTCCGCCAGCAGCTCTGGGCCTATGTCCGCGAATTGAACGCGCGCGGCGTCACCGTGGTGCTGACCACCCACTATCTCGAGGAAGCCGAGCAACTCTGCGACCGGATCGCGATCATCAACCACGGCAAGCTCATCGCCAACAAGCCCACCCGCGAGCTGGTCGGGATGGCGCAGGAGAAGGTGGTCGAAGTCACCGTAGACCGCGACGTGCCGGTGCTGCCCGAGAACAGCTGCTTCCAGAAGATCGAGCTGAAGGCCGAGCGGACCCTGGTGATCACCTATCGCAAGGACCAGGCGAACGCCGGCGAAGTGCTCGGCGCGGTGCAGGGCGGCGGCTACGGCATCGTCGACGTCTCGACCCGCGAGGCCGATCTGGAGGACGTGTTCCTCAACCTGACGCGGGCGGGCTGAGGGGCGGTCGCGCCTACCCCACCGTCACCCCGGCCTTGTGCCGGGGTCCACTGCGCCACGTCGGAGAAGCCGGACGCTAAAGCGGATCGCCTGCCCCAGTGGCCGCCCGGGACAAGCTTGTCCCGAATGCCTATTTCATAAGGCAGCAGAAGGGGTCTCGTGATGACGGCTGTGGGCCGTGAGCCGACTGGCCGCTTATTGGGGCGATCCAGCCCGCAACTGACGCGCTTACTCTGGCAAGCGCGTCTATTTCAGCGCGGCGTTGATGTTCCCGATCAGCTTGATCCACGAAGTTCGCTCGCCCTCGGTTAGGTCGGATGCGTTGTGATCGCGCGACCATCGGAGGAAGGCCTTCGCCAGCTTGTATTTGCTGAAGGTTTTATCGGCCCTGCCGAGCATATCGACTAGCGGCTGTTGAGGTCTACTTGCGGCTTGGTCGACTACATCGATGCCGAGTACCTCTCTGGCGATTACCGACAGCGTCGTTCGGAGCAGATCCTCGATTTCGGGTTTGGACACGCCCTCAATGTAATCCTTGGTGCGAAGGATGCTCTTAGCGCCCAGCGAATGCACCAATGTGTCCTGGCTTGCGGCGTTCTCGCCCGCCGCGTCCGAGTCGAGCAACGCAGCGACCTTGAGATTATGGGCAGTCAGGATCGTAGCGAAGTAGACGACCTTGCCGGCGGAACTAGCGGTAATCAGGGCGATCTTGTCGTTCAGGGAGACCGAGCCCTCCTCCTTCAGCAAAGCGGCAACTGCCTCGACATACCATGCGTCAGTGAGACCCTCGAGTATAAGGTTCCGATGAGTCGCAAAGAGACTTTGCGCCAAGTCGTAACCCAGCGCCTCCTGCAGCGGTAGAAGGGCAGCTGGATCTGTGGAGGTGATCGTCGTGTGTACTTTGGTGCCCTCAGTGCGATCGTTCAGCTCGACGACACGCACTAAATCGAGTTCGTTCGGGCCGACCAAGAAAGGCGAGTGGGTCGTATAGATCGTCTGGTTCTTCTCGGACAGACGCGAGAGTGTGTTGCGGAAGTCCCGCTGTTTGAGCGCGTGGAGGCTCATGCCGGGCTCGTCGAGCAACAGAATGGCGTTCTCATGTCGATCCATGGCTTCTGCAAAGAAGACTACGAAGAAGGACACGAGCCATTGGAAACCTTCGGATCGCTGATCGAGCTCTACCTCGACGCCAAGGTCGTCCTCTACGACGACCTTGAGGTACTGCCCATCAGCGACGACTCTGAGGCGGTCCGCTTCGGGGCGCGTGCTGCTCGGCTGCCAGACCTCCCGAATCTCCTTTGTAAGCCTCACGCTCGCAGCGTTGAGTTGATATGATCGCTTGTCGAGCTGATCGCGGCTACGCTGCAGCTGGTCTGGGTGATTGGCCGCGGGCTCGGAGACGCTGCCCAGCGCGGAGAGCTCCTGGGCCGTGAAGCCTAGAAGTTTCAGCAGACACGAGTTGCCGTAATCGTATTGCGTGTCATCGAGGATGTTGGTCGCCAGTCGCTGCGCCAAGTGCGAGAGGTGAATGAGCGGACGGACGCGGAAATAGTTGCTGAACAGAACAAAGACGGGGAGGCGGCCGTTTAGGTAGCTCAGCGCCTCGTCGCGTTCCACGCCCTTGTTCACCGCCTCGTTCAGACGATCCAGCCGTGCCTCCTCGGCCTCGTTGGCGTCTTCGATTAAGGTGACGGCTGACTTGAGCCAGGCGCGCAGTTCCTTGGTCCGACTTGAAGAGAGGGTATAGAAGTCGCGCCAACCTCCTGTAAGAGCAGCGATCTTGTCCGTCTGAGCGGTGGATGCCAGCTGGCCCTCCGCGACTGCGGTCCGCTTGTCGATGTGTGCTGCTAATCGCGAGAGATCTTTAGTGATCGTGCCGAAGGTCGGCAGCGCCGGAGCATCAAGGAGCGTGTGCTGCGGGTTGTTGTTCATCATGCGCGTGAACTGGTAACGAACCTGCCGCAGGTCAGCCGGAAGTGAGGCACGCTCCTCGTCGTCCAGTTCAAAGATAGCCGTGGCGACGGCAACGTCTTCCTCTTTCACGGCCCCAGTCGTAATATCGTTGTAGAGTGCACGAGGATAGTCGCGCAGAGCATCGAACCCCTTGATTCCCTTTGGAGCATTAACCTGTTGGAGCGCCTGGAGAACGGCAGTCTTGCCCGCCTCGTTCGGCCCAACCAAGATCGTCTTGTCACGCTCGACGTCGAACAGACCGGTATCGCGGATGCTGCGGTAATTCTGAACGCGGGCGGCACGCAGGCGCATCAGGCTATCCTCAAATCAACCAAGCGAATTGCATCGTGAACATAGCGCGAACGCCGGCTTTGCCAAGAGCTGAGTTCTTGATTTCCCCTGTTGCGGGTGATCATGTTGATTTCATTCGCGCGATCACTCTTCGAATACGGCCTTTTGGAGCCGGCCGGATCCTCTGTCTGCAAGATGAGCTAACGCCTGTTATTGAGAGAGGACGAATCGGGACTGACAATCGGCGTACAGCCGCTGACGATGCAAACTTCCGTAACACGATCGCCAGCCCCTCG
>NZ_JAPKNM010000110.1 GCF_026460985.1 Sphingomonas sp.
CCATGGCCTGTGGGACGCCATCGGCCGCATCATCGATCTCTACTCGCCGCAGGAGTGCGCCAATTACTTCGCTAGCGCCGGGTACGATGCAGAATGATCGGAAAACGCTCTAGCCAGGCTTTCGCATCGCAAGTGGGCATTCGGATTCCGAGCCAGTTGCGGCCGGTCGCAACGTTTCAGAGAAGAAGCCGGATTTGGCGTGTTCAGCCAGACATAGACGCTGGCCAGTGTCCGACCAGCGAAGCGCGGGCCTGGGGAAGCTAGACTTTCATCCATTTTCGAAAGAGTCGTTCCTGAAACTGACTAAGTATTTTGCCGAGGGCGCAATCCCATAGCGCGAGCGTCAATAAACCTAAATCAAGTTGATGGGATACTGCGATCTCTCAATCTGCGACCTTGAACCACGGCGCAAATGTCGAGGATCTAGCGCTTTTCGTCGAGAGCGCCACCGACAGAGCTGTGATTCTTACTGACGTTGACGGCTGTGTCACCGCGTGGCTGCCGGGAGCGGAGAATTTGCTCGGCTGGACGGCGATGGAGATGATCGGGAAACCGATCGACTGCCTTTATTCGAAAAGCGAGGTAGCTGCGCACCAGCCGGCCGCGGACCGCAAGAATGCCGCAAGTGCGGGCCCGGCGCGATCCGAGGGCTGGCGCATACGCAGGGATGGTTCCGAACTCGCCGCAGAAGTGACGATTATCGCCCTACGTAACCCGGACGGGAGCGTGAGAGGTTTCGGGATCAGCATTGGCGACATCACCGCGCGCAAGGCCGCCGAGCAGGCGCTGGCGCATAGTGAGCTACACGTGCGATCAATCCTGGCGACCGTTCCCAGCGCCATGGTGGTGATCGACGAGCGGGGCAATATGCTGTCCTTCAGCGCCGCTGCGGAGAAGCTGTTCGGCTGGGCCGAGGCCGATGTGATCGGGCGCAATGTCAGGATGCTGATGCCGAATCCCGATCATGATCGGCACGACCAGTATCTGGCGCGCTACTGCTCGACCGGCGAGCGGCGGATCATCGGGATCGGGCGGATCATCGTCGCCGAGCGCCGCGACGGAACGCAGTTCCCGATGGAACTTTCGGTCGGCGAAGCGAGCAGCGGCGGACGCCGGATCTTCACCGGTTTCATCCGCGACATGACCGAAGAGCAACGCGCTGAGTTCAAGCTCAAGGAATTGCAGTCCGAGCTGATCCATGTCGCCAGGGTGAGCGCAATGGGGACGATGGCGTCGACGCTGGCGCACGAACTGAACCAGCCGCTGACTGCGATTGCCAACTATGCCCATGCTGCGCGCGATCTGCTGGACCGTGCAGGTGATCCACCACTCGACCTGCTCGGTGAAGCAGTGACCGAGGCGGCTAGGGAAGCGCTTCGCGCAGGGCATATCGTTCGGCGGCTGCGCGATTTCGTTGCACGTGGGGAAGTCGAGCAGCGCGTCGAGAACCTCCCTGCGCTGATCGATGAGGCCTCGCGGCTGGGGTTAATGGGCGCGCGCGAGCGCAGCGTCCGGGTTACCTTCGACATCGATCCGACGATCGAAAAGGTGGTAGTCGACCGTGTCCAGATCCAGCAGGTAATCCTCAATCTGTTGCGCAACGCCGTCGAGGCGATCGGAGAAGGCGAACGGCGCGAGATCACGGTGAGCACTGCGCGCGACTCCCATGGCATGGTCCGCATTGTCGTCTCGGATACCGGCAGCGGAATCGACCCTGCGCTGGCGCCGCAGCTGTTCGAGGCGTTCGCCAGCACCAAGGAACAAGGGATGGGACTGGGCCTCTCCATCTCCCGGACGATCGTCGAGGCGCACGGCGGACGGATCTGGGCAGAACCCAGGATCGGCGGCGGCACCGTGTTTCAATTCACGATCATGACCGCCGATGAGGGAGAGATCGATGAGTGACGACCAACTCATCCATATCGTCGATGACGAGGACTCGGTCCGCAAATCCGCGAGCTTTCTGTTGCGAACCTCGGGGTTCGAGACGCGCCTCTATTCGTCGGGAACGGCCTTTCTGCGCGAGGCCGAACACGCTCCGCAGGGATGCATCCTGCTCGATATCCGCATGCCCGAGATGGATGGACTGGAGGTGCAACGCGAACTCAACGCACGCGGCGTGACGATGCCGGTGATCGTGCTAACCGGCCATGGCGACATCGGAACCGCGGTACAGGCAATGAAGGCTGGCGCGGTGGACTTCCTCGAAAAGCCGTTCGAGAAAGAGCAACTGCTCGACGCGATCGCCACGGCTTTCGCCCGGATAGGGAGCGACGACCACAGCGGCGCGGCGCGGCGCGACGCGAAGGTGCGCATCGACGCGCTCAGCCCCCGCGAACAGGATGTGCTGCGCGGGCTGGTGCGCGGACATCCCAACAAGACGATCGCCTACGATTTGGGCATCTCGCCGCGCACGATCGAGGTACACCGCGCGAATTTGATGGGCAAGCTGAAGGCGCGCAGCCTTTCTGAGGCGCTCAAAGTCGCGTTCGCGGCGGGCCTCGCCGGCTGATGATCTAAGGGCAAACCCGTAGCGGCGCCCCAGTACCATCACGTAACGACCCGCGCGCCGGGCAGTGGCAAAATGAGGATGTCGATCCTCCAGCCAGAAGTCGCCTGAATGCCTCCCGAAATAGCGCCGCTCGGTCTCCGCGTCCTGCTAGTAGAAGACGACGAGGGAGTACGGCGCTCGTTACAACTATTGCTCGAGTGGAATGGCTTCGAGGTGCGTGCGCATGCGCTGGGGGCTTCGGTGATGGCGCTGAAGGGCGAGATGCTGGCCAGCATTCACCTGCTCGTGTCGGATTACTTCCTGGAGGACGGCGATGGGATCGTGCTGCTGCAAAGCTTGCGGGCAGCTGGCTGGCAGGGGCGGGCGGTGCTCATCACCGCCGAGCCCGGACCGATGCTCATCGACCGTGCGCGGGCAGCGGGATTCCACGCGGTACTGGAAAAGCCGCTCGCCAAGCACGCGTTGATCAAAGCATTGACCGAATAATGGTGTGAAGCTGCCGAGTTGAGCGGTCGTGAGTCCGGCAGAAACTCGCTCGCACGTGCCGCAGGCGCGCCCTGCCTGCGCGCGCGACCGCTTGCTGGATCGCATTGTGGTGCCCGAATGACCGGTCTTGGCCGGCAACCGGATTTGGTGCCGGTTGGCCAGGATGCCCGCTTTCACCAATCGCCGCCGTTCCAGGCTGCGCATTCGGTTCAGGAAGCGCGCACGCTCGCCCAGGCGGCACCGATCTCCTCCAGGCTCGCCGCGGCCTCGCGGAAGGGCGCGGGGTCGGTGCCGAGGCTGGCGTGGACGACCTGCTGGCGGATCCCGTGATAGAAGGTCGCCAGCGTGCGCGAGACTTCGCCGCCCTTGTCGAAATCCAGCCCCGCCTCGAGCGCGAACAGGATCGCGGTCGCCCGCGCCACGCGCTCGCTCTTGATCCCGAACTGCCGCGTCTCGGCCGCGCAGGCGGCGGCGCGCAGCGCGGCGACGCCCTCCTCGTAGAGCAGCCCCACCAGCCGGTGCGGATCCGCCCCCGTGGTGCGGCCGGCGAGATCGATCTGGCGATAGGTGGCGGCGGGATTGGCCAAAGCGGTTGCGTAGCGCGTCATCGCATCAATCGTCCGAATTCCACGCCTTGATCTGCTGATCGAGGAAGCTCTGCGTCGACTTGTACGCCGCGACCTTCGAATCCATCGCCGCGAATTGCTGGGTCATGCGCTCGCGCATCCGCTCGACCGCGACGAGCACATTCTCCTGTGCGATGTCGACCTTGTCCTGCGCCTTGCCGTAGTTGAGCAGGCTCGCGGTGAGCCCCGTGGCCTCGCCGATGCCCTTGGCCGAGGTCTTGCCGACCGCGCTCTCGGCGATGTCGGAGAGCGCCGCGCTCAGCCCCGCGCCGCCGGCGAACATCGCCTCGATCTGGTCCGGATACGTGGTCAGCACCTTGGCAAGCCGCGTCGAATCGATCCGCAGCGTCCCGTCGCGCTGGGTCGCGACGCCGACGTCCGCGAGCGCGACCGGCGTCTCCTCGGGCGTGGCGGGGAGCAAGGCGGCGAGCGTCATGCCCTTGAGCTGGCGCAGCAGGTCCTTCGCCGCCGGATCGCCGCGCAGAGGGCCGGCAATCGGATCCACCGCCTCCTTCACCAGTCTGTAGACCTGGTTGAAGGTGTCGACGAAGTTGGTGACCGCCTGGCTGATCGCCTCGCTCGGCCGCGTCGACCCGATCGCGACCTTGGTGCCGACCGACGCCGCGACGAGATCGAGCCGCACGCCGGGGATCAGGTTGGAGATGCTGTTGACGGGATAGGATATCTCGACGCCGTCGAGCGCGACCAGCGCGTTCTGGGCGGCGGCGTTGATCGTGGATCCGCTCGCGCCCCGGCCGATGTCGAGGCTCGCCAGCGCGCCGCTGCCCGAAAGCTCGAAGGCCTGCGAGGCGCCGCTGGCGCTCTTGACCATCAGCCGCGCGCCGCTGGCGTCGGTGATCACCGAAGCGGTGACGCCCGCCTTGGCCGCGTTGATCGCGTTCGCCACGCCCTGCAGCGTGTTGTTCGCCGCGCCGATCGCGATGGTGACCGGCGTGGCCGCTCCGGCGGTGAAATCGGTCATCGCGCCGTCGGCCACCGTCGCGGTGCCGAAGGTCAGGGTGAGCGTGCCGGTGCCGATCTCGGTCGAGGCGCCACCGGCGAATGCGCTGGTGCTGGCGACCTGGCCCTGGGCGAGCTGGCGCACTTCGACGCTCGCGCTCAGCCCGGCGAGCGTGGCGCCGGGGAGCCGCGCCACCGTGACGATCCCGTTGTTCGAACTCGTCGGCTGGGTGGCGAGCGTGCCGCCGGCGGTGAGCTGCGACAGGGCGCTCGCGAAATCGCTGATGCCGCTCTTGAGCTCGCTCGCCTTCGATATCTGCGCGGTGAGCTTCTCTTCCTTGGCGGTCAGCGCGGCGTTCTTGTTGGCGAAGGACGCGTCGACGAGCTGGCCGACCAGCGACGTGATGTCGATGCCCGATCCCATCCCCAAGGTCTTCGCGATCGATTCCACTGCCATTGCTTCCCCCTGTCTCATTAAGCGGCCGCAGGCGGGCGCGCTTTAGGCGGGACGCGCCATTTTCCGCCCGTTCTCGTCGAAAAGCGCGCCCGGCGGCACGGTGACCGGCGGCTGGGCGCCGCCCGCCCGCGCATTGACGCCGAAGACGAACGCCAGGACCGTCGCGATGGCGAGGTAGAGATCGTCGCGGACCTCCTGCCCCTCGCGGCTGGTATAATAGACGGCGCGGGCGAGCTGCGGATATTCGAGGACCGGCACCTCGAACTCGGCGGCGAGCTCGCGGATCGCCAGCGCGGTCTGGCCGCGGCCCTTGGCCACCACCACCGGCACCTGGTCCTTGCCCTGGTCGTAGCGCAGCGCCACCGAGAAATGCGTCGGATTGGTGAGCACGACATGCGCGGTTGCGACGGTCTTGCGATAGCCGCCCTTGAGGATTTCGCGCTGGCGCTGGCGCTGCGCGGCCTTCAGTTCGGGCGAGCCCTCGGTCTCCTTATGCTCCTCCCTGACCTCCTGCTTGGTCATGCGGAGTTGGCGAAGGTGCCGGATCAGCTGGATCGGCACGTCCACGCCCGCGATGACCAGCAGCCCGGCGGCCATGACGAACATCAAAGTGAGGAACTGGCCGCTCAGCGATCCGACCGCATTGTGCAGGTCCGCGGCGACCAGCCCGAGCGACTGGCGGGTGATCGCGCGCAGCATCCAGAAGCCCATCGCGCCGAGCAGCGCCACCTTGAGCAGCGACTTGCCGAGTTCGATCCAGCCGGTGGGGCCGAAGATGCGCTTGAGCCCCGATCCCGGATTGATCCGCGAGGCCTTGGGCGCGAACAGCTTGCTGTTCCAGCCGATCGCGCCGAGCCCGGCCTGGCTGAGGATCGCGGCGATCATGGTGAGCGCGAACAGCCCGGCGAGCGACGGGGCAAGCTTCCAGCCTGCGGATGCCAGCGGCCGCCACGGCTCGAAATGCTCGACATCGCCGCGCCCGAAGGAGAGGCATGCGGTCATCACTTCCTTGCACGCGCCGATCAGCGACGGGCCGAGCAGCGCCATCCACGCGCAGCCGATCAGGACCACGATTCCCGTGCCGAAATCCCGGGACTTGAGGAGCTGGCCTTCCTCTACCGCCTTGCGCTTGCGCCTGGCTGTCGGGGCTTCCGTCCGTTCGCCGAAACTCTCCGACATCAGCCGAGCACCAGCCGGGGCGCGGCGTCGAGCGCTTCGCGGATGATGACGAGGAGGTAATCGCCCATCGCCGGCAGCGCGAGCAGGATCGCGACCACGCCCATGGCGAGGCTGGCGGGCAGGCCGACCGCGAACAGGTTGAGCGCGGGCGCGGCGCGGCTGAGCATGCCGACGATCACGTTGAGGCAGAGCAGCAGGAAGCCGACCGGCAGCGCGAGCAGCAGCCCGGCGAGGAAGGCATAGCCGCCGAACAGGGCGATGCTCAGCAGCCGCTCGGGCGCGATCCATGCGCCGGGCGGCATTGCGACATAGCTGCGCACGACGAGGTCGACGAGGACGAGGTGCCCGTCGACCGCGAGGAAGAGCAGGGTCAGCAGCAGCGACAGGAACTGGCCGAGCGCAGGGGTCGAATGGCCGCTGGTGGGGTCGACCGCATTGGCGAAGCCGAGCCCCATCGACATGCCGATCACTTCGCTCGCGATCAGCGGCGCCGAGAAGGCGATCTGGAGGACGAAGCCGATCGCGAGCCCGATCAGCGCCTCGGCCGCGACGGCGAGCATCGTGGTGAGCGAGAAGATCTCGGCGGGCGGGGTGATGGTCGTGCTATTGAGCACCAGCACCCCGATCGCGCCGGTCAGCGCGATCCGCGCGGGCAGCGGAATCGCCACCGCGCTGAACACCGGCGCCGCGATGAACGCCGCGCCGATCCGCACCATCGCGAACAGCAAGGCCCAGAGCTGCGGCTCGATCGAGAGGCCGAAACCCATCATTATATCCCTCTCCCCTTGTGGGAGAGGGAGGGAGCCGCGAAGCGGCGGAAGGGTGAGGGGGAATGGGGAGTGAGACTCACATCCCCCTCACCCTTCCCACCGCCTCCGGCGGCGGGCCCCTTCCCTCTCCCACAAGGGGAGAGGGAGGATTGGGCCCTCGCCATCACCGCACCAGCTCCGGAATGCGCTCGAAGATGCTCGTCGTGAAATCCCCGATCAGCCCGAGGATCATCCCGCCGAAGATCACCAGGCTCACCGCCACGACGATCAGCTTGGGAACGAACGTCAGCGTCTGTTCCTGGATCGACGTCGCCGCCTGGACCATGCCGAGGATCAGGCCCGAAAGCAGCGCCGGGATCAGGATCGGCGCCGAGGCGAGCGCGAGGATCCACATCGC
The DNA here is from genome assembly GCF_026460985.1 of Sphingomonas sp. GTDB lineage: Bacteria > Pseudomonadota > Alphaproteobacteria > Sphingomonadales > Sphingomonadaceae > Sphingomonas. The sequence continues at coordinate 7,388 of NZ_JAPKNM010000110.1, forward strand.
CTCGCGCGCGACGGTGAGGAAATAATCGGCGTCCATGGTCAGGTTCCGAAGCTCGCGGCGAGGCTGCCCATGGTCAGCGCCCAGCCGTCGACCAGCACGAACAGCAGCAGCTTGAAGGGCAGCGAGATGATCGTCGGCGACATCATCATCATGCCGAGGCTCATCAGCACCGTCGCGACGACGAGGTCGATCACGATGAAGGGCAGGAAGATGAGGAAGCCGATCTGGAACGCGGTCTTGAGCTCGCTCGTCACGAAGGCGGGGAGCAGCACCGAGAAGGGCACGTCGGCGGGCTTCGCATAGGGGCCGCTCTTCGCCATGTCGGCGAACATCTTCACGTCGCGGTTGCGCGTCTGCTTGAGCATGAAGCCGTGCAGCGCCTCGCCGGTGCCGGCGATCATCTGCGTCGCGCTGATCTCGCCGCGGGCATAAGGCTGGATCGCATTGGTGTTCGCCTGGTTGATCACCGGCGCCATCACGAAGAAGCTGAGGAACAGCGAGAGGCCGATCAGCACCTGGTTGGGCGGGGTCTGCTGGAGGCCGAGCGCCTGGCGCAGCACCGAGAGCACGATGATGATCCGGGTGAAGCTGGTCATCATCAGCAATATGCCCGGCAGCACCGTGAGCAGGCCCATGATGATGAGGACCTGGAGCGACAGGCTGAGCGGCGCGTCGCCGCCGCCGAGATCGCCCAATGCGCGGTCCACGGCATCGCCTACGCCGGGCGCCGGAACGGGTGCCGGCACGGCCTGGGCGAATGCCGGCGCGGCGAAGAGAATGAGACAAGCGAACAGGCCGACGAACACCGCCGCGCGGCCGCCGATCGAGCGGGGAGCCGAAAGCCGTGCGCGCATCAGCTTGCCGCCTTGTCCACGAGCGTCACGCCGCTGCGGCTCACCGAGACGAGCAGCTTCCGCCCTTCGAACTCGACCACCGCGAGGCGCAGCCCCGGCGCGAGCATCATCGTCTCCCGGACCTGGACCATGCGCGTGCCCTGATTCTTCGGCAGCCGCGCCTCGAGCTTGCGCCAGGCATAGAGGCAGCCGATCAGCAGTCCGCAGACGAGCGGCAGCAGGATCACCAGCTTGAGGATGTACGACCACATCATGCGCGCGCGGTCCGCTTCTCGGGGCTGACCAGCTCGGTCATCCGCACGCCGAACTTCTCGCCGACGGTGACGACTTCGCCACGGCCGATCAGCGTGCCGTTGACGAAGATGTCGAGCAGTTCGTTGGCGTCGCGGTCGAGCTCGATCACGCTCTCCTCGCCGAGCGCGAGCAATTCGCGCAGCGACAGCGAGGTCGAGCCGATCTCGACGGTCAGCTTGACGTCGACGTCCTGGAGCAACCGGAAATTGGTAGCCACCGAAGTGTCGACGGGGAAACCCCCGGCCATGTCGTTCATCGGAAATCCTCTTCGCTGAGCTCTTCGAGTTGGGTTAGCCGCACGGCCGCGCGGCCGTTGGCGGTGCCGACAAGGCCGGTGCCGAGGCGGCGCGACGCCACCATCACCGGAACCTCGGGGCCGAAATCGATCGGGATCACGTCGCCTTCCTTGAGATCGAGCAGGCGGCCGAGCGCGATGCGGGGCTCGGCGAGCACCGAGCGGACGGGCAGGCGGACGCCCATCACCGCGCGCGTCAGGCCGCTGCGCCATTCGGGCTCGGCCTCGGCGGGGACGCCGTGCACCTTGACCGTCAGCGCAGCGCCGTGCGGCTTGAGCGCGGCGACGGGGTAGAGGATGTCGACAAAGGCGGGCTTGCGCTCGCCGATCGCCAGGCCGAAGCGCGTGACGATGACGGGATCGTCGCCGGCGAGCTCGGGAAAGGCGGCGATGCTCGCGCCCTCGACCGCGCGGAAGGCGATGCGGGTCAGCGGCTCCCAGGCGGCTTCGAGCGGCTTTGCGAGCGTGTTCGCCAGGCGGCCGGCCAGCGCTTCGGCCGCGGGGGTGAATTCGGCGGGCAGCGGATCGGGCGCCTCGCCATCGCCGCCGAAAAAGGCGTCGAGCATCTCGAGCACCAGCTTCGCGTCGAGCACCAGTTGGACGCGCGCCTTGGCATTGCCCATCGCCAGCGGCTGCCATGCGGTGAGCGCATGGCCGCGCTCGGCGCGATAGTCCGCCCAGCGCTGCACCGCGAGCGGCTCGGCCCAGCAGCGCAGGTCGGCGCGCAGCACGCCGTCGAAGATCGGCTTGAGCGACTTGGCCAGCCGCGCGCAGAGATGCTGCAGCGTGACGAGATCGCCGAACGGATTGAGGTTCGCCGTGCCCAATGCGGGCGCATGTTCCGCGCCGGCCCGGGGGCGCTCGCGCCGTTCGGTCGTGCCGATCCTTGAAGAGATGTTAACCATGCTCGTTCACTGAACGATGAAATTGGTAAAGTAGACGTTACTTACGCCGCCGAAACCTTCCTTTTCCTTCAGGACGGCGTTGATCGCCTTGACGAGACGATCCTGGATCTGACGCTTGCCTTCGGCGGTGAAAACTTCTTCTTCACTGGTCTCGCCGAGCGCGAGCAGCACCTGCGAGCGGATCGCGATCTCGTGCGTCTTGATGTTGTCGAGGACGCGCGCGTCATAGGGCGTCGAGACGGCGATGCCGACCTGGACGAAATGGACGCTGTCCTGGAGGTTCGAAGTGAATTCCTTCTCGAGCGGATAGTAGCTCGAGGCATATTTGTCGCCGCCTTCGCCCTTGGGCGTCGGCTTGCCATGGCCGCCCGACGCTTCGCCGCCTTCCCCGTGCCCGCCCTCGCCGCCGGCCGCGCCGGCGCGCGTCTCCTCGCTCTTGGGGACGAGCCTGGGCGCGTCGTCCGCCACGTCGGCGGGCTTCACGCTGAACCAGCCGGCCTGCATGCCGTAGACGGCCGCGCCGCCGCCGGTGCCGAGCAGCACGATCGGCGCGCCGACGACGAGGAGCAGCTTGCCCCCCTTCTTCTTCCTGGGCGCGGGCGCCGGTGCGTCAGTGATATCGGCCATGATGGTCTCCATGGGTCTCAGGCGATGCGGTCATCGGTTTCGGGGGTCGCGTCCGGCGCTTCGGGTGCGCGCGGTGCGAAGGATTGCGGCGGCAGATCGGGCTGGCGGTCGCGCGGCGCGCCCTGGCCGGTGCCGCTGTCGACGCTGGTCTGGCCGAGCCTGACGCCGCGCGCCTCGGCCAGCTCCGCAAGGCGCGGCTGGGCGTCGGCGATCAGCTGGCGCGCGGCCTGCGTCTCGGTGGCGAAATGGACATGGATGCGGTCGCCGTCCTGGCGGATCGACACGTCGACCTTGCCGAGCGCCTCGGGCGACAGGCTCAGCCGCGTCTCGCGCGCCGGCCCGGCGTCGCGCAGCGCTTCGATCTGCTCGACCATCTGCCCCATCCATTCCTGGCGGCGCATGTCGAGCGCGCCCTGCTGGACCTCCGCCGCGGCGGCGACGGCATGGGGGCGGACGATATCGGCGAGAACGGCGGGGCCACTGGCGGGCAGCAGATCCTGCGCGAGCGTCCGGCGCGTCTCGGCCGGCGTTGCGGGCCCGACAGCGAAAAGCGTGGCGGCGAGCCGGGACGCCGAGGTCGTTGCCGGTGCCTCGCCGGGCGCGGGTGGCGCGGCGACGCGGAGCGCGATCGGTGCGGGCTGTTCCGCGACTTCGGGCTGCCGCTCGAGTGACGGAGCTGCGTCGAGTTCGGGTTCGGCAGCGGTGCCGGTGCCATCCCCGGCGATCGACAGCGACGGCGCGGGAAGAGCCTCACCCTCCTCTGCCGCAACCTCGCCGCCCGCGACCGGGCGTGGGGCCATGCCGAGCGGCGCGGCCGGAGTCGGCTGCGGCGCGACGGGGAGCGCGAACCAGGCGAAGGCGATGTCCTCGCCATCGGGCGCTTCCTCGGCTTCCGTCTCGACGGCATCGAATTCCGGCAGCGCCGTGCCGGGGGCGGCAAGGATTTGCCGGCCGGGCGACAGGATCTCGGCAGCCGCCTCCGCCCCCGGCAGCGCGAAGCCGCCCGCCGCGCCCGGTGCGGGCGCAGCCGCGCGCACGGGCCCGTGCGGGATCGCGGCGAGGAGCGACGAAAGCTGGATCAAGTGCAGAACCCCCGGTGAAAAGCTTCACCAGGCAGTTCAGCAAATATCGTGCCGTTTTCTGGAGCCGGCCGGAAGCGCCTCGAGCGCGCGGAGCGCCTCGAGCGCGGCCTTGGCCTCTTCGCGCGCGATCAATTTCTCGATCGCGCTCTGGTCGCGATGCGCCTCGCGGGTCGCGGCGCGCGCATTCTCTAGGCCCTGCTGGGCGACCGCGACGCGGCGCTCGGCGGCCTGCGCCGACTGGTGGAGCCGGTCGCGATAATGCGCCGCGGCGATCAGCGCGGTGGCAAAGGTCGGCGCCGCGGCGGGCGCGACATTGGCGGCGAGCGCGGCGATCCGTTCCTTGAGCGATTCCTCCTGATCGACCTTGGCGCGCGCCTGCATCTCGGCCGCGCGGACCTGATCGAGCTGGAGCGTGCGGACGCGAAGCAGCCGTTCGAGCTTCTTCGCGGTCCTAGCCATCGCCGAAGACGCCGGTCAGCTCGGCGACGGCGTCGGGCAGGGTCACGACTTCGTCCGCGCCCTGGCGGATATATTCCATCACCGCGGGGTGGCAGGCGATCGCGGCATCGATCCCGGGATCCGCGCCCGGACGATAGGCGCCCATCAGCACCAGATCGCGATTCTCCTCATAGGTGGCGAGGTGCCGGCGCAGCACGCGCGCGGCGTGGACATGGTCCTTGGCGACGATGTCGGTCATCACGCGGCTGACCGAGGGACCGAGGTCGATCGCCGGATAGACGCCGCGTTCGGCGAGCGCCCGGCTCAATACGATATGCCCGTCGAGGATCGAACGCGCGCTGTCGACGACCGGATCGTTGCCGTCGTCGCCGTCCGCAAGCACGGTGTAGATCGCCGTGATAGACCCGCCCGACGAGACGCAGGTACCCGCGCGCTCGATCAGGCTGGGCAGCATCGCGATGGCGGAAGGCGGATAGCCGCGCGCGCTGGCCGGCTCGCCCAGCGCCAGCCCGATCTCGCGGCCGGCATGGGCAACGCGGGTCAGCGAATCCATGATCAGCAGCACCTTCTTGCCCTCGGCGCGGAAGGCCTCGGCGATCGCCGTCGCCCGCAGCGCGCCGCGGATGCGCAGCACCGGCGAGTGATTGGCAGGAACCGCCACCACCACCGACCGCGCCCGGGCGGCGCCGGATATCTTGGTCTCTAGGAAATCGGCGACTTCGCGGCTGCGCTCGCCGATCAGCCCGACCACCACGACATCGGCTTGCGCCGCGCGGACGATCATGCCGAGCAGCACCGATTTGCCGACCCCCGAGCCCGCCATGATGCCGACGCGCTGGCCCTGGCCGATGGTGAGCAGCCCGTTGACCGCGCGGACGCCGACGTCGAGCGGCTCGAGCACCCTTCCACGATCCAGCGGCGACTGGAGCTTGCCCGCGAGCGGCCACTTCCCCGCGCCGCGGACCGGGCCGAGCCCGTCGATCGGCCTGCCGGCGCCGTCGACGACGCGGCCCAGCAGGGCGGCGCCGACCTCGGCCTCGCCGGGCGGGCCGATCGGGCGCACGGGCGCGTTGGGAAGCAAGGCGGCGGGGCCGCCCAGGTTCATCAGCAAGGTCCGGCCGGCCCGGAAGCCGATCACTTCGGCCTCGACTCGGCTGGCGCCGTCGCCGATCGCGCAGACCGTGCCCACGGGCAGCGAAAGCCCGACCGCCTCCATCAGCAGCCCGTCATAGGAGGAGAGCCGGCCCGACACCTTGGCGCGCGGCGCGAAATCGCGGCAGCCGAGGCCGTCGAGATAGTCGTCGGTGAACTTGTTCAGCATGCCGGCGGGATCGGAACGCGATCGATGGCCGAAGCGAGCTGCTCGAGCCAGATATCGGGGCCGTCCTCGACGATGGTCGAGGCGCTCTCGATCACGAAACTGCCGCGCGTGACGTGCGGATCGCCGACCGGGAAGATCGTCACGGGGAGCCTGCCCTGGACGAGCGGCACGTCGTCGGGATGCAGCCGGAGCAGGGCCGATTCGGCGCCGTCGGCGAGCAGGTCGACCGCGGCGGCGATCCGGCCGGCGAGGATGTCGGGCGCGACGCCGGCATCGCCGATCATGCGCTGGACGAGATGGAGCACGGTCTGGCGGAGGTGCCCGGCCATACGCTCGCGATCGAAATGCGCACCGGCGGCGAGCGCCTGCGACACCTGTTCGAGCAAGGCGGCCTCGCGGGCGCGCGCCTCCTCGACCTCGGCCAGCGCGGCGGCGCGGCCTGCGGCATAGCCGGCCTCGCGCGCGGCGGCGATCGGATCGACGAAGCCGGTCGGAGCGGCCGGCGCCTCGGCGGCGAACGGGTCCCAGCCCTCGGTCGGATTGGCGGCGGGATCGGCGGGCGAGAAGTGGCGCGGCGACACCGGCACCGGCTCCTCGAAGCCGCGGCGGCCGATGCTGCCCACATCTGCGGCGGCGAAGGCCGCGCCCTGGCCGAACGCACGGTGGAGGACGTGCGCGGCGGCCTCGATGCGGCCGGTGAAGCCGGGGGCGAACTCAGACATAATCGTCGTCGCCGCCCTTGCCGGGCATCTGCAGCGTGCCGTCCTTCACGAGGCCGCGCGCGATGGCGATCATCACCTTCTGGGCGTCGAGCACCTCGGCGAGCTTCATCGGGCCGCGCGCTTCCATCTCGTCGCGGATGCCGTCGGCCGCGCGGCTCGACATGCAGCCGAGGAAGCGGCTGCGGACGTCTTCCTCGACGCCCTTCAGCGCCTTGACCAGCACGTCCGCATCCACGCTGCGGATCAGCGTCGAGAGGTTCTTGTCGTCGAGCTCGAGCAAATTGTCGAAGACGAACATCGCCTCCTCGATCGCCTTGGCGACTTCGCGGTCGATCTTGGCGAGCTTGGGCATGACGCGCTGCTCGGTGACTTTCCGGGCGCCCGACAGGATCTTCGCCGCCTCGCGCGTGCCGCCGAGCTGGAGCCCGACCGGCCTGCGCGCGCCGCCGGCGCGATTGGCGAGCATCGTCTTCAAGGTCTCGATCGCCTCGGGGGGAATGGGCCCCAATTTGGCGATACGGCGCAGGATCTGCGGCTGCGCGTCCTGCGGCAGATGCTCGAAGACCTGCGCAGCGACTTCGGGATCGAGCTGGGCGAGGAGGACTGCGGCGATCTGCGGATGCTCCTCGGCGATCATCGCCGCGATCTCCTCGGGTTCGAACCATTGGAGCTGTTCGAGCCGGGCGGCGGATTCTGCGGGCACGATCCGGGCGAGCACGCCTTCGGCGCGATCGGCGCCGAGCGCGCGCGTCATCATCCCTTCGACCTGCGGCCGGGGATCGAAGACGATCGAGGAGCGGCCGCGTGCTTTGAACACGAAATCGTCGAGGACCTGCTCGACCTCGGCCTCGCTGACATCGGCGACAGTGAACATCGCCCGGCCGAGATCGCGGACCTCCTCGGGATCGAGCTTCTGGAGGATGGCCGCGGCCTCCTCCTCGCCGACGAGCATCATCAGCACCGCGGCGCGCTCGACGCCGTTGAAGCTGCGCAGCGCGTTCATCGCGCATCCGCCTTGATCATATCGCGCACCGCCAGCGCCGCGCGCGCCGGATTCTCGCGGGTGAAGCCGCGGACCAGCCCGACGCGGTCGTCATAGCTGTTGCCGCGATCGGCGAGCATGTCGATCGACACGCTCGGCACCGGCGCGGACGCGCCTTCGGGATGGTGGCCACCGATCGGCAAAGCGGGGCGATGCGCCGCATCGTCGCGCTTCTTGAGCAGCGCCCTGGCGAGCGGACGCACGCCGAGGAACAGGACGAGCAAAGCGATCACCAAGGCGGTGCCGTTGCGCGCCGCCATCGGCACCCATGCGGCCTCGTACCAGGCGGGACCCTCCTTGGCGGGATCGGCGGCGGCGCTGAACTTGCGGCTGACCACCGTCACCTGGTCCTGGCGCTGGGCGTTATAACCCACCGCGGCGCGGACCAGCTCGTTGATCTGGTTGATCTCGGCGATGCCGCGCGGCTTGCCGGGCTCCTCACGCAGCAGCACCGCGACCGAGAGACGGCGGACATTGCCCGGCATCGCGCGGGTGACCGAGATCTCCTTGCCGGTCTCATAGGTGCGGGTGAAGCTGTCGCTCTGCTTGGCCTGGGGCTGCGGTGCGGCGGCAGGCGCGGCCGGGGCCGGAGCGGCGGCACCGCCCGCATTGGGCGCAACGAGCGCGCTCGCCGGCGGCGGGGTGTTCGACAGCGTGCCGGGGATTCCGCCGGGCGTGGCGCCGTCCTTCGTGCCAGTCCACGCACCCTGCTCGGCGCGCATCACCTGGCCCTGCTTGTCATAGCTTTCGCGCGTCGCCTGGCTCTCGTCGAGATCGACATCGGCCTGGACCTCGGCGGTGAAGTTGCCCGCACCGACCATCGGCGTCAGCAATTGCGCGAGCTGCTCGCGATATTTGTCCTCGACGCGGCGCTGGAAATCGATGCGCGTGTCGCCCACGCTCGCGCCATCCTTGCCGCCCGACTTGGAGAGCAGGGCACCCATCTGGTCGACGATCGTCACCGCGTCGGGCTGCATGCCCGGCACCGACGAGGCGACGAGGTTGACGATCGCGCGGATCTGCGCCTCGCCGAGCGCGCGGCCCGGCTGGAGCTTGACGATGACGCTCGCCGAGGGGCTCGCGCGATCACGGACGAAGGCCGAGGCCTCGGGCGTGGCGAGATGGACGCGCGCCTCGGCGACCGCGTCGATCTCCTGGATCGAGCGGGCGAGCTCGGTCTCGCGCGCCTGGCGGAGACGCTCCCCTTCCACGGCGCGGCTGACGCCCATCGGCAGATTGTCGAGGATCGCATAGCCGCCGGGCGCCGCCTTGGGCAGGTCCTGGCTGGCGAGCAGCATCCGCGCCTTGTGGTAATCGTCCTCGGCGACGGTGATCGCGCCCGCGCCGTCGATGCCGTTGGCGATGCCCGCACCCTGGAGCGCGGACGAGATCGCCGCCTTGTCGGCATCGGTGACGTTGGCGAACAGGATGCGCTGCGGCGCGGTCGCCACCATCGACCAGGCGAGGAAGCCGGCGAGGACGAGCCCGGCGAGGAAGACGAACGGCAGGCTGCGCCTGACCGCGGGCTGGCCGAGCAGGCCGGTGAGCTGCTGGAGCGGGGCGCGGGCCGGGCTGCCGGCGGCTTCGGCGGGTGCGAGTGCGTTGCTCATCGGATCAGACCGGCATGCTCATGATGTCCTTGTATGCGGACAGGAGTTTGTTGCGGACCTGCAGCGTCGCCTCGAAGCCGACCGAGGCCTGCTGGCGGGCGAGCATCACCTTGGCGATGTCGATCGTCTCGCCGCGTTCATAGGCCTCGGAGAGCGCGCCGGCCTGGGCCTGAGCCTGGTTGACCGACTTGAACGCGTCCTGGAACGTGTCGACGAAGCTCGCCGGCTTGCTCTCCGCGGGTGCAGTCGGCACCGGCGCCTGCTGCGCGCGGGTGAGCGCGGCATTGCGCTCGAGGATCTGCGAGCGGAGCGCGAGGACGCGATCGACGCTCATCGGGCCGGCGACCTCGCTCATGCCGATGCCGCCTGGGCGATGTCCTCACCCTGTTCGCGCGCCTTGGCGAGGCGATAGCGGAGCGTGCGCTCGGAGATGCCGAGGCGCTTCGCGGTCTCGATCCGGCTGCCGTTGCACTCGGCGAGCGTCTCGCGGATCGCCTGGAACTCGTGCATCTGGACGATGTTGCTGAGCGTCTCGGGGCGTTCCTGGCGCGTCTCGGGCCGGCGATCGAAGATCAGATGGTCGGGTTCGATCGCGTCACCCGGTGCCAGCAGCAACGCGCGCTGGATGACGTTCTCGAGCTCGCGGACATTGCCCGGCCAGTCATGGTCGACGAGCACCTCGAGCGCCTCAGGCGTGATCCAGGGCAGCGCGGAGCGGGTGCCCGCGTGGCGGAGCACCATCGCGGCGGCGAGCGCGGCGATGTCGCCCGGGCGCTCGGCGAGCGCCTTGGTGGCGAGCGGGAAGACGGCGAGGCGGTAATAGAGATCGGCGCGGAAGCGGCCGGCGATGACTTCGCCCTGCAGGTCGCGATTGGCGCAGGCGATGACGCGGACATCGATCTTCTCGGGAACGGTGCCGCCGATCGGCACGACCTCGCGCTCCTGCAACGCGCGGAGCAACTTGGCCTGGAGCCCGAGCGGCATCTCGGCGATCTCGTCGAGCAGCAGGGTGCCGCCGTTTGCGGCGCGGAAGAAGCCCTGCCCGCCCGACGACGCGCCGGTGAACGAGCCCTTGTGGTGGCCGAACAGCATCGCCTCGAGCATCGTCTCGGGGGGCGCGGCGCAGTTGATCGCGACGAACGGGCCGTCGCGGCGGCTCGATCCCATATGGATCGCCTTGGCGAGGACTTCCTTGCCGGTGCCCGTGGGGCCGTTGATCAGCACGGTGATGTCCGAGGCGGCGACGCGCTCGGCGAGCGCTAGCAAGGCGAGGCTCTCCGGATCGGCGGCGACTGGCTCCCAGGGGCCGCGCGCCATCGCGCTGGCGAAACCGGTGCCGATCGCCGCGTCCTCGCCGTCAAAAGAGAGGCGGGCGGGATTGCCGTCGCGGAACGGGATCGCGGTGCGCGCGCCTTCGCCCAGGATCAGCGTGCGCGCCGGCGCAGGCGGCACCTCGCCCTCGGCGATCAGGAACAGATCCCGCGCGCCGGGCTTGCCGTCCTCGCACGATCCGATCGCGAAGCCCTGCGCCCGAAGCGCCGAGACCGTCGCATATTTCTGCCGGAGAACAGCCGCCGAAGGAACGATGGACCGCATGATAGACCCCCTGATTGGGTCCCATTTGGAGCAAAGTTGGTTAACGCGCCGTAAAACTACGTAAGCACGCACTTCTGCGGTCCCAGCGCGTCTACGCGCGCGCGTGATGGACGATTTTTTGCTTAAGCGGGGAAATGGCCTGCCGTTCCTTGGCTTGGCGGCTCCGGGCTCCCGTTCAGGGGGGACGCGGGAAGCCGGCAAGCATGGAGACTGATCATGACCGTTATCGGAACCAACACCGCGGCGATGCGCGCAGGCAATGCCTCGAACGCCGCCAACAAGCTGCTCGGCAGCGCGATGGAGCGCCTGTCGACCGGCAAGCGCATCAACAGCGCGAAGGACGACGCCGCAGGCCTCGCCATCGCATCGACCATGACCGCGTCGATCCGCGGCATGAACCAGGCGATCCGCAACGCGAACGACGGCATCTCGCTGGCGCAGACCGCGGAAGGCGCGCTCGATGAAGTCGCGAACATGCTGCAGCGCATCCGCGAGCTGGCCGTCCAGTCGGCTTCGGAAACCTATAGCGACACCGACCGCACCAACATGCAGACCGAAGTCGCCGAGCTCGGCGCGCAGATCGACAGCATCATCGCCGACACCAAGTTCAACGGCGTGACCCTGTTCGGCGCGGCGAACGTGACGCTCGACATCCAGACCGGAGCGTCCTCGGCCGACAAGGTCACGCTGACCATCACCGGCCTCAACGTCGCGGCAGCCAGCGGCTCGAACATCTCGACGGCGGGCGGCGCGGATACCGCGATGGGCAATGTCGACACCGCGCTGACGGCGGTCGCCACGACCCGCGCCTCGCTCGGCGCCGGCCAGAGCCGCCTGGAGTCGGTGGTCAACAACCTGACTGCGAACGTCACCAATCTGAGCGACGCCCGCAGCCGCATCCAGGACGCCGACTTCTCGGCCGAGACCGCGGCGCTCGCCAAGGCCCAGATCCTGAGCCAGGCATCGACCGCGATGCTCGCCCAGGCGAACCAGAGCCAGCAGACGGTCCTTTCGCTGCTCCGCTAACCGCGTGCCGGTCGGGGTGTCACCCCCCTGACAGGCACCGCGGCCGGTCACCTCTTCCTCCGGGAAGGGGGCGCAAGGGGGAACCCCGGTGGTCCATGTGACCACCGGGGTTTTCCTTTGTCCGAAACCCGTCTGGTAGCGCTACCAAAAATGCGCTAGCCTCGTCCGAAACAAGATATGAGAGGCTGCCCGGTGACCAGGAACTTGATCGCTGTTGCCCTGCTGGCATCGACCGCATGGGCTCCGCTCGCGGGCGCACAGACCGCCGCGCCGGGCCTGCTCGGCGATCCTTCGGCCACCCCCGAGCAGCGCGCCCGCGACGCGATCGCGCGGATGACGCTCGAGGAGAAGGCGCAGCAGCTCGGCCATACCGCGCCGGCGATCCCGCGGCTCGGCATCCCGCAATATAATTGGTGGAACGAGGGGCTGCACGGCGTCGCCCGCGCGGGCATCGCCACGGTCTTCCCCCAGGCGATCGGCATGGCGGCATCGTGGGACGCGCCGTTGCTCCGCCAAGTCGGCGACACCGTCGCGACCGAGTTCCGCGCCAAGTTCGTCGAGCGGCGCCTGCCCGATGGCGGCAGCGAATTCTATCGCGGGCTCACCGTCTGGTCGCCCAACATCAACATCTTCCGCGATCCGCGCTGGGGCCGGGGCCAGGAAACCTATGGCGAGGACCCCATGCTCACCGGCCGACTGGGCATCGCCTACATTGCGGGGCTGCAGGGCAACGACCCGAAGTTCCTGAAGACCGTCGCCACCTCGAAGCATTTCGCGGTGCATAGCGGCCCCGAGAGCAACCGGCACCGCGAGGACGTCCACCCGACGCTGCACGACCTCGAGGACACCTATCTCCCCGCCTTCCGCGCGACGGTGACCGAGGGGAAGGTCGAATCGATCATGTGCGTGTACAACGCGATCGACGGCATTCCGGGCTGCGCCAACAGCCGGCTGATGGAGGATTACCTCCGCAAGAGCTGGGGCTTCAAAGGCTATGTCGTCTCGGACTGCGGCGCCGCCGCCAACATCTACCGCCCCGATTCGCTCCACTATACGAAGACCGCAGTCGAGGGCGTAGCGCTCGGCTTCCGCGCGGGCATGGACCTGATCTGCGGCGACTATCGCAACAACATGACCACCGAGTCCGAGAATATCGTCGCTGCGGTCAAGGCCGGGCTGCTGCCCGAGACGGTGGTCGACCAGTCGCTCCAGCGGCTGATGGAGGCGCGCGTCCGGCTCGGCCTGTTCGACCCGAAACTGCCCTTCGCGAGCATCACCGCGAAGGACTACGATACGCCCGAGCATCACGCGCTGTCGCGGAAGATGGCCGAGGCATCGATGGTGTTGCTCAAGAACCAGAGCGACTTGCTGCCGATCAAGGGAGAGCCGCGGACGATCGCAGTGATCGGCCCCAATGCCGACAGCTTCGACGCGCTGGTCGGCAATTATTACGGCACGCCGTCCAAGCCGGTGACCGTGCTCGACGGCATCCGCGCCCGCTATCCGAAGTCGAAGATCCTCCACGTCCAGGGCACCGGGCTGATCGGCCCCGCCGAGCTGCCCGTGCCGGACGGCGCGCTGTGCGTCGACGCCGCCTGCAAGACGCCCGGGCTCAAGGCCGAGTTCTTCAAGGGCGCGAACCTGGAGGGCGCGCCGGTCGAGACCAAAATACAGCCCAATGCCCGACTCGAATGGCTCGGCGACCGCGAGACCTCGGCGCGCTGGACGGGCATGCTCGTCGCGCCCGAGAGCGGCACCTTCGGCTTCCGCTTCGCGAGCGAGAACGGCTATCGCGTGTGGGTCGGCGACAAGCTCGTGGTCGACGAATGGGGCGTCGGCGATGCGCCCTCGATCCTGTCGGGCACGATCGCGCTCGAGAAGGGCCGCAGATACCCCTTGCGCGTCGAAGGCTTCCAGCGCGGGCAGCGCAGCAGCCAGCAGCTCGTCTGGAGCACCCCAGGCGGGGACGGCGACAATGCCGTGGCGGCGGCGAAGCAGGCCGATCTCGTGCTGTTCGTCGGCGGGCTCTCGGCGCGGATCGAAGGCGAGGAGATGAAGGTGACGGCGCCTGGCTTCGCGGGCGGCGACCGCACCAGCCTAGACCTGCCCGCGCCCCAACAGGCCCTGCTCGAACGGCTCCACGCGACCGGCAAGCCGGTGGTGCTGGTGCTGATGAACGGCAGCGCGCTCAGCGTGAACTGGGCCGACGCGCACATCCCCGCGATCGTCGAGGCCTGGTATCCCGGCGGCCAAGGCGGGCACGCGGTGGCCGGGCTGATCGCGGGCGATTTCAGCCCCGCGGGGCGCCTGCCGGTGACCTTCTACAAGTCGGCGGACCAGCTTCCCGCCTTCCCCGACTATCGCATGGCGGGGCGGACCTATCGCTATTTCACCGGCGAGCCGCTCTACCCGTTCGGGCACGGCCTCAGCTACACGCATTTCCGCTATGCGGCGCCGAAGCTGGGCAGCCCGACCGTCAAGGCCGGCGGCACGGTCGAAGTGTCGGTCGACGTCACCAATGCCGGCGCGCGCGACGGCGACGAGGTCGTCCAGCTTTACGTCGCGCACCCGGGCGTGGCCGGCGCGCCGGTCCGCGCGCTCCAGCGCTTCGAGCGCGTGCATCTGAAGACGGGCGAGACGCGCCGCGTCGGCTTCACGCTCGATCCGCGGGCGCTGAGCGTGGTGGGCGAGGACGGCGTCCGCCGCGTCTCGCCGGGGCGCGTGCAGCTGTGGATCGGCGGCGGCCAGCCCGCAGCGCGCGCGGGGCTGCCGGCGGTCGCGGGCGTCTCGGCGGAGCTCGAGGTCCAGGGTAGCGCGCTGCTCGCCAAATAAGCCGCAACCTCGCGGAATCCCTGCCGAATTCGCGCCATCGCGGCTGTGTTGTATCAATATCACAGCCTGCGGGTTTTCGCCTAAGGGCGATTTACAAAATATGTCCCGCGAGCCAGTTGTAGAAATATTGGCACGCGGGGGAGCATGACCGTGTGTGCCTAGCTGACCCGCGAAGAGACGGGCGTTCAGGGAGATTATCTTCAATGCAGTTCCAAAATCGATCGACCGCGGCATCGCTGCGGCGGGGGGCGGCGCCGTTTGCGCTCGCGCTCGCGCTTCTCGCCACTCCCGCCTTCGCGCAGGATGCGCAGACCGGGGCGCAGGATGCGCAGGCCGCCGTCGCCGAGGAAGGGCAGGACGACACGGTCGTCGTCACCGGCTCGCTGTTTCGCCGCACCGACACCGAGACTCCGTCGCCCGTCACGGTGCTGACGTCCGAGAATCTCGAGCGCGCGGGCATCACCACCATCGCCGACGCGATCCGCTCGATCTCCGCGGATAGCGCAGGCTCGATCGGCACGGGCTTCCAGACCGGCTTCTCGGCCGGCGGCTCGGCAGTGTCGCTGCGCGGCCTCGGCGTCTCGTCGACGCTGGTGCTGGTCGACGGCCTGCGCTCGACCAACTTCCCGATCAACGACGACGGCCACAACGCCTATGTCGATCTGAACTCGATTCCGTTCAGCCTCGTCGACCGCGTCGAAGTCCTCAAGGACGGCGCCTCCTCGACCTATGGCGCCGATGCGATCGGCGGCGTGGTCAACCTGATCCTCAAGAAGCAGTTCAACGGCGTCGCCGGGACGGTCGAGGGCGGCATCGCCGAGCGCGGCGACGCGAGCCATCTCCGTGCCGACCTGACCGCCGGCTTCGGCGACTATGAGTCGCAGGGCTGGAACTTCTACATCAACGGCGAATATCAGCGCAGCGGCCGCGTCAGCAACCACAGCCGCGGCTTCCCGTACAACACGCAGGACCTGAGCTCGATCGGCGGCATCGACAACAACTCGGCCGACCAGTCGCTGACGGTCAACGTGCCGACCGCCTACGTCACCCGCGTCAGCCAGGGCGACCTCAACAACCCGCTGAGCGGTCAGACCGGCGCGCCTCCGGTCAACCAGTATCAGGCGCTCGGCCTGTCCAACTGCGCGAGCACCTTCACGATCGCCGCAGGCACCGGCTGCCGCTACGACCTCACCGACATGTACCGGCAGCTTCAGCCGTTGCAGGAGCGTTACTCGGTCAATGGCCGCCTGAGCGTCCGCGTCTCGGACAATATCGAAGCCTATGTCACCGGTAGCTTCAGCCGCAGCGACGTCAGCATCAAGGGCATCCCCTCGGCGATCCGCCAGACCCAGCCCTTCGGCGCAGCGCCGAGTGTCGCTTCGAGCAACCCCGGCATCGTCCTGCCGGTGTGGATCTGCCCGTCGGGCGTGAACTGCGCCGATCCCGCCACGCCGGGGCGCACGCTCAACCCGAACAACCCCTATGCCGCCGCTTATGCCGCTAACCCGGCCAACGGCGCGGCGCGCATCTACTATCTGTTCGGCGACATCCCCGCCGGCAGCGAGCGCACCAACGACGTCTACCGCTTCAGCGCCGGGCTGACCGGCAGCTTCGAGGGCGGCTGGGACTGGCGCGTCGAGGGTGTCTATGCCCGTGACGAGCTCGAGATCACCCAGCACGGCCTGATCAACATCGCGGCGCTGCGTCAGGCGATCAACACGGGTTCGTACAATTTCGTGAACCCGTCGCTGAACAGCCAGGCGGTCCGCGACGCGCTCTCACCCGACAAGGTCACGCCGTCCTTCTCGGAGATGTACGGCGTCGACGCCTCGGTCAGCAAGTCGCTGTTCGAGCTGCCGGGCGGCCCGCTCCAGCTCGCCATCGGCGGGCAGGTGCGCCACGAGAAGCTCGAGAACAACAACCAGAACGCCGCGCTCGACACCTATGGCCTCACCACGGCCTCGGCCTTCGGTCAGCACACGGTCTCGGCCGCCTATTTCGAGATCGACGCACCGATCCTGCCGATCCTCGATGTCACCGCATCGGGCCGGTACGATCACTATTCGGAAGGCTTCAGCCACTTCTCGCCGAAGGTCGGCTTCAAGTTCACGCCGATCAAGCAGCTGGCGGTTCGCGGCACCTATTCGCAGGGCTTCCGCGCGCCGACCTTCGCCGAATCGGGTCCGCGCAGCCAATATGCCGGCTTCGTCACCACGACGCCGCCGTGCAACTTCCAGCTCGCGCATGGCGGCACCGGCACCACCGCCAGCTGCACGAGCGGGGGCAATCCGTACAACCTCGCTTACTCGCTGGGCCGCGGCGTCGCGGGCAATCCGGATCTCGAGCCGGAGACCTCGCGCAGCTTCACCGCGGGCGTGATCTTCCAGCCGGTCAAGTGGCTGAGCCTCACCGCCGACTATTACAACGTCAAGAAGTCCAACCTGATCGTGGCCGGCCCGGATATCGGCCGCGCGACGAGCGCCTATTTCGGCGCGGCGAACCTCGCCGCGGCGCAAGCGGCGGTCGCGGCGGTGGGCCCGGGCTATTCGGTCCACACGGTCGACGGCGCCGATCCGCTGTTCCCGACGGCGCTGCCGCGCGTGCTGATCATCAACGTGCCCTATGTGAACGCCAATTACGCGATCACCTCGGGCATCGACGTGGCGGCAACGGCGACCATCCCCTTCTCCGACGATGTGAAGTTCACCAGCCGGGTCGAGGTCACGCACGTCTTCAACTATGACCTGCACGTCGCCAACGGCGTCCAGAAGTACGCCGGCACCTTCGGTCCGTACGACCTGTCGTCGGGCAACGGCACGCCGAACTGGCGCGGCAACTGGCAGAACACGCTGGAGTACGGGCCCTACTCGATCAGCCTGACGACCTATTATGTTGGCAAGATCAAGGCGGTCTCGACCGACCAGCAGGCCGGCCCGAACTATACGACCGCTTGCTCGGCGGCCCTCTATCGCTCGGCCGACCTGAACCAGTTCTGCTACGTCAACAGCTTCATCACCAGCGATCTCAACGCGACGATGAAGGTGAACGACGACTTCTCGTTCTGGATCAACGTCAAGAACCTGTTCGACGCACGCGCACCGATCGCTCCGGCAGCCTATGCCAGCGCGCCGAACTTCCTGACGACCTGGCACTTCCCGGGCCTGATCGGCCGGCAGTTCCGCGCCGGGGCTTCGTTCCGGTTCTAAGAGCTGAGCGCACCCTCGCGCCTCAGGACGGCGGTCTCCCTCGGGAGGCCGCCGTTTTGCTTTGCGGGAGAATCAGCCGAGCCGCCGCTGGAGCGCGCGCTTCAGCCGCGCATGCGCGGCGGCCTTGATCTGGCAGATCCGCGCGGCGCCGACGCCGAGCACCTGGCCGATCTCCTCGAGGTTCAATTCCTCGACATAATAAAGCTGGATCACCTGCGCCTCGCGCTCCGGCAATTCGCCGATCGCCGCGATCAGCGCCGTGCGCTGGTCGCCCTCGGCGAGCTGGTCGAACGCGCTCGGCTCCTCGGACATGAACCAGGGGCTCTCGTCCGAATAGAGATCGTCGATCGAATCGAAGCGCACCGCCTCGGCGCTGGCATATTCGGCGCGCAACTTCTCGGGAGTGACGCCGAGCCTTTCCGCGACCTGCGCATCGCCCGGGGCGTGGCCGAGCTCGGTCGCAAGCGCCGACACCGCCTCCTGATAGGCCTTCCGCCGCCGCATCGCCCCGCGCGTGAGCGTCGCCTGGCGGCGCAGTTCGTCGATCATCGCGCCGCGCACCCGCGTCGTCAGATATTGCTCGAAGGTCACCTGGCCGCGATCCTCGAAGCCGGCGACGGCCTCGATCAAGGCGACCATGCCGATCTGGATCAGATCCTCGACCTCGACGATCGAACTCATCGATCCGTGGATATGCCAGGCGATGCGGCGCACCAGCGGCAAGTGCTTGCGGACCATCGCCTCGGCATCGCGCTGCGGCGAGGGCGCGCGCTGATAGGTCAGCGGCGCGGGAGCCAAGGAAGCCATGTCCTTGAGATTTCCTGGAGAATAGGCGTTCATGCGGGCAGCGCCTCCGGTGCGCCGATCACCGCGACGACTTCGACGGCCTTGTCCTCGGGGACCTCGAAGAAGCTCATCACCGGCGTGTCGGGAAGGATGGTCTTGACCAGCTTGCGGATCGCGACGCGGATCGCCGGCTGGACGACGAGCGCGAAGGGCTTGGCCTCGGCGATCAGCGGCGCGGCGGCGCGCTGGAGCGCATCGGCGATGCGGCGGCCGAGATCGGGCTCGATCGTGTGGCGGCGCGACGGGTCCGAGCGGACCGCCTGCCCCAGCAGCGCCTCGAGTTGCCCCTCGAGCGTCATCACCCGGAGCGGCTCGCGCACCCCGCACAGCCGCTGGATGATCAGCGCGCCGAGCTCGGGGCGGATCAGCTCGAGGATCTCCTCGGCATCCAATGTCTTCTGCGCGGCGACCGCGATCGCGGCGGCGATCCGGCGGAATTCCTTGAGCGGCACATTTTCCATGAGCAGCCCGCGCAGCACGCTGGTGAGCGTGGTGAGCGGCACCGGCTGCGGGCAGAGCGACGCAACCAGCGAGGCTGCGCGCTCCTTCAAACCGTCGAGCAAAGCCTGGACCTCGTCGGGGCCAAGCAGGTCGGCGGCGTTCTGGAGGAGGACGTGGTTGAGGTGCGTCGCGACCACGGTGCCCGGATCGACGACGAGATAGCCCGCGCCGGTCGCCGCATCGGCGTCGCCGCTCGCGATCCAAACCGCGTCGAGCCCGAAGGTCGGGTCGCGCACCGGCTTGCCCGGAAGCGTGCCGACCGCCTGGCCGGTGTCGAGCGCGAGCATCTCGTCGGGCGAGACATTGTCCTCGCCCACCACCACGCCGCCGACGACGATGCGATAGGTGAAAGGCGCGAGGTTGATGTCGTCGCGCACGCGCACCTGCGGCACGACGAAGCCCAGTTCCTTCGAGAGCTGGCGGCGCACCCCGGTGATCCGCCCCATCAGCGGCCCGCCGCGGCGCTCGTCGACCAAAGGCACCAGGCCATAGCCGATGTCGAGCATCACCTGCATGTTGTCGGTGACTTCCTCCCAGCCGATCTTCGAGAGATCGGCGGGCTCGGCCATGGGCTCGGGCGGCGGCGGGCGATTGGCGTGCGCGCGCATCTTCCACGCGGCGAAACCCGCAGCGGCCGCGGCCGGCAGGATCACGAAATGCGGCATGCCGGGCATCACCCCGAGCAGCCCGAGGATCGCCGCGACCGGCGTCCAGGTCTTGTGGCTGCCGAACTGGCTGCCGATCTGCCCGGCAAGATCGTGCTTCGAATTGACCCGGGTGACGATCGCGGCGGCGGCGATCGAGAGCATCAGAGCGGGCAGCTGCGCGACCAAAGCGTCGCCGATCGCGAGCATGACATAGGCCTGGGCCGCGTCGCCCACCGCCATCTGGTGGCTGACCACGCCGAGGATCAGCCCGCCGACGATGTTGATGCCAAGGATCAGCAGCCCGGCGATCGCGTCGCCCTTCACGAACTTGGACGAACCGTCCATCGCGCCGTAGAAATCGGCCTCGGTCGCGACTTCGTGGCGGCGCGCGCGGGCCTCGTCGGGAGTGATCAGCCCGGCGTTGAGGTCGGCGTCGATCGCCATCTGCTTGCCGGGCAGCGCGTCGAGCGTGAAGCGTGCCGAGACTTCGGAGACGCGGCCGGCGCCCTTGGTCACGACGATCATGTTGATGATGATCAGGATCGCGAAGACGAACAGGCCGACGACATAGTCGCCGCCGATCAGGAAGGTGCCGAAGGCCTCGATGACATGGCCCGCCGCCGCGCCGCCCTCATGCCCGTTGACCAGCACCACGCGCGTCGAGGCGACGTTGAGGCCGAGCCGGAACAGGGTGGCGAACAGCAGCACGGTGGGGAAGGCCGAGAAGTCGAGCGGCTTCTGCGCATTGAGCGCCACCATCAGCACCGCGAGGCTGATCATGATGTTCATGATGAAGAAGGCATCGAGCAGGAAGGCCGGGATCGGCACCACCATCAGCGCGACGAGCAGCAATATGGCGCCGGGCAGCGAGAAGCTCTTCATCGCCGGCAGCGCGCCGGCAGGCAGGGTCAGGCCGTTCACGTCAGGCCCCCAGCCGCGCGAGCATCAGATAAGCGAGCTTCGCCGTCTCGGGCGTCGGCCGGAGCGGATTGACCGCCTCGCCACCATCGCCACGCGTCGTGTTGAGCTGGGCGAGCGTGGTCTCGACCCAGTGGCGGTCGCCGCCGACCGCGTCGTTGCCGAGCACGACCTCGGCACCGAACGCATCGAGATCGCTCGACAGCGCGTCGAGCCCGTCCGAGGCGCGTCCCGTCGCCCCGACCGCGGCAGCACCCTGATCGAGCTTGCCGGCGAAGCGCGCATAGATTTCGCCCAAAGTGCGCGGCTGGCCGTTCGACGCGTAGAAGACGCCACGATTGGCGCGCGCCGCGGCGGGGAACAGCGCCGCGCCGGTGCGGTTGGGATTGCCCTCCATCGCACCGAGGAACTTCGCCGCGCCGCCCTGGCCGAGGAAATGCGCCATGTAGAGATCGGTGCCGGTGGCGGGGCGGCCGAGCCGGTCCTCGAGCGCGGCCTTGTTGTCCGAGGCATGCTCGGCGGCCATCAGCGCCGCGGTGCCGGGATCGCTGCGCATGTCGAGGATCGCGCGGCGCGTGGCGGGATCGCTCACGACATAGCGGCCGCTCGCGGTCCGGCGGATCGAGTCCGCAGCCCAGCCGAGCCCGTGCTCGCCGCCATGATCCTTGATCACGCCGAGCCAGCTCTGCTCGATGAACTGGTAGAGCCCGGTCGCGCTCGACGTCGCGGCGCGCGCATTGGCGCGCATCCCGCTCTCGACCTGCGCCTGACCGAGCAGATAGTCGAAGTCGATCCCGGTCTTGCGGCTGGCCGCGGCGATCGCCGTCTGGATGCCTGCCCTGGAGTTGACCGATACGATGCTCATCGTGTCGCTGATCCGATTGCCCTTGATGGGGGCAGGATCAGCAAGGGCCGTGCCAGTTATGGCGAGGCTAGTTCCCCTCCCTGCAAGGGAGGGGCTAGGGGTGGGTGCGCGGCCCGAAGGGACGCGCTCCTTCGCGAGCAGAAGAACGAAGAGGCCTCGCTTCGCTCGGCACCCACCCCCTGCCCCTCCCTTGCAGGGAGGGGAGAAGAAGCATCAGGCGATCGCGAAGCCTCCCGGCCGATAAGCAGGCGCCGTCTCGCCGGAAAGAAGTTGCAGGCGGCGGCGGACATTTGCCGCCATGAGGTTCACGTAGATCCGGCAGGTCTCGTTGAGGCGGTGCGCCTCGGCGGCCAGTTCCTTCACCTCGGGCGAGGGCGCCTCGCCGTCGAACAATGCGACCGTGTCGATCCCCGCGAGCTTGGCGCGCGTCGCCGCCTCGAGCGCGGCGACGTCGTTGGTCTTCAGCGCCGCGATTTCGGCATGCAGCGCTTCGATGACGCCGACAAGCGCGTCACGCCGGGTCATTGGGGCTCCATTCGAGCTTGAGCGCGAGCAGCCGATCGGCGATCGTCGTAGGATAGATCGGGAAGCGGCCGTCCTCGATCGCCTTGCGGATCTTGGCGACGCGCTCCGAATCGACCGGAGGCCTGGCGGCCATCTCGCCCGACAGCACAGCGGCGCTCGACTGGACCGGCGCGACCTGGTTCGCTGCGGGCTTCACGGTCTCCACCGCCGCGACGGGAGCGACCGGCGCAATGCGGCGGTCCGCGACCGCGCCTGCCTTGTTGCCGATGGGATCCACCATTGCTGCTTCCTCGGGAAACTGTTCCTTCAGCATCAGGAACGGCAGCCTGGCGGCGGACTTTAGGAAAAAATCATTCGGCCGATCCGGGCAGCCGCGCGCGGCCCGACTCGATCGCCACGGCCTGGATCGGCGGCTTGCGTTCATCGACCCTGACCAGCAGCCGCGCACCCGCGGCCGCATCGCCCATCGCGACGCCGTCGCGCGTGATCGAGAATCCGGCCGAGCCCGCCTCGACGGTGATCGGATCGCCGCGACGGATCACCGGGGCGGCACGGACCGGCGCCGATGCTACGGCGACCGGCGCAGCCTTGGGCTGCGGCACGGCGTTGACCGGCACGAAGATGCGCCAGGCCGGCGCCATGCAGCGGACCACTACCGCGTCCTTCGCGGCATTGTGCCATTCGAGCTGCGGCGCGGCGCAGGCCTGGAGCTTGAGGCGCTTGTCGACCGGCGCGCGCGCGCCGCCCTGCTCGCCGAGCGGCTTGCCGGTGAACTGCGCAACGACGGTGTCGAGCACCTGCGTCGACTGGAAGTCCTGCGCGGCCGCGGGCGCGGCGGCGGCGAGAGCGAGCGACAGCAGCATCATGGTCTCCTTGCGCGCGGGGCGGCGGATCATGGCCGGCCTCCGTCGTAACCGAGCGAAAGCACCGCGCGGCGCCGGCCGCGGACAGTGGCGATGGCGATGCGCTCCGGCGCGACGGCGCCCGAGCGGACGAGGATCGCAGCAACCGCGCGGGCGCGGTCGGCGGCGAGGATCGGACCGCTGCCAGTGAGCGGGTCGACATCGGCAGGCGTACCGTCGACTTCGCCGATGATCCGCAGGCGCGTGCGCGGGTCGCTGGCGGCGCTGCGCGCCCAGGCGAGCGCGGCGCCCGCATCCGGGAGCTGCGCCGAGCCGGGCGCGAACCCGCTCACCGCGGCGAGATCGACCGGCATCGCCGGCGCCTGCTCCTTGACCCCGAAACCGGCGCGGAAGCCCTCGGCAAGCGTGTTCGGATCGACCTGGTTGGCCTGGAGCAGCACGAAGAAGCCGACCAGCAGCAGCGCCAGATCGGCCAGCGTGGTCAGCCAGATCGGCCGCGCGGGGAGGTCCTCGAGCGTCATGCCGCGAGCTCCTGCGCACCGTGGCGCGGCTGGACCAAGGCGAGCTCGGCGAGCGGCGCGGCGAGCCGGGCGCGCTCCTGCGCCTCGTGCCGCGCCTGGCGCTTGAGCCGCGACGCGATCGGCGTGGCGACCAGGCAGGCGACCACCGCCCCGTAGAGCGTGGTGAGCAATGCCACCGCCATCGCCGCGCCGATCGTCGCGGGATCGCGCATCGCCGTGAACATCTGGACGAGCCCGATCAGCGTGCCGATCATCCCCATGGCGGGCGCGATGTCGGCGGCGCCGCTCCACATCTCGGCGGCGGCGCGATGCCGCTCGAAGCGCGCGATGCGGCGCTGCTCGAGCAAAGCCGTGACCTGATCGGGCGACGCGCTATCGACGACCGCGGCAACCGCAGCGGCGACGTCGGGATCGGCGATCACCGAGCGATCGAGCGCGATCACCCCGTGGCGCTGGGCGATCCGGCCGAGCGCGGCGATCTGGCCGAGCAAAGGCTCGACCTCGAAGCGCCGGCGCCCGAGCGTACGCAGCGCGGCGAGCGCACGGCCGAGATCGCCGAGCGGAGTGCGCAGCAGCACCGCGACCGCCGTCCCGCCCAGCACGATGGCGAGCGCGAGGGGGTCGAGGAAAGGCCCGATGCCGGGAAGCGCGGTAAGGTTCATGCGCTCGTATCTGCAAAGGGTGGGCCAATTCGATGGAAGGCTCGCGACATCGAGAAGTCGGTGCCGACCTCCTTCGTCACCCCGGACTTGTTCCGGGGCCCACCGCGCCGCAAGCATTGCAGCAAGAACCTCCATCTTCTCGCCCAGATACTGGGTGGACCCTGGCACAAGGCCGGGGTGACGGGTGGGCGTACGGCAGTCGGTTGCCGCCGGGCCGGCAAGTCTTTGCCGGCCCGCCCGCGCGTAGAGGGAAATCAGCCGTCCGGCGTCTCGCGCCCAAAAATTGGCACGCCCATTGCAGCGACACGCCCGAACTTTTGTGCGGGAGACGTGCAATGCAGAGTGACAGCCTCTTCGGCGTACATGGCGCGGCGCTGACCGTGCGCTCGCAGCGCATGGGCGTGCTCGCATCGAACATCGCCAACGCCTCGACCCCGGGGTACAAGGCGAAGGACATCGACTTCCAGTCGGCGCTCGCCGCGATCGAGACGACAGGCGGATCGGGGGGCGGCTCGATCGACGCCGCGATGCTTTACCGCGTCCCGCTCCAGCCGAGCCAGGACGGCAACACCGTCGAGCTCGCCACCGAACAGACCGCCTTCGCCGAGAATGCCGTCGCCTATCAGACGACCCTGTCGTTCCTGAACGGCCGCATCTCCACGATCACGCGCGCGCTGAGAGGAGAATAAGCCATGGCCGACCAGCCGCTCTCGATCTTCCAGGTCTCCGGCCGCGCGATGAGCGCGCAGCTGCTGCGGATGAACACCACCGCGTCGAACCTGGCGAACGCCGGCACCGTCGCGTCGAGCGCCGAGGCCGCATACCGCACGATCAAGCCGGTGTTCCGCACCGCCTTCGACGAAGCCAGCGGCATGTCGACCGTCGAAGTCGAGCAGGTCGTCACCGCCGGATCCGAGCCGACCAAGCGCTACGATCCGGGCAATCCGCTCGCCGACAAGGACGGCAATGTCTGGGAGAGCGCGGTCGACGAGACCCGCGAGCTCGTCGACATGCTCGAATCGTCGCGCACCTATCAGAACAATGTCGAGGTCATGCAGACTGCCAAGCAGCTGATCGTCGACACCCTCAAGCTGGGTCGCTGATCATGGACTTCGACAGCACGCTGCAGACCCTGGGCATCAAGCGCTACGGCGCGACGGGCTCGGGAAGCACCACCGACACGAACCTCGGCAAGACCGAGATGGATCAGGGCGACTTCCTGACGCTGATGACCGCGCAGCTCAAGAACCAGGACCCGTTCGAGCCGGTCGACAACACCCAGATGGTCGCGCAGATGGCGCAATTCTCGTCGCTCTCGGGCATCACCGAGATGAACACGACGCTGAAGGCGATCGCCGACAAGCTTTCGGGCACCTCGCTCGGCGACGCGCTCGGCTATGTCGGCAAGACCGTGCTGACCGAGGGTTCGACCGCCTATCCGCGCACCAGCGGCGGCATCGCCGGCGCGGTGGCGCTGGCCGAAGACGCCACCGACGTCAGCGTCACCATCACCGATCCCGACGGCAAGACGCTCAAGACCCTCGTGCTCGGCGCGCAGGACAAGGGCGCGGTCGCGTTCGACTGGGACGGCACCACCGACAGCGGAGACCCCGCCGGCGAGGGCCCGTTCACGGTGAAGGTTACCGCGCGCAATGCCGATGGCGCGGTCAGCGTCGCGCCGCTCGTCTGGGCGCCCGTCAGCACCGTCTCGCTCGGCAGCGACGGCGAGCCCGTCCTCACCCTTCCCGGCATCGGCCAGGTGCCCCTCTCCGCCGTCTGGCAAGTCGGCTGATTCCAAGGAGCAAGCGCATGTCCTTCTTCACTTCCTTGAGCGGGCTCCAGGCCGCCCAGACCGAGATGTCGACGATCTCGCACAACCTCGCGAACGTCTCGACCAACGGCTTCAAGCGCTCGACGACTCAGTTCGCCGACGTGATCGCCTCGACCGCCAATTCGAACCCGACCAACGTGATCGGATCGGGCACCGTGGTGAAGTCGGTGCGCCAGCAGTTCAGCCAGGGCGGCTTCACCCAGTCGAGCTCGGCGCTCGACGTCGCGGTCTCGGGCGAGGGCTTCTTCGTGGTGAAGAGCCCCGATGCGAGCGGCAACGGCGTCGCCTACACGCGCAACGGCAGCTTCCTGGTCAATTCGGACCGCTATGTCGTCGACGCGCAGGGCAACCGGCTGCAGGTCTATCCGGTCGACGGCTCGGGCGCGGTGATCGCGACCGGGCTCGGCGCGACCGTGCCGCTCCAGCTGCCGCAGACCAGCGGCGTGCCGGTGGCCACCGCGAACGTGAACCTCTCGCTCAACCTCAACGCCAATGCGAGCGTGCCGGCGGCGGCGTTCGACCGGTTCGATCCGTCGACCTACAACCATTCGACCCAGACCACGATCTTCGACGCGAGCGGCAACGCGATGACGCTGACGTCCTATTTCGTCCGCGATTCCGCGCCGAGCGCCAGCGATCCGACCAGCAGCTGGAGCGCCTATTCGTTCGTCGGCGACCAGCGATTGAGCGCGGATTCGGATCCCGCCGCGGGCACGCCGATCACCATGACCTTCGATGCGACCGGCGCGATGACCGCGCCGGCCGGCGGAACCGCCTTCGCGGGCTTCCTCCCGCCCGGCTCGACCACCAGCCAGACGCTCAGCGTCGACTTCGGCAATGCGACGACCCAGGTCTACAAGCCCTTCAACGTCGCCGCGGCCACGCAGGACGGCGCGCCGGTCGGCCAGCTCGAGGGCGTGACCATCGCCGAGGACGGCACCGTCCGCGCGAGCTTCTCGAACGGCGATACCCAGTCGCTCGGCAAGGTCGTGCTCGCCAGCTTCTCCAACCCCACCGGGCTGCGCCAGCTCGGCAGCAGCACCTGGACGGCCTCGGGCCTGTCGGGCGATCCGCGGCTCGGCGAGCCCGGCACCAACGGCTTCGGCGGGCTGATGACCGGCGCGATCGAGCGCTCGAACGTCGATATCACCGAGGAACTGGTCGGGCTGATCGCCGCGCAGCGCGCCTTCCAGGCCAATGCCAAGGCGCTCGATACCGCGAGCCAGATCTCGCAGACCATCTTCAACATCCGCAGCTGACGAAAGGCTGAGGGAGACACCGCATGGATCGGCTCGTCTACACGGCAATGTCGGGGCTGCGCAGCCAGATGGCGGCGCAGTCGACGATCGCGAACAACATCGCGAACGCCTCGACGATCGGTTTCCGCGCCGAGCGCGTCAGCTTCGACCGGCTGGTATTGCAAGGCTCGGGGCTCGAGACGCGCCAGCTCGCCGCGGAGGAGGTGCAGGACTTCGACCGCCGCGCCGGCACGATCGTCCAGACCGCGCGGCCGCTCGACGTGGCGGTGACGTCGGATTCGTGGATCGCGGTGCAGGCCGCGGACGGGAGCGAAGCCTATACGAGGCGCGGCGACTTGTCGGTCGCGGCCTCGGGCGTGCTGGAAACCGGCGACGGTTTCCCGGTGATGGGCTCGGGGGGGCCCATCACCGTGCCGCCCCATCAGTCGATCGCCATCGCCGACGACGGCACCGTCTCGATCGTTCCGCCCGGCGGGGACCCGACCCAGCCGCAGGTGGTCGACAAGATCAAGCTGGCCGGCGCGCAAGGCAGCCAGACCGCCAAGGGGCTCGACAATCTGCTCCATGTGAAGGGCGGCGGGGTGCTGCCCGAGGATCTCGACGCGCGGCTCCAGGCCGGCGCGCTCGAGCAGTCGAACGTCAACCTCACCCAGGCGCTGGTCGACATGATCGAGAACCAGCGCAGCTACGAAGTGCAGGCCAGCCTGCTCAAGGAAGCCAAGACCATGGACGAGAGCGCCGCATCGCTGATGCGTCTGCCCGCCTGACGAAAGGATTTAGACGATGGGTAACTCGGCAATGCACATCGCGCGCACCGGGCTCGACGCTCAGGACATGCGCATGCGGGTGATCTCGAACAACCTCGCCAACGTCAACACGACCGCGTTCAAGCGCGACCGCGCCTCGTTCCAGACGCTCGCCTATCAGGTGGTGACCGCGCCGGGCGCGGCGAGCACCGCGGAGACCAAATACGCCACGGG
Source organism: Sphingomonas sp. (assembly GCF_026460985.1). Classification (GTDB taxonomy): domain Bacteria; phylum Pseudomonadota; class Alphaproteobacteria; order Sphingomonadales; family Sphingomonadaceae; genus Sphingomonas. The sequence continues at coordinate 35,677 of NZ_JAPKNM010000110.1, forward strand.
CCTCAACCTCGGCACCGGCGTGCGCATCCAGGGCACCGCGCGGGTGGAGACGCAAGGGTCCTTCCAGAATACCGGCGGCTCGCTCGATCTCGCGCTCGAGGGCGAAGGCTATTTCCAGGTGCAGATGCCGGGCGGGCAGCTCGGCTATACCCGCGCGGGCAATTTCTCGCGCTCGGCCGAAGGGCTGATGGTGACGAGCGACGGCTATCAGGTGATGCCGGGGATCACGATCCCCGAGGGCACCACCGGCATCACGATCGGCGCCGACGGCACCGTCTCGGCGACGGTGGCCGGGCAGACCGAAGCGAGCCAGATCGGCCAGCTCCAGGTCGCGACCTTCCCCAATCCGGGCGGGCTGCAGGCGACGGGCGACAATTTCCTGATCGAGACCACGGCCAGCGGCGCCGCGAACCTCGGCGCCCCCGGCGAGGCCGGCCGCGCCAGGATCCGCCAGGGCGCGCTCGAAGCCTCGAACGTCAATGTCGTCGAGGAGCTGGTCGACATGATCGAGACGCAGCGCGCCTATGAGGTCAATTCGAAGATGATCTCGGCGACCGACGAGATGCTCAAATATGTCAACCAGAACCTCTGAGGCGGCCGCGATGAAGTTCCTCACCGGCCTCGCCACCGGCGCGCTCGCCATGGCCGTGCTCTCGCTGGCCGCGGAGCCCGCGCATGCGCAGTTCCTCGGGCTGGGCAAGAAGAAGCCGAAGGAGGATTTCTCCGCGACGCTCGCCCAGCCGGTGCCCGAAAAGGTGCCCGCCAATGGCGGCATCTTCCAGGCGAGCGACGGCTATGCCGCGCTCTACGAGGGGCAGCGCGCGCGCCGGGTCGGCGATCCGCTCACGATCGTGCTGGTCGAGCGGACCAGTGCCTCCAAGTCGGCGAGCTCGAAGCTCGACAGCGGCGGCGGCTTCTCGCTGACGCCGCCGACTACGGGTGCGCTCAACCTGTTCGAGAAGAGCGATGCGACCGTCAGCGGCAGCCGCAACTTCAACGGCGCCGGCACTGCCGACCAGGCCAATGCGCTGTCGGGGGAGATCAGCGTGACGGTGGCGGAGGTCTATCCCAACGGCACGATGCTGGTGCAGGGCCAGAAGCGCGTGACGCTCAATCGCGGCGACGAGTTCGTCCAGATCAAGGGCATCGTGCGCACCGCCGATATCGACGCGAACAACCGCGTCGCCAGCACGCGCGTCGCCGATGCCCGCATCGCCTATACCGGCAAGGGCGACGTCGCCCGCGCCAGCCGCCAGGGCTGGCTGAGCCGGTTCTTCCAGATGATCAGCCCGTTTTGAGGGGGCCGCCGCTATGATCCGTTCCACCATTCAGCCAAGCCTACTCCCCTCCCTGAAAGGGAGGGGCTGGGGGTGGGTGCGCGCGTCTGCGCGCCTCAAAAAGACTCTTCGCCAGGCATCGGAGCGCCAGTCGGGGCATCGAGCCCCGTCTGCCGCTGGACCCACCCCTAACCCCTCCCTTGCAGGGAGGGGGATGGTGATGCTTGCGCTGCTCGCCTTCCTTACTGGCACCCCCGCCCACGCCCAGCGCGTGAAGGACCTGGGCGGCTTCCAGGGCATCCGCACCAACCAGCTGACCGGATATGGCGTGGTCGTCGGCCTTCCCGGCACCGGCGACGACAATCTCGAATATACCGTCCAGTCGATGCGCGGCGTCGCCTCGCGCTTCGGGCTGCAACTGCCGCCGGGCGTGAGCCCGAGCCTCAAGAACGCCGCGGTGGTGATGATCACCGCCGAGCTGCCGCCCTTCGCCAAGCCGGGACAGAAGCTCGACATCACCGTCTCGTCGATGGGCAAGGCCAAGAGCCTGCGCGGCGGCACGCTGATCCTCACTCCGCTCCAGGGCGCCGACGGCCAGATCTATGCGATGGCGCAGGGCAACCTCGCGGTCGGCGGATTGGGCGCGGACGGCGCCGACGGATCGAAGATCGTCGTCAACACGCCCTCGAGCGGCCGCATCCCCGAGGGCGCGACCGTCGAGCGGCTGGTCGATACCGGCTTCGATCGCACGCCCTTCCTCACCTTCAACCTCGCGCGCGCCGACTTCACCACCGCGCAAAGGGTGCAGGACGCGATCAACGGCCGCTTCGGCGCCGCGCGGGCCCGCGCGATCGACGGCGTGTCGATCGCGGTGCAGGCCCCCGTCGGCGCCGATGTCCGCGCCGAGCTGATGGCCGAGATCGAGAATCTCACCGTCGAAGCGGCCGAGGCGCCCGCCAAGGTGATCGTCAACGCGCGCACCGGCACGGTGGTGATCAATTCGGCCGTCCGGGTCAGCCCCGCCGCGGTCACGCACGGCAAGCTCACCGTTCGCATCGACGAGCAGCAGCGCGCCAGCCAGCCGCTCCCCTTCAGCAAGGGCGAGACGGTGATGGAGCAGCAGAGCAATGTCGAGGTCGAGGAGGAGAAGCGCCCGATGTTCCTGATGCAGCCCGGCCCCAAGCTCGCCGACGTCGTCAAGGCGGTCAACGCCATCGGCGCCTCGCCGGCCGACCTCGTCGCGATCCTCGAGGCGCTCAAGGAGGCCGGCGCGCTCAAGGCCGAGCTGATCATCCTGTGAGCACGACACCCGCCCCGATCGCCGGCAGCGGCGGCGGCGTGTCGATCGACACGTCGCGGCTCGCGTCGAAGGAAAATCTCGAAGCCGCGGGCAAGCGCTTCGAGGCGATCTTCGTCGGCATGATGCTCAAGTCGATGCGCACCGCCAGTCTCGGTGAAGGCTTGTTCGACAGCAAGGCGAGCCAGCAGTTCCGCGACATGCAGGACCAGCAGCTCGCGCAAAACATGGCCGCGCACGCGCCGATCGGGATCGGCAAGGCGATGACCGAGTTCCTCTCCAAGGCCGCGCCCGCGACCGACGGGAGCACGCCATGAGCGACATGCTGTCGATCGGCGCGTCGAGCCTCAGGGCCTATCAGGCCGCGCTGACCACCACTTCGGAGAACATCGCCAATGCCGGCCAGGCGGGCTATTCGCGCCGCACCGCGCCGGTGCGCGAAGTCGTGGCGCCCGGCGGGCTGACCACCGGCAACGCGCAGGGGATGGGCGTGGTGGTGAGCGGCATCGCCCGCGCCACCGACATCTACAGGACCGCCGAAGTCCGCACCGCCACCGCCGAGCTCGCGCGCACCGAGACCGGCGCGACCTGGCTCCAGCGGATCGAGACCTCACTGAGCGGCAACCAGCTCGGCGACCGGCTGACCGCCTTCTTCAACGCCGCGAAGAAGATCGCCGCCGATCCCGCCTCGCTCGCACCGCGCGCGACGATGCTCGAGGCCGCTTCCAGCGTCGCCGCGTCCTTCGCCGCCACCGGCGCTGCGCTCGACGGCGCGATGGCCGATCTCGACGCGAGCGCCGGCGCCGCGACGACCCAACTCAATGGGCTCGCCAGCGCGCTGGGCAAGGTCAATGCCGGGCTCGGCCGCTCGGCGCCGGGCACCAGCGGCCATGCCGCCCTGCTCGACCAGCGCGACAAGCTGCTCGAGGAAATGAGCGCGATTGCCGATGTCTCGGTGACCACCGACGCCTTCGGCAAGGCGAGCGTGCGTGTCGGCGGCGTCGCCGGGCCGGTGCTCGTCGAGGGCGAGAATTCGGGTGCGATCACTTATACGCGCAGCGATGCGGGGCTCGTCGCCTATGCCGTCCACTTCCAGGGGCAGAGCAGCCCGGTCTCGCCCGGCGGCGGCGCGCTGGCCGGCTTCGCCGAGGGCGCGCAGCGCATCGCCGACGCGCATGCCGAGATCGACCGGCTCGCCACCGATTTTGCCAATGGCGTCAACGCGGTGCAGGCCGCGGGCGACGATCTCGACGGCACTGCCGGCGCGCCGATGTTCGCGATCGGCGATCCGGCGTCGCAGCTCAGCCTCGTGCTCGACGATCCGCGCGGTATCGCCGCCGCGGCGACCGGTGCGGGCGTACGCGACAATGCCAATCTCGCCGGGTTCGAGACGCTGCGCACCAGCGCGCGGCTCGAGGATAGCGTCGCCAGCCTGACCACCGCCAACGCCGCCGCGCTCTCGGCGCGCAGCACCGTCGCCGAAGCGCAGAGCGCGATGCGCGACTCCGCCATCGCCGAGCGCAGCGCCGCTTTGGGGGTCAATATCGACGAGGAAGCGGTCGACCTGATCCGCTTCCAGCAGGCGTACCAGGCGTCGACCCGCGTGATCCAGGTCGCGCGCGAGACGCTGCAATCCATCCTCGACATACGCTGAGGCCGACCATGCGCATCGCCACCTCGCAGCTCTACAACCGCCCCGCTTCGCTGATGACCCAACTCACGGCGCAGGCGGACAAGGTCCAGACCCAGATCGCGACCGGCAAGCGGATCCAGACCGCCTCGGACGATCCCGGCGCTTATCTGCGCCTGCAAGGGATCAAGCAGGCCAAGGCCGACGACGGCGCCTGGGCGGCCAATATCGGCATGGCGCAGGACCTGCTCGCCCAGACCGACACCACGCTCGACAGCGTCGAATCGCAGCTCCAGCGCGCGCTCGAGCTCGCGACCCAGGCCGCCAACGGCACGATGTCCGACGCCAATCGCGACACGGTCGCCGAGGAACTCGCGTCGATCCGCGACGCGCTGTTCGGGCTCGCCAACACGCGCGACGTGCGCGGCCAGCCTTTGTTCGGTGGCGCGACCGGCGACGTCGCTTTCGTGAAGGCCGCCGACGGCACGATCAGCTTCGCCGGCACCGGCGAGCCCTCCGCGATCCCGATCGGCGAGGGCGTGAGCATCCAGGGCACGGTGACCGGTGCGCGCGCCTTCGCCAGCGGAGCGAGCGACATCTTCGCGGTGCTCGGCGCCTTCACCGCGGCGCTCGAGGCCGGCGGCGACGTCAAGGCGGCAGGCGAGGCTGCGCTCAACGGCATCAACGCCTCGATCGCGACGGTCGGCGTGGTCCGCGCCTCGGCCGGCGCCCGCGCCGCGCGGCTCGAGCTCGATACCGAACGCCTGGCCGATGCCGACGAGGCGCGCGAGACCGCGCGCTCGGCGCTCGAGGATACCGACGTCACCGCCGCGGTGACCGAGCTCCAGAAGACGCTGACCATCCTCCAGGCGACCCAGGCGAGCTTCACCAAGCTCACCGGCCTGTCGCTGTTCGATTATCTGCGCTGATCCGCGCGCGTCCGCTCTTTTCCACTGAAAGTCGCGGCGAAGCGGTCGTTTACCAATAAGAGTGCCGGCTCGCGGCCAAGGGGAAGTTAGTCGCATGTTCGTGTTGATCGGCTTCGTCGTCCTCATCGCCATGGTGTTCGGCGGCTTCGCCATCACCGGCGGCGCGCTCGGCCCGGTGATGCATGCGCTCCCGCACGAGATGCTGATCATCGGCGGCGCGGCCTTGGGGGCGCTCATCATCGGCAATTCGATGAAGGAGCTGAAGGCGCTCGGCACGGGCTTCATGAAGGTCGTGAAGGGCCCGAAGTACAGGAAGCAGGACTATCTCGACACGATCTTCCTCGTCTCCAAGCTGATGAAGATGCTGCGGACCGAAGGCCCGATCGCGCTCGAGCCGCATGTCGAGGACCCCAGGTCCTCGGCACTGTTCGCCGAATATCCGCGGCTGCTCGCCGATCACACGCTGATCAACCTGATCACCGACACGCTGCGCCTCGTCGTCGTCTCGTCGGGCACGCTCGACGTGCACGCGGTCGAGGAAGTGATGGACAACGCGATTCGGACCCACCACCACGAGGTGCAGGGCCCGCAGGCGACGCTCCAGAGCCTCGCCGACGCATTGCCGGCGCTCGGCATCGTCGCGGCGGTGCTCGGCGTGGTGAAGACGATGGGCTCGATCGACAAACCGCCGACGATCCTCGGCGGGATGATCGGCTCGGCGCTGGTCGGCACCTTTCTGGGCGTGCTGCTCGCCTACGGCATCGTCGGCCCGCTCGCGACCCGGCTCCAGCAGGTGATCGACGCCGACGCGGCGATCTATCACACGGTCAAGCAGATCATCATCGCCTCGCTGCACGGCCATCCGCAGCCGCTGGTGATCGAGGCCGCGCGCTCGGGCATCGCGCATGCCAACCAGCCGGGCTTCGGCGAAGTGTTCGACGGGCTGCGCGGGCGCTGACGTCATGGCAGCAGCGCGGGCGCCCCATGGATCGAACCAGCCGCCGAAGATCATCGTCAGGAAGATCTTCGTCGAGGGCCATGGCGGCCATCACGGCGGCGCGTGGAAGGTCGCCTATGCCGATTTCGTGACCGCGATGATGGCGTTCTTCCTGTTGCTCTGGCTGCTCGGCGCGACCACCGAGAAGCAGCGCAAGGCACTCGCCGATTATTTCGCACCCACCCTGATCGAGTTCAAGCAGAACAGCGCCGGCTCGAACGGGCTGTTCGGCGGCGACGCGATCAACGCGCCTGACAATTATCCCAACAAGGCCTCGCAGACCGGCACCAAGTCGATGACGATCCCCGTGGGCGGGGTCGGCGGCAAGCAGGTCGGCACGGGCGACAAGGGCACGCTCAAGGACCAGCGCGCGCTCACCCAGCAGGACCAGAAGAACTTCAACGAGACCGCGAAGAAGATCCAGGAGAAGATGCGTTCGCGGCCGCAACTGGCCAAGCTCGCCAAGCATATCCGCTTCGTGGCGACGCGCGACGGGATGCGGATCGACCTGCTCGACGACGCCAATTATTCGATGTTCGATCTCGGCACCACCGCGCTGGTGCCCGATGCGAGCGCGCTGATCGGCACGATCGCCGAGACGATCGCGGGGATGGAGAACCCGATCATGATCCGCGGCCATACCGACAGCCTCGGCTATGGCGACCCGCGCAACATGAACAACTGGATGCTCTCGAGCGGCCGCGCCGAGGCGACGCGGCGCCGGCTCGCCGCGGGAACGGTGCCCGAGACGCGCTTCGAGCGGATCGAGGGCGTCGCCGACCGCGAGCCGCTGATCGTCGAGGCGCCGACCGACCCGCGCAACCGCCGGGTGTCGATCACCCTGCTCTACCGGCGGATCATGGACCAGGACAAAGGCGGCGGCTTCGAGCGCAGGCTCCGCCAGCCGGTATTGGCGGCGCGCTGAGGATTTCCAGGTCTTCAATTCCCCTCCCTGAAAGGGAGGGGTTAGGGGTGGGTGTAGCGCCGGGCGAGGCTCGATGCCGCGGCCGGCGCTTTCCTTTGCGAGCGTTTCCCCTGCGAGAATAAGTCTTTTTGGGCGCGCAGACGCGCGCACCCACCCCCAGCCCCTCCCTGCAAGCAGGGAGGGGAGTCAAAGTTCTAGAAGAACTGCTTGCGGAAGGTCAGCCGGACGACCCGGCCCAGCGGATCGACCAGGTTGGGGGCATAGGCTGACGGGACCTCGCCATTCTCGTCGGTCACGCGCTGCCGCGCGTCGAACAGATTGTCGACGCGGAGCTGGACGCGCGATCCGCGCAGCCATGGGTTCTTGAGCAGGAAATCGATGTTCTGGCCCGGGTTGAACTCGGTCAGCAGGCCGACCCTGGCGAGGCTGCCGAAGTTGAGCCGGGTCTGGCTGCCGATCGGCCCGGTCATCTGCCGCGTTCCGCTCCGCCAGTTGCCGGTGACCTGGAAGAGCCAGGCGTCGCGCTTGAGTGCCGCCAGTGCGTCGATCTGGTGCGCGGCGACGCCCTGGCTGCTCGAACCGTCGAGCCGGTCGATGACCGGGAGCCCGCGACGGATCAGCACCTCGTCCTTGAAGACCCAGGCATGGTTGAGCGAGAAGCGAATGAGGTTCCCGCCGCCGCCGAAGCCGCCGCGGCCGCCGCCACCGCCACCGAAGCCACGCCCGCCGCCACCGGGTCCGCCCCTGAATCCGCCGCCGGCGCCAGGGCCCTGCCCCTCGCCGCGCTCGCGGCCCTGATCCTGCGGCGGCTGACCCTGGCCGGGTCCCTGGCCTTGCTGCTGGCCCGGTCCGTCTCCCTGGCGGCGCTGGTTGCCGCCGAACAGGCTCTGCTGCTGGCCGAGCCGGCGGAACTGCTCGAGCTGGGCGCTCATCTCGGGCGGCAGCGGCTGGCCGGTGCGGCGCGATTCGGCCATCGCCGCCTGGAAGGCGGTGCGCCGTTCCTGCATCCGCTTCGCCTGGGGCGAGGAGATCGGGATCGAGAAGTCGATGCCCCAGCGCAGCTGGGAAGTGTCCCGCCGCTCGAAATTGACCGGTCGATAGTCGATGCTGAGCAACCGGCCGTCGGCATCGCGGACGAAGCGATCGGGGAAGGCCGCCTCGATCTCCGCCGTCGCGCCTGGAAAGGTGCCCGCATAGTTGCGGTAGCGCTGGTTGCTGTAGCTCGCCCGGATATTCAGGTCGGTCTCGGCGAGCGGCCGGATCGTGACGCGTGCGTTGAATACGTGGCGGCTGTCCGCCCGCAGCAGCGGATTGCCCCCGGTGATCGCGGTGATGTCGACGCTCTCGTTGCGGACGAAATCGAAGACGCGCCGGTTCGGCGTCACCAATATCGGATTGCCCAGCTGTGCGGGGCTGGGCGCCCCTCGATCGTCGTTGATGCTGATATTGGCGCGAATCTCCCGGATCGGCGTCCAGTTCAGGCCATAGCCAGTGGAGACGAGCCGGCCGAAGTCCGAAAGCTGCTCGACTTCCAGATTGCCGTTGATCGACAGCTCCCCGATCGCCCCGAGCACGCCGCGCGACCGGCTGGTCAGGGGAAGCGTCAGGTTGCCGCGCACGCTGCCGGTGTCGCGCGAGATGTCCCCCGCCTGGAACCGGCCGGCGATCCAGGACCTGCTGTCCTGGTCCTGGCTCCGCCCGGCCACGCGCACCGTGGCGCGCACATCGCCGGCGGGAAGCTTGAACAGCGAGCCGAAGGTCGTGAAATCCACGCTGGCGTTGTTGGTCACCGACTTGGAGATCTGGTCGGGACGATTGACGGCCAGCCCCCGGGGAAGCGGGCCGAACGGATTGAAGCCCGGATCGCGCGCATCGAGCAGCGCCTGCGCCTGGGTCGCGTCGATCCCCGTGGTGGTGACCGAGTTATTCTCGCCATATTCGTAATTGGCCTGGAGCGACCAGCCCCAGCTCGCCAGCCAGGGCGAGGTCTGGCTGTTGAAGGTCAGGCCGCCGCTCAGCGTACGATTGTCGCTCGAGCGCGAGAGCGGATCGAGATTGTCGTAGTAGCGCAGCAGCCGCACGTCCTGCGAGAAGGGCGAGAAGGGATTGCCCGTCGGCAGCCGCAGCGTGGCGCTCGGCAGGCCGAGCAGCGTATCGCTGTGATTGAGCACCAGCCCGAAGGTGGCGTTGGCGCTCACCTTGTCCGAGATCGCCGGCGTATAGCTGCCGCTGATCTCCAGCCTCTTCTGCGGCGTGGCGGTGAAGCCCGGGCCTCCGTTCGGGCCCCCGCCTCCGCCCCCCGTCAGGGTGCGATAGGGCGTGAGATCGGCGACATTGGCCTGGTTCGCATTGGCGGCGAAGCCGGCGAGCGTCGGCGCCGCCCCCGCAGCGCCGCTGGGCACGCCCGCCACGGTCACCAGGGTTCCGGCCAGCGCGCTGAGCGCCGGATCGATCTCGTCGCCCGCAAGGCCGACAATGTTGCCGCGCGTGTCGAACAGCGAGGTGCCCGCGCGCGTCACGCCGCGCTCGCTTTCGAGGATGCCCGAATTCTGGCTGTACTTGACGTCGAGCTCGAGCCGCTCGTCGCGCCGGATCTTCTGGAGATTGACGTTGCCGTTCTGCCACGAATTGCCGCCCGCGGTGGGCATCGCGCCCTCGAGCAACGTGGTGAGCCCCATGAAGCGGCGGCGCAGGACGAAATTCACCACCTTCTGGTTGGCGCCATAGCCATATTGCAGCGCGGCTTCCTCGGGCAGGATGTCCATCCGCTCGATCGCTTCGGTCGGCAGGTTGCGGATCTCGGCCATGCTCGAGCGCCGGCCGCTGAGCAGGATCACCGGCTGCTCGTCGCCGCGGCCCGAGCCGCTGCCGAGCTGCGCCGAGAGCGCGTTCATCAGCTCGGTGACGTTCGATGCGCCATAGGCCCGTATGTCGGCCGGGCCGAGCTGGATCTCGGGCTTGACGTCGCCGGGAACCGCGCCGCGCAGCTGGCCGCGCACCACCACGTCCTCGACAGGCTCTTCCTCGGCCTCCGGAGGCGTCTGCTGCGGCGTGGCAGGCGCTGCCGGATCGGCGGGAGTCGCGGGCGGCGTCGGCTGCTCCTGCGCATGCGCCGCCATCGGCAGCGCGCCGACCATCAGCGCGGCGACCGCGCATCCCCATTTCACCATCGCGCCTTACTCCCCACACGCACGCACGCGCCGCCCGCTCGCTGACGGGCACGCTTCATCGGCTCGCTACAGGCGACTTGTCGCAAAATTGTGCCAAGGGTGGGAAAAACTGTGGCGCCGCCGTAGCGGCGCCCCTGGTTTCTGGTGCGGTCGAGAAGACTCGAACTTCCACGGCCTTTCGGCCACAACGACCTCAACGTTGCGCGTCTACCAGTTCCGCCACGACCGCACGTGAAACTCGCCGAGGGCTCCCGGCGTCTGGTAAGGCGCGGCCCCTAGCAAAGCGTTTGGGCCCACGCAAGCCATCGTCGCGCGCTTTCGCGAATCTACGGATGCGCCTACACGCGGCGGTCCGCGATGCTGCTCTCCCCCGCCCTCGCCGCCGAGATGCGCCGGATCCTGGCCCTTGCCTGGCCCGTGGTGCTGACCAGCCTCAACTGGACGATCCTGCACGTGACCGACGTCGCCGTGGTCGGGCTGGTGAGCACGAGCGAGGCGGCGGCGCTGGGCGCGAGCCGATCGCTGACCTTTCCGGGAATAGTCGTGGGGCTCGGCTGGCTGACCGGGATCCTGGTCTATGTCTCGCGCGCCGACGGCGCCGGCGACCTGCGCGAGACGGGCCGTGTGTTCCACCAGGGGCTGCTGCTCGCATTGCTGCTGGGCCTCACCAGCGGCCTGGCGCTGTTCCTGTGGCCCGAGCCGATGCTGCTGCGCCTCGGCGTCGCGCCCGCCACCGCGCCCGCCGCCGCGCGCGTGGTGCAGATGATGGCGCTGGCCTATCCCTTCCAGCTGGTGATCGTCGCCGCGAGCTTCTTCTTGGAAGGCGTCAGCCGGCCGCGGCGCGTGACGGTGGTGAACCTGGCGATCCTGCCGCTCAACGCCCTGCTGGCATGGGTGCTCGCCACGGGGCAGCTCGGCCTGCCGGTGATGGGCGCGGTCGGCGCGGCGCTGGCGACCGCGATCGCCTCGGCGCTCGGCGCCCTGGGGATGATCGGCGCCGCCTGGACGCTGCCGCGCGCCGCCCGGCGCGGCGTGCACGACCTGAACGCGCTGCTCGGCCGCGATTCCTGGGCGGGCGCGCTCCGGCTCGCGCATTTCGGATTGGTCCCCGCGATCGCCTCGGGGCTCGAGCTGATCGGCTTCTCGATCCTGATCGCGCTCTCGACCCAATTGGGCACGACCACCGCGCACGCCTTCCAGATCGTCTTCTCGATCCACAACGTCACCTTCGCGGTGGCGCTGGGACTGGGATCGGCGGCGGGAGTGCGCGTCGGCAATGCCGTGGGCGAGGGCGTGCCCCAGGACGCCGCGCGGCGCACGGGAATCGCGGCAATGCTCGCGGCGCTGGCGACGGGCACCTTGTCGGTGCTGCTGATCCTGCTGGCGATGCCCGTGGTGGGGCTCTTCCCGGCGACCGAGGGCGTGCACGGCCTCGCCGCGGCGATGCTGGTCCCCTGGGCGCCCTTCATCCTGTTCGACGGGGTGCAGGTGGTGTTCGTCTATGCGCTGCGCTCGCTCGGCGACCAGGTGGCGGCCGGGATCAACGGAATCATCGCCTTCTTCGTCATCACCGGCGGCCTGGGCGTGCTGCTGGTGCACGGCGGCTATGGGCCGAACGGGCTCGTGCTCGCGTCGGGGCTGGGGATGGTGGCGGCCGCCTTGCTGCACGGCCTCCGGCTCGGCTGGGTCAGCCGCCGATTTCGGTCGCGAAGCTGAGCTCGACCACCTTGGCGTTGGGCGGCACGTCGAGCTTGGCGCCGGTGAAGTCGAGCGCCGCCTTGGGCCCGAGCGCGCGGTTCTCCGGGGTGATCCGCCAGCTGTAGACGAGCTGGTCCGCACCGTCGCGCAGCTCGACCCGGATGTCGGGGATGCGCTGCTTGGCATCGGTCGGATTGACCACCTTGCCCGAGACGACGAACGCCTCGCTGCCATTGGGCATGGGCCGCAGCTCGACGCTCTTGTCGGTGAAGCGGAGCGGCGTCTCGGCCTCGCCGCCGATCCCGAGACCGAGCTGCGCGGCGATGCCCGGCGCGCCCGAATAGAGGATGGCGCCGGTGCCGAGCAGCATCGAGATGCCGGCGATCACCGCCGCGGCGGTCCAGCGCCGGGCAGGATTGCGGCGCGGCCGGAACGGCGGCTGCGGCGCGAAGGGATCGTACTCGGGAGGCGCCTCGGCGACCGCGATCGGGTCCTCGTACACGCGCGGCGCGGGCGGCGCCGGGCGCGGCTCGGGCGCGGCAGGCCGGGCAATGGCGGGCGCCGGCGTCTCCGGTTCTGCCTCTGCCGCCTGCGCGCGCTGAGGCGCTACGCGGACATTGGAGACCCGCGGCTCGGCAGCGGCGGCGACCGTTTCCCGGCTTTCGGCGGGCGCAGGCCGCGCGCTGCGATCGAGGATGGCGGGCGCCTGGAACCAGCTGTGCTTGCAGCTCGCGCACCGCACCGTCCGGCCTTCCGCTCCGATCGCACTGTCGGGAACGAGGTACCGCGTCCGGCACTGGCTGCATTCGAGGATCATCTAAGCGTCTCACCCGCCCGGCTGCCCATTGGCCGGGTGCCGCGATTCTAGCTGTAACGAATCGGCCCCACAAGAGTCTCGACATCGCCATCGCTTGAGCCGGCGCGCGGGCTGTGCGATGCCGTCCGCCCACCCAGGCAAGGAGCGGCCGGCGCCGGCGAATGGCCAATATCGTCCAGTTCGAGAATGTCGGCTTGCGCTATGGCACGGGATCCGAGACGCTCTCGGACGTCAGCTTCACGCTCAAGAGCGGGTCCTTCTATTTCCTGACCGGCCCGTCCGGCGCGGGCAAGACCTCTTTGCTCAAATTGCTCTATCTCGCCCAGCGGCCGTCGCGCGGGGTGATCCGGCTGTTCGGCGAGGATGCCGGCGCATTGCCGCGCCAGCGCCTGCCCGGCTTCCGCCGCCGCATCGGCGTGGTGTTCCAGGACTTCCGCCTCGTCCCGCACCTCTCGGCCTATGACAATATCGCGCTGCCGCTACGCGTGGCGGGGGTGCAGGAAGTCGATGTCGAGGCGCCGGTGCGCGAGATGCTCGCCTGGGTGGGGCTCACCGATCGTGGCCGGGCCAAGCCGCCGACGCTCTCGGGCGGCGAGCAGCAGCGCATCGCGATCGCGCGCGCGGTGATCGGCCGCCCCGAACTGCTCGTCGCCGACGAGCCGACCGGCAACGTCGATCCCGAAATGGCCGAGCGCCTGCTCTATCTGTTCGAATCGCTGAACCGGCTGGGCACCACCGTGGTCGTCGCGACGCACGATTTCCACCTGATCCACCGCATCCCCAATGCGCAGATGATGCGGATCGAGAATGGCCGCCTCAACGATCCGACCGGATCGCTGCGCAACCCGCCGGGGCAGGCATGATCCTGAGCCTCGACCCCAATTCGCCCGAGCGGCGGCTGCTCGACGAGGGACGGCGCACGCGCGCGATGACGTGGATCATGGCGATCATGCTGTTCCTGACCGTGCTCGCCGGCGCGCTCGGCCTCGGCATGTTCGCCGCCACCGCCCAGCTCGACCGCGAGCTCTCGGGCAGGCTGACGGTGCAGATCGTCGAGCCGATCGCCAGCCTGCGCGACAGCCAGGCCGCGGCGATGGTGGCGACGCTCGCCAAGGTGCCCGGCGTGGCGCGCGCGCGCGAGGTCGACCGCGCGCACCTGGCCGAATTGCTGCGGCCCTGGCTCGGCGATGCCGGGCTCGATCCCGATCTGCCGATGCCGGCGATGATCGACGTCGAGCTCCGCCCCGGCGGCGACGTCGCCGCGATCGAGCAGGCGGCGCGGCGGATCGCACCGGGCGCGCGGGTCGATCGGCACGCGCAATGGCTGTCGCCGGTGCGCAGCTTCATGACGACGATGAGCTGGCTCGCGGCGGGGCTGGTGCTGCTGATCGCGGGCGCGACCGCCGCCGTCGTGCTGCTCGCCGCGCGCGCGGGGCTGGACACGCACCGCGACACGATCGATGTGCTCCACATGCTGGGATCGACCGACATCCAGATCGCCCGCCTGTTCCAGCGGCGCATCGCCTTCGACACGCTGCTGGGCGGGCTGGCCGGCACCGCGGCGGCGCTGGTGCTCATATGGTTCCTGCAGGCGCGGCTGAGCGCGGTCGGATCCGAGATGCTGGGCGGCGTCGCGCTCCAGCAGCGCGACTGGTTCCTGCTGTTGCTCCTGCCGATCGGCTTCGCGCTGGTCGCGACCGTCGCGGCGCGCGTCGCGGTGCTGCGCGCCTTGGGCAAGCGCCTGTGATCTGGCGCGTCTGCCTGTTGCTGCTCGTCGCCTGGGCCTTGGGCTTCGCTTTCTTCCTGCTGTCGCTCGGCAAGCCGCTCGAGGGGCGCAAGACCGACGCGATCGTCGTGCTCACCGGCGGCGGGGGGCGGATCGATCGCGGGCTCGCGGTGCTGCGCGCCGGCGACGCGAAACGGATGCTGGTGAGCGGAGTCGATCCCGATGTCCGCCCGGTCGAGCTCGCGGTCCAGTTCAGGATCGACCGCCAGCTGATGGCCTGCTGCATCGATCTCGGCTGGCAGGCGGTAGACACGCGCTCGAACGCCGACGAGACCGCCAAATGGGTGCGGCAGCACGGCTTCCGGTCGGTGCGGCTGGTGACCACCGACTGGCACATGCCGCGCGCGCGGATGGAGCTGGCGAGCGCGCTGGGCGGCGATGTCGAGGTGATCGGCGACGGTGTGCGCAGCGGGCCCAACAGCCCGGGCTGGGGCGTGCTGTTTCGGGAGTATCACAAATACCTCGTGCGGCGGATCGCGCTCTGGCTGGGCGCGGGCTGATGGACCGGGTTCGCGCTATTCTGTTCGCCATCGCCTTTTACGGGCTTTCGGTGCCGATCGTGCTGCTCGCGCCCGTCATGGCCTTGTTCGGCCAGCGGGCGTTTCGCGGCTGGGTGCTGCGCTGGACCCGATATCATGCATGGTGCGCGCGGCATCTGGTCGGGATCCGCACCCGCGTGGAGGGCGCGCCGCCGGCCACGCCCGCGCTCTATGCGGCGAAGCACCAGTCCTTCTACGAGACGTTCGAGCTGGTCCGGATGCTCGGCGCGCCGGCGGTGGTGATGCGCCAGGAATTCGCGCGCATCCCGGTCTGGGGCTGGGCGGCGCGGCGCTATGGCGTCATCGTCATCGATCGGAGCGGCGCGGCATCGGCGCTGCGCCAGATGATGCGCGAGGCCAAGGCCGCGGGGGCCGAGGGGCGCTCGGTGATCCTCTTTCCCGAAGGGACGCGCTCACCGCCCGGCGAAGCGCCGCCGCTCAAATCGGGGCTGGCGGGCCTGTATCGCGCGGTCGGGCTGCCGGTGGTGCCCGTGGCGCTCGACAGCGGCAAGGTATGGCCCAAGCACGGGCCGATGCGCCCCGGCATGGTGACCTTCCGCTTCGGCGATCCCATCCCCGCGGGCCTGCCGCGCGCCGAAGCCGAAGCGCGCGTGCATGCGGGGATCAATGCGTTGAATGCGTGATCTCAATCCTCCCCCGCCAGGGGGAGGTGTCGCCGAAGGCGACGGAGGGGGAGGTAAGCGACGAACAGGCCGTCGTGCTTCCTCCTCCGTCATGCTTCGCATGCCACCTCCCCCTGGCGGGGGAGGATTGGGATTTTATTCGTGCGAGCGCCCGAAGTCCGGGCGGGCGTCGTCCTGGCCCTGGTCGATGATCGAGCGGCGGACGGCGCGGGTGCGGCTGAACAGCTCGAACAATTCGTCGCCCTTGCCCCAGCGGATCGCGCGCTGGAGCGCGGTGAGGTCTTCCGAGAAGCGCTGGAGCATGTCGAGCACCGCCTCGCGATTGGCGAGGAACACGTCGCGCCACATCGTCGGGTCCGACGCGGCGATGCGCGTGAAGTCGCGGAAACCGCCCGCCGAATATTTGATCACTTCGGAGCTGGTGACCTCCTCCATGTCCGATGCGGTGCCGACGATCGTATAGGCGATGAGGTGCGGCAGGTGGCTGGTGACCGCGAGCACGCGGTCATGATGCGCGGGCTCCATCGTCTCGACCTCGGCGCCCAGCCGGCGCCAGAATTCGAGCACGCGCTCGGTCGCCAGCGCGTCGGTGCCCTCGGGCGGCGTGACGATGCACCAGCGATGGTGGAAGAGCGACGCGAAGCCCGCCTCGGGGCCACTATTCTCGGTGCCCGCCACCGGATGCGCGGGGACGAACACGGCCCCTGGAAGCGACGCGCGCACCGCCTCGATCACGCTTTCCTTGCACGAGCCGACGTCGCTCAGGATCGCGTCGGCGGGCAGGTCGGCGGCGATCTCGGCCGCCACCGCGCCCATCGCGCCGACGGGGACGCAGAGCACGACCAGGTCGGCATCGATCACCGCGGTGCCGGCGGTGTCGGCCACGTCGTCGCACAGATCGATGCGCACCGCGGTCTCGCGCACCGCGGGATCGCGGTCATAGCCGGTGACGCGCACGCTCGGCATGTGCTGGCGCACCGCCCGCGCGATCGACGAGCCGATCAGCCCGAGCCCGATGACCGTGACGCGCGCGAAGGGCAGCATCAGGCCCCCACGATCTCGCGGATCGCCGCCGCGACGGCCTGGATCTCGTCCTCGGTGCCGATGGTGATGCGCAGCCCGTGCGGCAGCCCCTGCCCCGGCAGCCAGCGGACGATATAGCCGCGCTCCATCAGCGCCTTATAGGCATGCTCGGCGCTCACTTCGCCTTCGAACAGGACGAGCTGGAAATTGGCCTTGGAGGGGACCGCGCGCAGCCCCTTGTTGCCCATCGCGTCGATCTGCCCGGCGAACCAGGTGCGCCATTCGCGATTGTGCCGATAGCTGTGCTCGACGAAGCCACGGTCGCCCAGCGCCGCCACCGCCGCCTTCTGCGCCGCGGTGCTGAAGTTGAACGGCGCGCGGATGCGGTGCATCGCGCCGATCATCTCGGGCGCGCCATAGCCCCAGCCGACCCGCTCCGAGGCGAGCCCGAAGATCTTCGAGAAGGTGCGCGTGACCAGCACGTTGCTCGTCGTGCGCGCGAGATCGAGCCCGCCGTCATCGTCCTCGGGATCGAGATATTCGGTATAGGCCTGGTCGATCACCAGCAGCACATGCGCCGGCAGCGCCGCGTGGAGCCGCGCAATCTCCGCGCGCGAGGTGTAGGTGCCGGTCGGGTTGTTCGGATTGGCGATGAAGATCACCTTGGTCCGATCGGTCACGCAGGCGAGGATCGCGTCGACGTCGCTCGCATAGTCCCTGTCGGGCGCGATCACCGGCGTCGCGCCGACGCGGCGCGCGGCGATATCGTAGACCGAGAAGCCGTAGCGGACGTAGATCACTTCGTCGCCGACCCCGGCATAGGCGCCCGCGGCAAGGTGGAGCACTTCGTCCGATCCGGTGCCGTAGATGATCCGCGCCGAGTCGAGCCCGTAATGCGCGGCGATCGCGGCGCGCAGCTCGGTCGCGCTCGCATCGGGATAGCGCTCGAGCTGCGACGCGGCGGCGGCGAAGGCGGCGCGCGCCGCCTCGGGCGTGCCGAACGGATTCTCGTTCGAGGAGAGCTTGACGGCCTTGGTGCCGGAATCGGTGGTCGAGCGCCCCGGAACATAGGGGGCGATCTCCATGACCCAGCGATTGGGAACGGGTGCATCCATGGCCGCGCGGCTTGGCGGAATGGCCTTCGGATGGCAAGCTCGGCGTGGGCAAGCACAGGAGGGGGCGATGCGGACGAGCAGCATGGTGTGGCGGGCGCTGGCGGCAGCGCGGGCGCGCAACCTGGCCGAGGCGGGCGAGAAGCCCCCGGTGCCGGGCGCGCCGGGGGCGACGCGGCGCGCCTTGCTCAAGGGAATCGCCGCGGCGGGCATGGCCTCGACGCTGCCGCGCCCCGCGCGCGCCTTTGCCGGCGGACGCGTCGCGATCGTCGGCGGCGGCATCGCCGGGCTGAGCGCGCTCCACCATCTGCGCGAGGCGGGCGTGGACGCGCACATTTACGAGGGCCGCACGCGCACCGGCGGGCGCATGTTCACGCACCGCCCGGCGAGCGGCACCTGGTTCGAGGTGGGCGGGCAATTGGTCAACACCGACCATGACGACATGCAGACGCTGTGCAAGCGCTTCGGCGTGCCCCTGGTCGACCGCAAGGTCGAGCCGCACCGCACCCTGATCCTCGGCGACGGCCGGCTGCTGCGCGAGGCTGAGCTCGCCGAGGCGCTGCGCCCGATCGCGGCGCAGATCGACAAGGACTCCGCAAGGCTCGAAAAGGACTTCGACCGCGTCGCCGCCGAGCTCGACCGGATGTCGATCACCGGATATCTCGACAAGCATCGCGCGCTGATCGGCAAGCCCTGGATCCGCGAGCTGCTCGAGGCGACCAGCCGCACCGAATATGGCGTCGAGCCGGCCCACGCCTCGGCGGTAGAACTCGTGTTCAACCTGCCGACGGTCGACGGCGAGCGCATCGAAGTGCTCGGCGAATCCGACGAGCGCTATGTGATGCAGGGCGGCAGCAGCGCGCTGATCGACGCGATGTCGACGCATTATGCCGACCGCATCTCCACCGGAAAGAGGCTCGCGCGGATCGAGCGCGCCGGGAACGGCCTGCGCCTGACCTTCCTCGACGGATCGACCGCCGAGGCCGAGACGGCGATCGTCGCGGTGCCCGCGCCCTTGCTACGCCAGATCGACTGGCGCGTGCCGCTGCCGGCGATCTGGCGCGCCTTCATCGCCGAGATGGAGCTGGGCCATAACGAGAAGGTCCAGGCGGGCGCGAACGCCACCCCTTGGCGCGCGCCGATGGGCGTGGGCGGCGAGATCTGGCAGACCCGCGCCGGAGACGGCTGGGCACTCGGCTGGGACGGCAGCGTCCACCGCGTCGACGGCGTCGCGCCGGTCTGGACCTGGTTCCTCGGCGGCGACGAAGTCCGGCGCGCCGAGGCGGAGCCGCCCTCGGCGCTCACCGCGCGCTTCGCGGGAACCGCCGCCCCGGCGATACCGGGGCTCGAGGCAGCCCTGGCCGGGCCGTTCGCGCGGACCAACTGGCACGCCCAGGCAATGACGCTCGGCGCCTATGTCAATTTCCGCCCCGGCCAGGTCACCCGCTTCGCGCGGCTGCTCTGTGTCGAGTCCGACAACCCGGCCGAGGCCCATGTGCCGTCGGCGGGGCGGATCTACTTCGCCGGCGAGCATCTGTCGGAGGCCTATCCGGGCTATATGAACGGCGGCGCGCAGACCGGGCGCGTGGCGGCGGAGGCGATCAGCGGGAGGCTGGGCGCGAGGAAGGCGGCTTAGCCAAGCGGGTGAGCAGGCCGTCTGCAAATGGGTGGTTTCGAGACGGACCGGTTTTCGGTTGAAGCGCGAGGATAGCTGTCGCTAAGTCCCACCGGAAGGTTGACTCTGCCAATCGCGACAGGAAAGCTTTGATGCAGTTAGCCGCTCAAAAGCCGCTTACGCTCCTGTTGGCCGAGTAATGACGAACAAGCCCAAAGATCGATCCACCCATCAGGCTGCTCGTGGCAAGAAGTTGCCGTCGATTCATGACTTAACATGCGAGAAGCCAGAGATCGGTGACGTTAAAGAATATCTGAAAACGCTGATGGAGGTTGATGATCGGAGTTGCGCAATTATGGGCGGTGCTCTGGTGGAAGAGTGCCTAGAAATCGCAATCCGTTGCCGCATACTCGATCCAGGAAAAACGATCGCAGACGGCTGGTTTAGGGGTCCGAACGCCCCGTTCGGCACGTTCTCGGCGAAAATCCAGATGGGTTTGGCGCTGGCGATCTACGGTCCCCAAAACCATGGTCGAATCCTCGCTGTCAAAGACATCCGAAACGCTTTCGCGCATCGATTTTTGCCGCTCGACTTCGATCATCCCGCTCTGATGGCCTCTCTCCACAAGTTTGCACCGTTTCTCAAAGGGAGCACCGAAACGAACATGAAGCTCATCTTCGCGACCGGCTGCGTGGTTCAGGCGAGAAGCCTGATGGAGGATGCGGTGGAAAACGGTGGCAAGGTGATGACGCCAAGCGTTCCCTAGCCTGCGTTGGCTAGCTTTGGATGGCCTTCGTCGAGCGCAATTCTGCGTCGACACGATCGTCCGCAATCAGGGACCGCCAGTTGAGACCGCAATGTCCGCAACTGGGTCGTTGGCGGACCGGCGGCTTCCCGCTCGGGGAGCGAACGGACGACCTAATTGTGGGCAAGGCTTGCGAGCAGGCCCCATATGCCAGCGGCCGGCTCCGAACCATTGAAATCAGCGACCATCTTTCGAGCGCAATAGATCGCATTGCAAACCAGCAGCGCCAGCGAGATCAGCAGAAAATAGAGCATGACGGCCGGCTAACACGCTCTCACAGCATTCGGAAAGCCTCTCGAGGAGCGGCAAGGCAGCCGTTCTTGAGGCACAGCCGCTCGCTCGACATTCAAATTCCCCCTCCCTGCAAGGGAGGGGGTAGGGGTGGGTTGGCACCGGCCGGGGCTCGATGCCCCGGCCGGTGCCTTTTGCTGCACGATTGATGAGTCTTTATAGGCGCGCAGACGCGCGCACCCACCCATGATCGGGTGAACAGCGCCCCGCGCTGTTCAGGCCATGCCGGGGGCATGGCCGGCCCGATCATCCCTCCCTGCAAGCAGGGAGGGGAGCC
>NZ_JAPKNM010000111.1 GCF_026460985.1 Sphingomonas sp.
TTCCCCTCCCTGCTTGCAGGGAGGGGCTGGGGGTGGGTGCGCGCGTCTGCGCGCCTAAAAAAGACTCACCAATCGTGCGGCAAAAGGCATCGGCCGGGGCATCGAGCCCCGGCCGATGCCAACCCACCCCTAACCCCTCCCTTGCAGGGAGGGGGAATTTGAATGTCGATCAGCCTAGGGCTGGGTGAGAAAAGGCCGGGCTCGACGCCCGGCCTTTTCTTCATTCCACGCGGCTCGCTGCGCTCGCCATCCACCCCCAGCCCCTCCCTGCAAAGCAGGGAGGGGAGTTAGCAGTCTCACTCCGCCGGGGCGGTCACTGCCTCGTCGGGCACCGCGTTGGTCACCTTGCAGCCCCACAACGCGTAGAACAGCACATAGAGCGCGCAGGCCGCAGTAACCAGGAAGCTCCAGTGCAGCCCGTACGTGTCACCGATCTTGCCCTGGAACGCCGCTAGCGCGCCGCCCGCGATCGACATGATCAGCAGGCCCGAACCTTCCTCGGTCAGCGGTCCCAGCCCGCGGATCGCCAACGCGAAGATGGCGGGGAACATGATCGAGAGGCCCAGCCCGACCACGATCAGGCCGTACATCGCGACAGGTCCGGTTGCGAACACCGCCGTCAGCGAGCCCGCGATCGCGATCAGCGCGAACATCGCCAGCACCCGTTCCGGTGCGATCTTCTGCATCAGCGCCGCGCCGGCGAACCGTCCGACCATCATCCCGCCCCAGAACAGCGTGAGATAGGTCGCCGCATTCTCCTGCGTCAGATTGGCGACGTCCGGCTGCGAGGCGAAGTTGATGAAGTAGCTCCCCACGCCGATCTCCGCGAGCACGCACAGCGCGATGCCGACGCAGCCGAGGATCAGATTGCGGTGGTTGAACAGCGAAAGGCCTCGGCGCGCTTCGCCTGAAGCGCGCGAGGTGGCCGATCCCAGCGCGGGAAGCTTGGCGCGGGCGATCATGACGGCGAGGGCCGCCAGCACGATCGCAACGATCAGATAGGGCAGCTGAGTCGCCTGCGCGTCGGCCAGGCGCTGCTCGGCGGTGAGCTGCGTACCGTGCGCGGTCGTGCCGGCCGTGGTGCGTGCGAGGATCAGGTACTTGCCGAACAGGATCGCCAGCACGTCGCCGGTGGTATTGAACGCCTGCACCAGGGTGAGGCGCCGCTCGGCGCTCTCGGGCGGACCGATCACCGCGACATAGGGGTTCGCCGCGACCTGCAGGAGCGCGATGCCGCACGAGACCACGAACAGCGACGCGACGGTCACTTCGTAAGAGACGAGATATGCGGCGAGGATCATGCCGAGCGACCCGAGAGTCATGACCGACAGGCCGACGGTCAGCGCGCGCTGATAGCCGATCCGTTCGATCAGCTTCGCCGCGGGGATCGACGCGAGCAGATAGCCGATGAACCAGACGGATTCGATCAGGCCGGTCTCGAAATAGCTGAGTTCGAACACGCTGCGCAGGTGCGGCAACAGCGTGCCGTTGATGACGCTGATGAAGCCCCACATGAAGAAGAGCGTGGCCAGCATCGAGAGCGCGGCGCGATAAGGTACACCTGCGACCGACGGGGCGCCGGCCTGGGGTTGAGCGGGTACGGCTGGCATTGGCTTCAAACCTCTCCTTGGGGAATCTTGTCAGAGTGCGACCGGCCAGCCGTCGTCCGTCCAGCCGAGCGGCTGGATACGGAGCGTCGACGCGCCGTTTCGCTGCGTATCATAAGCATGGTATACGATGTAATCCCGCTTCGGCTCGTGCAGGATCGCGATGTGTCCCGGCCCGACGAAGCGTTTGGCCGGATCGAGATCGGCATGAAGGACGAGGAAGCCGCCGCCCTTCATCATGCTCTTGCCCTTGCGATCGAGATACGGGCCCCTGGGGTCCTTCGAACGGCCCACCATTGTGTAGTAGGTACTCGCCGCGCCGCGGCAGCAGAAATCGAACGACGCGAAGAGATAGTAGAAGCCGCCGCGGCGGATCACGAAGGGCGCCTCGATCGCGCCCGGGCTCGCGCGCCGGGCCAGCGCATGAATCTTGCCGTCCGCCGCCGAGCGCAGTCCCGTCGCGGGATCGAGCTGCACCATCTTGAGCCCCGACCAGAAGCTGCCGAACGCGAGCCATTGGCGCCCCGCGGCATCCTCGAACATGTTCGGATCGATCGCGTTGAAGTCGTCGCTCTCGCCGGAGCGGATCACCGGCCCCTTGTCGGTCCAGACGGGCTTTTCGAGCGAGGGCGTCGTCGCCAGCCCGATCGCCGAGTGGTTCTTCCCGAAGGTCGAGACCGAATAATAGACGCGGTACTCGCCGTTCGAGAAGCTGACGTCCGGCGCCCAGATCCCGCGCGCGCCGGGCACCGCGTCCTTCACCCAGGCGGGCATCTCGGCGAAGACCGGCGCGGCGCGCGTCCAGTCGGCGAGGTTCCGCGAGGTGCGTACATGGATCAGGCCCTGGCCCGCGCGTGCGTGGCTGGTAGTGAAGAGGTAGAAGGTGTCGCCCTGGCGGATGATCGCGGGGTCGTGGACCGGGGAGATGTCGCCGGCCAAGCGCGCGTTGAGCGATGCCGGCGCAGACGGGACCGTCTGCGCCGATGCCCGTTCCCCCAATGTCCCGGCGAGAAGCGCCGGGAGCAGGAAATGTGATACGCGCATCCCCAGATTCTTCCCCGGCGCGACAAGTTCAACCACAATGTGCTCGCCGACGGGTCGGCCGTCTTCATGACCCGCCGGCGACATTCTCAGAAACGGAATCGGACGCCCGCACCGAAGGTGCGATCATATTGGCGCGTGTCGCGCGGAGTCGCCGCATAGCCGCCGAACGAATCCTGATAGGTCTCGTTGAGCAGGTTGGTCGCATCGACCGAGAGGGTGATCTCGGGCGTGATGTCGTAGCTCGCGGAGAAATCGAGAAAGGCCACCGGCGCCACTTCGATCAGCCCGCCGGGCACGTTGCCGGCATAGGAATCGACATATTTGCTGCGCCAATTATAGGCGAGCCGCGCCGAGAGCCCGTATTTCTCGTACATCGCGACGAGGTTGTACGAATATTTCGAGATCGGCGTGATGCGCTGCATCACGGTCGGCTGGCCCGCGACCGGCGGGGCTTCGACCTCGCCATCGGCATAGGTGAAGTTGGCCTGTGCGCCGAACCCGCTGAGCGCGCCCGGCAGGAAATCGAAGAACTGCTGCCAGGCGATCTCGACGCCCTTGAGCGAGCCCTTGTCGGTATTGCGCGGGCGCGAGACCTGGTAGCTCTGGAGCGCACCGCCAGCGCCGGTGGGGAAGAATTCCACTTCCGAATAGGTCTGAATATAGCCGTCGAGCTTGCGGTAGAATGCCGAGAGCGTCAGCGATCCGGTGCGGCTGAAATACCATTCGATGGTGCCGTCGAGATTCTGTGTCTTGATCGACCGCAGGTTCGGATTGCCGCCGCTGCCGGCGCCGAAGGTCGAGGAATTGCCGGTCGCGCCGAGCGGGGCGATGTTCGTCGCCGGGTTCAGCTGGGCGAATTCGGGCGCGGTGATCGATTCTCCCCCGACCAGCCGGACGATCAGATCGTCCGCGACCCGGAACTTCAGCGTGGCGCTGGGCAGGAAATTGAGCTCGTTGCGCTTGCCCGAAACCGGCGTCACGACGCCGTTGTTCACCAATGTGGCGTCGAGCTTCGTATCGTTGTTGACCACGCGCGCGCCGATCAGCAGCTCGAGCGGAAGCCCGGCGTCCGTGAAGTCGAACTGGGTCTGGCCGTAAAAGGCGTAGTTCTTCTCGACCAGATTGAAGTGCAGGGTCGGCGCGAAGTCGGGCGCTCCGGCCGGGCGGCCTGCGATCGCGCGGAGCGTATCGATATTCTCGCGGATCCATTCGGTGCTCGGCAATGCGAAGCCGTCCACGCCGACGCGGCCGCCCAGGATGTCGGTGGGGCCGCCGACGCCGAAGCCGGGATAGGCTGTCCCGGCGCCGGTCAATCCGAAACGGTTCTCGCCGGTGCCGTCCGAGGTGCCGGTGCGCCGCGCGGTGCGGAAGCCGAACTTGAAGTTCTTGAGTACGCCCTTGTCGAACGCATGGCCGACGTCCCAGCGCCATGCCCATTGCTCGCTCTCCGCCAGGTTGTTCTGGTCGAACAGCGCGAACAGGTTGAGGTTCGCCGGATCGGTAAGGTCGTATGGCGCCCCCGAAGCGGTGAACGCCTGGATGTTGGGCGTGCCGTCCATGTCGAACTGATATTCGATCCGGGGGACCACGAAGTTCGCATCGACGATGTAGGACGTGCTGGCGACGCGGCTCTTGTTGTAGGTGAGCTCGGTGCTGATCTGGGCGGGGCCGGCATCCCATTTCAGGCCCGTTGCAGCCTGATAGCCGTCGGTCTTCTGGCGGAAGGCCTGCTTGCTGGTGATCGTGAAATTGTCGGCGGTGGTGACTGCGCTGGCCACCGGGCGCGCCGCGCCGATCGAGGGAATGGTCACCATATCCGGCTGGCGCTGTACCGCGGTCACATTCCCGGCCTTGGGCAGGCCGACGAAGAAGTTCACGTCATAGTCGTTCCGGTAGCCGGTGAAGAGGCCGTCCGCGTATATCTCCAGATTGGGCGACGGCTTCCATTGCAGCGACGCATTGAAGGCCGGACGGGTGCGATCGCCGTCGGTCACCAATGCGCCGACCGTGTCGGGGATCAGCACGTCCTGCCCGCCGGTCGCTGCGTTGTTGAACGGGTTGAAGCCGAAATTGAATGCGGTCTGATCGCGATAGCGGCGCTTGTTGTACGATGCGCCGAGCAGGACGCCGAATTCCTGCCCGCCCGCGGTTTCCCAGCGGCCGCTGACCAGGCCGCTGCCGATATAGCTCCACGCTTCGCGCTTGTCGCTGTAGAGCGCGCGGAGGTTGCCGGCGACGGTGATCCCGGATTTGAGATCGAACGGCCGGCGCAGGCGGATGTCGATCCGGCCGGCGACGCCGCCTTCGACAAGGTCGGGTGTCGCGGTCTTGTAGACGTCGACTCCCGCGACGAGTTCGGCCGGGATATCCTGCAGCGCGACGCCGCGCCCGGTGCCGGTGAAGATCTCGCGGCCGTTGATGTAGGAGGTGACGTTCGGCAGCCCGCGGATCAGCACCGTGCCGGCTTCGCCCGCACCGCGCTGGACCTGGATGCCGGTCACGCGCTGGAGCGCGTCGGAGACGGTGTTGTCGGGGAGCTTGCCGATGTCTTCGGCCACGATCGAGTCGGTGACTGCGGTCGCCTCCTGCTTGCGCGCCTGCGCGCTGCTGAGGCTGCCGCGGATGCCGGTGATGACGATATCTTCTTCCTGCCCCGTCTCGGCACTCGGGTCGGTGGGCGCATCGGTCTGGGCGGAAGCCGGCGTGGCGAAAGCGATCAAGGCAACCAGGGATGCGGAACCGAGAATCGTACGCTTGAGAGCCATCGATCTTCTCCTCTCCTGTCGCGCAACACGATGGGTTGAACCCATTCTCGACAAGCGCTTCTTGATTAATCAGACAAAAATACGGAGGCCGATCGATCATGCAAGGCATTTGTGCGGCGGCGGTCCGGCTTCTCGCTAAATCCCCCGGGAGTCGTGGCTTTTCCGTGACACTTGACGCTATGTGCAGGGGCGCTAGCCGGAACCGGGAATGGATTGATCCGCAGGTTCCACCTGTATAAGTCTGACTATTGATCGAATCAGAGAGGAATGGTGAAGTTATGGCGCTCAGGCTCGTGCAGTTTCGCGACTCGAA
The DNA here is from genome assembly GCF_026460985.1 of Sphingomonas sp. GTDB lineage: Bacteria > Pseudomonadota > Alphaproteobacteria > Sphingomonadales > Sphingomonadaceae > Sphingomonas. Next base: position 5,730 of record NZ_JAPKNM010000111.1, read on the forward strand.
TGGCGAACGGGGCGTCGCGCTCTCCCTCGACGACGGGGCCGCGGTCCGGCTGAACGGCGTCGCCACCACCTATGAACTGGCGCTGGCGGCGATCCGCGAGGGCGTGTCGCTCGACGATGCGGCGCGCGCGCGGGCAGGGGAAGCGGTTGATCTCGCCGCGGCCGAGGCCGAGGGCCGGCTGCTCGGGCCGATCGACCATCCCGATCCCGCGCATTGCTACGTCACTGGCACCGGCCTCACCCATCTCGGCTCGGCCGAAGGGCGCGACCAGATGCACAAGGCCGCGGCGGGGGGCACGCTCACCGATTCGATGCGCATGTTCAACATGGGGCTCGAGGGCGGCAAGCCCACCGACGGCAAGCCCGGCGTCCAGCCCGAATGGTTCTACAAGGGCGACGGTTCGTCGCTGGTCGGCCCCGGCGAGCCGCTGCCCTCGCCCGATTTCGCGCTCGACGGGAGCGAGGAGCCCGAGATCGCCGGCATCTACGTGATCGACGATTCCGGCCGCCCGCGCCGGCTGGGCTTCGCGCTCGGCAACGAATTCTCGGACCATATCACCGAGCGCGGCAATTATCTGTGGCTGGCGCACTCCAAGCTACGCCACGCGTCGCTCGGTGCCGAACTGCTCACCGGCGAGCTTCCCGCGGACGTGCGCGGCACCAGCCGCATCCTCCGGAACGGCGAAGTGATCTGGGAGAAGCCGTTCCTCTCGGGCGAGGCGAACATGTCGCACGCGATCGCCAATCTCGAGCATCACCATTTCAAATACGGGCTTTTCCGCCGCCCCGGCGACCTTCACGTCCATTTCTTCGGCACCGCGACGCTGTCCTTCGCCGATGGCGTGAAGACCGAGGAGGGCGACGTCTTCGAGGTTTCGGCGGCACCCTTCACGCTGCCGCTGCGCAATGCCCTGCGCACCGTGCCCGGCGGAGAGGCCAGCGTCCTTCCGCTCTGAACCGATCGGCGCGACCGTTTGACAATATCGGCGAGCTCCGAAGCGGGCCGCCAAATAGGAGAGTGATATGAAGCTTTGGAAACAGGGGCTCTTGCCGGCCGCGGCGACGCTGATGGCGGCCGCGCCGGCCTTTGCGCAGGCGCCCGCGAGCGTCACCGTGACGGTCGATACCGCGAAGCCGGGCGCGAAGATCGAGCCCGCCATCTATGGCCAGTTCGCCGAACATCTCGGCCGCGGCATCTATGAGGGCGTCTGGGTCGGCACCGATTCCCCGATCCCCAACACCAACGGCTATCGCAACGACGTGCTCGCCGCGCTCCGGCACATCAAGGTGCCCGTGGTCCGCTGGCCGGGCGGCTGCTTCGCCGACGAATATGACTGGCGCGACGGCATCGGCCCCCGGGAGACGCGCCCGGTGCGCATCAACCGGCACTGGGGCGGCGTGACCGAGGACAATGCCTTCGGGACGCACGAGTTCATGAACTATTCCGAACTGCTCGGCACCGACGCCTATGTCGCGGGCAACATGGGCTCGATGGAGCCGCGCTCGATGGGCCAGTGGGTCGAGTACATGACCGCCGAGAAGGGCACCCTGGCCGAGGAGCGCAAGAAGAACGGCCGCGAAAAGCCCTGGACGGTCAAATATTTCGGCGTGGGCAACGAGACCTGGGGCTGCGGCGGCAGCATGCGTCCGGAATATTCGGCGGATCTCCATCGCCGCTACCAGGAGTTCGTCAACGGTCCGTCGGGCAAGCCCAGGATCGTCAAGGTCGCGAGCGGCGCCAACGCCAGCGATTACAACTTCACCGACGTGATGATGCGCGAGGCGCGCGACAAGATGAACGCGCTCAGCGTGCATTATTACACGCTGCCGACGGGCAAGTGGGACAAGAAGGGCGCCGCCACCGGCTTCTCCGAAGACGAATGGGCGTCCACGCTCAGCCGCGCGCTCTTCATGGACGAGCTGATCGTCAAGCACATCGCGATGATGGACAAGCACGATCCCGAGAAGAAGATCGCACTCTACGTCGACGAATGGGGCACCTGGTACGATCAGGAATCGGGCTCGACCCCGGGCTTCCTCTACCAGCAGAACAGCCTGCGCGACGCGGAAGTGGCGGCGCTGACGCTCAACATCTTCCACCGGCATACCGACCGGGTGAAGATGGCCAACATCGCCCAGATGGTGAACGTGCTCCAGGCGATGATCCTCACCGACAAGGGCCGCATGGTGCTGACGCCGACCTATCACGTCTTCGACATGTACGTGCCGTTCCAGGGCGCCACGCCCTATGCCGCGGAAGTGACGGGGCCGACCTATGAGAAGGCCGGGTTCAAGGTGCCGATGGTCGACGTCTCCGCGGCACGCGGGACCGACGGCAAGCTCTATCTGTCGCTGACCAACACCGATCCGAGCCGCGCGGCGCGGGTCACCACCAACCTCGGCGGCAATGCCCGCGGGCGCATCCTCACCGGCCCGGCGCTCGATACGCACAACACGTTCGACAAGCCGAACACGATCCAGCCCGCGGCCTATTCGGCGCGGAGCAGCGGCGGCAAGCTGACGCTGGACGTGCCGGCCAAGTCGGTCGTCGTGGTCGCCGTCGAGTGATGCTTACGCGGCGGTTGTTCCTCGGTTCGGCGAGCGCGCTTGCGCTCGCCGGCCCGGCCTTCGCCCGCATCGCGGTCGAGGAGAAGCCGATCAAGGCCCGGCCGCTGCCGCTCTCGGCGGTGCGGCTGGCGCCTTCGATCTATCTCGATGCAGTGGAGGCCAACCGCCGCTACCTGCTGTCGCTCTCTCCTGAGCGGCTGCTCCACAATTTCTATGCCAGCGCCGGCCTGCCCACCCAGGGCGAGACCTATGGCGGCTGGGAAGCGCGCGGGATCGCCGGCCATTCGCTCGGCCATTATCTCTCGGCGCTGTCGCTGACGGTCGCCCAGACCGGCGATCCGGCGGTCCGCGACCGCCTGCGCCACACCGTCGCCGAGATGGCGCGCATCCAGGCCGCGCAGGGCGACGGCTATGTCGGCGGCACCACCGTCGAGCGCGACGGCAAGGTGATCGACGGCAAGATCGTCTTCGAGGAGATCCGCAAGGGCGACATCCGCAGCGGCGGCTTCGACATCAATGGCGGCTGGGTGCCGCTCTACACCTGGCACAAGGTCCATGCCGGGCTGATCGACGCGGTCCGGCTCGGCGACGTGGCCGAGGCGATGCCGGTGATGCTTGGGCTGGCGGATTATCTGGGCACGATCCTCGAGGGGCTCGACGATGCGCAGATGCAGAAATTGCTCGCCGCCGAGCATGGCGGGCTCAACGACAGCTATGCCGAGACCTATGCGCTGACCGGCAACCCGCGCTGGCGCCGGATCGCCGAACGCATCTATCACCGGAAGGTCCTTGGCCCCCTCGCCGCGGGCAAGGACGACCTGCCCGGCCTCCACGCCAACACCCAGATCCCCAAGCTGATCGGCCTGGCGCGGCTCTACGAGCTGACCGGCGAGCAGCGCCACGCCGATGCCGCGCGCTTCTTCCACCAGACGGTCGCGCAGCATCACAGCTATGTGATCGGCGGCAATAGCGAGCGCGAGCATTTCGGCCCGCCGGACATGATCTCGACGCGAGTCACCGAGCGCACCTGCGAGGCGTGCAACAGCTACAACATGCTCAAGCTCACCCGGCACCTCTATGGCTGGGACCCCGATGCGACGCTGTTCGACTATTACGAACGCATCCATCTCAACCACCTGCTCGCACACCAGCATCCCGAGACCGGGATGTTCGTCTATTTCATGCCCTTGAGCGCCGGTGCGCGGCGGACCTATTCAACCCCCGAGGATAGCTTCTGGTGCTGCGTCGGATCGGGGATGGAGACCCACGCCAAGCATGGCGAGAGCATCTTCTGGCACGATGATGCGACGTTGTTCGTCAACTTGTTCATTCCGTCCGTGGCGGAGTGGAAGGAGCGGGGGCTCAAGGTCCAGCTCGAGACGAGCTATCCGTTCAGCGAGCAGGTCGTTTTGAAGATCGTCAAGGCGCCGCGCGCCGCGACGACGATCGCGTTGCGGTTGCCCGGCTGGTGCGATGCGCCGGCGCTGACGCTCAACGGTACACCCCAGCCGATCGATCGCGCCACCGGCTATGCCCGGCTCGATCGCCGGTGGCGGGCGGGGGACAGCATCGCGCTGACGCTGCCGATGCGCGTCCGCATCGAGCCGACTCCGGACGACCCGCGCACCCTGGCCTATTTGAGTGGACCGCTCGTGCTCGCCGCCGATCTCGGCCCGGCCGCCGAGCCTTGGGCCGGATTGGCGCCCGCTTTGGTCACGGAGGACCCCGCGACGGCCTTGGTCCCGGTCGCCGCGGCCGAGCATCGTTTCCGTCTCGCCGACGCGCGGCCGCAGGCGCTGACCCTGACGCCCTTCTTCCAGCAGTACGACCGCCGCGTCGCTGTGTATTTCCCGCGCTTCACCGAAGCGCAGTGGAAGACCGAAGAAGCCGCCTTTGGGATCGCCCAGCGCGAGAAGGCGGCGCTGGACGCGCGCACCATCGATGTGATCCAACTCGGCGAGATGCAGCCCGAGCGCGATCATGATTTCCGCGCCAGCGCCAGCGATCTCTTCTCCTGGGGAGGTCGCAGCGCCCGTCAGCTCGCCTGGGATCCGGGCAACTGGATGGAGCTCACGCTCGCGGTCAGCCCTGGGCCGATGGTGCTCAGCGCGCTCTATTGGGGCGAGGAGGTGGACAAGCATTTCGAAGTGCGCGTCGAAGGCCAGCTTATCGCGGTCGAACGCCGCGCCGGCCCCCGGGTCAAGCGCTTCGTCAGCGTCGACTATCCGATCCCGGAGGCGCTTACCCGCGGGAAGAACCGGATTGCTGTTCGCTTCGTGACAAAAGGTGGCTCGGTGCTCGTCTACGAATGTCGGATGTTGAAGGCGGAAACAGGAGCGGCGGCTCCGAAGCCAGGTATCTGACACGCACTTCCGCGACCTCGCGACGCGCCGGTCTATGAAGCCCGCATGCTGGCGCTGACGGGCACCTGAAGGGGCGGCGCGGCGGCCCGTGCCGCTACGCCGCCGCCCTTCGTCCGATCAGCCCTTCTCGTCGCCCTTGCACTCGCCGGTGCGGCGGGAGTCCATCTTGAGCGTCATCGTGTGCGCCGACATCGGCTGGCCGGGCGCGCCCGCGCTCTTGCTCGTCATCGTCATCTGGAAGCTGTCGCTCGAGAACTGGCCCACCATCGTCGCGTCGACGGTCATGCCGCCGCTCTTGCACTGCATCTTCGCGTCGATACGGCCGTTCGCCATGCTGAAATGATCGTAGCGGCAGTCCTTGTTGTCGCCCGAGAAGAAGTCTGCTGCCGGCTTCTTCGCTTCTTCGGGGGTGAGGCAGTTGGCGAAGCTGTTCCCCTTGGAGAACCCTTCCTTCATCTTCGCGGCCAATTCGGGCGGCGCGCCAGGGATCTCCATGTTGGTGATCGTCGCGGTGCCTTCCCAGCGGCCGGGCGACAGCGAGATCGCGCCGCCGCTCGCGGCGATCTTCTCGGCGACTTCCTTGGCGCTGGCGTTGGTCGCCTCGACGCTCGGGCCCGAATTGCAGGCGGACAGCGCCAGCGGCGCGAGCAGCAGCAGCTTCTTCATCAAGTTCCTCCCTGTTCAGTTCGCGCCAGCATATGAACCGGGAGGAAAGGCGGCAAGCACGCGATCAGTGATTGTGGCGCGGCACCCCGAAGGTCTGCGCAAGCTTCTGGTACTTGACCGCCGGCTCGAGCACGGCGCCCGTCTCGGCCTGGCCGACTACTGCGCGCTGCATCTCCTGCCAGGGCGTCTGGCTCGCCGGGAAGGCGAAGCCGCCATTCGCCTCGAGCGTCCTGCGGCGCTCCGCCAGTTCCGCGTCGGAGACCAGCATGTTCGCGGTGCCCTTGCGCAGGTCGATCCGCACGCGGTCGCCGGTCTGGAGCAGCGCGAGCCCGCCGCCCGCCGCCGCCTCGGGCGAGGCGTTGAGGATCGAGGGGCTGCCGCTGGTGCCCGATTGCCGGCCGTCGCCGATGCAGGGGAGGGCGTGCACGCCCTTCTGGATCAACTGCACGGGCGGACGCATGTTGACCACTTCCGCAGCGCCCGGATAGCCGATCGGCCCGGCGCCGCGCATGATCAGCAAGGTGCGATCGTCCACGCCGAGCGCGGGGTCGTCGATGCGATGATGATAGTCCTCGGGCCCGTCGAACACCACCACAGGACCCTCGAACGCGTCCGGATCGGCGGGGTCGGAGAGATAACGCTCGCGGAACTCGGGCGAGATCACCGACAGCTTCATGATCGCGCTGTCGAACAGATTGCCGCGCAGCACCGAGAAGCCCGCCGCCTCCTTGAGCGGTGCGGCATAGGGACGGATCACCGCCTCGTCCTCGATGGTCGCGTCGCGGCAATTGTCGCCGATGCTGCGGCCGTTGACCGTCAGCGCATCCTCGAGGATCAGCCCCTGGCGCATCAGTTCGGCGACCACCGCGGGCACGCCGCCGGCGCGGTAATAATCCTCGCCCAGATATTCGCCCGCGGGCTGCAGGTTCACCAGCAGCGGCACGTCGCGGCCATGCGCCTGCCAGTCGTCGAGGTCGAGCTCGACGCCCACGTGCCGCGCGATCGCGTTGAGGTGGATCGGCGCGTTGGTCGACCCGCCGATCGCCGAATTGACGCGGATCGCGTTGAGGAACGCCTCGCGCGTCAGCACGTCGCTCGGCTTGCGGTCGGCATGGACCATCTCGACGATCTGCAGGCCCGTGCGATAGGCCGATTCCTGCCGGTCGCGATAGGGCGCGGGGATCGCCGCCGATCCGGGCAGCGACATGCCCAGCGCCTCGGCAAGGCTGTTCATCGTCGATGCGGTGCCCATCGTATTGCAGAAGCCGGTCGACGGCGCCGAGGTCGCGACGAGCTTGATGAAGCCCTGATAGTCGATCTCGCCCGAGGCGAGCAGCTCGCGCGCCTTCCACACGATCGTCCCCGATCCGGTGCGCTGGCCCTTGTGCCAGCCGTTGAGCATCGGCCCGACCGAGAGCGAGATCGCCGGGATGTTCACCGTCGCCGCGGCCATCAGGCAGGCGGGGGTGGTCTTGTCGCAGCCGGTGGTGAGCACCACGCCGTCGATCGGATAGCCGTAGAGCGTCTCGACCAGCCCGAGATAGGCGAGGTTGCGGTCGAGCCCCGCGGTCGGGCGCTTGCCGGTCTCCTGGATCGGATGGACGGGGAATTCGATCGCGATGCCGCCCGCCTCGCGGATGCCCTCGCGGATGCGCTCGGCGAGGACGAGATGGTGACGGTTGCACGGGGAAAGGTCGCTGCCCGTCTGCGCAATGCCGATGATCGGCTTGCCCGACTGGAGCTCTTCCAGGCTGATGCCGAAATTCATGTAGCGCTCGAGATAGAGCGCGGTCATGTCCGCGTTCGAGGGATCGTCGAACCATGCGCGGGAACGGAGTTTGCGCGGAATGCTGGAATCGTGCGTCATTTCGGTTGTGTAAATCCCTCGGCGACAATCGCCTGAATAGTCAGACTATTGTCAAGAAATTGTCCGGGGGACAAGGGCGAAGCGCAATTTGATTCAGATCAATGGGCGATCGGCCCGCTCGCCAGGGCGAGATCGCCGATGCGGCCGGCCTCCGGGGAGGTGTAACCGTTTACGAGCACCCCCGGCATCGCCTAACAGATCATCGAACGCGCGAAGCGGCGCGGCCGGGAGAGGCTATGACCGACACAAGGCGCCAGAATGCGCCGCTCGAGACCATCACGATCGTGGGCGGCGGCACCGCCGGCTGGATGACCGCGGCGATGCTGTCGCATCTGTTCCGCGGCTATCAGATCCGCCTGATCGAATCCGACGAGATCGGCATCATCGGCGTGGGCGAGGCGACCATCCCGGCGATCCGCGACTATATGGGGCTCGCGGGGATCGACCAGGTCGAGATGATCCGCGCCAGCCAGGCGACCTTCAAGCTCGGCATCGATTTCGTGAACTGGCGCAAGGGCGACGACCGCTATTTCCACGGCTTCGGCCGGATCGGCCAGGACTTCATGTGGCTCCACCCGCACCAGCTCTGGCTCAGGCGCAAGAGCCTCGGCGCGTCGGTCGGCCATTTCGACGATTACGCGCTCAATTGCCGCGCGGCGATGGCGAACAAGTTCTGCTTCCCCGATCCGCGCAATCCGGGGTCGCCGATCTCGGGCATCGACTATGCCTATCATTTCGACGCGTCGCTGCTCGCCAAGTACCTTCGCGCCCGCGCCGAGGGCAAGGGCGTCACGCGGATCGAGGGCCGGATCGTCGACGTGAAGCTCGACGGGGCGAACGGGCATGTCGACCATGTCGTGCTGGCCGACGGGCGGACGGTCGGCGGCGATCTGTTCGTCGATTGCTCGGGGATGCGCGGGCTGCTGATCGGGCAGGCGCTGGGCGTCGGCTATGAGGACTGGAACCAGTGGCTGCTCAACGATCGCGCGCTCGCGGTGCCGTGCGAGAGCGTGTCGCCGTTGACGCCCTACACCCGCGTCACCGCGCGCGACCATGGTTGGCAGTGGCGGATCCCGCTCCAGCACCGGATCGGCAACGGCCATGTCTATGCCAGCGCGCAGATCTCCGACGACGCGGCGGCGTCGGTGCTGCTCGCCAATCTCGACGGCAGGCCGCTCGCCGATCCGCGCCCGGTGCATTTCCGCCCGGGCAAGCGGCACAAGGCGTGGGAGAAGAACGTCGTCGCCATCGGGCTGTCCTCGGGTTTCCTCGAGCCGCTCGAATCGACCAGCATCCACTTGATCCAGACCGGCATCACCAAGCTGATCGGCCTGTTCCCGCACCGCGGCTTCGCCGCCGCCGACATGGCCGAATATAACCGCCAGCACGATTTCGAGTTCACCGACGTGCGCGACTTCATCGTCGCGCACTATAAGGTCACCGAGCGTGAGGACAGTGAATATTGGCGCTACCTCAAGCATATGGCGGTGCCTGACAGCCTCACCGAACGCCTCGAGCTGTTCGCCTCGTCGGGGCGCTTCTTTCGCCGTGCCGCGGCGGAGCTGTTCCGCGAGGAGAGCTGGGTGCAGGTGCTGCTGGGGCAGGGGCTGCCGGTCGCCTATGATCCGATGGTCGAGATGATTCCCGAGGCGACCGTCGCCGAATTCCTCCACGACGTGGAGGAAGTGATCGCCGACGTCGCGAACGCGATGCCCGACCACGCCGCCTTCATCGCGCGCCATTGCAAGGCGCCGCCGCTGAGTGTTGCCGGATAGGCACAATGTGCATCCGACGCGGCAATGCGTCGGACACACAGGATTGACACGCGCCGCGAAAGGGTTTTGACATCGTTGTCGGAGACCGAGAAACCGCTTCAGCGGTCATGTAACCGGTTACAAAGAGGGTCAGGGGAGGAATATCGTGAATAATTCCAAAAACATGCGGACGAACATCGCGCGTGGCATTTCCGCTGCGGCGCTTGCTGCTGCGTTGACGATCGGATCGCCCGCGTCCGCACAGACCACCTCCACGCTGCAGGGCCATGTCGAAGGCGCCGCCCCCGGCGCGACGGTCACCGTGACCGATACGGTCACCGGCCGCAGCGTCGTTGCGACGCTCGACGCGCAGGGGAACTACGTCATCGTCGGTCTGCGTCCGAGCACCTATCAGGTACAGGTTTCCGGCGGTCCGGCCGCGGAGACGGTGACCGTGCCGGTGGGCCAGACGGTCACCTTCGATGTCGGCGAGCCCGCCGAGGCGACCGCCTCTTCCGGCGAGATCGTCGTGACCGGCATGCGCAGCCGTCCCGAGGTGCGCTCGGCGACGATCGGCACCAACGTCTCGCAGGCGCAGATGGAGAGCCTGCCGCAGAACGATCGCAACTTCCTGAACTTCGCGGGGCTTGCCCCGGGCGTGACGGTGTCCAACGATCCCAACAACAAGCGGATCCAGGCTGGCGGCAACAGCTCGAACAACGTCAACGTCTTCATCGACGGCACCAGCCAGAAGAACCAGGTCGGGTTCGGCGGCGTTGCTGGACAGAACTTCTCGCAGGGCAATCCCTTCCCGCAATCGGCCGTGCAGGAGTTCCGCGTCGAGACGCAGAACTTCAAGGCCGAATATGAGCAGGCCGGCTCGGCGATCATCACCGCGGTCACCAAGACCGGCGGCGAATCGTTCCATGGCGGCGCATTCGGCGAGTTCGTGCCCAAGTCGTTCTACGGACGCCCCTATTTCGACCGCCCGGGCAATGCCAACAACCCGAACGGCACGAACGAGAAGCCCGATTACAAGCGCTGGCAGTTCGGCGCCGATCTCGGCGGTCCGATCATCCCGGGCGTGCTGCATTTCTTCGCTGCTTATGAAGGCACGCGCACGACCCAGCCGGGCCTCGCGGTGAACCTCACCGATCCCAGCATCCCGGCCGAACTGGTGTCGGCGAACTCGGGCAACTTCCCCGCCGACTTCAAGCAGGACCTCTATTTCGGCAAGCTGACGCTGTTCGCCTCGGACAACGACACGCTCAACGGCAGCTTCTTCCTACGCCAGGAATCCGACGTGCGCGATTATGGCGGCACCCGGCTGCGCGAGGGCGGCCGCGATCTCGGCACGGAGACCAAGAACGCGCAGTTCGAGTGGGTGCACCGCGGCGACGGCTTCGTGAACGAGCTGACGCTCAGCTATTTCAAGAGCTTCACCGGTACGCCGACGATCACCGAGGGCTCGGAGTACAAATTGATCAACCCGCAGGGAGCGGAGGTGCTGATCGGCGGCGCCAACTCGTTCCAGCAGGCGAACGACCAGGAATCCTACACCTGGAAGAACAACTTCACTTATACCGGCCTCGACAACCATGTGATCAAGGCCGGCCTCAAGGTCTCGATGAACACGCTGACGCGCATCGAGGACGCGTTCGCCAACGGCTCCTACACCTACAACGCCGTCGGCTTCACCGGCACCGATTCGAGCACGCCGGTGCGCGCGACCATCTCGCTCCTGCCGCCGACGCCGATGGAGGCGGACAATGTCCAGGTCGGCGTGTTCCTGCAGGACGACTGGACGATCGACGATCACTGGACCGTCAATGTCGGCCTGCGTTGGGACTATGAATCCAACAACTTCAACAACGACTATCAGACGCCGGGCAAGGTCGCCAACGCGCTGCGCAACTACCAGCCCTGGCAGGCCGCGGGCATCGATCCCGAGGATTATATCACCGACGGGACGAAGCGCTCGCCGTTCATGGGGGCGTTCCAGCCGCGCATCGGCGTCTCCTACGACGTGAACGGCGATCGCGACTTGGTGCTCTTCGCCGGCGCCGGCCGCTATTACGATCGCAACATCTTCTACCTCGCCTCGCTCGAGACGCTGTTCAACAACATCCGCAGCGACGCGACCGTCAGCTTCTGCGGCGCGGCGGGGCTTCCCGGCTGCACCGGCGCCTCGGGCGAACTGGCCTGGAACCCGGCCTATCGCGATCCGCAGGCGCTCCGCGCAGCGGTCGGGCAGACCGGCCTGAGCGGCGACATCTGGGTCATCAACAATGATGCCAAGGTGCCCTATACCGACCAGTTCACGCTCGGCGTGCGCAAGCGTTTCGGCCCGGTGCAGTTCTCCGCCGCGGTCGCGCACAACCGGTCGCACGATGCCTTCATCTTCGTGCGCGGAAACCGCCAGCCGAACGGCCTGTACACCGACGGCGGCGACGCCTGGGTGCGCGACAACTTCCCGGTCGACGGCCGGCCGGCCGGCTATACCGGCCGCCTCAACATCGGCTCGAGCAAGGGCGAGCAGCGCTACACCGCGCTCTACCTGACGGCGGACAAGGCCTATACCAAGACGTCGGGCTGGGGCGCGACCGCGTCGCTCACCATCTCGGACGCCAAGTCGAACCAGGCGATCGCCTTCGACGAGGGGCAGATGTTCAACGCGGGCAGCCAGGACGCGTTCGGCTGGCAGCCTACCCGCGGCCTCGAGCGGTGGCGCTTCGTCGCGACTGCGATCGGCGATCTGCCCTGGGGCCTGCAGGCGTCGGGCACGCTGACGCTGAGCTCGGGTCCGCGCTTCGGCAATGTCGACTTCAGCCGGACGCCCCCGCCCAATTGCGGCGGCTGCTTCTACTATAACGACGCCGGCGTCTTCTCGCCGGAGCCGTTCATCGCCTACAAGAATCTCGACCTGCGGCTGGCCAAGACGTTCAAGATGCCGTGGGGTGGCCATGAGCTGACCATCGATGGCGAGGTCTTCAATGTCTTCGACTCGGTCAACCGCAACTATTCGACCTGGGGCGCGGGTTCGGGCGCCAATCCGCCGCTGAAGGAGAACTCCACCGTCGGCTATGCGCGCACCTTCCAGGTCGGCGCGAAGTACCGCTTCTAACCATCCCCTCGGGGTCGCAAACGGGGGAGGGGAGCCGGTGGTTTCCCTCCCTCTTGCTTTCAGGTCCGCAAGCATGAAGCCCGAGCTGCGCCGCTTCGGAAACAGCCAGAGCCCGGTCGTCGTGATCGACGGCTTCACCGGCGATGCGCAGGCGATCGTGGATATCGCCGCGGCGCTCGCCCCGTTCCCGTCGAGCGCGGGAACCTATTATCCCGGCCTGCGCCGCATCCTGTCCGAAGCCGATGGCGATGCCTGGGCCTATGTCCGCCGCACGCT
>NZ_JAPKNM010000112.1 GCF_026460985.1 Sphingomonas sp.
CGTCAGGCTACGCCTGCCACCTCCCCCTGACGGGGGAGGATAAGAGGGTCACAAAATCTCACGCACCTTCTCGGGTGGGCGGCCCAGCCGCACGCCTTTCTCAGTCACCACCAATGGCCGCTCGATCAGGGTCGGGTTCGCGGCCATCGCGTCGAGGATCGCGGCGTCGTCGGCGCCCTTGAACGGCTTGGCGGCGTCCTCGGCGATGCGCAGCCCTTCGCGCGCGGTCATGCCGGCGCGCTGGTACAGGTCCTTGAGCGTGTCGCGGCTCGGCGGGGTCTTGAGATACTCGACGATCTCGACCTCGACGCCCGGCGTCTCGTGCAGGATCGCCAGCGTCTCGCGTGACTTGGAGCAGCGCGGATTGTGGTAGATCGTCGCTTTCATCGTATCTCCGTCACCCCGGCGCAAGCCGGGGCCTCGTGCCGCATGCGATCCCGGCTTTCGCCGGGATGACGATCAGTTGGCCTGGTCCTGCTTCGCCAGCCACTCCTCCAGCCACTTGATCGTGTACGCCCCCTCCTGGAATTCGGGGTCGTCGAGCAGCGCCTGGTGGAGCGGGATCGTGGTCTTGACGCCTTCGATCACGAACTCCTCGAGCGCGCGGCGCAGCCGCATGATGCAGCCCTGGCGCGTGCGGCCGTAGACGATCAGCTTGGCGATCATCGAGTCGTAGTAAGGCGGGATCTTGTAGCCCGAATAGATGCCGCTATCGACGCGGACGTGCATGCCGCCCGGCGCGTGGAAGTGCACGATCTTGCCCGGCGAGGGCGCGAAGGTCTTCGGGTCCTCGGCGTTGATCCGGCATTCGATCGCATGGCCGCGGAACTCGATGTCCTCCTGGGCGACCGACAGGCCGTGCCCTTCCGCGACGCGGATCTGCTCGCGGACGAGATCGAGCCCGGTGATCATCTCGGTCACCGGATGCTCGACCTGGAGCCGGGTGTTCATCTCGATGAAGTAGAAGTGGCCGTCTTCCCACAGGAACTCGATCGTCCCCGCGCCGCGATAGCCCATGTCCGCCATCGCCTTGGCGACGATGCCACCCATGCGCTCGCGCTCCTCGGGGGTGATCACCGGGGACAGCGCTTCCTCGAGCACCTTCTGGTGGCGGCGCTGGAGCGAGCAGTCGCGCTCGCCGAGATGGATGGCGTTGCCCTCGCCGTCGCCGAACACCTGGAACTCGATGTGGCGCGGATTGCCGAGATACTTCTCGAGATAGACGGTGGCGTCGCCGAACGCCGCCTTGGCCTCGCTGCCGGCCTGAAGCATCTGCGCTTCGAGGTCGGCGGGATTGTGCACGACCTTCATGCCGCGCCCGCCGCCGCCCGACGCGGCCTTGATGATCACCGGATAGCCGGCTTTCTCGGCGATCGCCTTGGCCTCGGCGATGTCGCTGATCGCGCCGTCCGAGCCGGGGACGAGCGGCAGGCCGAGCGCACCGGCGGTGCGCTTGGCCTCGATCTTGTCGCCCATCGTGCGGATATGCTCGGGCTTGGGGCCGACGAAGAGCAATCCGTGCGCCTCGACGATCTCGGCGAACTGGGCGTTCTCCGAGAGGAAGCCGTAGCCCGGGTGGATCGCGTCGGCGCCCGAGATCTCGGCGGCCGAGATGATGTTGGGGATGTTGAGATAGCTGTCGGTCGCCGCCGGCGGCCCGATGCAGATCGCCTCGTCGGCGAGCCGCACGTGCATCGCATCGGCGTCCGCGGTCGAGTGCACCGCGACGGTCTTGATCCCCATCTCGTGGCAGGCACGGTGGATGCGGAGCGCGATCTCGCCGCGATTGGCGATCAGCAGCTTCTTGATCTCGGGCATGCTTACTCGACGACCACGAGCGGCTGGTCGAACTCGACCGGCTGGCCGTTCTCGACGAGCACGGCCTTGACCGTGCCGGCGGCGGGCGCCTGGATCGGGTTCATCACCTTCATCGCCTCGATGATCAGCAGCGTGTCGCCCGCCGAGACCTTGTCGCCGACCGCGACGAACACCTTCGCCTCGGGATTGGGCTTCAGATAGGCGGTGCCCACCATCGGCGACTTGACCGCGTTCGCCGCCACGGCGGGCGCGGCGGCTTCGGCAGCGACAGGCGCGGCAACGGCGACGGGTGCCGGAGCGGCCGCCGCAGGGGCATATTGCACCGCCGGCGCGGCGGTCACGGTGCGCGCGACGCGCACCCGGCGTTCGCCGTCTTCCACTTCGATTTCGGTAAGCTGCGTCTCGTCGAGCACGGCGGCGAGCTGGCGTACCAGCTCGATATCCACGTGCATCGCCCCTTGTTTCTTATCTTCGGCCACAAGCGACCCTTTTTTCGATGAAAGCGCGCCCTGTGTCAGAGTCGCGCCGCGGCTTCAAGCGCAAGCGTGTACGACAGCGCTCCGAAGCCCGCGATGGTTCCGCGCGCGGCACGACCGACAAAGGATGTGTGCCGGAAGTCCTCGCGCGCATGCGGGTTGGAAAGATGGACCTCGATCACCGGCGTCGTGATGCTCTTCACGGCATCGTGCAACGCGATCGAGGTGTGCGTGTACCCGCCCGGATTGAGGAGCACGGCCTTGGCGCCCCGGGCCTGCGCCTCGTGCAGCCAGTCGATGAGGTGGCCCTCATGGTTCGACTGGCGCATGTCGATTTCCAGATCGAGTTCGCGCGCGCGGTCCTCGAGCTGCCCCGCAATGTCGTCCAGCGTGTCCGAGCCGTAGATCTCCGGCTCGCGCAGCCCCAGCAGGTTGAGGTTGGGACCGTTGAGGACGTAGATCGTATCGGCCAAGCCGGTGCCTTTCGGTTGCGGGTCTCGTGGGCCCGTCCCTATATGACCCCGCGTCCCCGATCAATTTCCAAGGACCTTATGCACACCGACGGTACCGTCTCGATCCGCGTCAATGGCGAGCACAAGCGCGTCACGGCCGGGCTCACGCTCCTCCAGCTGGCGGAAGAGCTGGGGCTGGTGCCCGAGAAGATCGCGGTCGAGCGCAACCTCGAGGTGGTGCCGCGCTCGACGCTCGGGCAGGTGACCGTCGACGACGGCGACGAACTCGAGATCGTCCATTTCGTCGGTGGCGGCGACCATGCGCGCCCGATCGAAGACGACAGCTGGACCGTTGCGGGCAGGATCTTCCGCTCGCGGCTGATCGTCGGCACCGGCAAGTATCGGGATTTCGAGCAGAACGCAGCGGCGGTCGCGGCCTCGGGCGCGGAGATCGTCACCGTGGCGGTGCGCCGGGTGAACGTGTCCGATCCCAACGCCCCGATGCTCACCGACTATATCGACCCGAAGAAGATCACCTACCTCCCCAACACCGCGGGCTGCTTCGATGCCGAGTCGGCGATCCGCACGCTGCGGCTGGCGCGCGAGGCGGGGGGCTGGGAGCTCGTCAAGCTCGAGGTGCTCGGCGAGGCGCGGACGCTCTATCCCGACATGGTCGAGACGCTGCGCGCGACCGAGATCCTCGCCAATGAGGGCTTCAAGCCGATGGTCTATTGCGTCGACGATCCGATCGCGGCGAAGCGGCTCGAGGATGTGGGCGCGGTGGCGATCATGCCGCTGGGCGCGCCGATCGGCTCAGGGCTCGGCATCCAGAACCAGGTGACGATCCGGCTGATCGTCGAGGGCGCGAAGGTGCCCGTGCTGGTCGATGCCGGCGTCGGCTCGGCCTCGGACGCGGCGGTGGCGATGGAATTGGGCTGCGACGGCGTGCTGATGAACACCGCGATCGCCGAGGCCAAGGACCCGATCCTGATGGCCTCGGCGATGAAGGCTGCGGTCGAAGCCGGGCGGCTCTCCTACCGCGCCGGGCGGATGGCCAAGCGCCGCTATGCCGATCCTTCGAGCCCGCTGGCGGGACTGATCTAGGCCGTATCGACATTCGGATTCTCGAATCCTCCCCCGCCAGGGGGAGGTGGCGCGCGCAGCGTGACGGAGGGGGCGGAGCCATTGCAGGGTACGCAGCTTACCTCCCCCTCCGACGCCTTCGGCGCCCCCTCCCCCTGGCGGGGGAGGATTGAAAGGCTCGCACGCCTGAATCTACGCCCTGAACCACCGATCCGGGGCAGTGCAGTCTTTCTGAAACACGACTTTGCCATGGGGCGCGGACACGCGAGATCCGGGGGCAAGTCAGATGATCCGCAAGACCATGCGATCCGGTTTGACGGCACTCTTACTGGTGCTGTCGAGCCTGGCGATGGCCACCGCTCCGGACCAGTTCGACGGCGGGATCGAGCAAGCGCGCCTCCTCGGTACCCTCAAGCTCGAAGGCGAATTGTTCCATGTCCAGGGTCTCGAACTCGACAGCCGGCGCATCTGGGTAACCTCGGTCGATTCGGAGAACCGCAAAGGCTATATCCATGAGTTCGACCGCTTGACGGGCAAGCTCCTGCGGCGCCTGGAGCTGACGGACGGGGCGCGATATCATCCAGGCGGGATATCGATTTCCGGCCGTTCGATCTGGGTTCCGGTTGCGGAGTTGAGGCCGAAAAGTTCCGCGATACTCGTCGAAATCGACGCGGACAGCCTGCGGATACGGCGGAAGATCCACGTCGCGGACCATCTGGGCTGCGTGGCGGCATCGGGCCGTACCCTGGTGGCGGGCAATTGGGACAGCGAAACGCTCTACATCTTCGATCTGGACAACGAGGCGCGGGTGCGGACCGTGCCGAACCCGTCCTCGACTCGCCACCAGGACATGAAGTTCGTCGACGGTCAGCTCGTGGCGGGCGGCTCGCTGAGCCTGTGGAGCGGCACCGTCGACTGGATCGACTGGCCCTCGATGAAGCTCAGCCGGACATTGCGCGCCGGAGCGATCGGGCCTGTCAGGCCTCTGGGCCGCGGCGGACCCTATACGGGCGAAGGCATGGCGATCGAGGGCCGCGACCTATACGTCGTCCCGGAAGACGGTCCCAGTCGGATGTTCCATTTCAGGCTCGACGATCAGGGCGAAAGCCGGCTGGCTGCTGTCCATCAATAGCGGCGAGAACGGCGCCGCATTCCCGCGCCTGACCGCCGTCACTACCGCTTGCGCGCCAGCCAGATCGCCCTTCCCCCCGCTGCTTCGTCGTGCGGCGTAAACGTCACTTCGATCAGCCCGTGTGCCGCGAACAGCGCGCGATATTCGGCCGGGGCGAGGCTGGCATGGTAAAGGTCCTCGCCGAACTGGCAGCCGATCGTCTCGTCGCGCGCCGAGCCGGTGTTGAACAGCAGGGCGCCGCCCGGTTCGAGCCAGCCCGCCGCCTTGACCAGCATTTCGGCCTGCTCCTCGGGGCGCAGATGGAACAGGCTGTCCCACGCGATCACGCCGTGGAAGCGCGCGTCGAGCGCCAGCGTGCGCATGTCGGCGCGGATCCAGCGATGGCGGGCGAAGCGGGTGCGCGCGAGCGCGATCATGCGTTCGGAGACGTCGACGCCGGTGAGTTGCCGTTCCTTGTCGATCAGATAGCGCGCGATCGGCTCGCCAGCACCGCAGCCGAGATCGAGCACGTGCCCGCCTTTGGGCACGCCCAGCAGGAACCGGTCGAGCCAGCCGCGTTCGACGAACTGCCGGCGGCGCGTAGCATCGAAGGCGTGGGCATGACGCTGATAATGCTCGGCAATGCTGTCGGGCATCGCAGGAACCCTCGGCGTGCGCGGACCGTTGTCGTTCGGATACTGGGAACAGGGCGCAGCCACGCGCCGATCCGCGGTCAGGAGATTGAAATCATGGGTGAACTTACCGACAAGATCAAGGGCAACCTCGACGAGGCGGCCGGCAAGATCAAGCAGCACGGCGACGATCCCGAGACCCGCGACGAAGGCGCCGCGCAGGAGATCAAGGGCAAAGGCGAGCAGTTCGCCGGCAAGGTGAAGGGCGCGCTCGGCGACGATATCTGACGCCGGTCGACCGCAGATTCAGGGTCTGTACTCAAACTACCGTCATCCCGGACTTGGTCCGGGATCCACCGGGAGGCGAGGGCAGGGCGAGAGGCTCTTGCCCTGCCGTTGAGGCGAGGTGGACCCCGGAACAAGTCCGGGGTGACGCGGTGGAGGGTAGCGAGGCGGCCCCCCTCAGGGCCGCCTTCGTTCAATCGGGGACGTAGAAGGACCAGAGGCCGCTCGGCAGCTGGCTCGCCGCGAAGCGCACCGGCTGGCGCAGATGGCCCACCTCGCAAATCGAATAGAGGTGGGTCTGGCTGGGCTCGAGGGGATTGGGCAACGTGACGGTCTTGCCGCCGATCCAGCGCCATTCCTGTCGCCACACCTTCACGCCCGAGAGCGCGAAATGATCGCCTTCCCTGCCGATGTGCGCAGTCTTCCAACCCATATCCGTCAATCTCCTTGGCCCCATTATAGAGGCGGAAGATCCGTCAACGGTCTCGAATCGCGGCGATTGTCGTTCCCGGCGTGATGAATTCCACATCGGTCTTGAGATGGAGCAGCCGGACGCCGGTTTCGGCCAGCGCGCGCGCCAGCGCGGGGGCGAATTCCTCGGTGCGCTCCACCGTCTCGGCCCAGCAGCCATAGGCCCGGCCGAGCGCGGCGAAATCCGGATTGTGGAGCTTCGTGCCCGAAAGCCGCGCCGGATACTCGCGCTCCTGGTGCATGCGGATCGTGCCGTATGCGCCGTTGTCGATGACGAGCACGATTATGTCGGCATCGTGCTGGACCGCGGTGGCCAGCTCCTGTCCGTTCATCATGAAGTCACCGTCGCCCGCCAGCGCCACGACCTGTCGTTCCGGCGCGCGCAGCTTGCCCGCGACTGCGGCGGGGACGCCATAGCCCATCGCGCCCGCGGTCGGCGCGAGCTGCGAGGGCTGCGGGCCGTAGCGCCAATAGCGATGCCACCAGGCCGAGAAATTGCCCGCGCCGTTGCAGATGATCGTATCCGCCGGCATCGCCGCGCGCATCGCCGAGACGCACTGACCGAGATCGAGCGCCACGCCTTCGCGCGGTTTCGGGGTGGACCATTCGAGCCATTCGGCATGGGCTTCGGCCCCTGCCGTGTGCGGCTCAGCCGGAAAGTCGGCGGCTGCCGCGAAGTTGGCGAAGTCGAACACATCACAGCAGATCGCCACATCCGCACGATAGACACGGTTCAACTCGCTCGCATCCGGGTGGACATGGATCAGCTTCTGGCCGGGGTGATCGGGCGTGATCAGCGTATAGCCGTCGGTCGTCGCCTCACCGAGGCGCGCGCCGACGACGAGCAGCAGGTCTGCGGTCTTGATCCGTTCGATGAGCTTGGGGTTGGGACCATAGCCCAGATTGCCCGCCCATGCCGGCGAGCGGTTGGGGATCGCGTCCTGTCGCCGGAATGCGCCCGCGACGGGGAGACCCCAATTGCACGCGAAACGGCCGAACGCGGCACCGGTAGCGGGATCCCATCCGGCTCCGCCGACGATCGCTACCGGCTGTTTGGCAGACCGTAGCAATTCGCCCAACGCTCCGTGATCGTTGGGATGAATATCGAGCGGCACCGCGCGCCCGATCTTCGGCCGGTCCACCGCCTCGACCTCGTCGCACAGCATGTCCTCTGGGAGCGCGATCACCACCGGACCCGGCCGACCCGAGGTGGCCACCGCATAGGCCCGCGCGACATATTCGGGGATCCGTGCCGCATCCTCGATCCGCGTCGCCCATTTGGCGAGCGGGGCGAACATCGCGGGGAAGTCGACTTCCTGGAAGCCCTCGCGGTCGCGCATGCCGCGGTCGACGTCGCCGATGAACAGGATCATCGGCTGCGAATCCTGCATCGCGACATGCACCCCGATCGAAGCGTTGGTCGCGCCGGGTCCGCGCGTCACGAAGGCTATGCCGGGCCGCCCGGTCATCGCCCCGTCGGCGCAGGCCATGAAGCCCACGCCACCTTCCTGCCGGCAGGTGACGAGGTCGATCTGCGGCGTGTCGTGCAGCGCGTCGAGCACGGCGAGGAAGCTCTCGCCAGGCACGTGGAAGATACGGTCGCAGCCCTGCGCGACCAGATTGTCGACGAGGATCCGGCCCCCGGTTCGTTTCGCGGTCATGCCGCCTGTCTAGCCCGAGGTCCGGGCTGCGCGTAACCCCCCGCCGGACGCTCCGGTCATGCCGGTGCGAAATGGGGGCTTTTAATCCTCCCCCGCCAGGGGGAGGTGGCGCGCGCAGCTCGACGGAGGGGGAGGAAGCACGACGGCTAGCTGGTCGCTTACCTCCCCTTCCGTCAGCCTTCGGCTGCCACCTCCCCCTGGCGGGGGAGGATTAGGCTCAATATCGATACGCCTAAGACGCCCATTCGGCGCGAAGCTGGTCCTCGCTGCCGTTGAAATGGTTGTAGTCGATCGACCCGGCGACATTGCCGGGGATGCCGGGCACGGTCGATGCCTTCTCGGCATATTGCCACAGCCAATAGCTCGGCCAGCTCTTCTGGACCTTGGCGGTCGGGTTGTATTCGGCGAGCCACAGCCGGTGCGCCCCGAAGAAGGGATCGACGCTGTTGCCGAGCTTCTCCTTGATCAGATGCCCGCTGTAGAGCACTGCGCGGCGCCCCAGTTTCTCGTGGATCCGCTCGAGGAATTCGCGCGCCTGGTCGAAGCTCATCTGGAACTTGGCGTCGAGCTCGTAATCGAGCGCGACCAGCGTGTTCTCGCCCGGCTGCGCCTTCATGAGGAAATTGTCGACCTGCGCCGCGACCGGCGCACTGGTCCCCCAATGATAGGCGCCCCAGAGCAGACCCGCGGCCTCGGCGTCGCGGCGGCGGTCGGTATAGGCCTTGTCCTTGCCCGTCTGGCCGGTGGTCGCCTTGTGGATGATCCCGCGCACTCCTGCGGCGCGCGCCTGCGCGAAGCTGTCGACCGCGTTGCCGTGATAGATGTCGATCACCACCGGGATACGCGGCGCCTCCGCCGAAGTGGCGATCGGGGTGCGCGGCGCGGCGGGGGCGACGGGAACGGGAGTGGGCGTCGGGAGCGGCGTGGGCGCCGGCGTCGTCCCTGTCGGCGTCAGCGGGCCGCAGCCGCCCGCCCAGACGAAGGCATTCTCGTCGGTCTTGTACCAGAGCGGATTGCCGTCGACCGATAGCCCCGCGACGATCGCATGGACGTTGAGCGTGGTGCCCGCGAGCACCTTCCGGAGCACCGGCGCGTCGGTGGTTGCCGCGCCCTGGCGCAGGTTGACCTTCGAGGTGGTGACGACCTGGCCCGAGATCAGGATTTGCGGATGCTGCGGCATGGCTCAGCCCACCGCGTCGTCGTCGGAGGCGGCGTTTGCGACGGGCGTCGGTGTCGGTGTCGTCGCAGGCGCCGCGTTCGGATCGGGCGGCGCGGCTGCACTGGCGGCCGTGTTCACTCCGATCGCTTCCTGCCCGACCGGCGTCCCCGGCGACGCGTTCACCCGGCTCATGAAGCCTTCGATGAAGTCCGCGCCCGAATAGCCCGCGCCGAGCAATGCGACGATCTGCGCCGAGGCGATCGCGTTGATATTGTCGATCAGACTCACGCTCGCCAGCGAGCCCGCGATAGCCCCGATCACCAGCGATGTGACCATCCGGCTCGGGTCGATCGCCTCCGAGACCGACGTGTTGGTGTTGCTGACCGCGTCGTTGACCTTCTTGAGGCCGACGATGGCGCGAATAGCCTGGCCCAGCGCGCCCATCATCGCGCCCAGCCCAAGAAGCTGCATCCAAGTCGTTGCGTCGAGTGTCGTATGCACAGTTCAGCTCCCCTGTCGCCGACTGCCGAGTCTCTATTTGGGAGGATTGCATAGCTGCGCGGGAATGCAAGCTTTGTTCTTGCAATCGCCCAATCGCGCGGAAGTAGTGCGTTCCCTGCTCGATGGGCAAAAGAAAAGGGCCGCGCGGCAATGCCGCACGGCCCTCCGGACGTCTTACGCCTGGATCAGAAGCGGTAGCCGATGCCCGCGATCACCTGGTCGCGGTTCAGGTCGATTTCCTCGTAGCGCGAGTAGCGATACTCGATCTTGCCGTAGAACTTGCCGAAGTTGCGCTCGACGCCCGCGCCGAGGCGGTAGCCGTCGTAATTCTCGCCGGTGCCGGCGAAGCTGACGCGGGCGTTGGTGTAGCCGCCCTTGCCGTAGACGAGGATCGAGCCGGGGGCGACGACGCCCAGGCGCGCGCCGGCATAGAGGTCACGACCGGCGCTGACGCCCGTCTCCTCGGTGGTCGCGCCGGTGATCTCGGCGTCCGCACCGATCACCACCTTGCCCAGCTGCTTGTCGTAGCCGATCGCGCCGCCATAAGCGAAGCCCGACTCACCGTCGCCGAGGCCGCCGACATGGTCCCAGCCGGCCACGACTTCGGCGCGCGGGCCGGTGAAGCTGCCATCCTGAGCGAAAGCGGGGGTGGCCGTCGCCGCCACCAGGGCGAGCGCCGTCGTTGCGAGAATACGCATTTTTGTTCCTATCTTTGGACTTGGTACTTCAGGTTCGGATGGCCATCCGAGCGCTCAAATAGGCGTCCATTTCGCAGGTGCAATATGGCAATTTGATTACAATCCGAGTGTGACTCTTTTGCCACGGCGCCAGATTCGAACAAAAGTTGAAAGCCGGTTCAGGTTCGCTTGACCGGTCGCCGCGCGCGGGATTATCGCCACGGCGAGCCAGGAGAGAATCGCGCTTATGAAGAAGCTCTACCCCGACGCCCAGGCAGCGCTGGAAGGGCTGCTGTTCGACGGCATGACCCTGTGTGCCGGCGGTTTCGGCCTGTGCGGCATTCCCGAGCGGCTGATCGACGCGCTCCAGGCATCGGGAGTCAAGGACCTCACCATCGCCTCGAACAATGCCGGCATCGACAATGAGGGGCTCGGCAAGCTGCTCCGCTCGCGCCAGGTGAAGAAGATGATCTCCTCCTACGTCGGCGAGAACAAGGAGTTCGAGCGGCAATATCTGAGCGGCGAGCTCGAGGTCGAATTCTGCCCCCAGGGCACCCTCGCCGAGCGCTGCCGCGCGGGCGGGGCGGGGATCCCGGGCTTCTACACGAAGACCGGCGTCGGCACCCAGGTCGCCGAGGGCAAGGAAGTGAAGGTCTTCGACGGCGAGGAATATATCCTCGAGCGCGGCATCCGCGCCGACCTTTCGATCATCAAGGGCTGGAAGGCCGACGAGAGCGGCAACCTCATCTTCCGCAAGACCGCGCGCAACTTCAACCAGCCGATGGCGACCGCGGGGCGGATCTGCGTCGCCGAGGTCGAGGAAGTGGTGCCGGTCGGCAGCCTCGATCCCGATGCGATCCACCTGCCGGGCATCTATGTGAAGCGGCTGATCCTGGGCGCCCCCTACGACAAGAAGATCGAGTTCCGCACCGTACGCACCCGCGAGGCTGCGTGACAGCGATGCGGCTTCCGGCCGGGCTGGCGCTCGCCGCCGCGACGGCGACCTTGCTCTCGGGCTGCGTCGCCGCGGTGGTCGCGGCGCCGCTCGCCGCTGGCGCCGGCGTGTACAAGGCGGGCACGCAGGACCGGCCGTCGAAGCGCAAGCGCGCCGCGCAGCAGCAGCAGCAGGCACCGCGTCCCGGCGAGGTGTACACCGCGCCCGACGGCAGCAAGGTCCAGGTCACGACCCTGACCGCGCTCCCTCCGCCGAGCGGCGCGCCGGCCGCTTCCATTCCGACCGCGGGCAATGCCCCGCCGGGCATGCAATTCCTCTACGGCTCGGGCGAGGCGGCGGCGCTGAGCTTCCAGGCCTACCAGGCCCTGTGGAACTATCTGCGGGTCGAGATCGGCTATCGGCGCGACAAGAGCCAGGTCCGCTCGGTGGCGCTCGCGTCCGGCTCGACGCTCGACAATCCGCGCTTCGAATTGTGCGGCAAGCGCCCGCTCGCCGTGGTGCTCGACATCGACGAGACCGCCTTGCTCAACCTCGGTTACGAGCGCGACGAGGCGGCGCGCGGCGGCGGCTATGACGCGGCGCGCTGGGGGCGCTGGGAGCAGACCGGCGCGGACAAGGTCGCGGCGGTGCCCGGCGCGGCAGAGGCGCTCGCCGCCGCACGGCGCGAGGGCTTCACCGTGATCTTCAACTCGAACCGCTCGGTCGCCTCCGCTGCCCAGACCCAGGCGGCGCTCGAGCATGCCGGCCTCGGCCCCGCGGACCTGTTCGACACCTTGTGGCTGCGCGGAGAGGGTGAGCCGAGCGGCAAGGACGCGCGCCGTGCCAAGATCGCCCAGCGTTATTGCATCGTCGCGATGGCCGGCGACCAGCTCGGCGACTTCAGCGACCTGTTCAACGCGCCGGACAAGTCGGTGGCGGCGCGGCGCAACAGCGTCGGCGGCACCCTGCTCGCGCCGCTCTGGGGCGCCGGCTGGTTCATGCTGCCCAACCCGGTCTACGGCACCGGGCTGAAGGGTGGAGTCGACGACATATTCCCGCCCGAAAGCCGCTGGGTGGACCCGCAGGAGACGAAGTAAATGCCCTGGACCCGTGACGAAATGGCCGCGCGTGCGGCGAAGGAGCTGAAGGACGGCTTCTACGTCAATCTCGGCATCGGCATCCCCACGCTCGTCGCCAACCATATTCCCGACGGCGTCGAGGTCACGCTCCAGTCGGAGAACGGCATGCTCGGCATCGGGCCGTTCCCTTTTGAGGGCGAGGAGGATCCGGACCTGATCAATGCGGGCAAGCAGACGATCTCGGAGCTGCCCAGCTCGGTCTATTTCTCGTCGTCGGACAGCTTCGCGATGATCCGCGGCGGGCATATCGACCTGACCGTGCTCGGCGCGATGGAGGTCAGCGAGAAGGGCGACATCGCCAACTGGATGATCCCGGGCAAGATGATCAAGGGCATGGGCGGCGCGATGGACCTCGTCGCGGGCGTCAAGAAGATCATCGTGGTGATGGAGCACAACTCCAAGGCCGGCGACCCCAAGTTCATCCCCGAATGCACGCTGCCGCTCACCGGCAAGAACGTGGTCGACATGATCATCACCGATCTCGCGGTGTTCCAGCGCGCCGATCACGACAGTCCGTTCCGGCTGATCGAGCTCGCGCCGGGCGTGAGCGAAGCGGAAGTCGCGGCGAAGACGACGGCGGCATATACGGCGGCATATGATGCGGCGCTGACGGTATGAAAGAGGCGCGCGGTCGCCAATTCGCCGGGCCGCCTCCGCAAGGAATGCGGATCGCGTGAAACTCCGGTCGGCCGCAAAGCCGTTGAACCAAAGGCTTTGTCGGAGGCACCAATGTTTGTGACGAAGCTGACAACTCCCTACGCGCTCGATCGGCCCGCGTTGACGCTGTCCTGGACGAAGCGTAGCCTCGGCAAATGATGGGCTGGTTCCGCCGCCGCTATCTCGACCTTCTGGGCTCGATCTACATCTACAACGAGCATCGCGGCTACACGAGCATCGACCGGGTGCTCGAAGCGGTGCGCGCGCGCGCGCCGGACGACCATGCGCTGATCGCCGCGATCGAGAAGCACCGCGGCGACGAGCGCAAGCATTACCTCATGTTCAAGCGCTGGTTCGAGCTGCAGGGCAAGATGCCGCTCCGGGTCGATCGCACCTGCGGCCATATCGACCGCTTCGTCGAGATCATGTTCCGCCGCACGATCGACGATCTCGACACCCAGGCGATCATCGCCAGCGACGACCAGTTCGAGAAACTGTGCCGAGTGATCTCGCTCACCGAGCAGCGCGGCTACCGCCAGGTCGACATCCTGCTGCGCCATCCGCTGGTGACCGGGGACAAGGTGCTGATGAAGATCTTCCGGATCATCGAGAAGGACGAGCCGAGCCACTGGGCGCCCTATGACGGCTGGCTCCGTGCCAACGGCAAGCGCGAGCCGAAATGGTGGGAGCGCGCGATCGACAGCTTCATCCATTCGGAGCTGCTGTTCCTCAAGCTTCCGGTGCTGTTCCTCAATCCGTTCGTGAAGCGCCGGACCGACTGGGCCGATGCGCTCGATCCGGCGCAACGGCTGGCGACGCCGCTGCCGGTGGGGTTGTAGGGAATATTCGAAGGGGTGAAATCTCCCGTTCGTGCTGAGCTTGTCGAAGCACCGTCCTTCCCTTTCCGTTCGCGAGGCAGAAGAAGAACGGCCCTTCGACAAGCTCAGGGCGAACGGAGTTGGTGGACCTAACCAGCCTAGACAGGACCGCCTATTTCGCGACGCCATGTCCTCGGCTATCGCGTCGTCATGCGCATCCTCCTCACAGGCTCGTCCGGCTGGCTCGGCCGCTTCCTCGCGCCGATGCTGCGCGCCCGCGGCGATGTGGTGACCGGGCTCGACGTCGCGCCGGGGCCCGACACGCAGGTGATCGGCTCGGTCGCGGATCGCGCGCTGGTCGATCGCGTCTTCGCCGAGCACGGGATCGAGGCGGTGATCCATGCCGGCGCGCTGCACAAGCCCGACATCGTTCGCTATCCGGCCCAGGCGTTCGTCGACGTCAACGTCACCGGCACGCTCAACCTGCTCGAGGCCGCCGTCGCGGCGGGGCATGAGCGCTTCGTCTTCACCTCGACCACCTCGCTGATGATCAGCCAGGCGATCCGCGCCGAGCTCGCCGACCATGCGGTGTGGCTCGACGAGGCCAGCGGCCCGCTCGAGCCGCGCAACATCTACGGCGTCACCAAGCTCGCCGCCGAGCAGCTCTGCCGGCTCGCGCATCTGGAAAACGGCCTCAACTGCGTCGTGCTGCGCACCAGCCGCTTCTTCCCCGAGGAGGATGACACCCACCGCGCGCTTTCGGGCGAGAACATGAAGGCCAACGAGCTGCTCCATCGCCGCCTGACGGTCGAGGACGCCGCCCGCGCGCACATCGCCGCACTGGATCGCGCGCCCGGGATCGGCTTCGGTAGCTTCATCCTATCGGCACCGACACCGTTCGATCGCGGCGAATGCGACGAACTCAAACGCGATGCGCCGGCAGTAATCGCGCGCTATTTCCCCGATGCACCTGCGTTATATGCCAGCAAAGGCTGGGAACTGCCCAAGTCGATCGGCCGGGTCTATGACGCCATGCTTGCCGGGAAACTGCTCGGCTTTCGCTGCGAAGCCGATTTCGGCAGCGTGCTAGAATCCCTGCGGAAGAATACGCCGCTGCCGTTCGCGCACGATCCGAATTACGTTTCGCCGAAAGAGACGGCGGGCGTGGGATAAAGGGTCCTCCGCACCTTGTGTTTGATGCGTTGACACAAGAGCTTCGGGGGAATTCTACATGCGCTGGATCGTTCGCGGGCTGCTGGCCCTGGTTGCTGTCCTGTTGCTTGCATTGGTGGTGGTCTATGCCGGATCCGAATGGGTGATCCGCAAAGGCCATGCCGTGCCGCTGACCGAGATGGCGATCCCCAGGGACGCCGCGTCGATCGCCGAGGGCGCGCGCGTCGCCCGCATCGCCAGCTGCCGCGACTGTCACGGCGCGAACGGCGAGGGCAAGGTACTGTTCGAAGACCCGATGCTCGGCCGCATCGCCTCGCCGCCGCTTGCCAGGGCTGCCGCAACGATGTCCGACGCCGAGCTCGTCCGCGCGATCCGCCACGGGGTCAAGAAGGACGGATCGTCGCTGTTCATCATGCCGACCCACGCGCTCGGCCACCTCTCGGATCAGGATGTCGGCCGCGTCGTCGCATGGATCCGCACGCTCAAGGCCGGCCCCAAGGATTCGCAGGCGGCCATGTCCTACGGGCCCGTGGGCCGCGCATTGATCCTCGCGGGCAAGCTTCCGGCGATGGCCAACTCGGCCAAGCTGGCGCAGCCCGGGCGTCCCGCGGACATGGGGCGCTATGTCGTCGATATTGCCTGTACTGCCTGCCACAAGCTGCATCAGCAGGGCTTTATGGAGGATGGCGCGACCAAGGTCCCGGCCCTCGCGCCGATGGTCGCCGCCTATGACCCGGCGAAGCTCAAGAAGCTGCTGCGCACCGGCGTGGGCACCAAGCCCGACCATGGGATCATGAGCGTGGTCGCGCGCGAGAGCTTCTCCGTGCTGACCGATCCGGAGATCGACGCGATCCAGGCGTATCTGAAGGGCGAGGCCGCGAAGGCGCCGGCGCAGTAGACGTCATCCCGGCGAACGCCGGGATCTCAGGCCGCGAATGGCTCGTTGCACGAGGTCCCGGCTTTCGCCGGGATGACGAAGGGGAACTTGGTATCGCAAAATTGCGTAGCGGGTTGCCCCGGCGCATGATTTGACTAGATCGCCTGCATGGCCAGCAAACCTCTCACGCTGTACGAGAAGATCTGGGCGGACCATGTCGTGGAACGCCGCGACGACGGCACCTGCCTGATCTATATCGATCGGCACCTCGTCCACGAAGTCACCAGCCCGCAGGCGTTCGCCGGGCTTCGCGCCGCCGGGCGTCCGGTGCGCCGGCCCGATCTTACGCTCGCGGTGCCCGATCACAACCTGCCGACCACCGCGCGCATCGATGCCGAGGGGCATGCGCTGCCGATCGCCGATCCCGCCAGCGCGGGCCAGCTCGCCGCCTTGCGCTCGAACGTCGCCGAGTTCGGCGTGCCCTATATCGACGCGCTCGATGCGCGGCAGGGGATCGTCCATGTCGTCGGCCCCGAGCAGGGCTTCACGCTGCCCGGCACCACGCTCGTCTGCGGCGACAGCCACACTTCGGCGCACGGCGCGCTGGGCGCGCTGGCCTTCGGCATCGGCACCAGCGAGGTCGAGCATGTCCTCGCTACCCAGACGCTGCTGCTCCAGCAGATGAAGACGCTCGAGATCCGCGTCGACGGCAGCCTCGGTTTCGGCGTCAGCCCCAAGGACGTCGTCCTCGCGATCATCGGCAAGATCGGCGCGGCGGGCGGCACGGGATATGTCATCGAGTTCACCGGCGAGGTGATCCGCGCGATGTCGGTCGAGGGGCGGCTGACCGTCTCGAACATGTCGATCGAGGGCGGTGCGCGCTCGGGGCTGATCGCGCCCGATCAGACGACGTTCGACTATATCAAGGGCCGCCCGCTGGCTCCGGGCGGCGAGGCCTGGGACAAGGCCGTCGCCTATTGGCGCACGCTGCCGACCGATGCCGGCGCGCGCTACGACAAGACAGTGATCCTGCGGGCCAGCGACATCGCCCCGTCGCTCACCTGGGGCACCAGCCCCGAGGACGTCGTCCCGATTACCGGCGCGATCCCCGATCCGGAGAGCTTCGCCGACCCCTCGAAGCGCGTCGCGGCCCAAAAGTCGCTCGACTATATGGGTCTGACGGCGGGCACCGCGATGCAGGACATCCCTGTCGAGCATGTCTTCATCGGCAGTTGCACCAACAGCCGCATCGAGGATCTGCGCGCCGCCGCCGCGGTGGTGAAGGGGCGGCATGTCGCCGACCGCATTCGCCAGGCTTTGGTCGTTCCCGGCTCGGGGCTGGTCAAGCTGCAGGCCGAGGCCGAGGGGCTCGACCGCATCTTCACCGAGGCCGGCTTCGAATGGCGCGAGCCCGGCTGCTCGATGTGCCTGGCGATGAACCCGGACAAGGTTCCCCCCGGCGAACGTTGTGCTTCCACCTCGAATCGAAACTTCGTAGGAAGGCAGGGTCCGGGCGCGCGAACCCATCTGCTGTCCCCCGCCATGGCGGCGGCGGCGGCAGTCACGGGGCGCCTCACCGATGTCAGGGAGCTGATGTCGGCGGATGCGTGAAGGGAGCGTGTATGAAGCGGGCACTGATCGTGCTGATCGTCGGAACCGTGCTGAGCGGCCTCGCCGCGGCCTATGCCTCGGCCCACAGCAAGCCATCGCCGAACGCGGAAACGCCCGGGAAAAGCTGACCCGCGCCTTCGCTTCGGCGATCCTGGGCGCGATGGGAGCTGCCTCCGCGCTGCTCGTCGCCGTGCCGGCTCATGCCCAGGCGGCGGACGTCGAGCTCTGGCGACTCGATTGCGGCAACCTCGATGTCTCCGACTTCGGCGAGTTCAGCGACACGCACCGCTATGACGGAAAGCCCTACAAGCTCGTCGACAGCTGCTATCTGATCCGCCACGGCAGCGACTATCTGCTCTGGGACGCCGGCCTCAGCGGCGACATCCTCGGCGAACAGGTCGTCGAAGGCGTCTTCACGCTCACGCTCAAGGCGCGGATCGTCACGCAACTGGCGCAGATCGGGGTGAAGCCCGAGCAGGTGCGCTTCGTCGGGATCAGCCATGATCACTTCGATCATATCGGCCAGGTCGGCGATTTCCCCCAGGCCACCTTGCTGATCGGCGCGGGCGACTTCGCCACGATCAAGGCGGGCGATCCGGCCGCCGCCGGCGCGTTCAAGCCCTGGATCCAGGGCACCGCCAAGGTCGAGGCCGTCGACGTCGACAAGGATGTGTTCGGTGACGGCAGCGTCGTCATGCTCGGCATGCCGGGGCATACCCCCGGCCATCATGCGCTGCTCGTCCGGCTGAAGGGCACGGGGCCGGTGCTGCTGTCGGGCGATCAGTTCCACGCCACCGAAAGCTTCGAGCACGATCAGGTCCCGACCTACAACACCGATCGCGTCGACACGCTCGCCTCGATCGATCGCTTCAAGCGGATCGCCGCCAACCTCAAGGCGAAGGTCGTGATCCAGCACGAGCCCGCCGACGTCGCCAAGCTGCCCATTTTCCCCCGGAGTGCCCGCTGATGGAACCCGTTCGCCAGGTCGAGGGGCGCGCCTATCCGTGGGGCGCCAAGAATATCGACACCGACATCATCATCCCCGCCCATTGGCTCAAGACCACGACGCGGGAAGGCCTCGGCAAGGGCGCGTTCGAGACGGTGCGCGCGCAGGAAGGCAATGTCTTCGACGATCCGCGCTATGCCGGCGCGCCGGTGCTGATCGCCGGCGACAATTTCGGCTGCGGGTCGAGCCGCGAGCACGCCGCCTGGGCGCTCGCCGATCTGGGCATCAAGGCGGTCATCGCGCCGAGCTTCTCGGACATCTTCTCGGGCAACGCCTTCAAGAACGGCATCGTCCCCGTCGTCCTGCCGCAGGAAGCGATCGACCGGCTGGTCGAGGTCGCGCGCGACAATGAAGTGACCGTCGACCTCGAGACCATGACCGTCACCACGCCCTTTCAGGACCGTTTTCCCTTCGATCTCGATCCCTTCCGCCGTCAATGCCTGCTGGAGGGGCTGGACGAGATCGGCATGACGCTGGCAAAAGATACCGAGATTTCGAAATACGAATCCGGTGTCGCCACATCGCGGCCGTGGATCGCAGTGGGAGCGGGCAATGAAGGCACTCTTGTCGCAGGCGCCGGGCGGACCTGAAACTCTAAGCGTCGCCGAGCTGCCGGATCCCATTCCAGGCAAGGGCCAGGTGCTGGTCGCGGTCAAGGCCTGCGCGATCAACTATCCCGACGTCCTGATCATCGAGGACAGATATCAGTTCAAGCCGCCGCGCCCCTTCGCGCCGGGCGGCGAGATCGCGGGCACGATCGAGGCGGTGGGCGAGGGCGTCACCCGGTTCGCGCCCGGGGATCGCGTGCTCGGCGTGATCGGCCATGGCGGGCTGGCGGAGAAGGTCGCGGTCGACGCCGCGCGGCTCTATCCGCTTCCCGAGGGCCGCAGCTTCGAGGAAGGCGCGGCGCTGCTGCTGACCTACGCCACCACGATCCACGCGCTGCTCGATCGCGGGCATCTCGCGGCAGGCCAGACCCTCCTGATCCTCGGCGCGGCCGGCGGGGTCGGTCTCGCCGCGATCGAACTGGGCAAGGCGTACGGTGTGCGCGTCGTCGCCGCGGTCTCGTCCGAGGAGAAGGCCGAGGCGGCGCGGGCGGCGGGGGCCGACGAGACTCTCGTCTATCCGCGCGCGCCCTTCGACAAGGAACAGTCCAAGGCTTTGAGCGAGGCGTTCAAGGCGGCGGTGGGCCCCAAGGGCGCCGATGTGATCTACGATCCGGTCGGCGGCGACTATGCCGAGCCGGCATTGCGCGCGATCGGCTGGGAAGGGCGCTATCTGGTGGTCGGCTTTCCGGCCGGCATTCCCAGGCTGCCGCTCAACCTGACCCTGCTCAAGAGCTGCGACGTCTGCGGCGTCTTCTGGGGCGCCTTCGCCGCGCGCGATCCGCAGGCGAACGAGGCGCATGTCGAGTCGCTGTTCCGGCTGTGGGGTGAGGGCAGGATCGCGCCGCGGGTGACGGAGACGTTTCCGCTGGAGGACGGCGGCAAGGCGATCGCGAAAATGGCCGCGCGGCAGGCGATCGGGAAGCTGGTGGTGACTTTGTAAATCCTCCCCCGGAGGGGGAGGGGGACCGCCGAAGGCGGTGGAGGGGTATTCGCCCCAAGCGACGTCGCCCGAGGAGACTACCCCTCCGTCGCGCTGCGCGCGCCACCTCCCCCTCCGGGGGAGGATCTTGCAAAGGCGTTGCCTCGCGCCTCCCTCCCTCCTATCTCGACCCAAACCGACACCAAAAGGCGAGCAGCACCATGACCACTTTCGACGATCGCGAGCGCGCATTCGAGGCGAAGTTCGCCCGCGACGAGGACATGGCCTTCCGCATCACCGCGCGGCGCAACCGGCTGCTCGGCCAATGGGCTGCCGCCAGGCTCAACCTCACGCCGGAGGAGACCGACGCCTATGCCAAGGCGGTGGTCCAGGCCGATTTCGAGGAGGCCGGCGACGAGGACGTGATCCGCAAGCTGGTCGGCGACCTGCTCGCCGCGGGCGTCGAGGTCGACGAGGCCACGGTCCGCCGCGCGCTTGAGGAGCAGACGGTCGAGGCGCGCCGCCAGCTGATCGGCGAAGTCTGATGGCGATGGCCGCGGCCGAGATCGAGGAACTGATCCGCGCCGGCATTCCCGACGCGCGCGTCGAGATTACCGACCTCGCCGGCGACGGCGACCACTATGCAGCGCGCGTCGTCGCCCCCATGTTCAGGGGGATGCCGCGCGTGCGCCAGCACCAGGCGGTTTATGCAGCGCTCGGCGGGCGCATGGGCGGCGTGCTCCACGCGCTCCAGCTGACCACCGAAGCGCCAGCCGAGGAGTAGACTAGTGACCGACGAAGTGCAGGACCGCATCCAGGGCCTGGTGGACGCCAACCCCGTGCTCCTCTTCATGAAGGGCAGCCCGCTCTTCCCGCAATGCGGCTTCTCGAGCCGCGCGGTGGCGATCCTCAGCCATCTCGGCGTCGATTTCGAAAGCGTCGACGTGCTCCAGGACCAGGGCGTCCGCCAGGGCATCAAGGCCTTCTCGGACTGGCCGACCATCCCCCAGCTCTATGTGAAGGGCGAATTTGTCGGGGGATCGGACATCATGATGGAGATGTACGAGAGCGGCGAGCTCGCCCAGCTGCTCGCCGACAAGGGCGTGGCTGCGCAGGCTTGATCGCCTGCGTCGCCTTTAGGCCCTAATTATCCACCGGCCCCCCCGCGAAAGCGGGGGCCCATCTCCCGGACGATCCACGAGCACGACGGCCGTGCGTGTGGCGAGCATCGGAGATGGGCCCCCGCTTTCGCGGGGGTGACGACGTATTGGGCGGAGTGACGTGTATTTGAGGCAAGCGCCAGCGACCCTCCTCCGAGTCGCACCGTCGATGTCGGGGAAACCCGGGTCGGGTGGGTCGACGCGAGACCGGGTAGAAGCGGTCGACCCACCCTTGAATGAAGCGTCGAACGCTCGGGTGCCTCTATCTTTGCACTCGTCGTGCCAGTTCCCGGGAAGCGGGCTTTTCCAGTATCTTCAGTAGTTAATGGCCTGCTTCACCATGGCCTGCCTGTAAATTTCCCCGACAGGCGCGGCGTGCCGTCATCCGCCTGTCAGAATCCGTTCATCGGCCATTCACCCCCTTGACTACAGACGTAATCGTGACGATTACACAAGTAGTCAGAAAGAGGGACCCATGGCCGAACGGATCAGCGATGCCGAGCACACGGTGATGGAGGTGCTCTGGGAGGAGTCGCCGCTTACCGCGCAGGAAGTCGCCGAGCGCGTGCCCGCCGAGCGCGACTGGAGCGCCAATACGGTCAAGACCCTGCTCGGACGCCTGCTCGCCAAGAGCATCATCGCGCACGAGGAGGACGGCCGCCGCTACCGCTACCGCCCGCTGGTGGATCGCGCGGACTATGTCGTCGGCGAATCGCGCCGCTTCATGGACCGCCTGTTCGGCGGCAAGCTCACGCCGTTGGTCGCGCATCTCGCCGAGCGCGACGCGATCACCGACCAGGACATCGCCGAGATCGAAGCGCTGTTGAAGGAGCTCAAGTCATGATCGCCTTCGCGATAGAGACCTTCGTCGCCACCACGCTGCTGATGCTGCTCGTGCTGGCGGTCCGCGGACCCGTGCGGAAGGCGTTCGGGCCGCACATCGCCTATGCCCTGTGGCTGCTGCCCGTCGCGCGGCTGCTGCTGCCGCCGCTCCCCGAGAGCTGGCGCGAGCAGGCGGCGGCGCCGGTCGCCGCGGCGAGCGATATCGTCGCGGTCTATTTCGTCGAGCCGCTCGGCGCCGCGCCCTCCGCGGGGGCGGAGGGAAGCTTCGGCCTGTGGATGGTGCTGCTGCTCGTCTGGGCGCTCGGCGCCGCGGCGTTCCTCGGCTACCACCTCGTCTCGCACAGCCGCTACACCGCCAGCCTGCTGCGCCGCGCCCGCGTCGACCGTACGATCGCCCAGGGCAAGGTGCGCGTGATCGAGACTGACGCCGCGCACGGCCCCCTGGCCTTCGGCATCTTCCGCAAATATGTCGCGTTTCCGCGCGATTTCTCCGAGCGTTACGACGAGCAGGAGCGCGATCTCGCGCTCGCCCATGAGCTCGGCCACCATGTCCGTGGCGATCTGATCGCGAACTGGGTCGCGCTGATCGTCCTCGCGCTCCATTGGTTCAATCCGATCGCCTGGAGGGCCTTCCGCGCCTTCCGCGCCGATCAGGAAATGGCCTGCGACGCCCTCGTGCTCGCCGGCCGCGCCCAGGCACTGCGCCATGCTTATGGCCGTGCGATCGTCAAGTCCGCGCATGGGGGTGCGGTCTCGGCGGCATGTCACTTGCACACGATCAACGAAGTGAAAGGGAGGCTACGCATGCTTTCGAAGACCCGGCAATTTTCCCCCACGCGCGCCGCCACGGGCCTGATCGGCGTCGGCGCGCTCTCGGTCGCCGCTCTGGGGCTCACCGCCTCGGGCACCCAGGCCGCCGAGACGCTCAAGAACAAGGTCGAGACCGTGACCGGGGTCAGCCTCGGCCAGGACGTGCCACCGCCTCCGCCCGCGGCCGAAGCGCCCGAGGCGCCGGAGGCTCCCGAGGCCGCGGAAGCGCCCGAGGCGCCCGCCGCGGCGCCCGCTCCGCACAGGATCGAGCGCCACGTCTATCGCATGAGCGACGACAAGAAGGACGGCAAGCAGATCCGCCAGATGGTCATCGTCCGCGCCGACGGCAGCAGGGACGAGATCGCGATGCCCGATATGGAGAAGATCCGCATCACGGTCCCCGAGGTCCGCGACGGCAAGTGCGGCAAGGGCGCCGGCAAGCCGACGGTCGAGCACCGCGAGGACGACGGCAAGAGGATCATGGTCATCTGCACCGACCGGATCGAGGCGATGAGCGAGAACGCCACTCGCATGGCGATGCGCCACAAGGAGTTCGGCATGGAGAGCGCCCGCATGGGGCTGCGCATGGCGCGGCGCTCGATCGAGAGCGAGCCCAACATGTCCGGCGACGAGCGCGCCAAGGCGCTCAAGGGTATCGACGAGGCGCTCGCCGAGCTCGAGAAGAAGCGCGACCAGGACTGACGAGAGGGGAGGGGCGTCTCCGCCCTCGCGGACGCCCTTCACGCGGGGCCGGCTGAACTCCTTCGCAGCCGGCCCCGTTTTTAATCCTCCCCCGCCAGGGGGAGGTGTCGCCGAAGGCGACGGAGGGGGAGGTAAGCGACTCACCAGCCGGAGTGCTTCCTCCCCCTCCGTCATGCTTCGCATGCCACCTCCCCCTGGCGGGGGAGGATTGAGGAGAGCATGGAAGCCCTTGTCTCGGCCGCCCACACCCGCCACATCGCACCGATGATCGAGGCTCCCACTGGCGTCGCGCTCGCGATTGCGCCGCTGGTCACGCGCGTTCTCGCGCCCAACCCGTCGCCCTTCACCTATACCGGCACCCAGACCTATCTGGTCGGCACCGCCGCGCTCGCGGTGATCGACCCCGGCCCCGACGATCCTGAACATCTCGAAGCGCTACTCGCCGCGATCGCTGGCCGCCCGGTGACTGCGATCCTCTGCACCCACACGCACCGCGACCACAGCCCCGCCGCCGCCTTGCTCAAGGCCGCGACCGGCGCGCTGATCGTGGGCTGCGCGCCGCTCAGCCTCGAGGA
Organism: Sphingomonas sp.; assembly: GCF_026460985.1. GTDB lineage: Bacteria > Pseudomonadota > Alphaproteobacteria > Sphingomonadales > Sphingomonadaceae > Sphingomonas. Next base: position 24,159 of record NZ_JAPKNM010000112.1, read on the forward strand.
TGCCGGCCCACGCGCCGACGCCGCTTTCGACACCACCTACGTCCCCGATCGCGTCCTGGCCGATGGCGAGAGCGTGACCGGCCCCGACTGGACGCTCACCGCAATCGCCACCCCCGGCCACACCTCGAACCATCTCGTCTTCGCGCTGCCGGAGGCGGGGGCATTGTTCACCGGCGACCATGTCATGGGCTGGTCGACCACCGTGGTCGCGCCGCCCGACGGCGACATGGCGGCGTACATGGCCAGCCTCGACAAGCTCATGGCCCGCGAGGACCGCGTCTATTATCCCGCGCATGGCGAGCCGATCGAGAATCCCCGCCGCTTCGTCCGCGGGCTGATGGGCCATCGCAAGCAGCGCGAGGGCCAGATTCTCCGCCTGCTCCGCGACGATATCGGCGCGATCCCCGCGATGGTCGAGCGCATGTATGTCGGGCTCGATCCGCGCCTCACCGGCGCCGCGGGCCGCTCGGTGCTCGCGCATCTGCTCGATCTTCGGAACCGCGGAATCGTCGAGGAGGCGGGCGGCGCGTGGAAGCTCGCGGCGTGACGCGCTGGGGCTGCCTCAAATTCGGCGCGCTGCTCGCCGCGCTCGTCCTCGCGATCGGGGCGGGATTCTGGTTCCTCGGCGACACCATCAAGAGCCCGTTCCGCGGCCCCGATCCCGTCACCGTCGCGCAGGCGAGCCTCCAGGGCCTGCGCGAGCAGAACCGCCTCTCGACCTTCGCCGCGCGCTATGTCGCGGTGGTCACCTCGAAGCAGAGCCGCCTCGGCCTCACCGCCGAGAAGACGCTGATCATGCCCGGTATGGTCCGCTATGAGGTCGATCTGGCGAAGCTCCAGCAGAAGAGCCTGTCCTGGGACGCCGCCAACAACCGGCTCACCATATTGCTCCCCCCGATCGAGGTGATCGGCCCCGACGTCGATCTCGACGGCATCCGCGAATATTCGGAAGGCGGGCTGCTGATGCGCTTCACCGATGTCGAGACCCAGCTCGATGCCGCCAACCGCAAGGCGGGCCGGCAGGAGCTGATCCGCCAGGCGCGCGGGCCCATGCCGATGAAGCTCGCCCGCGACGCCACCCGCCGCGCGATCGAGCGCAGCTTCGCGATGCCGCTCAAGGCCGCGGGCCTCGACGCGAAGGTCGCGGTGTACTTTCCCGACGAGCGTCCGGGCGAGGAGTGGGACAGGTCGCGCAGCCCCGAGGATGTCGTGGCCAATCGCTGGTAACCGTCATCCCGGCGAAAGCCGGGACCTCAGGCCGCAAGCGAACGGCTCGTTTCATGAGATCCCGGCTTTCGCCGGGATGACGGTTGGGCTTGATCCGAGCCCCTGCGCGGGCCATCTGCCCCCACATGGACGCACGAAACGGAATGGGCGGCAGCCTGGCGGGACTCGACCTTCGCGCCGAGATCGATCGGCTGCGCAAGGAGCGCAACGCCGTCATCCTCGCGCATTATTACCAAAAGCCCGAGCTCCAGGACCTGGCGGACTTCGTCGGCGACAGCCTCGATCTCTCCCGGAAAGCCGCCGAGACCGACGCCGACGTCATCGCCTTTTGCGGCGTCCGCTTCATGGCCGAGACCGCCAAGATCCTCTCGCCCGACAAGATCGTCGTGCTCCCCGACATGAATGCGGGCTGCTCGCTCGAGGACAGCTGCCCGCCCGAGCAGTTCGCCGCCTTCCGCGCGCAGCATCCCGATCATATCGCGCTGACCTACATCAACTGCTCGGTCGAAGTGAAAGCGCTCTCCGACATCATCGTCACCAGCTCCTCGGCCGAGAAGATTCTCGCCCAGATCCCGGCGGACCAGAAGATCATCTTCGGCCCCGATCGCAATCTCGGCGGCTATCTCACCCGCACGCTGGGACGCGAGATGCTGCTCTGGCCGGGCGTGTGCATCGTCCACGAGGCCTTCTCGGAGACCGAATTGCTCAAGCTCGAGGCGCAATATCCGAACGCGCCGATCGCCGCGCACCCCGAATGCCCGCCGCACATCCTCGACCATGCCGACTATGTCGGCTCGACCCGCGGCATCCTCGATTTCGCCAAGAGCTTCCCGGGCGACACTTTGATCGTCGCCACCGAGCCGCACATCATCCATCAGATGGAAAAGGCGCTGCCGGAAAAGACCTTCATCGGCGCGCCCGGCGCCGACGGCAACTGCAACTGCAACATCTGCCCGTACATGGCGCTCAACAACCTGGAGAAGCTCTACCTCGCGCTCCGCGACCTCGAGCCGCGCATCGAGATCGAGGAAGGCATGCGCCTGAAGGCCAAGCAGAGCCTCGACCGGATGCTGGAGATGGCCAGCGCCACGGTGGGGCAGGGCGATCTCGGCCCGGTGCCCGCGGTCGGGGGAGACCCGAAGAAGGGCGACTAGGAGTCTTCAATCCTCCCCCGCCAGGGGGAGGTGGCATGCGCAGCATGACGGAGGGGGCGGAATCACGACGGCTTGTGGGTCGCTTACCTCCCCCTCCGTCGCCTTCGGCGACACCTCCCCCTGGCGGGGGAGGATTTGGAACGTCCCGCCAAACATCCGCGGCCCCGTCAGGAGCCGTCCCGTCCATACACGTCGTCGCGGAAGCGCACGCCCGATCGCGCGGCGGGCGCGGCGGTGAGATAGGTCAGGTACACCGGCACCTGCACCGACAGCGGCACCGCCTGTTCCGGCTCGGACGACCGGCGCGGGAGCGGCTTCTGGAGGAGCCAGCGCCCGAGCTCGGCGGCGTCCTCGAGGCGGATGCAGCCATTGCTGAAATGGCGGTCCTCCTTCTTGAGCAGGTCGCGCTCGGGGGTGTCGTGCAGGTAGATGCCTTCCTTGTTGGGGAAGAGGAATTTGACCCGGCCCATCGAATTGTGCGGGCCGGGCAGCTCGCGGAGGCGGACCAGCTGCCTGCCCGCGGCTACCGCCGTCCAGTCGATCTCGGCCGCTTCCAGCTGGCGCGGCGAGGCGCTCCAGTCGGAGAGTGCCTCCATCTTCAGGCTGTCGAGCGAGCGGCCGCCGAGCACCTTCGGCGCGATGCTGTTCTGCGCGAGATAGTCGGGCACGTTCCAATAGGGGTTGAGGATCGCCCATTGCAGCGCCCCGGCGAGCATCGGGGTCTGCGTTGCCGGCGCGCCGACGACGACACGCATCGTGCCGACCTCGCGGCCGGCCTCGTAATACCAGAGCCGCGCCGAGGAGGCGTCCACCACGATGTGCCGCGTCCAGGGGCTGGGGAGCAGGCGGGCGCGCTCCATGTTCAGGCGCAGCCGCGCCATCTCGTCCTCCGAGGCGCCGGCCTTGTGCGCGCGGCCGGCGAGGTCGCGGAGGCGGACATATTGGTCGCTCATCCAGCCCATCCCGGCGACATAGTCCGAGAACGAGGCCGGGAAGGCGGCGGCGCGCAGTACCGTCTCGACGCGCGGCTTTCGGGGCTTGAGGCTGCGATCGGCCCAGATCATCCGCACGCGGGGCTTGCGGCGCAGGTCGCGGACATAGCGCGCAAAGGCGTCGGACAGCGCGAGCTCGGCGCGCGCGATCGCCTGCGCATCGCCGCCCCGCGCGGCGGCGACCGTCTCGCGCAGCTTGGCGAGCTTATAGTCTTCGGGGTCCAGCCCATCGAGATCCGCCGAGGCGAGATAGTCGAGCAGCCGGTCGGCCGGCCGGCCGATCGTGCCGCCCGCCGCCCAGAGCGGCCGGAAGCCGCGTTCGGCATAGAAGCGCTCGAGCGCGCCGCCGGCTTCCCTGCGGAGCGCCGCCGCCACGGGATCGGCAGCCGCCGTGTCCGCGGTGGCGGCCTGTGCCGCGACGGGTGGGAGTTGCAGCGCGGCCGATGCGGCGAGCGCTGCCAGTAGCCGGAGGGGAATGCGGCACCGCCGCATTCCCGATTTCCGCGCGATCAGCCTCGTTCCCCGCGACGGGTCGGGGCAGGCGGGGCCGGAGGCGGCGCCAGCGGCGCATTGGGATGATAGATCCCGTCGGCGGTGTAATATCCGTCGACGATCCCGTCGCCGTCGCGATCGGCGGCGGTGGAGCCGGCAACGGATCCCGGCGGCGGCGGAGGCGGCGGCGCCATTGCGACTTCCTCCTCCTTCTTCGCACATGCGGAAAGTGCCAGGGCTCCCAGGCCGGCCAGCACGAAGTAGCGAATACGCATATATCTCTCCCTTGTCGCGTGATCGGCATTCAGCCGCACGCCTGCATCCTCCACCCCGGCCGCACCTCCCTCCCGGCGCGAACCTGTCCCGCAGGTGAACCGGGGGGAAACCGCTCGCTCTCCAGAGACGTGCCGTGCTTCAGGGCCGATGAACGACCAGCGTTCGTTTCCCCTCCCTGCAAGGGAGGGGATCAAGGGGTGGGTAGTGACAGGCGAGGCTCGATGCCTCGTCTGTCGCTTTGCTTGCTTGGCGATGAGTCTTTTGGGCGCGCAGACGCGCGCACCCACCCCCATCCCCTCCCTTGCAGGGAGGGGCGTGCTGAATCCTAGAACAGCCGAACCCCCAGCTGCACGCCCGCGCCGACATCGGGCGCGCTGCGCGAGACGCCCGCATTGCCGTAGACCGAGAGCGACAGCCGCCGCGAGACGCCCGCCGCGAGCCGGGCCGAGACGAGCTGCTCGTCGGCGATCGTCGGGATGAGGCTCTGCGAATAGCCGTAGGAGAGCTGCCCGGAGACGCTCCGACCCAGCCGCGCGCCCAGGCCGGCCTGGCCCGACAGGCTGTTGCGCAGCGCATAGTCGGCGGGCTTTCCCGGCACCGTGTAGGTGAGGCTCGCAAAGGGCGTGACGCCGGCCACGGTCCTCGAGATCTCGGCGCCCATGGCATAGTCGACCTCGCCGGTGCCGAGGCGCGCGCGCCGGGACGCCGTGGGGAGCTTCACCTGGCCATAGACGGCGAGGTCGACCGCGGGGCCGGTGGGCAGCATCACCGCCGCCCCGACGCGCAGGTCGCCCAGGCCCTGGCGCCGGATCCGCGTGGCGGGCTGGGTCGGATCGACGACGATCGGGAGCCCGAGCAGGCCGCCGCTTCCCGCGACGACATTGCCGGGCGCATCGACGCGCAGATAGGGGAGCGACGCGGTCACGATCACGCGCCCTGCCGCGACCCGCGCGGTACTGGTGATCGAGGTCGTCTCGATCTCCTCGCCGGTCCCATAGTCGCCCGTCTGATATTCCACGCCGCCGCTCAGCTCCGCACGCGCGCCGGGGCGCTCGGTCGGGCGTTGCTGCGCCAGCGCCGGCGATGTGAGCAGGACGGCCGCAAGGGCTGGGGCGAGGATGCGCATTCAGGACTCCCGTTTCGTGACTTTCGTACGAGAACGAGTGCCCGGGGCGGTTTAATCCGCGCCCCATCTGCCGGCGATCGCCGCGCGCTCGGCCGCGGCATCGAGCGGCTCGCCCGCCATCATCTCCTGCGCATCCGCCATCAGCGCGGCCGACGCCGAACCCGCCTGGCGATACTCGGTCGCCTGCGCCGCATCCACGGCGCGCAGCGTTCGGACCTGCCAGTCCCCGCCTTGCCGGCACGCGATCGCGGACTGGGCGCGCGTCTCGAAGGCGCGGCAATAGCGGCCCTCTGCATTGCGGAAGCTGAGGAGGATCCGCGTGCTCGCATCCGGAGACGCGGCCGCAAGCTGCGCGTCGAGCGCTCTCGCCGTCTCCCCGCGCGCGACGAGCGCACCGTCGCGGGTCGCGAACCCGCTGTCCGTACCCGGCAGGCCCTGGCCGATCACGATCCCCAGCGCGAGTGCCGCCGCGACCGCGCCGCCCGCCATGGCCCAGCGCAGCGGCGGCGCGCGCCGTCGCTCCGGATGGAGCTCGGTGACCTTGGCCGAATCGCGCAGCAGCGCGACCATCGCCTCGGGCGGCGCGGCGCTGGCCAGCGGATCGAACGCGCGGCACAGTTGGTCGCGCAGCGCACGGTGGCGCGCGATCTCGGCGGCGAGCTCCGGGTCGCCGGCGGCCGCCTTCTCGACGCGCTTGGCCGAGACCAGGTCGAGCTCGCCGTCGACATAGGCCATGAGCATTTCGGGGCCGATCGTCATGCCGCCTCTCCCAGCCGCGCCATCAGCGCCTCGCGCCCGCGCACCAGCCGCGAGGTGAGCGTCCCGATGGGGATGTCGAGCAGTTGCGCGGCTTCCTTATAGGCCAGCCCCTCGATCACCACGAGCGCGATGGCCTCGCGCTGCTCGTCGGGCAGGGTCGCCATGGCGCGCCCGACCTGGCCGAGTTCGACCGCCGCCTCGATCGCGCGGTCGCCGGCGCCGCCGACGCTCTCGCCCGCCTCGGCCGGGGCGAAGGTTTCGCCATGACGCGTGCGGGCGCGGCTCGTGTCGATCCACAGGTTGCGCATGATCCGATACATCCAGCTGTCCAGCCGGGTCCCCGGCTGCCATTGTTCCTTCGCCTTGATCGCGCGTTCGATCGAGGCCTGGCACAAATCGTCCGCGTCTGCGGGATTGCGGGCGAGCGCATGGGCGAAGCGCCGCAAGCGCGGCAGCAGCGCCAGCATCTCGTCCTCGAACCTCACGCGTCGCGATCCCCTTTGCGCCTTTGTGGATGAAACGAGCGTGCCGCCGCGTTTCATCCCTGCATGACTAAACTTCGCTTTATCGCTAGTCGAACCCGTATGCGCCGAAGCTGGTGGACAGCCCTCGCGGTTCTGACCGCCTTTCCCGCGACGGCCCAGGCGCAGATCGTGCCTTTGCCCTCGGTGCCGCAGACGCTCGGCACCGTCGGGCGCCAGCTGGGCGAGGTCCTGCCGGACGCCGACCTGCTGCCCGAGGCGCAGCGCATCGCCCGCACGCTCACGCGCGACCGCCTGGAGCGGCTGCGCGAGATCGTCCGCCGTAACCCCGATACGATTGCGCTCGATCGCGATGGCAATCCGGTCCGCGCCCGCGAGATCGTAGTGGTCGATCCCGACGCGGAGCTGATTGAACGGGCGCGGGGGCAGGGCTTCGCGCTGATCGAACAGGCCCAGGTCGAGGGACTGGACGTGGGCTTTGCGCGCTTCGAGACGCCGACCGGCGAATCGCTGCAGCGCGCCCTCAAGCGGATGCGCGCGCTCGCGGGCAAGCGCGAGGTCTCGACCGATCCGCTCCACTTCGCCAGCGGCGCGGCTCTCGGCGAAGCGCCCACGCCCGCGCTCGTCCGCGCTGCCCCCGCGCCCGGCGCGCTCCGCATCGGGATCATCGACGGCGGGATCGATGCCGGGGCCTTCTCGAACCCCATCGTGCAGCGCGGTTTCGCCGCCGGGGCGCCCGCCGTGAACGGCCATGCCATGGCGGTGGCCTCGCTCGCCGCGGGTTCGCCGGCGATCCGCGGGGCCGCGCCCGGCGCGTCGCTGCTGGTCGCCGACGTCTATGGCCGCGATCCCGCCGGCGGCAACGCCACCGCGATCGCCCGGGCGATCGGCTGGATGGTCGAGCAGCGCGTGCCGGTGGTGACGATCAGCCTGGTCGGGCCGCCCAACCCCTTGCTCGCGCGCATCGTCGCGGCGGCGCGCGCCCGGGGGACGGTGATCGTCGCCGCCGTGGGCAATGACGGCCCCGCGGCTCCGCCCGCTTACCCCGCCTCCTATCCCCAGGCCGTGTCGGTGACCGGAGTCGACGCGCGCGGCCGGGCGCTGATCGAGGCCGGCCGCGCCCGGCATCTCGATTATGCCGCACCGGGCGCGGACATGCTCGCTGCGGCGCCCGGCGGCCGGACGGTGGCGGTGCGCGGGACCTCCTTCGCGGCGCCGCTGGTCGCGGGGCGGCTCGCGCGCGCCTATCCGGCGCTGGACCCTGCCGGGATCGCGGCCGGATTGCGCGCCCTCGACCGCGACGCGCTCGACCTGGGCAAGCGCGGGCCGGACCCGCTCTACGGCCGCGGACTGGTGTGCGGCGATTGCCGCACGCCGAAAAAATAGCCGCCGCCGGGATTAAGCCGGCCACCGGACTCGTTCCCGAACTGAGCGCGTCGTGAAGCGCGCCCAGTTCGAAAGGATAGCCCGATGAAACCCCTCTTCCTCGCCACCGCCGCGATCCTCGCTTTCTCGACGACGCCCGCCTCCGCCCAGTTGCTCGGCGGCGGTGGCGGCGGCGGTGGCGGTCTGCTCGGCGGTGGCGGCGGCCTGACCGGCACGCTCGGAGGCTCGCTGGAGCGCACCCGCGAGCCGCTCTCCACCGATCTGCGCGGCAGCGGCAGCGCCGATGGCGGCGCCCGTGCCAATCCGCGCGTCGATCGCCGTAGCGGCCGCGTCGATGCCGACGGTTCGGCCAATGGAGGCGGATCGACCGCGCTCGACGGCGCGGCCGGCCCGCTGAGCCTGACGGGAAGCGCCACCGGCTCGGGCTCGGCGAGCGGCAGCGCGGGCGCGCAACTCGTCGGCACCGACGATGTCCGCAGCGCAGCCGGCGGCGTGCGCGACACTGCCCGCGGGGCGGTGGGCCGCACCCGCGGCGCCGTCTCCGGTGCGCGCGACACTGCGACCGGCGCGGCCGGCGGGCTCGGCAACCTGGGCGGCTCGGCGACGGGCTCCGGCTCGGCCAGCGGTTCCGGCAGCGCGAGCGGCTCGGGCGGCGGCCTGGCGCTCGCCGGATCCTCGGCCGCCAATGGGCTCGGCGCCTTCGCGGTCCAGCCCGGCATGACGATCGAGGACGCGAAGGGCCGTACCATCGGCCGCGTGCGCGACGTCGCCACCGATGCGCGCGGCACGGTCCGGAGCGTCCAGGTCGAGGTCGGCAAGCGCCTCGCCACGCTTCCCGCCGCGAATTTCGCCGGTTCGGGGGACGTGCTGGTCTCGGCCATGTCGAAGGGCGAAGTGAAGGACGCGGCCGAAGCCCAAGCCGAGTGACCGAAGCGCGGGAACGAGGGGGACCCCTCGTTCCCGTCGCGGATCATCGGGAGCCGGCCCCGCGTTGATAGGGGGCGGCGCGGCACGATATCGCGCCGGGAGAGGCGCCATGCCGACAATGGAGCAGAGCCGCCGGCTGATGGTCGATCGCCAGATCGCGGCGCGGGGGATCGCCGACGTCCGGGTGCTGGACGCCATGCTGGAGGTACCGCGCGAAGAATTCGTGCCCGAGGAGATGCAGGCCTTTGCCTATGACGATACGCCGCTGCCGATCGAAGCGGGGCAGACCATATCGCAGCCCTATATCGTCGCGCTGATGATCGAGGCCGCGGCGATAGCGCCGGGAGACCGGGTCCTCGAGATCGGCGTCGGATCGGGCTATGCAGCCGCGGTGATGAGCCGGCTCGGGCGGCGCATCCACGCGATCGATCGCCACGGCGCGCTCGCGGACCTCGCGCGCGATCGCATGGCGCGGCTCGGCTACGACAATGTCGTGGTGCGCACCGGCGACGGCACGCAGGGATGGCCCGAGAACGCGCCCTTCGACGTGATCCTGGTCGCGGCGAGCGGGCCGGAGGTCCCCGAGCCCTTGTGCCGCCAGCTCGTGATCGGCGGCCGGCTGGTGATCCCCGTCGGCGATCCCGACCAGCAGCAACTCGTCCGCATCACCCGCACGGCGCAGAACGACTATCGCGAGGAGGATCTCGGCCCGGTGCGCTTCGTCCCGCTGATCGGCGCGCATGGGTGGAAGGGTGACGGCGGAAGCGATGCGCTGGTCGAGAGCTAGGTCCCGAACAACGGCAGCGCCTCGCTCCCGCCACCCTCCGCGAAGTTCGACACCGTGACCCCCACCAGCCGGATGCCCTTTTCCGGCGGCAGCACCAGTCCGATCAGTTCGCGGCTGGCCGTCCGCAGCGCCTCCTGGCTGCGCACCACCGTCGCGAAGCTCTTGCTCCGCGTGATCTGCCTGAAGTCGGCGAACTTGACCTTCACCGTCACCGTCCGCCCGAAGGCCTGGGCCCTGTCGCACCATTCCCAGACCTCGTCGGCCATTCGCAGCACGCCCGCCTCGATCTCGGCCGGCTCGGTCAGGTCGCGGTCGAAAGTGGTCTCCGATCCCGACGACTTGCGCTCGCGCGATGGGTTGACCGGCCGGTCGTCCTGCCCGCGCGCGATCGCATGATACCATTCGGCCGCGCTGCCGAAATGCGCGCGCAGGAAGTCGAGCGACTTGCCGCGCAGGTCGGCGCCCGTCTCGATCCCCAGCCGCTTCATCTTGGCGGCGGTTACCGGCCCCACGCCGTGGAAGCGCGCCACCGGCAGCGTCTCGACCCAGGCCGCGCCCATCTCGGGCGTCACCGCGAACTGGCCGTTGGGCTTGCGCTGGTCCGAGGCCAGCTTGGCGAGGAACTTGTTGTACGAGATCCCGGCCGAGGCGGTGAGCCCGGTCTCCTCCAGGATGCGCGCGCGGATCTCCTTCGCGGTGGCCCAGGCGGTCTCGATTTCGCGGCGGTTGGCGGTGACGTCGAGATAGGCCTCGTCGAGCGACAGCGGCTGGATCAGCTCGGTATAGTCGGCGAAGATCGCGTGGATCTGCCGCGACACCGCCTTGTACACCTCGAAGCGCGGCCGCACGAAGACGAGCTCGGGGCAGCGCCTGAGCGCGGTCACCGAAGGCAGCGCCGATCGCACCCCGAACCTGCGCGCCTCGTAGCTCGCCGCCGCCACCACTCCGCGCGCCGCGGCATAGCCCACCGCCACCGGGCGCCCACGCAATTCGGGCGCGTCGCGCTGCTCGACCGACGCGTAGAAGGCGTCCATGTCGATATGGATGATCTTCCGGACGGGCGGGGCGTTCACGGCGCCGGTCTAGCGCTGAACGAACAAGGGGGGAACGGGAAAGCCGGGGTCACCCTCACCCTTCCGGCGCTTCGCGCCTCCCTCCCTCTCCCGATGGGAGAGGGAAGGGGCCCGCCGCCGAAGGCGGTGGGAAGGGTGAGGGTGAGTAGGTAGACAGAGGTCGCAACCAGCCTTCCGCCGCAACGAGGTAGGAGCTAGAGCCCCCCCATGCCCTTCTCCCTCGACCATTTCGACCTCGCCGCCTTCGTCCGCGCCACGCTCGCCGAGGATCTGGGCGAGGCCGGCGACATCACCTCCGCCGCGGTGATCCCCGCCGATGCGGTGTTCGAAGGCGTGATGGACAGCCGCGACGCGATCACCGTCGCTGGCCTCCCCATCGCGGAGGCATTCTTCCGCGCGCTCGATCCCGAGGTGGCGATCGAGCGGCTGGTCGAGGACGGGCAGGGGGTTGCCGCCGGCACCGATCTGCTCCGGCTCCGCGGCAAGGCGCGCGCGATGCTCACCGCCGAGCGGTCGGCGCTCAACACCGTCCAGCACCTCTCCGGCATCGCCACGCTGACCCGCGCCTATGTCGATGCCATCGCGGGCACCGGCGCGACCCTGCTCGACACGCGCAAGACCATTCCCGGGCTGCGCGTGCTCGAGAAATACGCCACGCGCATGGGCGGCGCGCGGAACCATCGCATGGGGCTGTGGGACGCGGCGATGATCAAGGACAACCATGTCGCCGTCGCCGGATCGATCGGCGAGGCGGTTGGCCGCGCGGTGGCCGCGGGGATCGATCGCATCATCGTCGAGGTCGATCGGCTCGACCAGATCGAACCGGCGCTGGCTGCCGGCGCCACGCACCTGCTGCTCGACAACATGGCCCCCGCGACGCTGCGCGCGGCTGTCGCCCAGGTCGCCGGGCGCGTGCCGACCGAGGCCTCGGGCGGCGTACGGCTCGACACGATCCGCGCCATCGCGGAATCGGGCGTCACCTATGTCAGCGTCGGCCGCCTGACCCAGTCGGCCCCGGCGGCGGATATCGGGCTGGACTTCAGCGCAGCCTGAGCGCGCTCGCAATGGTAAAAGTGGAAAATTAGGGTCCGTCCGCAGTTACCGTCATCCCGGAAGCCAATTTTCTCCAAATCTATGATTTGGTCAGAAAATTGAGCTGTCCGGGATCCACCGTGAGGCAAATGCTAGCGGCGCGGTGGATCCCGGACAGTAAGGCTTTCCAACGGAAAACCTGGCGGTTTTCCGGGAAAGCCTAACTTCCGGGATGACGGGGTTGGCTTATTGCCCCTCAGCCCTGATCGATCGTCGCGGTCGACGGATGATGCTTGTCGAGGTGCTTCTTGATCATCTTCAGGTTGCGCGAGTTCGATCGGAAGAACAGATCGGGGATCGCGCCCACCCAGGGGATCAGCCCCAGCACCCAGTCGAAGCCGACATTGCCCGCCATCCGCGCGATCTGCGTCTTGGACATGCCGAGGTTGCGCGCCTCCCACGCCATATAGGCGCCCATCGCCGCGGCGATCGTCGTGCCGATGCCCGGGACGAGATCGAGCACCACGTCGAGGCCGATCGGAAAGCGCGTCCCCGGGACCGTCAGGCTGCGCTCGAGCAGATGCTCCATCGCCTCGATGCGCCGGCGGACCGATGCCGGGTCCTTGCCCAGCGGCAGGTTCTTCGCCGCCGCGCTCCATCCCGATGCCATTTGCTGCGGTCTCGCCACCATTCACTCCGTCTCGTTTCGCAGATGGTTCAGCGGGTGCCACGCCCGGCTGTTCCGCTGCCATGCATCCAGCCGCAATGCGACCAGCGACCAACGTAGGGGTTGAGCGATTGGAATATAAGAGGAATCCGCGGTGAGCGCCGCGTCGGCCTCGGCGATACGCTGCGCGCGGGCGGCGAGATCCGGGGCGTCGCGGCCCGCCAGGACCAGCGCCTTCACTGCCTCGGGGCAGGCGATGCAGGCGGTCTGCACGAACCAGCGGCCGCTGTCATAGGGGGCGACAGCGTCGATCAGCCTGAGGTCCGCCGCGGCGTCGAGTCCGACGCGCTGGGGCGTGACGCCGATCCGCAGCATCGCCTCCGCCAGATGCGCCCAGACCAGGGTCGCGCCGGGACCCGCCGGAAGCGCGATGCGCAGGGTCAGGGGTCCGGGATGCTCCCGCCGCCAGGCGGCCACCCGCGCCTCCGCTGCCTCGCGCCGGGCGTCGAGCGACAGCGTTCCCCAGTCGGGCTGGGCGGGGGGCGCCGCCGAATCGAGCTTGCCGGGGAGCAGCGTCTCCACCGGCGTCCAGTCGGGCTGGACCGCGCGGGTGAGCGCCGCCCGGTCGATCGCCATCGCGATCGCGGCACGATTCCCGGCGTCGGCCAGGAAGCCCTGCTGCGCGACGACCGCCAGCCCGAACAGTCCGAAGGGCTGGTCGAGATGAAGGTTCGCGGGTGCGACCTGCGCCTGGGCGAGGATCGGCCAGTCGGCAAAGGTCCCTCCGAGGACGAGATCGGACTCGGTCGCCTTGAAGCGCGCGATCGCCAGCGCCGCGCGTTCGCCGAACAGCCGCACCGTCTCCTCGGGTGCGGGCGTCGCATTGTCCTGGCGCTGCGGATCGGGCGCGGGGGACAGGAGCAGCCCGCGCGGCAACTTGCGCGCGAAGAACGGGCCGCTGCCATCCAGCGCGCCGGTGCGGAACACCGCCAGCTCGGGCTGGGCGAACAGCTTGAGCAGGTCGGGGCGGGGGCGTTTCAGCCGCACTTCGATCACGGTGGGCGTCATCTCGACGATCTCGTCGATCACCGCGAGGAACGGCGCGAGGGCATTGCGGCTGCCGGGCGCGGCGGCGCGGCGGAGCACGCGGACCACCTGCGCCGCGGTCACCGGGGCGCCGTCGGGCCAATAGGCCTCGCGCAGCCGGAAGATGTAGCTGCGTCCGTCGTCGATCACGATCCAGCGCTCGGCCAGCCCCGGCTCGATCTGGCCCGCGCCGTCGAAGCGGACGAGGCCCTGCGCCGTCGCGCCCATCAGCACGCGCTCGGCAGGATCGAGCGGGCCCGCGCTCGGATCGGCCGCCTTGGCCTCGCCGCCGATTGCGCTGACCACCACCGGCGCATCGTCCTTGCGCTGCCCCTCGGGCCCGCACGCACCCGTCGCCAGGCCCAGGCCGAGCAGGACAGGCAGGACGAAGCGGTTCATGCAAGCGGTGTATGGTTCGCACCGCACGCTGCCAACCCCTCTCCGATTTCCTTCCGTTCGCCGCATCGCAGCGGATCCCGGGAACTTGCGTTCAGCCTGAAGGGTTCCCTCCTCCGACCATTTCGAGGAGTAGTTCGATGGCGCGTATCCTGGGACAAGCCGCGACCGCACTGGCTGTGCTCTCGCTGGCAGCAACGCCGGCGATCGCCGCACAGGGCCAGGCTTCCAAGCTTTCGCTCCGGGCCTCGACCGCGGCGGAGAATTCGTCGCAGCTCGGCGGCGCCCCCATCATTGCCCTGATCGGCCTCGCCGCGATCATCGCGGGCGGGATCATCATCGCCACCGAGAACAACGATCCCGACAGCCCCTGATCGCTTGGGCCCGATGGCGGCGCTATCCGCGATAGCGCATCGCGACGTCGCACCTCTCGTACCGGGCTCCGTAGCGGGCCATGATCCCGGCATCGTGCGCGAAGCCGAGCTTCTCGTAGAGATGGATGGCGGCGGCGCACTTGGAGTTGGTGAGCAGGTAGAGAGGGTCCGCGTCCATCGACAGGGCGCGCTGGATGGTCGCGGACAGCAGGAACTCGCCGGCCTTCAGTCCGCGGGCGGTCTCGCGCACGGCCATCTTGGTCAGTTCGAACCCGGACCCTGATTTTCGGAGCGCGCAGGTCCCGATGATCCCCCGTCCCGGGGCTTCGACGAACAGGATCGCGCCGCCACCGTCGATGATCTTCGCGCGCGGGTTCTCCAGGACCTCCCGATCGGCATCCTCGAGCTGGAACATGGCGGTGATCCACTCGGTGTTGATGTCGCGGAAGTGGATCGCGAGGTCGTCGCTATATTCGCGGATCGTCAGCGCTTCGGCCTTGGTGCGGGTCGCCAGAAGGTCGAGCGGCGTGGCCGCCAGCACCTTCTCCGCATCGGTGATCTGCGCGATGAAGGCGTCCATCCCGTCGCCGCAAAGCGTGCGGACCGCCGCTTCGACTTGCGGCCAGACGTGCAGCTTTGCGCGCTCCAGTGCGGCAATTCCGGCGGGGGTCAGGCTTATGGTGCGCTGCCGCTGATCGTCGCCCTGCCGCGATTGGACCAGGCCAAGCTCGATCAACTGGCCTATCCCGCGCGTTATGCCCGGCTGGCTGATTCCCACCGCCTGGACCAATTGCCCGACCGTCAACGCCTTCCCGTCCAGCGCGGCGAGAAGCGGCATGTGGGACGGCTGCACGGGCAACCCGGCCGCAGTGGTGATCCGCGCCGCGCCCGCTTGCATCCGTTCGCCGAGCCGTTTGAGCCGACTGCCCAGGAACGCGGGCCCGAGATCCCGCAGGACGTCCGCCATCACATAATCTCCAACATGTTATATAACGCGATATATAACATGTTGGCGTTTCGTCAATGGCAGGCGCTGGCTCCATCGAAAGCCGGGTGGAGTGTGTCGGGGATATCGCTGGTGCGGACGGCGGGACTCGAACCCGCACGCCCCGAGGGGCAGAAGATTTTAAGTCTCCGGCGTCTACCGGTTCCGCCACGTCCGCACGTTTCGAGCCTTTGCCCAAGCGCATGAGGCCGGAACCGTCAAGCGGTTCCGGCCTCATCTGCGTTTCGAAGGGGTAGAGGGTCGGGTCAGACGTTGAGGCGGACCCGCATCTCCTTGCCGGGCTTGAAATAGGGGACGCGCTTGGGCGCGACGTCGACGGTTTCGCCGGTGCGGGGGTTGCGGCCGGTGCGGCCGTCGCGGGCGCGGGTGGAGAAGGCGCCGAAGCCGCGCAGCTCGACGCGGCCGTCTTCGGTCAGGCGGCTGACGATCTCGTCGAAGAAGACCGAGACGATCTTCTCGACCTCGCGTGCCGACAGGCCGGGATTTTCGTCCACCAGCAGTTGCACGAGTTCCGAACGGATCATCCGCACCCTCCCTTGGCGCACGGATCACGGTTCGTCCGGCGCAGCAAAATCCCCAATAGGGATATTGCTCTAGCGCCGTTATGCAACCTGCATCAACCCGCAGATTAACGGTTTAAGGCATTTATTTTGGGGTAGCGGAAAGGGGAGGTGGCCGAAGCCGCCTCCCCGAACCTGCCTCAGTTCTTCTCGTTGCGGGCCTTGAGGGCCTCGCCGAGAATGTCGCCCAGCGACGCGCCCGAATCGGACGAGCCATACTGCTGAACGGCCTGCTTCTCTTCGGCGATCTGCATCGCCTTGACCGAGAAGGTCGGCTTCTTCGAACGATCGAAGCCGGTGACCATCGCGTCGAACTTCTGGCCGACCTGGAAACGCTCCGGACGCTGCTCGTCGCGGTCGCGGCCGAGATCGGTGCGCTTGATGAAGCCCGTCGCGCCGTCCTCGCCGACCTGGACCTCGAGGCCCGCGTCGCGGACTTCGAGAACCGTCACGGTGACGATCGCGTTCTTGTTGAGCTTGTCGCCGCCGCCGGCTGCAACCGCCGCCGAAGGACCGCCGCGCTCGAGCTGCTTCATGCCGAGGCTGATGCGCTCCTTGTCGGGCTCGATCGCGAGCACGATCGCCTTGACGGTCTCGCCCTTGCGGTGAAGGTTGAGCGCGTCCTCGCCCGAGATGCCCCAGGCGATGTCCGACATGTGGACCATGCCGTCGACGTCGTTGTCGAGGCCGATGAACAGGCCGAATTCGGTGGCGTTCTTGACTTCGCCCTCGACTTCGGTGCCGACCGGGTGCGCGGCCGCGAAGGCCTCCCACGGATTGTTCTGCGCCTGCTTGAGGCCCAGCGAGATGCGGCGCTTCTCGGCGTCGACCTCGAGCACCACGACATCGACTTCCTGCGAGGTCGAGACGATCTTGCCCGGATGGACGTTCTTCTTGGTCCAGCTCATCTCCGAGACGTGGACCAGGCCCTCGATGCCGGCTTCGAGCTCGACGAACGCGCCGTACTCGGTGATGTTGGTCACGCGGCCGGTGAGCTTCGCGCCGACCGGATACTTGGCGGCGGCGCCATCCCACGGATCGCTCTCGAGCTGCTTCATGCCGAGGCTGATGCGCTGCGTGTCGCGGTTGATGCGGATGATCTGCACCTTCACCGTGTCACCGATGTTGAGCACTTCGCTCGGATGGTTGACGCGCTTGTAGCTGAGGTCGGTGACGTGCAGCAGGCCGTCGATGCCGCCCAGGTCGACGAACGCACCGTAATCGGTGATGTTCTTGACGACGCCGTCGATCACCTGGCCCTCGGCGAGGCTCTGGATCAGGCCCGAGCGCTGCTCGGCGCGGGTTTCCTCGAGCACCGCGCGACGCGACACGACGATGTTGCCGCGCTTGCGGTCCATCTTGAGGATCTGGAAGGGCTGGGGGATGTCCATCAGCGGCGTGACGTCGCGCACCGGACGGATATCGACCTGCGAGCCGGGGAGGAAGGCCACCGCGCCCGAAAGGTCGACGGTGAAGCCGCCCTTGACGCGGCCGAAGATGACGCCTTCGACGCGCGCGGTCTTGGCGAATTCGGTCTCGAGCTTGTCCCAGGCGGCTTCGCGGCGGGCGCGGTCGCGGCTGAGCATCGCTTCGCCGTTGGCGTTCTCGACGCGGTCGACATAGACTTCGACTTCGTCGCCGACCTTGAGCTCTGCCTTCTGGCCCGGCGCGGCGAATTCGCGCAGCGGCACGCGGCCTTCGGACTTGAGGCCCACGTCGATGACCGCGAGGTCGTTCTCGATGCCGGTGACGGTGCCGATGACGACGCGGCCTTCAAAGCTTTCTGCGCCGCCGAGAGTTTGTTCGAGGAGCGCCGCGAAATCGTCGCGGCTGGGGTTTGCCGTAGTGGCCATAGAGGTTCAGTTCCTGGTCTAACGTTTTTTCCGGCCAGCCGGTTGAATCCGGCGGTCTTGGAGGCCGAAATTGCCGCGGCGGC
This sequence comes from Sphingomonas sp., assembly GCF_026460985.1. Lineage (GTDB taxonomy): Bacteria > Pseudomonadota > Alphaproteobacteria > Sphingomonadales > Sphingomonadaceae > Sphingomonas. The sequence goes on from NZ_JAPKNM010000112.1 coordinate 41,897, forward strand.
CGAATGCCGGTCGCGGCATCCGTGCGGACCAAGAAAAGCGGAGGGGCTAGACGCGCTTGCTGCGAAAAGGGCGCGCGCGACTCATGTCCACGCGCCATACCTCCGCGAGCCTCTGCCCGCAGGACGCGCGGCCCATAGCCGAACCGGGCCTCAGAGGCAAGGCGGCGCGCGGCCCATTGCGGCTGGGCGTTCGCCATGTCAGGGCCGCGCCATTCAAACGAAGAAAGCGCCATGGACCACGTCAACCAGACCTTCGAAGCCGCCACCGTCTCGCTGGACGGCAACAGCTATACCGACTGCACCTTCCGCGACGTCACCTTCGTCTATGCCGGCGGGCCACTCGAGATGAGCAACTGCGCGATGGACCGCTTCGCCTTCCAGTTCGACGGCGATCTCGCGCGCGGGCTGTTCACGCTCTACCAGCTGTTCGGCACCGAAGGCATGCTCACCATCCTGCGCGGCTTCACCCAGCCGGGCGAGGGCGGCGAGATCACCCTCCCGGTCGGCTGAACTCAGCCCGAGACCGGTCCGGCGGCCCTGGTCCGCGCCTCGACCAGGGCGATCGCGCGCTGGATCGCGGCGTCGATCGACAGGAAGCTGGTGTCGAGCACCGCGGCGTCCCCGGCCTGCCGCATCGGCGCCTCGGAGCGATGGGAGTCGCGCTCGTCGCGCGCGCGGATGTCGGCCAGCACCTTGTCGAGGCTGGTATTGGCGCCCTGCTTGCGCAGCTCGAGATGGCGGCGCTGCGCGCGGATCGTCGGGGTCGCCTTGACGAACAGCTTCACGTCGGCGTCGGGGGCGATCACCGTGCCGATGTCGCGCCCGTCGAGCACCGCCCCGCCGGGCTGCTGCGCGAACGTGCGCTGGCGATCGAGCAGCGCCGCGCGCACCGATGGGTGCGCCGAGACCACCGAGGCGATCTTGCCGACCTCGTCGGTGCGCAGCCACGGATCGTCGAGCAGCCCGTCCTCGAACCCGCACGACGCAACCGCTTCCGCCTCGGATGTCGGATCGCGCCCGGCGCGCAGCACCGATGCGGCGACGGCGCGATAGAGCAATCCGGTGTCGAGATGCGGCAGCGCGTAGTGGCGCGCCAGCGCCCGGGCGATGGTGCCCTTGCCCGATGCGGCCGGTCCGTCGACGGCGATGATCATGAACGCAAACTCTTCTACTGGAGGGCGTCGAGCGTCTGGAAGAAATCGGGATAGCTGGTCGCGACCGGGGCGACGTCGTCGATCGTGATCGGCCTGGCCGCGCCGAGCCCGGCCACGGTCATGCTCATCGCGATGCGATGGTCGAGCTTCGAGGCGACCTGCGCGCCGCCGGGCAGCGGATCGCCGCCCGTGCCCTCGATCGTCAGCCCGTCCGCATGCTCCTCGGTGCGCACGCCCGCAGCTTCGAGCGCGGCGCGCATCGTCGCGATCCGGTCCGATTCCTTGACGCGCAGCTCGTGCGCGCCGCGCGCGACGGTGCGGCCCTGGGCGTAGGACGCGGCCACGAACAGGATCGGATATTCGTCGATCATGCTCGGCGCGAGCTCGGGCGGCACCTCGATCGCCTTGAGCGGCGCGTGGCGCACGCGCAGGTCGGCCACCGCTTCGCCGCCCACTTCGCGTGCGTCCACTTCGGTGATGTCGGCGCCCATCAGCTTGAGCGCGGTGATCAGCCCGGTGCGCGTCGGGTTCATGCAGACGTTGCGGATCACGATCTCGGATCCCGGCACGATCGACGCCGCCACCATCCAGAAACCCGCCGAGGAGGGATCGCCCGGCACCACGATATGCTGCGGCTTCAATTCGGCCTCGCCGGTGATCGAGATGATCTTGCCCTGGGGCCCGTCCTCGACGGTCAGCTCGGCGCCGAATCCGCGCAGCATCCGCTCGCTATGGTCGCGCGTCGGCACCGGCTCGATCACGCGGGTGATTCCCGGCGTGTTGAGTCCGGCGAGCAGCACCGCCGACTTCACCTGCGCCGAGGCGACGGGGAGGGTGTACTCGATCGGCACCGCCGGATTGATCCCGCGCACCATCAGCGGCAGGCGGCCGCCGGGCGAGGCGGTGATCTCCGCACCCATCTTCGACAGGGGCTCGATCACGCGGCCCATCGGACGGCTGGAGAGCGAGGCGTCGCCGGTGAAGGTCGCGGTGATCGCATGGCTTGCGACGAGGCCCATCAGCAGCCGCGTCGAGGTGCCCGAATTGCCCATGTCGAGCGCGGCCTGCGGCTGGAGCAGCCCGCCGACGCCGACGCCGTGGACGCGCCACACGCCGTCCGGCCCACGCTCGATATCGGCGCCCATCGCGCGCATCGCGGCGGCGGTGGCGAGCACGTCCTCGCCCTCGAGCAGCCCCTCGATGCGGCTTTCGCCCACCGCGAGCGCCGAGAACATCAGCGAGCGATGACTGATCGATTTGTCGCCGGGAACGGTGACGCTGCCGCGCAGCGGACCGCGCGCGGAGACGGTGAGGGGGCGGGGTTCGGCATGTGACATCGCGCGCGGCTTTGACAGTCGCCTTGCGTCATGGCAAGGCGCGCCCCACTTTCCGGGTCACACCCGAAATCCAAGATATTTTGAAAGGCAAGAGGCAACACATGGTGAAGCCGGAATGGGGCACCAAGCGCGCGTGCCCGAAGTGCGGGACCCGCTTCTACGATCTGACCAAGGACGAGCCGGTCACGTGCATCAGCTGCTCCTATTCGTGGGAGCCGGAGCCGATCCTCAAGTCCAAGCAGCCGATGCCCTTCGAGGCGGTCAAGGCCAATGCCGACAAGCCGGAGGCGGTCGATTCCGATCTGGGTGACGAGGATCTGGACATCGCCGAGGACGAAGAGCCGTCGCCCGACGACGATGTCGACCTGGGCGGCGACGACGATCTCGGCGTCGAGACCGGCAGCGACGAGGACGAGCAGTAAGAAAAATCGGGGGGCAGGGGCGCGACAGCAAAAAGCGTCCTTGCCAAACCCGCGGAGCCCTTCTAATGGGCCCGTCTTCCCGGGGTTTGGGGCCGTAGCTCAGCTGGGAGAGCGTCGCAATGGCATTGCGAAGGTCAGGGGTTCGATCCCCCTCGGCTCCACCATTCCCCCCTCGCGCCTGACCAGGCGCGGACTTCCGAAACCGGTAGTATGAACAGCCCCAGGCACCCGCCGGGGCTGTTTCGCGTTGCGCAGCCTCAGCCGAGGATGCCGGGCAGGTCGAGCCCTTGTTCGCGCGCGCAGTCGATCGCGATCTGGTAGCCCGCATCGGCGTGGCGCATCACGCCCGTGGCGGGGTCGTTCCACAGCACGCGTCCGATTCGCCGCGCCGCATCGGGGGTGCCGTCGCACACGATCACCATCCCCGAATGCTGCGAGAAGCCCATGCCGACACCGCCGCCATGGTGGAGCGACACCCAGGTCGCGCCGCTGGCGGTGTTGAGCAATGCGTTGAGCAGCGGCCAGTCGGAGACGGCGTCGGAGCCGTCCCGCATCTTCTCGGTCTCGCGATTGGGCGAGGCGACCGAGCCCGAATCGAGATGGTCGCGGCCGATCACGATCGGGGCCTTGAGCTCGCCGCTGGCGACCATCTCGTTGAAGGCGAGGCCGAGCCGGTGGCGGTCGCCGAGCCCCACCCAGCAGATCCGCGCGGGCAGGCCCTGGAAGTGGATCCGCTCGCGCGCCATGTCGAGCCAGTTGTGGAGGTGCGCGTCGTCGGGGAGCAGCGCCTTCACCTTGGCGTCGGTCTTCCAGATGTCCTCGGGGTCGCCCGACAGCGCCACCCAGCGGAACGGCCCGACGCCGCGGCAGAAGAGCGGGCGGATATAAGCGGGGACGAATCCGGGGAAGTCGAACGCGTCGGCCACGCCTTCCTCGAAGGCCATCTGGCGGATGTTGTTGCCGTAATCGACCGTGGGGATGCCCATAGCGTGGAAGTCGAGCATCGCGCGGACATGGACCGCCATCGAGGCGCGCGCCGCCTTGTCGAGCGTCTCGGGATCGTCGCTGCGGGCGCGCTCCCATTGGTCGAGCGACCAGCCCGCGGGCAGATAGCCGTTGCGCGGATCGTGCGCCGAGGTCTGGTCGGTCACCGCATCGGGGCGGATGCTGCGGCGGACCATCTCCGGGTAGATCTCGGCGGCATTGCCGAGCAGGCCGACCGATACCGCGCGACCCTCGGCATGCGCTTGCTCGACGATGGCCAGCGCGCCCTCGATCGTCGCGGCCTGGCGATCGAGATAGCCGGTCCGCAGCCGCATCTCGATCCGCGAGGGCTGGCATTCGACCGCGATGCACGAGGCGCCCGCCATCGTCGCGGCGAGCGGCTGCGCGCCGCCCATGCCGCCCAGGCCTGCCGTCAGGATCCATCGGCCCTTCAGGCTACCGCCGAAATGCTGGCGGCCCATCTCGGCGAAGGTCTCGTAGGTGCCCTGAACGATGCCCTGGCTGCCGATATAGATCCAGCTGCCCGCGGTCATCTGGCCGTACATCATCAGGCCCTTGCGATCGAGCTCGTTGAAATGCTGCCAGTTCGCCCAATGCGGCACGAGGTTCGAGTTGGCGAGCAGCACGCGCGGCGCGTCTGCATGGGTGCGGAAGATGCCGACCGGCTTGCCCGACTGGATGAGCAAAGTCTGGTCGTCCTCCAGCCGGCGCAGGCTGGCGACGATCGCGTCGAAGCTCTCCCAGTCGCGCGCGGCGCGGCCGATCCCGCCATAGACGATCAGCTCCTCGGGCTTCTCGGCGACGTCGGGGTCGAGATTGTTCATCAGCATCCGCAAGGGCGCCTCGGCGAGCCAGCTCTTCGCACTGATCCCGGTCCCGCGCGGGGCGCGGATGTTGCGGCTGTTGTCGCGGCGCGTGGTCATGCGGGAGTTCCAGTCGAGGCAGGCGTTGAGGACATTGCGAAGCGCGGCGGCGAGCGGAGCGGCGCGCTCGGGATCGAAGGGCGCTGGCCAGTTGGTCTCGTCGGGCGCGGTCGGCTCGTCGAGGTAACCGCGGCAGGCGAGCTCCATCTGGATCGCGTGCACGCCCGTCGCCGGGCGGCCGTGATGGCGCGTGGTGTAGCCGCCGCGGAAGCGGCCGTTGACCACCAGCGAACGGCCGGTGGCGGCGCAGGCGCGCTCGACCGCGGCTTCGAGCGCGGGATCGCAGGTGGCGCCGTTGTTGGTGCCGATGTTGAACTGGGGCAGCTCGCCGTCGAACAGGCGGGGGACGTGGCTGCGGATCGAATGGCAATCGTAGAGCACGACGCGGCCGTGCAGGTCGCGCAGCCGGGTGAGCTCGGCGGCGAGCGCGGCGTGATAGGGCACTAGCCAGCGGTCGCAGCGTTCGGCGATCTCGGCGGCGTCGGGCTCCTGGCCGGGCAAATAGAGCGGCTCGCCGTCGAAGGTGGTGGTGGGGCAGAGCTCGGTGGTCGTCTGGCCCGGGTAGAGCGAGGCGCCCGAGGGATCGCGGTTCACGTCGATCACGCTGCGCGAGAGGGTGGTGCGGACGATCGTGGCGTCGAGGTCCTCGGCGAAGGCGTAGAGCCGATCGATCCACCAGTCGGCATCTTTCCGCGCGCGCCACGGCGAGACGAAGCGCGGGGCGAGCTCGGCCGGGATGTGGGTGCCGGTATGCGGCATGCCGAGCACCAAAGGCGCATTGCCGCGGCGGACGATCAGCCAGTCGGGATCAGCCATGGATCACCGAGGGGACGGGGATGGCATGCGCTTCGGCGATGTCGCGCAGCCTGCCCGAACGCACGATCGCGTCTGCGGCGGCGATATCGGGGTGGAAATAGCGGTCGTCCTCCAGATGCGCGACCGCGGCGCGCACCTCGTCGTGCACGGCGTGGATCGCGTCGCTGCTCCGGAGCGGTGCGTGGAAGTCATAGCCCTGCGCGGCGGCGAGCAACTCGATCGCGATCACATGGCCCGTATTGTCGGCCATCGCCATCAGCCGCCGTGCGCCATGCGCCGCCATCGAGACATGGTCCTCCTGATTGGCCGAGGTCGGGATCGAATCGACGCTGGCGGGATAGGCCCGCTGCTTGTTCTCGGAGACGAGCGCGGCCGCGGTGACCTGCGGGATCATGAAGCCCGAATTGAGCCCCGGGCGCGGGGTGAGGAAGGCGGGGAGGCCGGAGAGCGCGGGATCGACCAGCATCGCCAGCCGGCGCTCGGAGAGCGATCCGATCTCGCACAGCGCCATCGCGATCATGTCCGCGGCGAAGGCGACGGGCTCGGCGTGGAAATTGCCGCCCGACAGCACTTCGTCGGTGTCGGCGAAGACGAGCGGATTGTCCGAGACGCTGTTCGCCTCGATGCCCAGCGTCGCCGCGGCCTGGCGGAGCAGGTCGAGCGCGGCGCCCATCACCTGGGGCTGGCAGCGCAGGCAATAGGGGTCCTGGACGCGCTTGTCGTCCTCGCGGTGCGAGGCGCGCAGCGGCGATCCGTCCATCATCGCGCGCAGCATCGCCGCGACCTGGCATTGCCCGCGATGCCCGCGCAGATCGTGGATGCGCGGATCGAACGGCGTGTCCGATCCCTTGGCCGCCTCGGTCGAGAGCGATCCCGCGACGAGTGCGGCGGCGAACAATGCCTCGGCTTCGAACAGCCCTGCCAGCGCATAGCTGCACGAGAATTGCGTGCCGTTAAGCAGCGCCAGCCCTTCCTTGGGGCCGAGCGTGAGCGGGGCGAGCCCGGCCGCGCGCAATGCCGCATCGGCGGGCAGGCGGCCCGCGGGCGTGTCGATCTCGCCGACCCCGATCATCGCCGCGCTCATATGCGCGAGCGGGGCGAGGTCGCCCGAGGCGCCGACCGAGCCCTGTGCCGGCACCACCGGCAGCAGGTCGCGCGCCAGCATCGCCTCCAATAGGTCGAGCGTCTCGGGCCGCACCCCCGACGCGCCGCGCCCCAGGCTGGCGAGCTTGAGCGCCATCATCAGCCGCAGCACCGGGCGCGGCATCGCCTCGCCGACGCCGGCGGCGTGCGAGATGACGAGGTTGCGCTGGAGCGTGTCGAGATCGGCGGGCGCGATGCGGATGCTGGCCAGCAGCCCGAAGCCGGTATTGACCCCGTACACCGCCTGATCGCGCGCGGCGATCCGCGCGATCGTGTCGGCGCCGCGCTGCACCGCCGCCCGGCAGGACGGGTCGAGCCGCGCCTCGGCGCCGCGATAGATGGCGCGCCACTGCTCGAGCGGCACCGCGCCGGGTTCGAGCGTCACGATCATTCCTGTCCTCCCCAGATGCGCGCATGGAGCGGATTGAAGCCCATGCGATAGACCAGCTCCGCCGGCTCGCCGACGTCCCAGATGGCAAGGTCGCAGCGTTTGCCCGCCTCCAGCGTGCCGACCGAATCGAGCCGGCCCAGCGCCCGCGCCGCCTCGCGCGTCATGCCCGCGATGCATTCCTCGACCGTCAGTCGGAACAGGGTCGCCGCCATGTTCATCGCGAGCAGCGGCGAGCTTAGGGGCGAGGTGCCGGGATTGCAGTCGGTCGCCACGGCGATCGGCACGCCGGCGCGGCGGAGCGCCTCCACCGGCGGCTTCCGCTCCTCGCGGGTGAAGTAGAAGGCGCCCGGCAGCAGCACCGCGACCGTTCCCGCGCGCGCCATCGCCGCGACTCCGGCTTCGTCGAGATGCTCGAGATGGTCCGCCGAGAGCGCGCCGAATTCGGCCGCGAGCGCCGCGCCGTGCAGGTTGGAGAGCTGCTCGGCGTGGAGCTTGACCGGCAGGCCCTGGGCGCGGGCAGCCTCGAACACCCGGCGCACCTGGTCGGGGCTGAACCCGATCCCCTCGCAAAAGGCGTCGACCGCGTCGGCGAGCCCGGCGACGGCGGGGATCATGTCGTTGCAGACCGCATCGACATAGCCCTCGGCATCGCCCGCGAACTCGCCGGGCACGGCATGCGCGCCGAGAAAGGTCGTCGCGACGCTGACCGTGCGCGCCTCGCCCAGCCCGCGCGCGGCGCGCAGCATCTTGATCTCGTCCGCTTCCGACAGGCCGTAGCCCGACTTGATCTCGATCGTGGTCAGGCCCTCGGCCAGCATCGCGTCGAGCCGGGGCAGCGCGGAGGCGATCAGTTCCGCCTCGCTCGCGGCGCGCGTGGCGGCCATGGTCGAGACGATCCCGCCCCCGGCCCGCGCGATCTCCTCATAGCTCGCGCCTTCGAGCCGCAGCTCGAACTCGCGCGCGCGATTGCCGGCATGGACCAGGTGGGTGTGGCAATCGATCAGCCCGGGGGTGATCCAGCGCCCTTCGCAATTGTGCGCGATGCCGGCTTCGAACGCGGGCGCTTCCTTCCGTGGCCCGGCATAGGCGATGCGTTCGCCGACGGTCGCGACCACGCCGTCTTCCACCACGCCGAGCCCGGGCAGATCGGCGCGCAACGTGGCCAGCCTGGCATTGCTCCATAGCTGCTCGACGCGCACGCGCTCATCCTCCTCCAGGCGACTCCAACGAGTCTCTAGGATGTCGGATTAAATGTCTATACATTTGTCGGCGAACGGCGCGGAGAAGGTGATGCAAGGCTGGTGGTTCGAGACGGCGCTGCTGGCGGAAGGCTGGGCCGATCGCGTGCGGATGACCGCCGAACAGGGGCGGATCGTCAGCATCGCCGCCGATGCCGAGCCCGAAGCCGGCGACGAACGCCACGGCGTCGCGCTGCCCGGCATCGCCAACCTCCACAGCCACGCCTTCCAGCGCGGCATGGCCGGCATGGCCGAGCGGCGCGGGCCCGACGGCGACAGCTTCTGGACCTGGCGCGACCTGATGTACCGCTTCGCCAACCGCATCGGGCCCGACGAACTCGAGGCGATCGCGGCGCTCGCCTTTGTCGAGATGCTCGAGGCGGGCTTCGTCGCGGTGGGCGAGTTCCATTATGTCCACCACGACCGCGACGGTACGCCCTTCGCCGATCCCGCCGAGATGGGCGCGCGCCTCGCCGCCGCCGCGGCGGAGACGGGGATCGGGCTCACTTTGCTGCCGGTGCTCTACATGGCCTCGAGCTTCGGCGGCGCGACACCGCGCCCCGAGCAGCGCCGCTTCGTCCACGACATCGAGGGGTACGCGCGCCTGATCGAAGCCTCGCGCCGAGCGTTGGCCGGCAGCGACGCGCGCGTGGGGGTGGCGCCGCACAGCCTCCGCGCCGTCACCCCCGAAGGCCTCGCCGCCGCGGTGGAGATCGCGGGCGACGCGCCGATCCATATCCATATCGCCGAGCAGACCGGCGAGGTCGACGATTGCCTCCGCCATACCGGCCGGCGCCCGGTCGAATGGCTGCTCGCCAATGCCCCGGTCGACCCCCGCTGGTGCCTGGTCCACGCGACCCATGTCACCCCGGCCGAGCTCGACGCCATCGCCCGCAGCGGCGCGGTCACCGGGCTCTGCCCGGTCACCGAGGCCAATCTGGGCGACGGCATCTTTCCCGCTGCCGATCTGCTCGCCGCGGGCGGGACGTTCGGCGTCGGATCGGACTCGAACATATTGATCGACCTCGCGCAGGAGCTGCGCAGCCTCGAATATTCGCAGCGGCTGGCGCGGCGCGAGCGCAACCTGCTGTCGAGCAACGCCTGCCCCTCCACCGGGCGCACCTTGTTCGACGCCGCGGGCAAGGGCGGCGCGCAGGCACTGGGATTGGGCGTGCACGGCCTGGCCCCGGGCGCGCGCGCCGACTTCCTCACGCTCGACCGCGCGCATCCCACGCTCGCCGGCCGCGCCGGGGACGCCTTGCTCGACGCCTTCGTCTTCGCCGACAGCCGGGGCATGATCGACGGCGTCTGGCGCGGCGGGCGGCAATGCGTGCGCGCCGGCCGCCATGTCGCGCGCGACACGGTCGTGCGGCGCTATTCCGCCGCGCTCGCCGGGCTCGGCATCGGGGCCATAAGCGGATGAGCGCGCGCCCGCTCTACCAGCTGATCCGCAACGCCATAGAGAGCCGGATCATGTCGGGCGAGCTGCGCCCGGGCGACCGCATCCCCCCCGAGCACGAATTGATGGCGCTCCACGGCTGCTCGCGGATGACCGTGAACAAGGCGCTGTCGGCGCTCGCCCAGGCCGGGCTGATCTCGCGCCAGCGCCGCCGTGGCTCGTTCGTCACCCGCCCGCGCATCCACATGGCGGCGCTCCAGATCCCCGACATCCGCGAGGAGATCGAGAAGCGCGGCCACACCTACGCCCTGCGGCTGGTGGCGCGCGACACGCTCGGCGCGGACAGCGAGAGCGGCGCGATGCTGCGCCTGCCGCCGCGCGGCAAGCTCCTGTCGCTGCGCTGCGTGCATTTGGCCGATGCGCGGCCCTATGCGGTCGAGGAGCGGCTGATCAACCTCGCCGCCGTGCCCGGCGCCCGCGACGCCGACTTCGCCGCGACTCCCCCCGGCAGCTGGCTGCTCGCCCACGTCCCCTGGACCGAGGCCGAGCACCGCATCACCGCCGCCGCGGCCGGCGATGCGGCGCTCTTGCTCGAGGTCTTCGCGGACAAGCCGTGCCTGGTGCTCGAACGCTGGACGTGGCGCGAGAAGGAATCGATCACCTATGTGCGCACCGTCTTCCACGGCGACAATTTCGACCTGACCGCGCACTTCACCTCGCAGGCCGCATCGGATTAGGTCCCTACGCAACTGCCGTCATCCCGGAAGCCAATTTTCTCCAAATCTGTGATTTGGTGAGAAAATTGAGCTGTCCGGGATCCACCGTGAGGCAGATGCTGGTGGAGAGGTGGATCCCGGACAGTAAGGCTTTCCAACGGAAAACCTTGGCGGTTTTCCGGGAAAGCCTAACTTCCGGGATGACGGATCTGGCCTATCGAATACTGACCCTAAGACGCGTCAGGCCCCCCGCGGCCGCCTGCGCGCGTCGAGGGGAATCACCAGGTCGGCGATGCCGGCCGCATCGCGGAGCATCTGCTCGGTGATGCGCTGGAAATGGGCGACGAAGCGGCGCACTTCGGCGTCCGTCATCAGCTTCCCGGCCGTCCGCCCCTCGGCGATGCATTGCGCCCGCAGCGCCTGCTCCTGCTCGATCCGCCAGCCGGCGACCGTGTCGAAATCGGGCGCGGCGAGCAGCACGCGCAGGTCGATGCGCTCGAACAGCGGGCGATAGGGCCCGGCCAGTTGATCGTTGACGTAGAGCCGCCAGCTGCCGTCGGGGTCGGAGTCGCGCTCCAGCGCATTGACCGGCGCGGCCAGGGTCTCGCTCGCCTGCGGACGCGCGCCGAGGCACCATCCTTCGAGGATCAGCACGTCCGCCGGTCCCTCGAACATATCCCACGAGCCCCGCGGCGCCGGCTCGTCGCGCGCCTTGTCGAAGCGCGGCAGCGCGACCGGCCCGGCCTCGCCGAGCGCCGTGACGATCGCCAGCCCCAGCCCGACATCGTGCGTGCCCGGCACGCCGCGCGTGCGCAGCAGTGGATGCACCGCTTGGGCAAGCGCCGTGCGGCGGACGCCGTCGAGATAGAGGTCATCGAGCGAGAGCAAAGCGCAGGTGAGCCCGCGCTCACACAGCCTCCCCGCGAGCCGCGCCGCGACGGTGGACTTGCCGCTGCCCTGCGCGCCCGCGATGCCGAGCACGAACGGCTTGCGCGCGCCGTGCCCCAGCCGCACCGCCAGCGCCGCCTCGATGCGGTCCGTTATCTCATCCATTGCGGAGGGAGATGGCCTCTGACGGCACGCGCCTGTGCATATATCGGCCTTTTGCTTGCACCTCGTGCACATATCTGTGCTTGCGTGGTGGCAGCGCTGTCAAATATGCCCGCAAAGGGCCGTCGCCATTCGCTTGCCGGCCGGGGGTGTGCAATGTCCAGCCGTCCGACGATCAAGGAAGTCTCGAAGATCGCAGGCGTGTCGTTCAAGACCGTCTCGCGGGTCCTCAACAACGAGAAGCATGTCAGCGAGGAAACGCGCCGGCGCGTCGAGGAAGTCGTCGCGCGATTGAACTTCCGCCCGAGCCACGCCGCGCGCACGCTCGCCGGGCGCCGCTCGTTCCAGGTGGCCCTGCTCTACGACAATCCCAGCCCCTATTATGTCTATCACGTCCAGATCGGCGCGCAGCAGCGCTGCAGCGAGCTCGGCTATCGGCTGCTGCTCCAGCCGGTCGACAGCCAGTCGCCCGATCTCGTCTCGAACGTGATGGCGCTGATCGACGAGGCGCATCTCGACGGGGTGATCCTGTCGCCGCCGGTCACCGAGATGCCGGCGCTGCTCGACGAGCTCGACCGCCGCGGCTTGCCCTATGTCCGCATCGCCCCGGGCGCGCGCAAGGACAGCGGCATGGCCGCGACGATCGACGACGTCGCCGCGGCGCGTGAAGTCACCGAGCATCTGATCGGCCTCGGCCATCGCTCGATCGGGTTTATCCGCGGGCTCGAAAGCCACGTCTCCACCTGGGAGCGCCTCCAGGGCTATCGCGAGGCGCTCGAGGCGCACGGCATCGCCTTCGACGAGGATCTCGTCGTGGCGGGCGAGAACAGCTTCACCTCAGGCGGCGAGGCGGCGCGGAAGCTGCTCGAGCGCAGCCCGCGCCCGACCGCGATCTTCGCCGGCAACGACGACATGGCCGCGGGCGTGCTCGCCGCGGCGCACGAGGCCGATATCGACGTGCCCGGGCAGCTCTCGATCGTCGGCTTCGACGATTCGGACCTCGCCAAGGCGGTCTGGCCGCCGCTCACGACGATGCGCCAGCCGGTGCGCGAGCTGGCTTATGCCGCGGCGAACCTGATGCTGTCGCCCGACGCCGATCCCCAGGTCACGCTCGAGCACAAGCTCATGGTGCGATCGACCACCGGCCCGGCGCCACGTTAACCATCTGGGGAGAGGGCAGCCGCGGGAGAGCCGTCCCGCGGCAAGACAGGCATTAACCCTCTTATTGACTCGCCATAAAAGTAAACAAGTCGTTAACTCGCGCGATGCAGAGCCATCTCGTCGCCGAGGGTCATTCCCGCCGCCACCCGTTCCGCAGCCGGATGCGCCGCGTCGCGGCGATCGAGCGCAAGCTCAGCGACGACAGCGACATCAAGCTCTTCGCCCTGAGCTTCACCGCCTTCTTCGTCTGCTTCTACACGTTCATCGCGTAGGAAGAGTTCCCGGCAATTCTCAATCCTCCCCCGCCAGGGGGAGGTGGCGCCGAAGGCGTCGGAGGGGGCGGTAAGCAATGCCCTCTCCAATTGAGCGCAGGGAGTCCGCCCCCTCCGTCACGCTGCGCGTGCCACCTCCCCCTGGCGGGGGAGGATTGAGAAGGCTTCCCCCTCAGGGAATCGGATCGAGCCCGTGGGGCAGGTCCTCGGCCTTGTGGAGCCGCCACGCGCAATAGGCCGAGGCGAGGCAGAGCAGGAAGACGATCCAGATCGCATGGACCACGTCCACGCCCGGGATGTTGGTGAAGCCCAATATGCCCACCGATCCCGCCACCATCGCGCCCGAATTGACGATGTTGTTCGCCGCCACGGTGCGCGAGGTCTGCGACTTGTCGACCGTGGTGGTCAGGAACGCATAGAGCGGCACCACGAACATGCCGCCGGTGATCGCGATCATCGCGAGGTCGAAGAGCACGCGCCAGGCCTCGGGCAGGGCAAGGAAGTGACGCGTCGTGTGGAGCGCTCCGTCGCCGCCCGGGAAGAAGGCCGCGGCGAAGAAGAAATCGGCCACGAACAGCGACATGGCCAGCACCGACGCGGTGGCGTATTTCGCCGAGACGTGCCCCTTGAGCAGCCGGTTGATCACCACCGATCCGATCGCGATGCCCACCGAGAAGATCGCGAGGAACACGCTCGCCACGTCCTTCTGCGCGTGGAACACGTTCTTGACGAGCGGCGGGAACAGCACGCCGAGTATCGCGGCGATCGTCCAGAAGACGCTGATCGAGACGATCGCGAGATAGAGACGCGGGATGTGCATCGTCGCGCGGATCAGGCGGGACGAGGCGCGAATGATGTTGAAATCGAGCTTCAGCTTGGTCAGCGGCGGCGCCGGGGGGATCTTGAGCGAGGCGAGCCAGCCGGTCAGCGCGACGCCGACCACCGCGAACGCCGCGAAGGTGGGGCTGATCAGCCCGCCGACGATCGTGCCGCACAGAATCGCGATATAGGTGCCCGCCTCGACCATCCCGGTCCCGCCCAGGACCTCGTCCTCGTTGAGATGCTGGGGCAGCACGGCATATTTGATCGGGCCGAAGAAGGTCGAGTGGATGCCCATGCCCACCAGAGCGACCAGCATCAGCTCCAGGCTCTTCACGAAGATGCCGAGCGCGCCGACCAGCATGATGACCACCTCGGCGGCCTTGATGATCCGCATGATCTTCGCCTTGTCATAGGTATCGGCGAGCTGGCCGGCGAGCGCGGAGAAGAGGAAGAAGGGCAGGATGAAGATGCCGGTGGCGATCGCGCTGAACCGCGTCTCGTCCTCGACATTGTTGAAGATCTGGTAGGTCGCGAAGAAGATCATCGCGTTCTTGAAGAGGTTGTCGTTGAAGGCGCCGAGGAACTGCGTGACGAACAGCGGCAGGAAGCGGCGCTCCTTCATCAACCCGAGCGCACCGATCATATCCAGTCAGGTCCTTGAAGCGCGGAGAGTGAGCCCGCAAAACGACGGGCCCGCATAGCCGAGCGATGCGGAACGTATCAACCGCCATGTGCGTCCCTTGCCCATGACGAAGACTGTTTCGGCTGCCATACGAGCGGTGCTAGGGGAGGGAGCATGCTGACGCTCCCCAACATCCTGACGCTGTCCAGGATCGTCACCGTTCCCCTGCTCGCGGCGTTCCTGTGGTGGCCGGAGTGGCGGGCAGGCTATGCCGTCGCCTTCGCGATCTACTGCCTGATGGGCATCACCGACTATTTCGACGGCTATCTGGCGCGCGCGCAGGGCACCGTCTCCAAGCTCGGCATCTTCCTCGATCCGATCGCCGACAAGATCATGGTCGCCGCGGTGATCCTGATGCTGGTGGGCAAGGGCGTGATCGCCGATCTGCACCTCATCGCGGCGCTGGTGATCCTGGTCCGCGAGATCGCCGTGTCCGGGCTTCGCGAGTTCCTGGGCGGCATCCAGGTGTCGGTGCCGGTCTCGCGGCTCGCCAAGTGGAAGACGGCGCTCCAGCTCGCCGCGCTCGGCGCGCTGATCCTCGCCGGGGCGCTTCCCGACTGGCGATGGATCTGGCTGCTCGGCTTGTCGGCGCTCTGGGGCGCGGCGGTGCTCACCGCGATCACCGGCTGGGACTATCTGCGCGTCGGCCTCAAGCACATGGACACGTGATGGAGCTGCTCTACTTCGCCTGGGTACGCGAGCGCATCGGCACGGGGCAGGAGCAGGTCGATCCGCCCGAGACGGTCCGCAGCGTCGCCGATCTGATCGCCTGGCTCGCCACATTGAGCCCCGGCCATGCCGAGGCGATGCGCGAGCCCGAGCGGCTGCGCGCCGCGATCGACCAGAAGTTCGTGCCGCTCGACGCACCGCTCGGCGCCGCGCGCGAGGTCGCGCTCTTCCCACCGGTCACCGGCGGATGATCCGCGTCTCGGTCGACTCCGCGCCGATCGAGCTCGCGGTCGAGGTCGCCGCGCTCGACGAGCCCGGCGCGGGCGGCGTCGCCACCTTCACCGGGCTGGTCCGCGCCGACGACGGCGTCACCGGGCTCGAGCTCGAACATTATCCCGGCATGACCGAGCAGGCGCTGATCGCGCTCGCCGAGACGGCGACCGAGCGCTGGTCGCTGCTCGGCGTGACGATGGTCCACCGCGTCGGCGCGATGGAGCCGGGCGACCGCATCGTCTTCATCGGCACCGTCGCGCAGCATCGCCGCGAGGCGCTCGACGCCTGCGCCTGGCTGATCGATCGCCTCAAGACCGACGCGCCCTTCTGGAAGCGCGAGACCCGGGGAGAGACGGCCAGCTGGGTCGAGGCCCGCGCGAGCGACGCCGCCGCCGCCGCGCGCTGGGACGCGCCGCGCGGCTAGGTCGCATCGCTCCTTCAAATCCTCCCCCGCCAGGGGGAGGATGGAAAGGCCTCGCTCACCTGAATGTCGATATGACTTAGCCGCCTTTCGCCGCCAGCATCTTGCCCAGCTGCGCGGCGAGCATGCGGGCCTGGGCGGGCGGCATGCCCCCCAGCACGCCGCGGTTCGCTTCCGGCAGATGCGCCACCGGGTCGCCGTTCGCACGGAAGACGAAATGCTCGAACATCGCCCGCCATGCCGCGCGCTGCTCGTCGGGGAGGTTGCGCAGCGCCAGCAGCCCGTGGATGAAGCTGTCGAGCGGCGCGAGCGTCGCGTCGGCCGCTTCGTTCCACCAATAGTTCACCAGCACGTTCAGCCCGTCGAGCGCGCGGACATGGTGCCACCACATATAGGGGATGTAGAGCGCGTCGCCCGGCTCGAGCTCGGCAAGCTGCGCCGCCGCCAGCGCTTGCGGGAAGAGCGGGAAGCGCGCGAGATCGGGCGCGTCGAAGTCGACCAGGCTGACCGGCGTGCCCGCCGGTGTCGCCTCATAGGGGCCGACATAGAGGTTGCGCACCTGGTCGGGCGGAAACAGCGTGAAGCGGCGGCGCCCCGCTGCGACGCAGGCGAGGTTGCGCATCGTGTCGTAATGGCAGGCGACGACCGCGCGCGTGCCGATCCACATCCGCGGCGGGACGTCGTGGTCGACGAGATCGAGCCGGTTCTCGGCCGCGAAGCCCGGCAGCACCTGCGGAAGAACCAGCGCCTGCGCCGCGAGCATGGGCGGCTGTGCCTCGGTCATGGCCTGTTCCAGCCGGTCCACCAGCGCGCCGAGCGCGGCGTCGCGCTTCTGGAAGTTCATCACCCCGAAATCGTCGCCGTAGAAGAAGCGGCCGCCGCTCGTGGGCGAGCCGATCAGCACCTCGCAGTTCCGGGACAGATCGAAGCCGCGCAGATAGCGCGCGATCGATTCCGCCTGCACCGCGGGCCAGTCGCGCACCAGCCCGCGCAGCAGCGCCGGCTGCCCGAGCGGCACGATCTCCTCGCGAAAGCGCGTCCGATCGACGTCGCGCCATTCGCGGACGGGTTGCGGGGTGGGGAGTGTCATCGCGGGCCGATAGTGGCGCGCTCAGGCGGCGTCCGCCAGCACTTTGGCGAGCAGCCGGAAATCGCGCTCCCGCGGGGAAGCCTTGCGCCACACCAGCGCGATGTGCCGCGAGGCGTTGTCCGCGTCGAGCGGGCGCGCGGTGACCTGGGTATGCTCGAGGATCCCCGCATCGACCGCCATCTCGGGCAGCATCGTCACCCCGAGCCCGTTGTCGACCATCTGCACCATCGTATGGAGCGAAGTGCCGAGCATCGTCGCCTCGGCGCGCAGCTCGGGGCGGTTACACGCGGCGAGCGCATGGTCCTTCAGGCAATGCCCGTCCTCGAGCATCAGCAGCCGGTTGGCGTCGATATCGGCGGGGCGGATCGTCGGGGTCGGGTCCATCTCGCCCTCGGGGAAGGCGACGTAGAGCCGGTCGTCGAACAAGGCCGCCGATTCGACCTCGCCGCACGCGAAGGGCAAAGCGAGCAGCACGCAGTCGGTGCGCCCATGGTGGAGCTGCTCGCAGGCCTGGCCGCTGGTCTCCTCGCGCAGGAACAGCTTGAGGTCGGGATATTCGCGCCGCAGCCGCGGCAGGATGCGCGGGAGCAGGAAGGGCGCGATCGTCGGGATCACGCTCATCCGCATCTCGCCCGAGAGCGGTCGGCCCGCCGCGCGGGCGAGGTCGCCCAGCTCGTCCGCCTCGCGCAGCACGCGCCGCGCCTTGTCGACGATCCGCTCGCCCAGCGGCGTGAAGCGCACCACCCGCCGCGTCCGCTCGACCAGCACCACCCCGATCAGCGTCTCGAGCTCGCGGATGCCGGCGGAGAGGGTCGATTGGGTGACGAAACACGCTTCCGCCGCCCGCCCGAAATGCCCGGCATCGTGCAGCGCGACGAGATATTGGAGCTGCTTGAGCGTGGGGAGGTAGGTAGCTGCCACTGATCGCCTCTATCGATTGTGCGGGCGATATAGAGTGGTGGGGGCGATGATGCGAGCCCCAAGACTCCCCTCCCTGCAAGGGAGGGGCTGGGGGTGGG
>NZ_JAPKNM010000113.1 GCF_026460985.1 Sphingomonas sp.
TCCGTCCGAGGAGGCGCTCGAGGAAGCACTGCAGGGCTCGGCGGCCGGGTTGCCCGAGCAGCTGGAGCAGCTCGACGAACTGCTTTCCAGCATAGGTGCGTAGCGCGGGTCGGGAGCGGTGAAGGTCTGGCTGTAAGGCACCGAAGCGGTTGCCCCGGGCAGCGCACCCGCCGGCGGCGACAGCACGATCGTCGGCGCGGTGACGGTGATGGTATAGGCTCGCGTTCCGGTAGCACCCAGCGAATCCGTCGCCCTGACGGTGAAGTTGAACGTACCCGTCGCGACCGGCGTTCCCGAAAGGACGCCGCCGCTCGAGAAAGCGACGCCGACCGGGAGCGAGCCCGATAGCAGGGAAAAGCTGTAGGGCGCGGTGCCGAGCGTGGCGGTGATCGACGTGCTGTAGGGCGTGCCGGCCTGCACCGTCGCGGGAATCGCGGACAAGGCTATCGTCGGCGGCGCGACGGTGATCGATACCGTGGCCTGTGCCGACGTGCCCGTCGCATTGGTCGCATTGTATTGAAAGCTGTCGGTGCCGCTGTAACCCGGCGTAGGCGTATAGGTGATCGAGGTTCCGGCCGCGATGGCCGTACCGTGGCTGGGCGCCGTGGTGACCGCGACGCTGGCGGGCGGGCCACCGGTGACGTTGAGCGTGATCGGATTGGCACTGGAATTCGCCGCCACTGTCGCGGAGACGTTGTTCGCGATCGGCGCCGCGAGCGGGTTGATCGTCAGACTGTAGGCGCGAGACCCGGTCTCGGGCAGGCCCGGGGCCGAATCCGTTGCGGTGACGGTGAAGTTGAACGTGCCGTCGGCGGTGGGCGTGCCCGAGATCGTGCCGCCGGCGGAAAGCGCCAAGCCCGGCGGCAGCGCGCCCGCCGTCACGGCATAGCTATAGGGTGCGGTCCCGCCGCTGGCCGTCAATGCCGTGCCGTACGCTGAGCCGACATCTCCCGCGGGGAGGACGACCGGAGCGATCGTGACCTGGGCCTGTACGCTTGCCGGCGCCAGCAGCGTGATGAGCGCAAACAGCGCCGCCAGGAACGTCAGCACCGAACGCGCCGTGAAGCCGGGATAGGATCGAGTCACCGCCGCCCCCTCTTTCACCCCACAATTTGCCCGGAATACCGGACGAAATTGCTGGAACGGGATCTACGTCAGCCGGCTTTCCCTGCCGGTTGTCTCGCATACGCCGGTAACAGGCCAGACGAGCCGCAGCGAATGCCAAGACATGCCCGGCCCCTGCGCTTCACATTGGCAGACGCTTGACTGTCCTTCCGAAACGACTTTGTAAAGTGCGCACAGGTGAAGATTTACGTATGGATCCGATTAACTCTCGGCATCGCCAAGTAGCGATGCTGCACGAGGAAAGACCCGGTTCCGGCGTTGCTACTCGATCGAGCGTGATCGCCTCGCGGGCCGGTGATGGCGATGCTGCCGGTCGCCACGGGGCTCAGCGTCCTGCTGCGGGTCCGCCGTCCCGATCCGCCTGCCAAACCGGTGGTCGCCGGCAACGACGGGGTAGGCGGGGCAACGCAACTGCAATAACGCCGGTCCGGCGAAGCCGAAGCGGCGGCCGGCGTCATCCGATTGTCGCGATCGCCGCCTATCGGCCGCGCCTTTGCCGCCGATCGGAGAATGCGATGCGCCGCCTGATGCTTCGAGGCCTGGCAATATGACCTGACCGCCGAATGGTATTTCGCGCCGGCCAGCGCGCTGATCGGCGGCGTGTTCTACAAGGACATCACGACCTTCGTATACCAGCAGACCCGCCCCTTCGTGCTCGACGGGCAGACCTATGCGCTGACCGCGCCCGAAAATGGCGGCGACGCCTATGTCTACGGCTTCGAGCTCGCCTATCAGCATAGCTTCCGCTCGCTGCCTGCGCCGTTCGACGGCCTGGGCCTGCTCGCCAGCTACACGCATACCGAGAGCCAAGGCACCTATGCCAACAGCGCGGGCACCTTCCGCGACGCCTTGGTGGACGTGGCCAAGGACAATTACAGCGCAACCCTGTTCTACGAAAAGGGGCCGGCGGCGGTGCGTCTATCCTATGCCTGGCGCGGCGATGTGCTGCGCGACGTGGGCGGGGCCGGACTGGCGGCGAACAACGATTCGCCGTTCGGCTCGCTCGATTTCGACATCTCCTACGACATCCGGCCGAACCTGACGCTTTCGTTCCAGGGCATCAACCTCACCAACGACGTGCAGTGGAACTATGTCCGCGACGATCGCTTCGCCGGCTATACCGATTATGGCCGCACCTTCTGGCTGGGCGTGAGAGCGAAGTTCTGAGCGCGTTGCGACGCGCCCGCCTCGAGTCCATCACGATCCGAGGCGGGCGGTCCATCTCATGAGGCAGCTCTCTTGGCCTGGTCCCATGCGAGCTTCGCGAGCACCGGAAAATCCGCCGCGAGACGACCGGCTTCGCTGGAGGCGGCCGTTCCGCGCGCGATCCGTCCCTTGATGCCGTGGCAGATGGCGGCGAAGCGGAAGAAGTTGAAGGCGAGGTAGAAGTCGAGATCGGCGATGCCGCTGCGGCCGGTGCGCCGGCAATAAGCGGCGACATAGTCGTGCTCGCCGGGAATGCCGAGCGCGGCGAGATCCGCACAGGCCAGGCCGGGAATGGTCAGCGGCGGCATCCGGTACATCATCAGGTGATAGGCGAAATCGGCGAGCGGATGGCCGAGAGTCGAAAGCTCCCAGTCGAGCACACTGCGTATGTTCGCCGCATCGTGCGTAAAGACGATGTTGTCGATCCGGAAGTCGCCATGGACCAAACTGGTCTCGTCGTTCGCGGGAAGATGCGCGGGAAGCCATTCGATCAGCCAGTCCATGTACGGATCGCGGCCCGCCGCCGCGTCCTCGCGATACTGGCGCGACCAGCGCGCGATCTGGCGCGCGAGATAATTACTGGTACGGCCATAGTCGCCCAGGCCGATCGCGACGGGATCGATCCGGTGGAGCCGGGCAATGGCGGCGTTCATCGCGTCATAGACAGCGGCGCGGGTCTCGGGCGCTTCGCCGGGAAGCGCGGCATCCCAGAAGATCCGGCCCTCGACCATCGCCATCACGTAGAAGGGCGTGCCGATGACCGAATCGTCGGGGCATAGCGCGTAGACATGCGGCACCGGGAAGCCGGTCGTCTCGACCGCGGCGATCGCGCGCGCCTCGCGCTCGATCGCGTGGGCGCCGGGCAGCAGGTCTCCGGGCGGCTTGCGGCGGAGCACGTACTGCCGCGCCGGCGTGGAGAGCCGGTAGGTCGGGTTGGACTGGCCGCCCTTGAACTGCTCGACGGTCAGCGGCCCCGCGAACCCTTCGACATGCGCCGCCATCCAGTCGGTCAGCCGGGCCTCATCGAACCGGTGCGCCTCCCGCACCGCACCGACGCCGGCAAAGGAAGGCGCGCTCATCGTGCCGCGGTCCAGTCGCGCTTTATCTT
Organism: Sphingomonas sp.; assembly: GCF_026460985.1. Classification (GTDB taxonomy): domain Bacteria; phylum Pseudomonadota; class Alphaproteobacteria; order Sphingomonadales; family Sphingomonadaceae; genus Sphingomonas. The sequence goes on from NZ_JAPKNM010000113.1 coordinate 3,440, forward strand.
CTTGGCCAGGCTCCATTTGTGGACCTCGGTAGGGCCGTCATAGATGCGGAAGGCGCGGACCTCGCGGAACACCTGCTCGACGATCGTGTCGCCGCTGACGCCGGTGCCGCCCATCACCTGGACGCACCGGTCGGCGATGCGCATCAGCGCCTCGGACACCGCCACCTTGGTCATCGAGCTTTCCGACGTGCCCGGCGCGCCCGAATCGAGCACGCCCGCGCACCAGTCGATCATCAGCTCCGCCTGTTTCAGATCGATCAAATTCTCGGCGAGCATGAAGCCGACGCCTTCGTGATCGATCAACGGCTTTCCGAAGGCGTGGCGGCGATTGGCATAGTCGGTCGCGATCTCGTTCGCGCGGGTGCAGGCGCCGAGCCAGCGCATGCAATGCGTGAGCCGCGCGGGGGCAAGTCGGACCTGCGCGAGCTTGAAGCCTTCGGCCGGCTCGCCCAGCATCTGGTCGGCCGGCACGCGCAGGCCGTCGATGGCGACGATCGCGTGGCCGCCGGGCATCGAGCTGTCGATCGTGTCGATCACGCGTTCGATGCGGATCGCGGGATCGGGAAGGTCGACGAGGAACAGACATGCGCCCTCGTCCGCCTTCGCCATCACGATCCCGATGGCGGCGCCATCCGCTCCCGTGATGAACGCCTTGCGGCCGTCGATCCGCCAGTGATCGCCGTCGCGCACGGCGGTGGTGCGCAGCATCGACGGGTCCGCGCCCGCGCCGCCTTCCGCTGCGGGCTCGGTCATGAAGAAGGCCGATCGCGCCTCGCCCGCGATCAGCGGCGCCAGGAAGCGCGCCTTCTGCGCGGCGGTCGCGCGCGCGCCGAGCAGGAACATGTTGCCCTCATCCGGCGCGGCGACGTTCACCGCGACCGGCCCGAGCGGCGACAGCCCCGCCGCGCGCAGCACGATCGCGACGTCGCGGTGGGGGAGGTGGGTACCGTCGGGAAGGATGTGCGGCGTCAGCACGCCTGCCGCGCGGGCCTTCGCGCGCAGTTCGCGCACGAGATTCCCGGAAGGGCCATGGGCACCGCATCGGGCATCGCGTTCGTAGGAGGCTACCACGTCGCGCACGAACGCTTCGACCCGGCCGGCGATCTCGGTCGCGATCATCGCGGCGCCATCCGGATCGCGCCGTCGAGCCGGATCGTCTCGCCGTTCAGCATCGGGTTCGTCACGATCGCCTCGACGAGCGCGGCATATTCCTCGGGCTGCCCCAGACGGCTGGGATGCGGCACCTGGGTGCCCAGCGAATCCTGTGCCGCCTGCGGAAGCCCCATCAGCATCGGCGTGAGGAAGATGCCGGGCGCGATCGTCATCACGCGGATGCGGTGCTGCGCGAGATCGCGCGCGACCGGGAGCGTCATGCCGACGACGCCGCCTTTCGACGCGGCATAGGCCGCCTGGCCGATCTGGCCGTCATAAGCGGCGACCGAGGCGGTGTTGACGATGACGCCGCGCTCCTCGCCGATCGGGTCCGCGCCGGCCAGCCGCGCCGCGAAGCGCGCGATGACGGCGAAGCTGCCGATGAGGTTGATCTCGATCGCGCGGCGGAACGCGTCGAGCGGGTGGGGGACATTCTCCTTGCCGACGGTCTTGATCGCGGGCGCGATGCCCGCGCAATTGACCAGGATCCGGGCGACGCCATGCGCCGCCTCGGCCTCCGCCAGGGCTGCCGCGATCGCATCGTCTTCGGTCACGTCGACGGCGGCCGCGCGGCCGCCGATGGCGGCGGCATGCGCCGTGCCCGCCGCCGCGTCGCGGTCGAAGATCGTCACCCGGGCGCCGCGCGCCGCGAGCATTGCCGCGGTCGCGCCGCCGAGGCCGGAGGCTCCGCCGGTGACGATCGCCGCCACATCACTGACCTGCATGGATCCGCTCCCTTCTATTGCGCGGTCGACCCGCCATCGACCACGAGTTCGGCCCCGGTCATGTAGCGGGAGGCGTCGCTCGCGAGGAAAAGCACCGCATCGGCGATCTCCTCGGGCTTCCCGACGCGGCCGATCGGCGTATCCGCCAGCAGGCGCGCCGCGATCGCCGGATCGGCGTGCGCGCCGGCGGTGAGCGGCGTCTCGATATGGCCGGGATGGATCGAGTTCGCGCGCACGCCGTTGCCGAGCGCCGCGCATTCGAGCGCGGTCGCCTTGGTGAACATCCGCACCGCGCCCTTGGCGGCGCAATAGCTGCCCGCATTGGCGGAAGCCGCGATGCCGCGGATCGACGACATGTTGACGATCGCGCCGTTGCCCGACCGGGCGAGGAGCGGCAGCAGATGTCTGGTCGCGAGGAACACGCTGTCCAGATTGACCGCCATAATCGTGCGCCAATGCTCGAGAGTAGTATCCGCGATCGATCGGAACACGCCGAAGCCGGCGTTGTTGACGAGGATGTCGAGCTTGCCCTCGCTGCTTTCGATCCCGGCGGCCAGCGCTATCCAGGCGGATTCGTCGGTGACGTCCATCGCGACGCTGCGATGGTCGCCGTCGCCGAGCGCCGCCATCGCTTCCGCCAGTCCTTCGGCGTTGCGATCGACGAGGAGGACGCGGGCGCCCGCGGCGGCGAAAAGGTGCGCGGTTGCGAGGCCGATGCCCGATGCGGCGCCGGTGATCACTGCGCTTCTGCCAGCCAGATCCGCCATCCCAACCCTTTCTTCGATCAAACGAATCCGCCGATTGACGTGCTCGTCATTGGATCGTTAGCATAACCGTCCGACCGGTTGGTCTATCAAAAAGGAGAGGGCGCGCGATGAACGCGGGCGAGCAAATGGCGACACTCGATGCGGTGGGCCGGCTTCGCGCGCGGGCGCCCAAGACGCTGGCCGGCTACCGCCGCTTCCGTGCGGTGATCGAGCAGGACGGCGCGCTTCCCGCGCGGCTGAAGCATCTGTTCGTCGCCGCGGCCGCCTGTGTGAAGAACTATGCCGAGATGGCCGAGCGCGAACTGCGTGCCGCCGAAGCGGCCGGGCTCGATGCCGAACATGCCGGCGCGGCGATCGCGATCCTGGCGAGCGCGCGCGGCGAGGGTGCCGCGCTGCGTTTCGAGGCGATCTTCGCGTGCGTCTATCCCGCGGGGCGCATCGACGCGGAGGAGCAGGCGCTCACCGTCGCGCCTGGCGAGGCGGAGGCCAATTTTCTAGCCTATTTTAAGACCATGCCCCCGTCGCTCGGCAAGCTTCTCGAGCTGGTGCCGACGGGAGGCGATGCCTATTACCTGATGCGGGAGGGCACGCTTTCGGGCACCGCGCTCGAGCCGCGCCACGCCGAGCTGCTGCTCGTGACGGTGCTGGCGGCGGATTACAGCAACTGGGCCTCTGTCCACATGGACGGCGCACGGCGTGCGGGCGCGAACGAGGCCGAGATCGCCGAAGCGGTGCTGTGCGCCGTACCCGTCGCCGGCCTGTCCGCCTGGGTGGTGGGCGCGACCGCGATGGACGCCGGCCAGGACCGCGCATGAGCAACCGCTTGAGTTCGCTGCCTGTCCAATGCAGAGCAACGCATCGAGAGAAGGAATGATCGATGGCCGCCAAGACCGCGAAGAAACGCCTGACCACGGAGGCGCATGACGGCAAGCGTATCGAGATCATCCAGCATTGCGCGACGCTTTTCGACAAGGTCGGCTTTCACAATACCTCGATGCAGATGCTTGCCGAAGAGGTGGGGCTGAGCAAGCCGACACTGTACCATTATTTCCCGAGCAAACTATCGATACTCTACGCCATTCACGACACGCATATCGGTGCCTTGCTCGACGGCCTGAAGCGCGAGGCCGGCGCCGATCCGGTCGCTTCGTTGCGATCGGCCTGCGTCGACATCCTCGGCCAGATCGCCACGCATCCCGGCTATGTCCGTGCATTCATGGACAATTACGGCGATCTTGAGGGCGAGATGCGCGAGGCCATCCGGGCGCGCCGGCGCGACTATTTCGACAGCGTCAAGGCGATCATCGTCGAGGGGATCGAAAGCGGCCGCTTCCGCGCCGTCGATCCGGTGATCACCACCTACGGCTTCTTCGGCATGTGCAACTGGGCCTATAAATGGTACCCGCCGATGGCCGCGACGCGCTCGCCCGAAGAAGTGGCGGATGCGCTATGCCTGCCCTTCTTCGACGGGCTCAAGGCCGGCTGAACGCGATGCTTGTCAGCGATGCCTCGCTCTCGGCGGTACGGGTGGATTCCCCGGCGGGTATCCGCGCCGCCGCCGAGGCGCTGCGCGATACGGTGCGGGAACTCGCCGGGCTGAGGGTCGCGGTGACGCACAACATCGCCGCTGCCGAACCGATGAAGGACGCCGAGGGCGCGATCCTCGCCAGCGAGGTGTTCGGCTTCACGGGCGAGGATTCGCGCTGGTGGCGGTTTCCGCAGCTGGCGCTGACCTCGCCCCTGCCGATGGCATGCAGGTTCGAGAGCGAGCCCTTCTGGTGTAATGCCGAGGGCATCCGCACGCACACGCCGAATGCGCTGCTCGCCGAGCTCAACCTCGCCAATTTCCGCGAGCGCGCCCTCACGAGCGCGGCGATCGTCGCGCCGATCCATCTGCCGTTCGGGCAGATCGCGGCGGCGAGCTTCCTGTCGCCGGATCCCGCGGTCGACGATCTGTCCCGGCCCTATGAGGAGGCCGGCGAGACGCTGGCGCTGCTCGCGCGCGTGTTCGTGGCCAGCTATGTCAAGGTTACCGAGCGGCGTCCTGCGCGGATCGCGCACGTGACCCTGTCGAAACGCGAGGTCGAGTGCCTGCGCTGGGCGGCCGCGGGCAAGACCAACGACGAGATCGCGATGATCGTCGGCCTGAAGCGCACGACGATCCGCTTCCATATCCGCGCCGCCGCGCAGAAGCTCGACGCGGTCAATCGCGACCAGGCATTGTTCAAGGCGGCGCAGCTCGGGTTCCTCAGCACCCTGCGCTGACAGGCTAACCCATTGGACAGAGGCGTGCCCGTCGCCGCGCAACTAGGCTGCGCGGCAGGAGATGGGACATGCCTGACCTTCCGCCGCCGATCGACGATCGCCTGCTGCACCTCGATTCCGACGGGTCGGTGACGTTGCTCGCCGCGCGGGATCGCGGCGACGGGCGGCTGGTGTTTCCCGCGCCCGGCGATGCCGATCCCGAACGCTTCGAGGCCGTGGAACTGCCGCACACGGGGCGATTATGGTCGTGGACCGTCCAGCGCTTCCGCCCCAAGTCGCCGCCCTATGCGGGGCCCGAGGCGTTCGAGCCCTATGCGGTCGGCTATGTCGCGCTGGGCGAGGCGATCATCGTCGAGGGGCGGCTGACCGGCGCGCCGCTCGACGGTTTCGCCATCGACATGGCGATGCAGCTCGTCGCCGAACCCTTCACGCTGGCGAGCGGCGAGCGGCGCACGACCTTCGCATTTGCGCCCGCCACGGGAACGCAGCGATGAGCCACGTCTACATCGTCGGCGCCGGCATCCATCCCTTCGGCAGGACGCCGGCGCGTACCGGCCTGCAACAGGGCGTGTTCGCGGTGCGCCGTGCGCTGGAGCGCGCTGGGCTCGCATGGTCCGATATCCAGTTCGCTTATGGCGGATCCGATGCCGCGGGCAAGGCCGACACCATGGTTTCCGAACTGGGGCTGACCGGGCTCCAGTTCATCAACGTCGCCAATGGCTGCGCGACCGGCGGCTCGGCGATGTTCGGCGTCTGGTCGACGATCAAGTCGGGCGAGTTCGACCTCGGCATCGCGATCGGCTTCGACAAGCATCCGCGCGGGGCGTTCGATCCGAAGCCTGCCGAATGGGGCCTGCCCGAATGGTATGGCGAGACCGGCCTGATGCTGACCACCCAGTTCTTCGCGATGAAGATCCAGCGCTACATGACGATGCACGGCATCACCACTGGCACGCTGGCGGCGGTCGCCGAGAAGGCGTTCGCGAACGGCGTGCTCGCCGATCATGCCTGGCGGCGCGAGGCGGTCGACGCGGAGACGATCCTGGCGTCGGCGATGGTCAGCGATCCGCTGACCAAATTCATGTTCTGCTCGCCAGGCGAAGGCGCGGTCGCGCTGATCTTCGCCAGCGAGGCCAGAGCACGCGCGCTCGGGCTGCCCGCGGTGCGGCTGCGCGCGGCGGCGGTGCGCAGCCGGCCGCCCGGATCGTTCGAGGTCTTCGCGCCCGCGCTCGACATGGAACGGGGCGTCTCGCCCACGACGGTCGCCTCGCGCGCGGCCTATGAGATGGCCGGGGTGGGGCCGAGCGACATCCAGGTCGCGCAGCTCCAGGATACCGAAAGCGGCGCGGAGATCATGCATATGGCCGAGAACGGCTTCTGCGCCGACGGCGAGCAGGAGGCGTGGATCGCCGAAGGCCGGACACGGATCGGCGGGCAATTGCCGGTCAACACCGACGGCGGATGCCTCGCCTGCGGCGAACCGATTGGCGCTTCGGGGTTGCGGCAGGTGTACGAGAATTACGTGCAATTGACCGGGCAGGCAGGCGCGCGGCAAGTGCCGGGCGATCCGCGTATGGGGTACAGCCATGTCTATGGCGCGCCCGGGGTGTCGGCGGTCGCGATCGTGGAGCGCGCGTGATGGACCTGGCGCTCTCCCCCGGGCAGATCGCGTTCCGCGACGCGGTCCGCGCTTTCCTCGACGCCGAGCTGACTCCGGCGATGTGGCGCGGCGCGGCGCTCACTTCGGGCGTGTTCGCCGAGCCCGACGTCTATCGCCCCTGGCAGGCCGCGCTCGAGGCGCGGGGATGGCTCACCTATTTCTGGCCCGAACATGCCGGCGGCCCGGGCTGGGGCGCCGTGGAACGCTGGATCTTCGAGAGCGAATGCGCGCGCGCGGGCGCGCCGCTGATCCCCGGCATGGGGCTGAAGCTCGTCGGGCCGGTGCTCTACACCTATGGCACCGAGACGCAGAAAGCGCGGTTCCTTCCGGCGCTGCGCTCCGGCGCGCACATCTGGGCGCAGGGCTTCTCCGAGCCCGGCGCCGGTTCCGACCTCGCCAGCCTGCGCACGCGCGCCGTGTGTGACGGCGACGATTATGTCGTGACCGGCCAGAAGATCTGGACCACGCAGGCGCAGTTCGCGAACTGGCTGTTCGCGCTGGTCCGTACCGATCCGGACGTGAAACCGCAGGCAGGCATCTCGTTCCTGCTGATCGACATGGCGTCTCCCGGAGTTACCGTCCGGCCCATATTGAGCGCGTCGGGCGACCATGAGCTCAACGAAGTGTTCCTCGAAGACGTACGTGTGCCGGTCGCCAACCGGATCGGTGCGGAGGGCGAGGGATGGAGCATCGCCAAGTTCCTTCTCGAGAACGAGCGCGGGGGCACGGGCTACACCCCGCAGCTGCTGGCCGATCTCGACCGGCTCGTCGCCGCGGCGGGGCCGCTGGATGCCCTGCTCGCCGACCGTGCGGTACGGCTCCGGCTCGAGGCCGAGGCGCTCGAGATGACCGAGCTGCGCACGTTGCACGAGATCGAGGCCGGCCGCGCGCCGAGCCCGCGCAGCCTGGCGGTCAAGCTGATCGCATCGGAGATCCGCCAGGGGATCGAGGCACTCGCGGTCGACGCTTTCGGGCTGTCCGGACTCCAGCTTCCCGCCGAGCGCCCGTTCCATGCTGACGATGCGCCCGCGCTGGCCGGGCCGCCCGAGGCCGGCCTCGCCAGCGCGCGCTATCTCAACGCGCGCGCCTGGTCGATCTTCGGCGGAACCAGCGAGATCCAGCTCAACCTCATTGCCCGCGCGGCCCCTGCTGCGCCGTGACCACACCCTGCAACAAGGACCTTGCTTGTGCCTGAAGCCTATATCGTCTCCGCCCGCCGCACCGCCGGCGGCCGCCGTAATGGACGGCTCGCCGGAATCCATCCCGCCGATCTCGGCGCCGCGGTGCTCGACGCGATCGTGGCGGAAACCGGCGTCGATCCGGCCGCGATCGACGACGTCATCATCGGTTGCGTCAGCCAGGTCGGCGAGCAGACCTTTGCGCTCGGCCGCAACGTCGTGCTCGCCTCCTCGCTGCCCGACAGCGTGCCTGCGGTGACGATCGATCGCCAGTGCGGCTCGTCGCAGCAGGCACTGCATTTCGCGGCGCAGGCGGTGATGTCGGGCACGCAGGACCTGGTGATCGCAGGCGGGGTCGAGAGCATGTCGCGCGTCCCCATGGGTTCGCCGGTGATGCTGGCGGCGCAGGCGGGCATGGGCGAGGGGCCGTTCGCGAAAAGCATCCAGCGGCGCTATGGCGTCGAGGCGTTCAGCCAGTTCACCGGCGCGCAGATGGTCGCCGACAAATACGGGTTCGACCGCGACACGCTCGATCGCTTCGCGCTGGAGAGCCATCGCAAGGCGTTCGCCGCGACCGAGGCGCGCGCCTTCGCCGACGAGATCGTCGCGATCGACGTGACCGCCCCCGACGGTGGGTATCTCGTCCATGATCGCGACGAGGGCGTCCGCGCCGATGCGACGCTCGAGGGGATCGGATCGGTCAAGCTGCTGAGCGAGGGCGGCACGCTGAGCGCCGCGACCGCCAGCCAGATCTGCGACGGCGCGAGCGGCGTGCTCGTCGCCTCCGAGGCGGCGGTGCGCACGCATGGGCTGACCCCGCTAGCGCGGATCCACAACCTCACGGTCACCGCCGGCGATCCCGTGATCATGCTGGAGGAACCGATCCCCGCGACGCGCCGCGCGCTCGGCCGCGCCGGGCTGTCGCTGTCCGACATCGACCTGTTCGAAGTGAACGAGGCCTTCGCCTCGATCCCGCTCGCCTGGCTGAAGGCGCTGGGCGCGGATCCGGCGCGGCTCAACGTCCATGGCGGCGCGATCGCGCTCGGCCACCCGCTCGGCGCCACGGGGACCAAGCTGATGGCGACTTTGGTGCACGCATTGCGGGCGCGCGGCGGCCGCTACGGCCTCCAGACGATGTGCGAGGGCGGCGGCATCGCCAACGTCACGATCGTCGAGCGGCTCTGACAATGCGGCTGGAACCCAGTGAGGAGCAGATTCTGCTGCGCGATACCGTGTCGCGGTTTCTTGCCGACCGGGTCGATGCCGCGTTGATCGGGGCGGGGCCGATGCCCGCGCCGGACTGGCGCGGCATCGCCGATCTGGGGCTGCTCGCGTTCCTCCTGGAAGGCGCCGCCGACGACGCGACGATCGTGGCTGAGGCCCTGGGTCGTGCGCTGGCGATCACGCCGTTGGGCGAAGGCGTGATCGGCGCCGGCGATCTCGTCGCGCGGCACGGCGATGCCGCGGCGATCGAGCGGTTCGTCGCGCCGCTTTTGGCCGGGGACTCGATACTTGCCTTGGCCAGGGGGGCGGCGCGGGCGAGCCCGGGCGGCGTGTCGGGGCGCCTCGACTTCGTACGCTGGGCGCCGGAAGCGGCGGCGATCGTTGTGCTGGCGGAGGATGTGGCGCACGTCGTTGCGACCGATGCCGACGGCGTCGCCATGACGCCCCACCGGCTCGCCGACGGGACTCCGGCCGCTACCGTCACGCTTTCGGATGCCCCGGCGACGGTGATTCCACTGCCGCCCGGTGCCGCCGCCACTGCCTTTGCTATGGTCGATCTCGCGCACGCCGCAGAGCTGATCGGCGCGATGGCGCTGCTCTGTGCGCTGACCGCGGACTATGTCGCCACACGCCGCCAGTTCGGCGTGGAGATCGGCAGCTTCCAGGTGGTGCAGCACAAGCGCGCGCGGATGTTCGTCGCGCTCGAGCAGGCGCGGTCGCTGGCGATCAAGGCGGCGGCGATCGGGCGCGACGATCCCGGCTTCGTCCGCGCCGCATGGTCCGCCAAGGCCTATGCCGCCGAGGCGGCGCAGCGGCTGGCCGAGGAGGCGGTGCAGCTGCACGGCGGGATCGGCGTCACCGACGAGCTGGCGGTCGGGCGCGGATTGCGGCGCGTGATGGTGCTCGCGCGGCTGTTCGGCGGCGCGGGCGAGGCGCGGGTGAAGCTCGCCGCATGACGGTCAACCGCCGGTGGACGCTGGCGCGGCGGCCGGCGGGTCAGGTTTCCGCCGAGGATTTCGCGCTGGTCGAGAAGCTGTTCGCGGCGCCGGAACTGCGTGAGGGCGAGATATTGGTGCGCAACCGGATGTTCGCGATTGCGCCGACGATCCGCAACTGGCTTGGGGCGGCGATCGCGGTCGGCGACACGATCGCCGGGATGGCCGGCTGCGAGGTGGTCGCCTCGCGGCATGCGCAATGGCCGGTCGGCGTGCGGATGATCGCGATGGCGCGCTGGGAGGACTGGAGCGTGATCGCGCCCGATGCCGCGCCGGTACCTGCGTTCCGCCTCCCCGCCGACATGGACTTCGCGGAGGCGCTCGGGCCGCTCTCGCTCAATAGCCTGACCGCCTATTTCGGAATGCGCGACGTGGGCAAGGTCGCGGCGGGCGAGGTCGTACTGGTGTCGGGCGCGGCGGGATCGGTGGGGTCGGTCGCGTGCCAGATCGCGCGCATCGCGGGCGCCCGCGTCGTCGCTATCGCCGGCGGACCGGCCAAATGCGCCTGGCTGCGTGATGTGTGCGGTGTCGATGCCGCGATCGACTATCGCACCGAGGACGTCCCGTCGCGTCTCGCGCAGCTGTGTCCCGGCGGGATCGATCTTTTCTTCGACAATGTCGGCGGAGCGATTTTCGACGCTGCGATCGATCGGATGGCGGCGCACGGACGGATCGCGCTGTGCGGACAGATCTCCGCCTATGACGGGGAGGGCGCCGCGCGGGGCCCGCGCGACATGATGAAGCTCGTCTATGGCCGCATTCGCATGGAAGGTTTCGTGGTCGGGGATTTCGTC
>NZ_JAPKNM010000114.1 GCF_026460985.1 Sphingomonas sp.
CCATGGCCTGTGGGACGCCATCGGCCGCATCATCGATCTCTACTCGCCGCAGGAGTGCGCCAATTACTTCGCTAGCGCCGGGTACGATGCAGAATGATCGGAAAACGCTCTAGCAGCCGCTCTTCAGTGGGCAGGAGCGATGCAGGAGGCGCCGCGCCGCTTCTTGCCGGCAGGCCTTGTCGGGCCTGCCGGCTGCGGTGCGCGCTATCGCGTGAAGCGCAGGTTGATGAAGCCGGTGCGGCCGATCACGTCGTAGACGCCGGCCTGCCAGCCTTCGTCGCCGAAATAGGCGCCGCCCGCTTCCGCTCCCGGATAGCGCGGGGGCTGCTTGTTGAAGATGTTGGTGAAGCCGCCGCCGATGGTGAGGTTGGGCCGCAGTTGGTACGACAGGTTGAAGTCGTGATAGGTGACGGACGGCGTCTTGTAAGGGGTGTAGGTTTCCGGCTTGATCGTGACGGTCTGGCGCATCCCCGAGAAATAGCGCGCCGTCCAGCCCGCCCACAGCTTGCCGTTGCTGTACGTGATCGACGTACGGCCCTTCAGCTCGGGGAATCCGAAGACGCCGAAGGTATCGGTGACGGCGTCCGGCTTGTCCGGATCGGGCGTGTACTTGTTCTCGATCAGGCGGGTGAAGATGCTGTTGATGCCGATGCGACCGCTCCCGCTACCGAGATCGAGGTCCGCCAGATCGAAGGAATAATCGACCTCCACGTCCACGCCGCTCGTCCTGCGGCGCGAGAGGTTGATGTTCTGTTTGAGGACGGAGACCAGGTTGTTGGTTGCGGGGTCGCGCACCACCAGGTCGCAATAGGGGTTGTCGAGCGTCGCGCCGTCCATGCACTTGTTGATGATCGTCTGCGGCTCGATCGCCGAGATGACGTCGTTCATCCTGATCTTGTAGTAATCGACCGTGAGCGTGAAATTCTTCAGGAAGCGCGGCTGGAAAACCATGCCCAGCGTCAGCGTTCTGGCGGTTTCTACCTTCAGCTCGGGGTTACCTTGCTTGATGACATCGAGCCACAACCAATAGTCGTTCTTGTTGGCCGGCATGACAGCGGCGCAATTGGCCGCCGTATACTCCGTCCGGTCCGGGCGATTGGGCAGGTTATAATAGTTGCACGGATCGCTGAGCCACTGGCCGCTGATCGACGAGGCCGTGAAGACTTCGCTGATGTTGGGCGCGCGGACGGCCTTTCCGTAGGTGGCCCGGAAACGCAGATCCCGCACCGGTGCCCATTGGGCGCCGTATTTTTCCGCGGTGGTCCTGCCGGCGGTCGAGTAGTCGGCGACGCGGACGGCGCTTTCGAACGACAGACGATGGATCAGGGGCAGGTCCTTCAGGACCGGGACGCTCAGTTCGCCGAAGATTTCGCTGACGTCGATGCGACCCTTTAGCGGGTTTTCGATGATGCCGTAATCGGCCACGAACGCCGGATTGTTGGGATCATATTCGGCGCGTGCACCGATATTATTGGATTCGCTGCGGAATTCACCGCCCAGCGCGATCTGCACTTCGCCGCCCGGCAGATTGAACAGGCCGCCGGTGACATAGCCCGATACCACATATTGCTCTAGCGAGGTCGACGCCTTGCTCGAATCATATTGCAGATAGTCGATGACGTTCTGCGGCACCGGCTTGAACGGGTTGAGCGGCACGCATTTGGGATCGTCGTTCGTGGTATCGGCGTCCGAATTGACCCAGCAGATCGGCGTGCCGCCCGGCCCCATGACGGCGTCGAGCGCGCGCAGATAGCGGTCGTTCGAGGTGTTGTTGCGATCCTGGATCGTCTCCTTGGTCTTGCCGTAGGAGAAATGCGTCGACCATGACCAGTCGTGCCCGCCGATCAGGCCAGGCAGCTCGCCTTCGAAGCCGGTGACCACCTGATACATGTCGCGGCGGTAGTTCGAGCGCGATTTGCCGAATTCGGGATATTGGCGCACGAAGGTCAGGCCGTCGCCGCCAAAGGGCTGGCCGCCATTGGCGGCGATGATCTCCGGCGTGATGAACGGGTTGCCGTCCCACAGCTTGTTGCCGCCGCCTTCGTACCACAGACCGTATTCGCCATGCGAACTGTTGGTCGCATAGTCGACTTCGAGGAAATAGCGGACATTGTCGGTCAGCTGGTAGCCGAAGGTGCCATGGGTGATGAATCGCTCGTTCGGCACCGACAGCAGCCAATTGTCGTAACGGCCGCCGAATTCGGAGCCGCTATTGGTCTCGAGTTGGCCCACGACGGAGTTCTTGGTGAGATCGAGGGTGTTCGGCAGGATGCCGGCCGAGCCGAGCCTCGGCGCGCGCATGGTGCCGTCGTCGTTGAACACATAGGGTTTGGAGCCCAGCAGCACGACCGCGCGCGGCGAGTAGCTGAAGCTGTGACGGTCGTCGAGGATAGTGTTCATGGTGCTGCCCCGCGGGCGGTACCACCAGGGATTGCCATAAGCGGTCGAAGGGCGGTCCTGGCCGGCGACCACGCCATTCGACTGGCCGTAATAGGCGAAGAGAGTGACGTTGGCCTTGCCGTCGGCGAAGTTCTTCCCCCAGAGGAAGTCCGCGTCGTAGCTCGGCATGTCGCCATAGGTCGAATTGCTGTAGCTCAGCTTGGCGTCGAGCCCCTGATAGTCCTTTTTCAGGATGAAGTTGACCACCCCGGCCACGGCGTCGGCGCCATATTGCGCCGAGGCGCCGCCGGTGATGATCTCGACGCGTTCGACAAGGCCATTGGGGATGGTGCTGATGTCGACGCCGGAGGTGCCGGGCGCGCCGGGCACATGGCGGCGGCCATTGATCAGGACCAGGGTCCGCTTGCTGCCGAGACCGCGCAGGTCGAGCAGGTTCAGGCCGGGGTGCCCGGTATCGAGCGAATCCTTGTCGCGGTTGGCGTTCGAGGTCTGGTCGCTCTGGCTGATGACCAGCGCTGGCATCTGATTGACGAGATCGGCGATCTGGCGCGTGCCGGACTTGCGGATGGTTTCCGACGTGATGACCGTGGTCGGCGTCGCGCTGGCCGCTCCTTTGTGGCGGATACGGGTGCCGGTCACCACGATGGCTTCGTCATCGCCGGCTTCGGTTTCGGTTTCGGTTTTCGTTGCGGCTGCGGGAGCATCTTGCCCGGAAGCGGCGGCTACCAGAGCCGGGGTTGCCGTACCTTCCTGCGCCCACGCGGCTGAAGCGCTCACGCTGGCGAGTATCAGGGCAAGCGTGCTTACGCCGACAAACGTCTTCGGATCAGTCATTAGTCCCCCCTTATTGCGATACCTTGATGGTATACGATATACAGGGAGAATATACGTTATACGAAACGTGTCCAGACCTCTTCACATCAGCAACGCCGACGTGCGCGAGGGATGCCACTCGCGCTAGTAATTGACGTAATAATCCTTGGGGAAGGGCTGGCCGCCGAACGCCTTCTTCATCGTCCAGGGCAAAGCGGGCGTGGTCCAGTAGCTGTCGGTCGCCGGCAGGCCGAGCGCGATCAGGCTCTCCGATGCGATATACATGCTTCCGGCGTTCGAATAGATGTCGCCCAGCGTTGCCTGGTGCCCGGCAAAGCCGATCGTCAGATAGCCCTTGTCGTTGAAATTGCTGGGGTTCCGGAAGATCGCGCGCTGCGCGGCGACCGTCGCCGCGCGTACCTGACCCTCAGGCAGCGACTTGGGCAGCCGCTTGCGCCAGGCGAGCAGCCCCAGCGGCTGGAACACCGCGGTGCGATAGGTGAGCGAGCGCCCGATCGGCGCATAGCTGCCGTCGGAGGCGATCAGCCGCTCGAGATGCTCGCCGAAGCGCTGCATCCGCTTGTTCGCCTGGTCCAGCAGCTCGGTCGCGTTGAGGCTGTTGAACTTCGCGCCCGAGGCGGCGAGCACCTCCAATATCTCCACCAGCATCGGATGGATCACGTAGGAGCCATAGTGATCGAAGTGGAAGCGCGGCCCGTCGGCATACCAGCCGTCGCCGACATACCATTCGTTGACCTTGCGGACCGCCAGGTCGATGCGGACGGGATCCCACTGCTCGCCGATCGAGAGCAGGAAGGCCTCGTTCATCGCCGCGAAGAGCAGCCAGTTGGTATAAGGCGGCGAGACGCGGCGCAATCCCTGGATCTCGCCCACCACGCGCTTCCTGGTGGCCGGGTCGAGCGGCTCCCAGAGCTGCTTCGGCGCGCGCAGGAAGGCGTTGGTGAAATAGGCGGAATCGACGAGCGGCTGGCCCTCGCTCCGCCACAGCAGATAGTCGGGGCTGGCCGGATCGACCGAATGGGCATAGCTCGCCACCGCCTGCCGGCGCAGCCTCGCGCGCAGCCGGCCCTCGGGCGTGTCGTCGTCGGGAAGCGCCAGCCAGGGCGCGATGCCCGAGATCAGCCGCCCGAAGCATTCGAGATAAGCGACCTTCGGGTTGCGCCCGTCCCAGGTCGGGCTCAACTCGGGTTCGAACGCGGCCTGGAGCCGCCCCTCGGACATCGGCCCGAGCACCGGCTCGGCCATCTTGGCGAGCAGGCCGAGCATGTAGCCGCGGTCGTCCGCATTGCCGGGGGCAGGGGCGCCGCGGGGCGCGGCGGCCGCCTCGCGGGCGGTGGCGGCGAGGGCGCCCGCGGTCAGGGCGGAGGCGAGAAAGCGGCGGCGTTCCATGGATGTAGTCCTGAGCTGGAGGGCAGTCAGCGCGGCACGTTGAAGTCGAGCGGCGTGTCGGCGGCGTAGCGGTCCCAGGCCGCGCGGGTGCGGAAGCCACCCTGGCCCAGATCCCAGGCGGCGCCCGAATAATAGACGAACGGCTTGCCCGGCGTGACGCGGAGCAGCACGAGGTGATTGTCCGCATCCTGCCGGATCTCGGCGATCATCGCAGGATCGACGCGCACCGCGACGGCCATGCGTCCATGCTGCGGATCGCCGGGTCCCCACCAGGAGAGCAGGCCGCGCGCCCGGTCCACGGTCAGCTCGCCGTCGCTGCCGGTGGGCCGCTTGCCGATGCCGATGCCGACGAGCAGTTCGCCCGGCTTGTCCGACCGGATCGTCGACACCATCCGCGTGAAATGCGTGCCCATCGGCAACGTGAAGCGCCGTGTCTCCCAGACCCTGCGCCCGACATCGACCGGCCAGGGGGCATAGTCGACCCGGAAGTCGGCCGCGTCCGGCCCGTTCTTCAGGATGTGGAAGCTGCGATAGTTGCGCGAGGTCCAGAGCTTGTTGTCGAACCAGATTCCTAGCCCGCCGGTGCCGCGCCCGCCGCCGACATGGTAGAAATCGAGCCCTTCGCCGTGATAGCCGTGCTGGTCGCCGGCACGCAGCTGCCGGTCCATATAGGGCCAGGGCACGTTCTTGCCCCAGCTGTCGATACCCGAACCCGAAGGCGGTTCGGCCGTCTCCAGCGCGCGGCCATAGATGCGGTGCGCGGTGCGGTCATTCTCCCACAGCAGGTCGCCATAGCGATAATCGGCGAGCATCACCGTCGCGCGCGGCGTCTTGTCGGGCGGCGAGGGAAGCGGGCTGGTGACGGGCGGAAGCCGCTCGGCGGTCCTGTCCTGGGCGCCGCTCGGCCCGGCGAGCAGCCCGATGGCGGCCACGGCGCAGAGAAGCGAGGCCGGAATGCCGGTGAGTGATCGCATAAATCCCCTCTTCGCCGGTCATTCGCCGGATCGACTGTTGTCGTGCTTGGTGATAAGCGAGGGTAATCGTCGGAGATAGGTATGACAAGTCGGCGCGGGGTTGGTCTCGCAGAAGTCTCGAACGGAGCGGGGGAGGTGGTCCGGACCGGATCGCTGACCGACGATCTGTTCACCAAGCTCGAGGCGCAGATCCGCTCCGGCGCGCTTCCCGCCGGCGCGCGCCTTCCTTCGCAGAAGGAAATCGCGCTTTCGGAGAATGTCAGCCGCACCGTCGTGCGCGAGGCCGTCGCGCGCCTCGCCGCGCAGGGCCTGACGGTCTCGCGCCAGGGCGCCGGCGTGTTCGTCGCCGAGACCACCGAATATCGCGCGTTCCAGATCACGCGCGGCGAGGTCCAGGAACTCGCCGACGTCATCAAGCTGCTCGAGATGCGCATGGCGGTTGAGACCGAAATGGCCGGGCTCGCGGCGGCGCGCCGCACGACCGCGGACATCGGCGCGATCCAGGATGCGCTGGCCGAAATGGTCGCCGTCGGCGACGATCCGATGGCCGCGGCCAATGCGGACGCCGCCTTCCACCTGGCGATCGCGCGGGCGACGCAGAACGAATATTACGCCCGCTTCGTCGAGTTCCTCGGGCTTCGTCTCGTGCCGTCGCGCACCCTCTATCTGGGCGACAAGCCCGACGAGGCGCACCAGGCCTATGCCGCCAAGGTGCTCGCCGAGCATGAGGCGATCGTCGACGCGATCATCCGCATGGATTCGGCGCGCGCCCGCGAGGCCGCCCGCCAGCACATGCACGAGAGCCTGACGCGCCACTCCACGCTCAGCGCGAGCCTGCGCACCCGCAGGCGCCCCGAAGCCGCCGCGGACTGACCGCGCTTCCAGGCTGCGTCGCCCGGTCGCGCAATCGGCGCAATTTATCGTATCAATTTGACGTTCAACGCCTGCCAGTCGGCAATTCCTCCCCGATTCGCACCCGGAAGCTCTTGGAATCCCAGTCCCAAGTCAGACAATTGACGAAAGTGCCGAAAGTTATCATACAAGATCGGCACGCACGGCTTGCGCCGTGAACGTGAGGGGAGAGGAAAATGGGGAAGAAGCTTCTGGCGTCTGCCGTCTCGGTCGGCGTGCTTGCAATCATTCTCGCTGCGGGTCCTGCCTGGGCGCAGCAGTCCGTCGACGCGGAGAACGCATCGGCCAGCGATACGCGAACCAATAGCGACACGCAGTCGACCGGCGATACGCAGACCGACAGTGCGGACGAGATCGTCGTCACCGGCTTCCGCGGCAGTCTCAACAAGGGGATCGAGCTCAAGCGCGAATCGATCGGCTTCCGCGACTCGATCGTCGCCGAGGACATCGGCAAGTTCCCCGAAGCGAACGTCGCGGACTCGTTGCAGCGCATCCCGGGCGTGATCCTGTCGCGCGACGGCGCCTCGAACGAAGGCCAGCGGATCAGCATTCGCGGCCTCGGCTCCGATTTCACCGTCACGACGATCAACGGCGCGCCCGTCCGCACGACTTCGGCGATGAACGTCGGCGGCTCGAGCCGCGACTTCAACTACGACGTCTTCCCGTCCGAGCTGTTCGGCCGCGTCGACGTGTACAAGACTCCGCTCGCCAATCTCGAGGAGGGCGGCATCGGCGGCAATGTCGATCTGCAAACCCCGCGTCCGTTCGACAATGCAGGCCGGGTGATCCGCTACACGGCGCAGGCCAATTACAACACCCAGTCGAAGGAATGGCGCCCGCGCGGATCGCTGCTGGTCAGCGACACCTGGGGCAATTTCGGCGCGCTGTTCGGCGTCGCCTATGCCAAGAACGTCAACGAGCGTTCGGGCTTCCAGTCGACCGGCGGCGGCACCAGCGGCTACAATTCGTCGGCGCTCGGCCGCCGGCCCTATTATTCCACGCCGGCGAACCCGGTGGCCCCGAACACGAGCGGCCCGTTCCAGTTCGAGCTCAACCTCGACAGCCCGCTCGCCAATTTCGGCAGCCTGACCCGGTCGCAGGTGGAGAACGGCTATCTGCCGCGCTTCTACCGCGTCTTCGCCTCGAACAACGAGCGCGAGCGCCTCGGCTTCGTCGGATCGCTGCAATATAAGAGCGACCGTTTCGAGGCGAGCATCGACGGCATCTACGCGGACCTCCAGGACCAGACCGACGAGTTCACCTTCGGCGTGCCCGTGCGCAACTCGCGGACTGTCGCCGGCACCACCA
The DNA here is from genome assembly GCF_026460985.1 of Sphingomonas sp. GTDB lineage: Bacteria > Pseudomonadota > Alphaproteobacteria > Sphingomonadales > Sphingomonadaceae > Sphingomonas. The sequence continues at coordinate 7,818 of NZ_JAPKNM010000114.1, forward strand.
GTGCGCCGGGCACGGGCAACAATTCGGGCCTGATCCCGCTCGACGTGCATCTCGACCAGTACAACAACCTGTATGGCACGTTCGGGAATTCGAGCATTCTGACGGAGAGCTTCTACCGCGACTCCCACACCAAGTTTAAGTACGGCATCGTCCGCGCGGCCTATGACATCACCGACACGATGAAGCTGTCGGCCCAGGGCAATATCAGCGAAAGCACGGCCGTCTATTCCGAGAACCGTATCGTCTCGAACATCTACGGCATCACGACCACGTTCGATCCCTCGGGCAACATCACCTATCCGACGATCAGCTCGCCGGTCGACTTCACCAACACCGCCAACTACCGCTCGCCCTCGCTCGGCTTCGCCCTCAACCAGGAATTCGACAAGGAGAAGACCGCGCGCGCGGTGCTCGACTGGAAGCCCGTCGACGGCGAGGATCAGATGCTCTCGCTCAAGCTGGGCGGCAGCTATGTGTCGACCACCAAGCGGATCCAGCGGCAGGACGGCAGCAGCATCGCGTCGACCCGGGCGCTTCCGCAGGGCGGCACCTTCGCGACCAACCCGACGGGCGTGTTCGCGAACATGGATCCCTTCGTCCAGTTCGGCGAGTTGGCCAATGGCGGCAACTCGGGATATCCGTCGCAGTTCGCGACCTTCTCGCGCGATTTCGTGATGAACGTGCTCGACGCCAACGCCGCCAACCGCGCAGCGCCCGTCGCGCTCAACCAGGCCTTCACCGCGGAAGAGATCGTCAAGTCGGGGTTCTTCGAGACCAGCTTCAAGATCCCGATCGCCGGGCATCCGCTCCGCGGCAATTTCGGCATCCGTTATTCGGACACGCGCACGGTCATCAACAATTACCAGAGCGCCGGCGCCGGCGTGTTCGCCCCGGCGACGCGCGAGGGCGGATATCAGAACCTGCTTCCGTCGGCGAGCCTGGCGTTCGACATCACGCCGAAGCTGGTGCTGCGCGCATCGGCGGGACAGACGATCACCCGCGCCTCGCTCGCATCGATCGCGGCGGGCACGCGCGTGCCGAACATCTTCAACGCCGAGATCACCGTGGGCAATCCGGACCTGCGTCCACAGCTCGCGACCACCTATGACGCGGCGCTCGAATGGTATTTCGCGCCCGGCGGGCTGCTCAGCGCGGGCGTGTTCCAGAAGAACATCGTCGATCGCCCCTTCTCGCAGATCGACTTCATCCCGTTCAGCCAGACCGGCCTTCCCTCGAGCGCCTTCAACTGCGCGTCGCTGGGGTCTCCGGCTTGCGTGAACGGCGTCATCGATCCCAATTATCTGTTCCGCCGCACGATCACGGTGAACCAGAACGAGCTGAAGCTGAAGGGGCTCGAGCTGGCCTATCAGCAGAACTTCACGTTCCTGCCCAAGCCCTTCGACGGGCTGGGCATCACCAGCAGCTTCACGATCATCGACCAGGAAGGCGACGATTTCGTGCTGCGGAACGGGGACCGCATCGCGATGCAGGGCGTTCCGGACTATACGTACAGCGTCACCGCCTTCTACGAGAAGGGGCCCTTCTCGATCCGCGGCTCCTATAACTACCGCGCCAAAACGGGCCAGAACTCGACCAATACGGGCAACGACCAGGTGCCCTATCTGGCGCCGCAGGGGTTCCTAGACGGTACGGTCAGCTACAAGATCAACGATCTCTTCGAGCTCCGGATCGATGCGCTGAACATCACCAACGAGAATGTCTTCTTCTACTACGAGAACCCAACCCAGCCGGACGGCAACGGCCTGAGCCGTCGCGACAATTCGTTCTTCAACGGTACGACGATCTCCTTCGGTATCCGCGGCAGGTTCTAGCGGCTCCCCCTGAGGGCGCCCGGATCGGCGGGCGCCCTCATTTTCCAAAGGACTGACTGCCTCACCTGCCGAGGATGGGGCCGGCGCGCGATCTGGAGAGTGATACATGAAGCATCTGGCGTTGGCATTGGCCCTGTCGGCCGCGATTCCCGGGATGGCCCTGGCGCAGGGGCGGGAGGCGGCGAAGCCGGCGGCGGCGCTCGAGGCCGCGGTCCGGCTCGCCGACTGGCAGCTCGGCCAGATGCACGGCGGCACCGTGTCGCGCGCCACGGGCGAGACACGGAAGCCCCGCGCCTGGGAGCAGGCGGTGTTCTGGGTCGGCATGACCGCGCTCGCCGATGCCGGCGCCCCACCGCGGATCCGCCGGGCGATCCTCGACATGGGCGCCGCCAACCAATGGTTGCCGGGCGAGAAGCCCTATTTCGCCGACGACCATGTCATCACCCAATCCTATCTCTGGGCGGCCCGAAACGGGGCGGGCGAGGCCGCGCGCGTACCGGCGCGGCACACCTTCGATCGCGTGGTCAACGAGCCCGCGATCGCCTCGCTCGCTTTCTACGTCCCGCCCGAGGGCTATGGCGCGGCCGAATGCCTCAAGCGCTGGTGCTGGTGCGACGCGCTGTTCATGGCGCCGCCGGCCCTGCTCGAGATGTCGCTCCAGACCGGCGACGCGCGCTACCGCGACTTCGCGATGCGCGAATTCTGGGCGACCACCGACTTCCTCTACGATCCGGTCGAGCGCCTCTATTATCGCGACAGCCGCTTCTTCGAGCGGCGTGACGCCAAGGGCCGCAAGGAATTCTGGAGCCGCGGCAACGGCTGGGTGTTCGCGGGCATGGCGCGCGCCATCCCGTTGCTCGACAAGGACAGTGCCGACCGGCACCGGATGGAGGGCCTGTTCCTCCAGATGGCCGCCCGCCTCAAGGCGTTGCAGAAGCCGGATGGCTATTGGGCGCCCTCTCTGCTCGCCCCCGAAGACTCGCCGCCCGAGGCGAGCGGCACGGCCTTCTACACCTATGGCCTCGCCTGGGGGATCAATGCGGGCCTGCTGCCGCGCGCCGAATATGAGCCCGCGGTGCGCCGCGGCTGGGCGGCGCTCCAGCGCGCGATCCAGCCCGACGGGCGGCTCGGCTATGTCCAGCAGGTGAGCGACCGGCCCGAGAAGGTCGAGCCCGGCGACACCCAATATTACGGCGTCGGCGCGTTCCTCCTCGCCGCGACCCAGCTCGCGCAGCTCGACAAGCGCTGATCCGCAGGGGGCACCTTTGTACGAGCGAGTCTATTACGCGACCCATCCGCAGATGATGGCGGGTGCCTCCAATCAGGACCTGCGCGACCGGCATCTCGTCTCCGGCCTGTTCCGGCCAGGCGAGGTCGTGCTGACCTATTCGCATGGCGAGCGCTTCCTCATCGGCGGCGCGGTTCCCGCGGACGGCGTCCTCGCGCTTCCGCACCAGACCGAGCCCGAGAGCGTAGCCGGCCATCCGCTGCTCGAGCGGCGCGAGCTCGGCGTGGTGAACATCGGGAGCGGGGAGGGGATCGTCACCGTCGACGGCGAGGAAGTGCGGCTCGCCCGATATGAGGCGCTCTACGTTCCCATGGGCTCCCGCACGGTGACCTTCGCCGGCGCGGGCGCGCGTTTCTACCTGCTGTCGGTGCCAGCGCATGCCGCCTTTCCGCTCCGCAAGGTGACTGCGGCCGACACCAGCCCGATGCGGAGGGGCAGCCTGGAGACGTCCAACCACCGGACGATCTCGCAGCTGATCCTGCCCCATGTCTGCCAGAGCGCCTCGCTCTGCCTGGGGCTGACGCGGCTCGATCCGGGCAGCGTGTGGAACACGATGCCGCCCCATGTCCACGAGCGCCGGTCGGAGATCTACCTCTATTTCGATCTCGAGGACGACGGCCGCGTGTTCCACTACATGGGTCAGCCGGAGGACCTCCGCCACATCGTCATGCGCAACGAGGAGGCCGTCATCTCGCCGCCCTGGTCGGTGCACATGGGCGCGGGCACCGGCAGCTACAGCTTCATCTGGGCGATGGCGGGCGAGAATCTCGACTATGAGGACATGAACGTGATCGACGTCTGCCAGCTGCGGTGAAGCCTCGCTCGACACGCCACGGCCCTTCCCGAAAAAGAATCCGACATTTTGAACACCCGCCGTTCCGACCGCCTATAAAGGTAAACAAGACGCTAACGTGAGGGCGACGCGGTGATGAACGTGAGTGTGATCAGCTCTGCAGAAATGATCCGAGGCCGGAGCGCCGTCGCTTCCGCGAAGGAGGAGCTTGCCCATTTCGAGATGTGCCCGATGTGCGGCCAAGCCGTCGATCGACGCGACATCTACGCGGTGATGCATCATCTGCCCGTGGGCCACGAGCCGCTGCCTGTCCACTGAGCCGGGCGGATTTCCTGCGAATATCGTCGCGGAGGTGACGGATCTCGTCTTGGATGAGGCGGCGCCGGAAGCCGATACTCCGCTCCAGCCTCGCGGCGCTCGCGCACCAGCAGCGATGGTGACCCCTACGGGAGTTGGAAGTTCTAAGTATGTTATTGATTTATCATGATAAGCCGGGGTCGGGGAATTTCCCACGGCATGATAGATAAGCGCACTTCTCCACGCCCAGGCAACCCGAGCCGCTCAAGGCACGAAAGACGACCTGCGTCCCATCGCGCGCGGTGAAGCTGTACACGCCAGTCGTTGCTGGATTGCCGGTGTAGGTCAGCTCCGCATAGCCACTGGGCGCGGTCTGTTGGAAGGCGACCGGCGAATAGGTCGAATGGAAGCCCTCGCCCAGCCCCGCATAATTGACGCTGACGGCATAGTCGTATTGGCTGGGATAGCAGGCTCCTACTGCCGGCGTCCTGCGCAGCCCAAGCGAAATATCCCAATTGTGCGTGAAGAATCGCCCGAAGCCCTGCAGCGTCGAATCATAGGGATCGCTGTAGGAAAAATTGCGGACCAGGGAGAGGCCGCCATCTCCCTCGGCTCCGATCGAGAGATCGCTATTCTCGAAGCTGGAGCGTCCGCATCTCGACACCGCCGGGGCTGCTGGCAAAGCTCGATTTTACCGGCTGGGGCGGCGCCGGGAGCATCGGGGTGGGCACGCCCTCGTCACAGCCGGGCAGCGCCATCACGACCACGCCGCCATCCTTCTCGGCATCGGTTTGCGCCGATGCCTCCGACGCCGTCAATCCGCCGGCCAGCGCAGCCGCCGCGACCACGACCATCATCGCGTCGCGAGGCACCCTCGTCACGCGCAACAGCGCCGCACCCAACATCGTGCGAAGCATCTTCGACATGTGACCTTACCCCCCGGTATCCCTGAAACCTCGACGTTGGGAGCGCATTGCGGGAAACGCTCCCGCCTCATTCCATGCGGAGATGATTAGCTGCTAGCTGCCGATGCCGACCGAGCGGGATCGCTCGGCGCACTCCGCGAGCATCTCTGTCAACTCGCGGCCCAGCCTCAACGAAGCCGTGCCGAACGTGATCGAGTAAGTGGAGCGATTGCCGGCCGGATCATGGCCGATGCCGGTAGAGACGCCGCTGTTCGGGCCGCCGCTCGTAGTGGATGTCACCAGCCGACCCAACTATAGGTCACGGTCTCTTGCGCACACGCAGGCACCGACACCAGAGCGACACCGAGCGCCGGGAATCCGGCAAGCCAATGTCTCATGATCGTCCCCCTCTCGAAATATGCGGGCGGCCGGCAACCGCCCCGTCAAGCCGGTGTAGATGGATGAATGAGCGCCGGGGTTAGGAGGCCAAACTGAGGATCGCGAACGGCAGGGGCGGGCAGTATAGCTTCATACGGTTCGAACAGCGCTGGGTCGGTCTTCGGGGATCTGTCTTGCTGCTCCTGCGTCTTTACATCATCTCGGAATCCTACGGCAAAAGAAGCATGAATTGCTTCGAGCGGCTGGGTGAGCGATATGTTGATTCTGGCGCGCCGCGAAAGGATGAGGCTTGATCGAGAAGCTCCCTCAAGAGCTCAGGCTTGCGATCGCCTGTTGCCGTTTTCCCTTTGATGAGACGAGCTGCCAAGCAGTTGTGGAAGCTGTGTCGCAAGTGTCAGACTGGCAGGCTTTCGAGCGAGCGGTCAAGAAGCACCGCATCGCCGGGCTCGCCAACATCGCGCTCGCCCAGACGAAAGACGGCGTACCCGCGAAGGTACGCGCAAGCATAGCCGCGCGAGCCCGCGAAGCCGCAGCTTCGGATCTCTTTTTGGCAGCTGAGACGGCTCGTCTGCAGCAGCGCTTCGACGAGGCGGCGATGCCGGCCCTTTTTGTGAAGGGCGCAACCGCAGGCATCCTAGCCTATGGCGGCCTTGGGGTGAAGCAGTCCTGGGATATCGATCTGCTGACCACGCCCGAATGCTTGCTCGCGGCGATCGATCTTCTGGCGTGCGATGGGTACGAGCTCGTGGTGCCGGCTGGATTGACGGGCGATGCACTTCGTCGGTTTGCAATATTCTTCCACGAGGCGCAGCTTCGCGACGGCCGGGGAGTCACCGTCGAGTTGCATTGGCGCTTGTTCAGCAAGCTGCAGATTATGTCGGGTGTGACTGCCCTGTCCGAATGTCAGGAGGTCTGGATCGGCGGTCGGATGGTCCGGACGCTCGCCGATGAATTGCTGATCCCCTATCTGATCGGCCACGGGCAGGAGCATGGTTGGAGCAGGCTGAAATGGTTGGCCGACCTTAACGCGTTGTTGTTGGGTCGGAGCGCGGAGGAGTTCGAGAGAGTGATTCGGCAGGGGGACGCGATGGGGATCGGGCCGAGTACATCCGCTGCACTGATTCTGTGCGAGGAGCTGTTCGGTCTGCAGCTGCCGCCCGATCTCTCGTCGAGGTTGCGGCGGCACCGATCGGTCGAGTATCTCGTCCGGGTGAACCTCGCGTGCATCGCGTACCCGTTGGGAGGAAGCGACATGCCCGTCTTCTCGCGGACTCAATTGGCGTTGTTCGCTTCGCGACTGCGCGTTGCGGCGGGTTGGCGCAGCCTCTTCGACGAACTTCGCGCACTCTGGACCCAACCGGTGGTGCGGGCTCGCTATCCCGCCCATCTGGACTTCGGTTATCATTTGCTGCGCGCTCCCATCTTCTTTCTGCAGATCCCGTCGAAGTTGCGCCATATGCGGCGGGCTCGCTGAGGCTGGCCGTGTGCGGCAAATGGAGTGAGATGATCGGCGGAGAGCGTCCGCTCGTTCCGGTTGCAACCGTGGAATTCCGTTCATGAGACGCGACGCCGCTCGGTTGCGCGAGTTTGCGACCGACCTGCTCCGGGCTGACGGGTCCTGCGGCGCGCCTCCGCTTCTGCTCGCCCTTGCCGGGGCGATCCTGGAGGGTGCTGGCCTCATCTTGCTCGTGCCTATCATCGCCGTGCTCGGCGCCGAATCGACCGTCACCCAGACACCTGCGGTAGGAATCACCGCCGATCTCCTGAACTATCTGCCCCTCGGCAAGCCCGCCCGGCTGAGCGTGCTGCTGGTGCTATTCGGTGCGCTCATGCTGCTGCGCTCGATCATCATCGTCGCGCGCGACGTGAGCTTCGCTCGGTTGACCGGTGCCTTTCTGGAACGGACGCGTGCGCAGGTGCTCGACCGGATCGTGGGCGTTGGCTGGAACAGGCTCGCCGGCCTCCAGCACGGCCGCGTATCGCACCTGCTCAGCGCCGATTTTCAGGCGTGCGCGCTTGCCGGCACTTCCCTTATCGGCCTTTGTATTTCCGGCATCCTGCTCGCGATGCTGCTCGTCGTCGCCTTCACCCTCTCTCCTTTGCTGGCGGCGACGGCTCTGCTGTCCCTGCTGGCGCTGATCGGTGTCCTGTATCCCACGCTTGCCTTGGCGCGAAGCAGCGGGGCCGAGCTCGTCGAGGTCGGCGTGAAGCTGACCAGCGATCTTGGGCAATTCCTGGGAGGGCTCAAACTCGTTCTAGGGAACAATCTGGGGAAGGCGGTTCTCGCCCATATCGCGGATCTGCAGCGCGAGCAGACGCGGCTGTCAGTCTCGTTCGCGAGGCAACAAAGCAGGACCCATGCCGCAATACTCCTGTCGGGAGGGGCGATCGGAGCCGTTGCGCTGCTCGTCGGCGGATTGGTGTTGAACGTGCCCGCACCGCAGCTGATGGCGACGCTCGTCATCCTCGCTCGGCTCGGAGGGCCTGCGCTGCAATTCCAGCGCAGCCTCCAATTGCTGCTCTACGCTCTTCCAACCTATGAACGGGTCAAAGCGCTCAAGGAAGAACTCTGGTCTCCCACGACTGCGACGGCCATCCCGGCGGAGGGGCTCCCAGAGGGAGGCATCGAGTTGGATCGAGTGACGTATCTACATGCGGAGACGGAAGAGGCGGCGGGCGGCGTTCGAGATCTGAACCTTGTCCTCCGGCCCGGGACCGCCGTTGCGATCGTGGGTTCCTCCGGCGCAGGCAAGACCACGCTGGCTGATCTGCTTGGGGGCTTGATCATGCCGCAAAGCGGATCGATCCGGGTCGGCGGGGTCGTGCTAACAGCGCCCAACCTTGAGCATTGGCGGAGTGCGATCTCCTATGTTCCGCAGGATTCCTTCCTTCTGAACGATACGATCCGCAACAACCTGCTCTGGGGAAGCCCTGGGGCCAGCGACGAAGAGCTGCGCATCATCTTGGAGATCGCGGCCGCGGATGCGCTCGTCGAAGCACGGCCAGGCGGACTCGATGCGTCCGTGGGGGAACGCGGCATCCTCCTTTCGGGCGGTGAGCGGCAACGCGTCGCGCTGGCGCGCGCATTGCTTCGGCGCCCGCGCCTCATCATCTTGGACGAAGCGACCAATGCGTTGGATCCGGTCACCGAAGAGCGGATCCTTGCCAGGCTCGTGGCGCTGCCGAACCGACCGACCATCATCGCGATATCGCACCGCACTGCCGCCCTGGAGGTGTTCGACGCAGTCTATCGCATCGAGCGAGGACGGCTGACCTGATGCCCCGCCGATGCGTTCTCGGCAGGAAAACAGGCGAGGAGCGCGTAGTCCGAGGCGTTTTCGCAGCCTACTACAGCAATATCACCGGCACGGACCCAAACATGTGCCGAGAGCGCGCCGTCGGTTTCCAAGGCGGCGCCGTAGAACAATGTTGAATCTATTCCTCGCCGTCGCAACATCCACTGCGCGGCGAGACCGCGCTCGAAGCACTTGGTTCGAAAAGGCAGGCGTCTCGTGGCTGCGTCCAGTGCGCGCCGGATCTCGCCTATGAACCGTTCGTCAGCGCAGAACGTCATTAGGCCGGCTCGCCCACTTGCCAAGCGGGCCAGGCGGGGAAACCGAAGGACTGCAATCGCGGTTGCTGCCACCGTCAGGAACAAGGCGGCTTCGATCACCAACCGCCACGGTCGTCGCTTCAATCCCTCTGGTTCAACACTCTTGCAGTTCACACCTTGTGCCTCTTGGATATGGCGAGGATCCCGTACATCACGACGCCAAGGCTATGGCCGTGTCATTGGTTGCGCAATGGGGCTCCCTGAGCATCGCAGCAGTTGGCAGGGACGGATCCGGATCCTGGGGAGGCCACGGTTGACTGCCTCGAGCTGACGTTGTCTGGTCGGCTCGGAAGACGCGCGCGAAATGAGGGTGGACAGTGCCGGACGACAATCCAGACGATGTGATCGTGGCCCGAGGCGGTAGCTTGATGGAAGCGCAGACCGGTCACGAGATGGTGGGACTGCAGATCGAGAGCGGCGTCTGCTTCGGCTTCAACCGGACGGCCTATCGCATTTGGCAACTGGTCGAGCAGCCCATCTCGCTGGAGCGGCTGTGTCGCGTGCTTTCGGATGAGTTCGCAGTCGACCCGTCGGTTTGTCTGCTCGACGTTCACGCGCTCATCGATGAACTCGCCCGCGATGGGCTGGTGATACTATCATGCCGCAGTTAAGCTCTACCGATTCGTCTTCGTGAACATGTCGAGGTGCCCCTCCACGCGCGTGATGGTTTCGTCGATCCGTGCCGTGTCCCAAGGCCTGCTGAGAGCGAAGAGCGGAACTTCCTCGTTTAGCCGCAGGCATGCCTGGAAATGCTTCCGCGGATCGCCGATCGTCTGGAGGAAGATGCCGCGATAGGTGTTCACCATCAAGGCCTTGAGAGCCTCGACCCCGGCGAGTTGGCGGATCGCGAAATCGGTAGCGCCTTCTTCGCGCATGAGCAGATAAAGCGCCTGCAGCGGGATGGCCGAAGCGCGGCTTTCGCGAGCAATGCCTACTGTGTATTTGTCCAGTTCGTCGAACGCGCGCTCATAGCTGGAGGGGCAACGCCCGGAACGTTCGACTGCGTCCCGCCATAGCCGCAGCCGCGGGATGCCCGGCTCCGCGAGGTGCCCGTTGTCGCCCCTAGTGACGACGCAGATGTCGTCCGAGAGAATTTGATAGGAGCGATCGTGAAATGCGGCAGCCAGAGTGGATTTGCCTGCGCCCGAAGCTCCCAGAAAACCCACCGCCCGGCCGCCGACATCCACGACATTGGCATGGAGTGGCAGCATCGCCCGCTGGTGCAGCAACGCCCCCATCGCGGATCCGAGTAGGAACAGCCTGACGTTCCTGTCCGAAGTCGAGGGATCGGCGTCCACGACGATCTCGCATCCTGCGCGGATGCAGAAACGGCCGACGCCTGCAACGGCGATGATCGCGCCCTCTGCTGTCGACATCAATGTATGCGAGGTCTCGCTCACGCCTTCCAGCGGGGCGACCCTGCCTATGGTGATTGAGATCGCATCGATGTCCTCGTGAGGAAGCGGCTGGAGTTCCGGCAACGGTATCTCAGAACGAAGGTTCAGACCGAAAAGGCTATATTCGTTGCGCGGTTCGTTCTGCCACTGGGTCATGCCATATCTCTTAAGCGGCGGCGCGGATGTCGAGAAGAGGCAAGCCGGGGAAGGCGGCTTGCTTGCCAATGACGCCGATGCGATGCTTCGGACTGCGCTTGCCCGTCTGTCGAGGCTAGAGGGAAATGCATGACTGCGCTTGCGGGAATCTGGAATGTGACGGGAAGGCCAGGAGTGAGCGCTTCGTGCGCGCGAATGCTGGCGGCTCAGCGGATTTACGGGCCCGACGGTGAGACTGTTCTCGACCTCGGGGAGATAGCAATCGGCAGGTGTCTCTTCCGCCTCTTGCCCGAAGATATTCATGACCGCGGTGCCGTGGCGAGTCCGAATGGCCGATACCAGCTCGTCGGGGACGCAAGACTGGACAATCGCGATGAGCTGGCAAGAGCGCTGGATATCGCTTCCGCGGACGCCGTTTGCATGTCTGACGCCACTTTTCTGGTTCAGGCGTGGGAGCGTTGGGAGGAGTCTAGCTTCGAACGGCTGTACGGCGAATACGCCTTCGCGCTTTGGGACGCGCTCGAGCGGAGACTGATCCTGGCGCGCGATCATCTGGGTACGCGGCCTCTCCATTTCCATCGCGGCCGGGATTTCGTTGCCTTCGCCTCGATGCCCAAGGGCCTGCATGCCCTACCGGAAGTTCCCTATGCGCCGGACGAAATCAAGGTAGCCGAGTTGACGGCGCTGATACCGGAGCAGGGAGTGCGGAGCTTCTTCCAGGATATCTGCCGCGTCGAAGGCGGCCATTATGTCGTGATCACGCGCGAACGAACCGTTTCGCGCAGGCACTGGGATCCCGCGCCGGTTTCGTTGGGACAGTGGCGGGGCGGGGATGCCGCGGAAGCGATGCGTGCGCATTTGGACGACGCGGTTTTCGCCTGCCTGCGCGGTGTCGGTGGAAACGTGGGGGCGCATCTCAGCGCGGGCATGGACAGCTCGGCAGTCACCGCGACGGCCGCCCGCCTCATGGAGGCGCGCGGCGGCCGTGTGACTGCTTTCACCGCCGTGCCGCGTGCCGGCTATTCGGGCAGTCCGCCGCCCGGACGCATCGCCGACGAGAGCACGCTCGCGCGGGCGACAGCAGGCCTCTACTCGAATATCGACCATATTCTCATCGCGGGCGATGGCCGCTCCATCACCGACGGCTGGGACCGTGCCTTCTTCCTGCTCGACAGGCCCTTGCTCAATCCTTGCAACGACCTCTGGTGGACCGCTATCAACGTCGATGCGTCGCGCCGAGGGCTCAGCGTCATGCTTACCGGCGAGATGGGCAACATGACGATCAGCTTTGCCGGGCTGGAACTTCTGCCCGAGCTTTGGCGGAAGTGGGCCTGGCCGGGCCTGTGGCGTGAGGCGCGTGCGTTGGTTCGAAGCGGCAATATGCGTTGGCGGGGCGTGTTCGCGGCGACCTTGGGTCCCTGGATGCCCGAGAAACTATGGATCGAACTCCAACGACGTCGGAGCGGCTCCATCCAGCAGTTCGAGAACTATACTGCGATGCGCCGGAGGCGCATAGAAGAGCTGCGTCTGGCGCACCTTGCGGCAGAGCGTGGACTCGATCCGAGCTATCGCCCCAGAAGGGACGCGTTCGAATCGCGGCTATGGGTGCTACGACGGTTTGACAAAGGCAATTTCCAGAAGGCTGCGTTGGCGGGCCATGGGATCGATCAGCGTGATCCTACCATCGATCGACGCCTGATCGAATTCTGCCTCTCGCTACCCACCAGCGAATTCCTGCGCGATGGCGAGACGCGCGCCCTCGGCAAACGTGCCTTGGCTGATCGATTGCCGGAAGATGTGCTCGCCGAGCGGCGGAAGGGCTATCAGGCTGTCGATTGGCACGAGGGACTGTGCGCCGCCCGCGGGCAGCTTGCGGAGGAGCTCGGTCGCCTCGAGGATCTTCCAGCTGTTGCCGGATTGCTGGATCTCGAACGTTTGCAGTCTCTTCTGGTTGATATGCCGGATACTGGCTGGGAGACTCGAAATACGATAGAAAAATACCGATTGGCGCTCCTGCGCGGAGGCGCAGTTGCTCATTTCTTGCGCCGGGCGTCACGTACCAACCTATGACAGCTCGTTTACATTGATGTGCTTGCCCGCGCTACGCTCGATCGATATAGGTTCGAAGATATTCGAAGTAGATCGTTCCACAGGCTAAAAAGGGGTGAAGCTATGGCGGATCAGGTACCTATCCACGATCAAGAGATTCCGACCGTTGACCGTGCCGAATGGGTGCGTCCTGAGGTCAGCCGTATGCGGGCTGGTGATGCCGAGGCCGTGGGGGCTAGCGGGAACGACGGCGTGATCGGAACGAGCTAGTCGCTGATTTCGTCCTTCAGCGATCGAAATTGAACATGAAGGGGCGCGCATTTTACCGCGCCCCTTCTTTTTGCGCTATCTAGCCGAAGCCCGCCGGGGCGGGTCGGGGCCAACGGCTACACGCTTTGCCGATGGATTGCGCGGGTTCGCGACCACTGAGACGCTATTGTTGCGGAATGGCCGGTGCCGTGAATGTGCCGTCCGTTCCATTGCCGTTCAGGCGATTGTTGCCATAAGTGTTGATGATCGCGCTTGTCACGGCGCTCACTCCGGTTCCGTTGCCGGTGATGGTGGTGTTCCCGACTCGGACCCGTCCCGCGGTGCCCGCAGCCAATACCCCAGTGCCGGTGTTGTTCGTGATCGCCGTATCAACGACCATCGCGTTGCCGCCGTTTGCCGGTGCCAGCACCACGACGCCTTGGCCGCCACCGGAGATTTCCGTTCCTTCTATAGTGGCAACCACCGCTCCGTTCGTCGTGTTCAGCCGGATCCCGTTGTTCGAATTGTTGAATAATCGCGCATTATGAATATGCGCGCGAACCAGGCCTCCCACGGCTGGGGCTAGCTCGATCCCGCTGCCGGTCGCACCGTTGCCCGTATCCACGATGGTGACGTTGTTCACGAACAGCTTGGCCGCCGCTGCGGGCGAGAAGAGAATGCCCGAACCGTTGGGAGACGCCTGATTGCTGATAGTGATGTTCTCGACGGTGAGCGAGGCGCCGGAGACGAAGCGGATTCCGTTCAATCCAGGCGTGGTGCCTGCACCGTTGACGGACAGCCCGCGCAGGACGACCTTGATCGTGCCCGGCGTTGCCGTAGCGCTGTCGTTGATGGTGAGCCCGTTGCCGCCGCCGGAGTTCAACACGCTGCCGAAGGTTCCGGTGCAGTCGACCGTGATCGACTTGGTGACCGTGAGCACGCCGTAGCCGGCGGGATCCAGGCAGTTGATCTCGCCGCCTGTGGCGGTCTTCGAGATCGCGCCAGCGAAAGTCTTGCACGGCGCGGTGCGGCTGCAGGGATTGGCGTCATCGCCGACGCCGGACACCCAGGTTCTCGTCGCCTGCGCCGCTGCAGGTGCTGCATAGAGCAAGGCTCCCACCGCGAGAATGGACGCAGCAAATTGCGATCGCCCTGTTAATGAAGTCATGTCTTTTCCTCCTCTGTTGTAGTCCAATTTGGTCATGTTCGATGGCTGAGCGAAACAAGTAGGCCCAGATGATGAGCCTGCGGATACGCAATGCGACTACTAAGATGTATCGAGATATGCGGCGCGTTCGACCGATTACGAGTATCGGCGGCGATCCCGACCCGCTCCGACACGTCCCAGTTCAATCTGCGTCGTGATTGGAACATTGGCAAGAGCGCACAGTGCGCAGTACGGGATGAGTCTGATCCGCGCCACCACCCGCACCTCCCGAACAATGTCCAGATCTGACCATGCTATTGAAAGGTCCGCGTTGAACTGGTCGCGATGATCTGATTCGGCATTCCTGCTGCGGCGGGAAGCGGCTGGTGAGGGGCGGGCGGCGAATAAGCATCTACACGCGTCCCCTGTCGCACCAGGACTGCGCATCCGCGATAGCTAAGTGGATCATAATTGACACATGGTCCGCTTCCGAGAGGATGCCCGCCGCGATTCACGGGGCTATTGGGCGCCTCGTCAAGCTAGGCGAGGCGTATCAGTTTGCTGCGGCGCCGTTGAGGGGCGGCCTAGTCGCGGCTGATCTGAAAAATATTCAATGGTCCGTGCCAGTCCGCGTTCCAGGGATATGGCCGCACGCCATCCGAGTAACTCTTCTGCGAGGCCAAGATGCGGCATCCGCCGGCGTGGGTCGTCCCTGGGCAGGGGGGTGAATTCCAACGACGAAGTGGATCCAGTCAATGCCAGGATGGTGCTCGCCAATGCTTGCATCGAGATTTCCGCCGCGTTGCCAAGGTTGATCGGGCCGATGATCTCTCTCGGCGAACTCATCAGTCTGAGCAGTCCTTCGACCAGGTCGTCGATGTAGCAAAATGACCGCGTCTGATTGCCGTCACCGTGCAGTTGAAGCGGTTTGCCTGACAAAGCGCGCGTGATGAAGTTGCTGACGACGCGACCGTCATCGGATTGCATGCGGGGGCCGTAGGTATTGAAGATACGGGCAATCCTTATATCTACCCGATACTGCCGGTGATAATCGAAGAAGAGTGTTTCCGCGCACCTTTTGCCCTCGTCATAGCAGGAGCGAGGGCCAATGCAGTTCACATTCCCGGTATAGTTTTCATCCTGGGGATGGACGAGCGGATCGCCATATACCTCGCTGGTCGATGCTTGAAGGATTGGGCAGCGGTTGCGTCGCGCCAACTCCAGCATATTCATCGCGCCCAGGACTGCCGTTCTAGTGGTTTCCACCGGGTGGCGCTGATACTGGACCGGCGAAGCCGGGCAGGCCAGATTATAGATTTCATCCGCCTCGAGATTCAGCGGTTCGCACACGTCGCTGTGAAGAAATTCGAAGCGCGGATGGCCAATCAGATGGGCGATGTTCGTCATCGCGCCGGTCAGGAGATTATCCAGACAAATGACATGATCCCCGCGGGCGATCAGCCGGTCGACCAGATGCGACCCGATAAATCCCGCGCCGCCCGTCACCAGGACGCGCCTGTCCTCGTCGGTCATCCGACTCTGCCCCGCCACAGCACGAACTTGTCACCGCGTGCGTCGATATTCAGTTCGTTTTCGGCCGAGAAACGTTCGACAGCTCGCCTGACGCCGTCCCAGCCATAATCGTCGCCGATCAGAGCGCCGTTCGGTGTTAGCAGGCCCCAGTAGTGATGCAGGTCGCGATAGACGGCGTCCTCCTCATGCGCGCCATCCAGATAGACGAGGTCCGGAGCGACGTTCTTCGCCTTCAGGATCAGCGCGGCGTTGTCGGAGCTGTTCGCTAGCGGCACGATCCGGTCGGAAACCCCAGCGCGGACGACGTTGGCGAGGAAGGTGAAGTAAAGGCTGGGAAAGCCGTGTCGCAGTTGCAAGGATTCCCGCCATTCCGGCCTTCCGCCAAGGACATGTTCCACCGATCCGAGCCATGTGTCGACGCAGATGATCCGAGAGTTGAGGCGCAACGCCTTCGCCAATTGCGCCATGTGGATCGCGGATGCGCCTTTCCAACTGCCGACTTCAACGATCAGCTTTGGCTTGAGCGTCGATATGATATCCAGGAATACCGTATCCTGCGAACCCCATCCCTGTAGGTCTGATGGCCAGGCGCTCGGGTCGAAGCCCTCATAGGGCGAAACATCGTGCAGCAGGGCGGTGACGGGGTCCATCGCTCCGACCCTTGTAAGGCGCGTGGGCCGATGGGACGCAGCATCGCTCCTTCGCGTCAATTTGACGATTGCCAGCCGAGTCGTTGAAGCGAGGCCGATCGTGCGCGACAGTCGCCATGCCGTCCGAAGCTTCTGCGGTACCCATGTTCCACCATGTCCTGCGGTGGATCGCCGCCCAGATGCGGCGGTGAACGGGTGCACCGCATCCTCGCCGGGGCGGACAAGCCCCGGTCGCTGGGCGACCAGATGGTCGAATATGTCCAGGGCATGCCGCTGGGCCGCGGCGCGGCGCGCGGGATCTTTGACCTCAAGTTCGCGCAGGAGATTGCTCGCATCGCAGTCCAGTTGCGCGTTCGCACCGTCGTAGGTGAGGCCCAGCTCTCGCCAGAGCGCCTCCCGGATTGGGTCGGTCCGCTCGCGGTTGTGGGTGGGGTGCGTCGCCGTTAGGCCTCGGCCGTTCAGCCGATAGCGGGTGAGCGGTTCGGGCAAGTTGCAGGCGCGGACATGCGGTAGCATGTCGAACCAGAGGTAATGGTCCTGTGAAACTGGTTCGTCGGGCCTGTATCCACGCGCGGCGTCAAATGCCGAGCGGCGAAAGGCGGTCGCAGAATGATAGAAAGGGTTGTGGAACATCAGCGTCCAACGGATAGCGAAATCCGTTTCGGGCATGCGTTCGACGCGCAGCGGATAGCCGGTCTCGTCGATGATGGTAACCGCGCTGCCCACAAGCCCAAGTTCCGGATCGGCGCGCAGTGCCCCAACCAGTCGTCTCAGCCGCGAAGGTTCGGCGACATCATCGGAATCCAGGCGAACGATGATGTCGCTTCGCGCCACCTCGATCGCGCGGTTGGCGGATACCGCCGTGCCCACATTGGCCGGATTCAGCAGCACGCGTATGCGCGGATCACGCGCCTCCAGGCATCTGACGGGCGATGGGTCGTCGGAGCCGTCGTCGACAATGATCAGTTCGAAGTCCGGGAGATCTTGCTGCAGGATGCTATCGACCGCCTCATCGAGGAAACGAAAATCGTTATAGGCGGTCATGACCACCGTGCAGTCGGGGACGTTCTGAGGACGATGGCCCGGCGATCCGATCGGCCGGGGATTGAGGACACTGGCGCCACTGAAGACTGGCTCCACAAGCATCGTGCCGCCTGAACGGCCAGGGGCAGCAGTTTCCGACGAGCCTTCGCTTCTCATGCAAGTTGCGCCAGAAGATCGCCTGCAACGCTAGTCGTCGTTTCCTGAACGTCGTTTCCCGCCTTCGCCTCGGTCTCGTCCGCGGCGGCGTTCAGCGATACGGCTTCCCAGCGTGCCGTCGCGCCGGTCCAGGTCAGGACATCCTGACGGCTGACGATGTTGCGCGCGCGCCAGTTGCCGTATTTCGTGCGCAGCTTGATAAGGAAACGAAGGCTGGCAGGATTGATGTTAACCCAATGCGTGAATATCCGGGCAAGAATGCCCTGGCGATTCCACGGGATTCTCGAGTGCCTGTGCGCCCAGGACCGTAAAATCGCGCGCGCATCACCGCGCCACAATTGTTCATAGGCTAAATGGACCACCGTCATCAGGGCGACTGTCTCGGGTGATCCCGACTGGGCTTCCTGCTCCAGAATATCTTCGTAGTCTCCTTTTAGACGATGAGCTGCGAGGCACCGCAATCCCAAATCAACCGCGCGCGTTACCTTTGCTTCATCGGACGTCCATCGGGAACTGGTCGAGCTGAACCTGTACCGGAATACAGCATCGGGCAGGATGATCGATTTTCCCTGCAGCATCATGCGGAACAGCAGGTCGCGATCCTCCCAATAATCGCATTCAGGCCGATATCCTCCCGCACGCTCGAAAGCCTCCCGTCGAAACAGGATCGATCCATGAGCGACCGGGAAATCGTTGTGAATGTTGAGAAGCGCCCGGCGGTTTAGCCCAAAGATCTGCTTGCCGGCGTCGTCGATGCTTTCAAAAAGACTACCGACAATCACCGCGTCCGGATGGGCGAGCATCGCGCGCAGCTGTAGATTCAGCCTGTCGGGCCGGGAAACATCGTCGGCGTCCATCCGCGCCACCCACCGATGGGTCGCGTTGCGGACGACCCAGTTGGAGCTTCCGGACGGACCAAGTCCGGCGCTCCCGCTGCGGATCAAGCGAATGCGCGAGTCACGCGCGGCCCATTGCTCGAGCCGCTCTGTCGATCCGTCGGTCGATCCATCGTCGCCGATCAGAAACTCGAAATTCCGGTGGGTCTGGGCCAATATGCTCGCGACGGCTTCATCAAGGAACGGCATTGCATTGCGGACAGGCATGACAACACTGACCCGCTGGTCTTCTAATCGCATCAATGGGCCCCCAAACGCCTGATTTGAATTAGGATATGGCAAATGGCCCTTCGTTTGGCCATGGATATCTCACGCGAGATCCGCGCCTCACGTCAAATCAGGACACCTGGATGGGTGATCTCGGAGAGTGCTTTGCAGGGATATGTGTTGTGCGGCGAGCCGCGGTCGGGAACCACTTTTCTGAAAGAGGCATTGGCATCCACGAACAAGATGGGAAATCCCGTCGAGTGGTTTCATCCCCGCTATCGGGAGGAGCTTCGGCGAGCCGACGATCCTCTGGAAATGATGCTGGCCCGCACGGCCAGCCCCAATGGCGTCTATGGGCTGAAGGTCTTTTCAGGCCACGCCGCGGCCGCCGCTGCGGCAGGCTGGGTCAGCCGGCTGCCGAACCTGTCGTTCGTCCATGTCCGTCGGCACGATCTTCTGGATCAGGCCATATCGCTGGTGCGCGCCCTGCAAACCTCGCGCTTTTCCAGTTCGGAGATCGAAAGCAAGCTGGGCAGCTACGATCGTGCCCAGATCGCGGCGATGCTGAAGCGGCTGGCGCGGGGCCAGGCCCGCTGGGATATTTGGTTCGCCAGTCATGGCATGCAGCCGCTCCGGATTTGCTACGACGATATCATGGCGGAGCCGCAGTCCGTGGTGACACGCATTGCCGGCCTGGTCGGCGTGACGGATGCGGCGATCGATTGGTCCAAGGTCTCCGCCAAGGTCATGCGTGACGACACAAGTGCCGAATGGAAGCGCCGGTATCTGGCCGAAGCCGGATCGGCCGACCGGGTTCCGGAGCTGGAGGAAAGTTCGTTTGCTGGAATGGCCAAATCTCTAGCACGGGCATTGCGTTAGCGCACCGTGCTCTCGGATAGGTTCAGGCCGTCTTCAGGCAACCCGGCGGCCACTTCGCCTGGGCGTAAGGCGATAACGTGATCGCACTGCGCCACGATGTGGGGGTTGTGCGACACGACGAGGACCGTGGCGGAATGGCCGACAACTGCGCGCAGTGTCTCGATAATCGCCTGTTCCGTGTTCCGGTCGAGCTGGCCGGTTGCTTCGTCGAGGATCAGCAGGCGCGCCTGGCGATAGAGAGCGCGAGCGATTGCGATGCGCTGGCGCTGGCCTCCTGACAGGCGAATGCCCGCATCGCCAACTGGCGTGTCCAATCCGTCGGGGAGACTTGCGAGGAATTCGCCCAGCTGGGCGCGATCGGCGGCGTCGCGCAGGCGCGCGACATCGACGCTTTCCTCGGCAACCCCAAAGGCGATGTTGGCGCCGATCGAACCGTCAGCAAGGAATATCTGTTGCGGCACGTGTGCCACCAGGGCTTGCCATGCCAGGCGCGTGCTGGCGTCCAGGGACCTGTCATCTATCAGGACGGATCCTGAACTGGGTTCGATCAGGCCGGCTATCAGGTCCAGTAGGCTGCTCTTGCCGCTGCCGGTCGGGCCGGTGATCGCGGTCCACATGCCGTAGGGGATATGAAAATTGACGTCCTGCAGCACGCCTTTCCGTCCCGGATAATCCAGGCTGACCTGCCTGAAGGTCAGGCCCTTGTCGAAAGGCAACGGCGTGTCAGCCGGACTGTTTTGCGAAGCCACGGGCATTTGCGCCAGGTCAAGGACGTCCAGAAATACCCGCTTGTTGGACGTGAACAGGCTCCAGCCAACGAACGCGTTGTTGACCAATGGAAGAATCCGCATCGCGCCGAAGCCTAGGGCGCCGATGGTCGGAAGCGCATCCATTGTTCGCCCTTGCCCGCTGCTGAAATAGAACGCGGCCAGGCCAAGGACGACCACGGCGCTGCTCTCCACCACGACACGCGGCAGGGCGATGACGAACGCGCTGTGTGCTTGCACGTCGCGGAGCGCGGCGTCGAACCTGTTGAATCGTGTTTCAAACGCGTCCTGTGCCTGGATCATCAGGATATCGCGGAGCGCACCCAGCCCTTCCCGCAGCGCTTTCATCCGCAGGGTCGCCATCCCCGCGACCATGGCCGAATTGTCACGAAGCCGGCCCCCCATTGTGGCGGTGAACAACCAATAAGTCACCGCCACGAGGCATGCCGCCAACAACATTGGAAGCGGCGCGAACAGGGTGAGGGTCAGGACGATGGAAAACGCTAGCACGATGGCGATCAGGCCCTGCATCATCGGCAGCAGTGCTGAATAAGCTAGAACGTTCACCTTATCGAGGCCGGCGATGATCTCGCTTGGATTGCGGGACGCGTGCACCAGATAGGGCTGCCTCAGCGTTCGCCGGAAGATTTCCGCGCCGATGTCATGCGCCAGGGCAAAGGTCAGGTCGTTGGTGGCTTTCAGCAGGGCCAGGCGGATCGCGCCGCAACCCAAGCCGAATGCGACGATCCCCCCAATGACGACTTGGAGTAGGTGGTCTTGCCCGACCCAATGTTCGAGGAACTGGATACCCGCCATGCCGTCTGCCCGGTGGGGCGCTAGGAGCAAGGCTAGAAATGGTATCATCGAGCTGACCGTGATCAACTCGGCGATGCTAGCGGCCACCATCAAGCGAAGCGTGCTCAAGAATTGTCGTCGACGGTCGTTGCCCATGGCACACCACAGTCGCCGCGAGATCGTGGTGAAGCTTTCATCCGATGAGGGTAAGAAACGCAATATGGCTAGGCGCCTTCCGCTTGAAGACGAGCCAAGAAGGAGCCTGAGGGGGCAGGCTCCTCCTTGAAATTCTTGATGAGCTCGTTCCACAGGTGGATGCCCACGCTCTCGCGATTGGCAAAGTCATCCAGCGCAGCGTGGGGGTCGAGGATGCGCCCGGCTTCGCTGTAGTGGAGAGGATAGAATATGTGCTTGGGCAGCGCCC
The DNA here is from genome assembly GCF_026460985.1 of Sphingomonas sp. GTDB lineage: Bacteria > Pseudomonadota > Alphaproteobacteria > Sphingomonadales > Sphingomonadaceae > Sphingomonas. Next base: position 29,294 of record NZ_JAPKNM010000114.1, read on the forward strand.
AATGCGTCAGGCCTTCGCTCGCCGCCAACGCGGTGAGAGCCCTGGGCCCAGCAACGCCCCATGGCATCTGGGACAGGCCCGCGCGACCGCTTGTGGCCAGGCGCCACCGCGCGTACAGCCGTTCGCGCCACGGAAGCCATGGCGGCACGCTGGACTCCTCGAAAACCTCCAGCAAGCGGGACAACAGAGGCGAGTCCGGTGGCAGGCGGAGGACGGCTGAATTTATGTTCCCGCCATCCTCATATCCGAACAAATAGGGACTGGGATCGTCGATCGCGCGGAACAGGTAGACATCGGAATCAATCCATATGCCCGCACCGAGCCGTTGCAGCTCGTACCGGAACAGGTTGGAAAAGAGCGAGACACTACCGCTGGAATGCCGGATGATCCGCTCTCGCGGCAGGATGGTGGTGGCATCGCGGATCTCCACGCCGTCGGGAACGCCGGCTGGCACGTCATAGCAATATAGGATCAGCGAATGCCCTGCGCGCAATACAGAGCGGAAACACGCTCTTTCCAGCCGCGACAAAGCGGGACCGATCCACAAAGTGTTGCAGGGAGCCAAGCGACAGCTACTCGTTAGAGCGACACCGCCCCCCACGGGCTGCGCATCGCGTATATCATAAGACTGGAGGTGCAAATTGTCTATCGAGGGGGTGATAGGCGGTTCGCGTTGTTCTGCCGCGCCATCGGCTACGTCGTTGGTAGTGAAGCGATCTCTCTGCCGCCTTACCGACGCGCGATCGGCCTCTGGGACCGGCTGGTATTTGGCCTACACGACTTAGAAGCCAGTTTTCCTGAAGCGAGCGCCACGCGGATCTGAAACCGGCCGATTGGTTCCATCGTTTCCAACCGGGGCAGGGGGCTCGCCCGGACGAGGCCGGGAGACCATAGGCAGGGAACATCGCATCGATGACAGTGGCAAGGGTTATCGCGCCCGGAGATGCCGCCTTCGTCATGCGTCGTCGGCCAGATATCGATCGTGTCAAAGACGTTCGACTATTCGGGAAGATGATCCGCCTTGTCCGCTTCCACGCCGATGCTGACCATTGCTGTCAGCGCTTCGCAGGACGTCGCGCATTGCAGGTGACGAAGGGAGGAGACCTGTCCTGGCTGTCATAGATAATCGCTCCTTAACCTGCGGCCGGCGTTCACGGATTACGCGTCGACCAAAAGCGAAGGTCGATCGAAGCAGAATATTGTTCGCTTCAGCACCATGGCAGATTCGGCGAGACGGGCAGACAGGATGATCGCCGGTATCTGGGGGCCATCGAGTTCTCCCGTCGAGCCCGGGCTCTGTGATTACCGGCGGCGGGGCACGGGTCGATCCATTCGATGACACGCAAGTGCTCGGCTGTGGCTTCGGCCCCGCACCGGGCGCCGATCCGAACGCTCCCCCGGAACTGGACGGCGGTCAGTGAGCATTATCTCGCTTGGTATTGCGATTTGAACCGCTCGCCATTCGCCGGGGCGGCGGGCGATCGCGGGAAGCGGGAAGCATTGGCTGACCGGATCGGACCCGGCGATCGACGACGGCACGCTGATAGGGTGGCACGCGGCGAGCCGCGAACCTCCGACCCCGGACCCGAGCAGGCTCGAGGTGTGCACCGTGGCGGGGTGCAATGTTGAGTGGATTCCTGCGAAGGACCTGCCGAGCTTCTAGCGGATTTCCGCGCCCGCGTGTTCGGGCAGGTCGTAGATGAAGGAGGAGCGAATTTCGGGCGCCTCCGGGGATCCGGTCTACCGCAGGGAAAGTTCGTGACGCTTGCGCTTCCTGCGCGAGCAGGTTAAATACTGAACCATATGGTTCAGTATGCAAGCCCCCCCTTCGATCTCTCGTTCGCGGCGCTGTCCGATGCGACCCGCCGCGGGATCATCGATCAGCTTGGGCGAGGGGACGCCGCCGAGCATTGTTTACAGGGCGTGGAGCCAGCCCGAGCTGTTCCAGCGCTGGTGGATGCCAAAATCGGTAACCGGCGTTTCGCTCGTCTCGTGTGATATGGATGTCCGTAC
>NZ_JAPKNM010000115.1 GCF_026460985.1 Sphingomonas sp.
GGCGACGGGCCTGATGTCGGTGGTGGCCGGGCTGTTCGTCATGCGGTTGATCGTCGGGCTGACCGAGGCGATCGTGACGCCGGCCAGCTATCGCTGGATTCGCCTGAACATGCCGGAGACGCATGCCGGAACGGCGGTCGGCATCTTTGCGATGGGGAACAAGATCGGCGTCGCGATCGGCGCGCCCATCGCCGCCTGGCTGATCGTGGCGTTCGACTGGCGGCTGATGTTCGTCATCTCGGGCTTTGCCGGGCTGGTCTGGCTCATCCCCTGGATGTTCGGCGTGAAGGGCGACTTCATGCGCAAGGGCGAGATCGCGGCGGCGCGGCGCAAGACCGGTGCCGTCACCTTTCGCAGCATCATCTCGTCCCCGGTGATCTGGGGCGCGATGATCGTGAACTTCTGCTACGGCTATTTTTCCTTCTACTGCATGACCTGGATGCCCGCTTATCTGGTCGAGGCACAGGGGCTCTCGCTCGAACGGTCGGGCCTCTACACCTTCTTCAGCTTCGCCGGGATCGCCATCGTTGCGGTCGTCGCCGGCTGGGCCGCCGATCGGATTATCGCGCGCGGTTACGATCCCATCGTCACACGCAAGGTGTTCATCGTCGCCGGGTTCTTCGGCGCCAGTACGGTGCTGCTGGGAGCCTATGCGCACAGCCTGCAATGGGCGTTGTTCTGGAACGTCTTCTCGCTCTCCTGCCTGGGGCTCGCCACTGCGAACAACCTCGCATTGTGCAAGATCACGCTGATCCCGCCTCCCGCGATCGGCCTCTCGGTGGGGGTCCAGCAGGTTGCCGGCACGCTCTCGGGCGGTGTCGCGGCCGGCCTGTCCGGCTGGCTGCTGCACGTGACCGGCAGCTACGACGCGCCGATGATGGTGATCGTGGCGTTCCTGATGCTGGGGGCTGCCGCCTGCATCGTCCTGCTGCGTCCCAAATGGTCGCCCAAAGTCACCCAGATCGCCGATTGAGGACGGAAATTCATGGCAAAGATCGTTTTCGGAATGGCGGTGCCGCACAGCGGCATGCTCGGGCAGGCGCCCGAGGACTGGCTCAACAACGGCGCGCGCGACCGCAACAATCCGGAGCTCTGGTACCGCAACCGGACCTGGACCTATCCCGAGCTCGAGAAGGAGCGGGGGGCGGCGTTCGAGCCGTTCCTGACGCTCGAGGAGCGCACCGCGCGCGCGACGCGCTGCCGGGCCGCGCTCGACGAGATGGCCGCCGCCTATGCCCAGGCCAAGGTCGATGTCGCGATCGTGCTGGGCAAGGACCAGAAGGAGATCTGGCCCGACCAGTCGCCTTCGATCACCATCTACACCGGCGAGGATGTGCACAACGGCCCGCCCCAGCGCCCTGTCTACGCGCCCGACCGCCATGTCGTGCACAAGGCTTATCCCGAGCTGGCGACCTATCTGATCAAGGCCTTCCAGAAGGAGGGGTTCGACCTCAACGACCTCCAAGCCTGGCCGGAGAATGTGTGGATGGCGGAACGGCAAGGGATGAGGCCTGACTATCCGGTCGTGCCGCATGCCTACAGCTTCGTCTATCACCAGATCATGGGCGACGCGCCGCCGCCGCACGTGCCTGTGCTGTTCAACCTCTTCTATCCGCCGACCCAACCTTCGATGCAGCGCTGCATCGCGTTCGGGCGGGTGCTGCGCGAGGCTATCGAGGCATGGCCGGAGGATGTCCGCGTCGCCGTCATCGCCTCGGGTGGTCTCTCGCACTTCGTCAACGACGAGGAGTTCGACCGCGACGTCATGGGGAAGCTGGCGGCCTATGACTATGAGGGCCTCGCCGCGATCCCGGACGGCTATTACCAGTCCGGCACCTCCGAGGTGAAGATCTACAGCATCGTGATGATGGCGCTGCAGCATACCGGCGCCGAGATGACCTTGGTCGATTACGTGCCGTGCTGGCGGACTCCCGCCGGCACCGGCGAGGGGATGGGTTTCATGTATTGGGATGCGAAAACGAATGGCTGAGCAGCGCCTCAACGGCATCATCCGCGCCTGGGAGGCGGGCAAGCCCGCCTTCACCTGTTTCTCCAAGGTCGACAAGCTGATGGCGCAGGAACTCACCGACGCGCCCTATGACGGCGTGGTCTATGAGATGGAGCATAATCCGTACGACGTGTCCGCGCTTGGGGACGCGCTCCAGTACATGCTCAACCGCAGGAAGATCGCCGAGAGCGGGTCGGTCGCCCCGGCGGTGACGCCGCTCGCGCGCATCCCGGCGAACGGCGTGGAGATGAACCAGGCCTTCGCCAAGCAGGTGCTCGATCGCGGCGTCTATGGCGTGATCTGGCCGCATGTCGCGACCGTCGAACAGGCGTACAATGCCGTCGCGTCGTGCCGCTACGCGCGACCCAAGGATGCGCCTTTGTATGAGCCCAAGGGCGTGCGCGGCGATGGTCCGGCGACGGCGGCGCGCTATTGGGGGCTCAGCCAGGCCGACTACTATGCCAGGGCCGATGTGTGGCCGCTCGCGCCGCAGGGCGAGATCCTGGTCGGGCTGATGTGCGAGAGCACGCAGGCGATCGAGAATCTCGACGATATCCTCGCCAACGTGCCGGGGATCGGCTTCATCCTGATCGGCGAGGGTGATCTGAGCCAGGAGCTGGGATATGCCCGCCAGTACGAGCATCCCGTGGTGGTCGATGCGATGCGCCGGATCGTCGCGACCTGCCACAAGCACAAGGTGCCGGTCGGCAACCCGCACACCAACGCCAAGAATCTCGAGCAGCTGCTCGGCGAGGGGTACAGGTTCCTGATGTCCGCTCCGACGCGCAGCTATGGCGTGGTCGGCAAGGGGCGGGAACTGGCGGGGTATTGATTCCCCGGCATCGTAAGCCTCGACGCCGGCCGGATTTGTTATCGCCCCCCAAGTCATTCCAATTGCAGCGCCCGGGCTCGGAAGTGCCACTCCCGACATATGACAGGAGTGACAATGAACGGCGCCCAAGCCCTAGTGAACACGCTGGCCGATCAGGGCGTCGAGATCTGTTTCGCTAATCCCGGTACGTCCGAGATGCACTTCCTCGCCGCGCTCGAAAATCCGCGGATGAAGAGCGTCTTGTGCCTGTTCGAGGGCGTGTGCACCGGCGCCGCCGACGGCTGGTACCGGATGAAGGACAAGCCGGCCTCGACCTTGCTGCATCTGGGCCCGGGGCTCGCCAACGGGCTCGCCAACATCCACAACGCCAAGCGCGCCAGCGTCGGCATGGTCAACATCGTCGGCGAGCATTCGGCGAGCCACCTCAAATATGATCCGCCGCTGACCTCGGACATCGAGGGGCTGGGGCGGCCGCTCAGCCACTGGGTGCGCCGCGCGGAATCGGCGCAGTCGATCGCCTGGGACGCTGCGACCGCGGTCGCCAAGGCCAGCGAGCATCCCGGGCAGATCGCCACCCTGATCCTCCCTGGCGACACCGCCTGGCAGGATGCCGGGGAGCGGGTGCTTCCCGCCGCCAGGCCGGCCACGCGCAAGGCGCCCGATCAGGTGCGGATCGACCAGATCGCGCAGGTGCTCCGCTCGGGCGAGCCGGCGCTGATCATCCTCGCCAACAAGGCTACCCGCGGCCATGCACTGGCGCTTGCGGGGCAGGTGGCCGCCGGCACGGGCTGCCGGCTCGGCTCGCAATTCTTCACAGCCCGGATCGAGCGCGGCGCGGGACGCGTGCCGCTCGAGCGCATCCCCTATGCGGTCGCCCAGGGGACGGCGTTCCTCCAGGGCTTCAAGCATCTGATCACGGTCGAGACCAGGGAGCCGGTGGCGTTCTTCAGCTATCCGGACAAGCCCAGCCTGCTCAAGGCGCCGGGCACGATCGTCCATCCGCTGGTCGAGGCGGACGAGGACAGCGAGGCGGCGTTCGAGATGCTGATCGACGCGCTCGGCCTGAAGGGCGTCGCGCCGAAGCTGCAGGCACGCATCGACACTCCGCCGCCCAGCGGCGCGCTCAATCCGCAGAGCATCGCCTATGCGCTCGCCGCGGCGCTGCCCGAGCATGCGATCCTCGTCGATGAATCGCTCACCACCGGGCGCGAGACGATGGGCTACACCATGGGCGCTCGTCCGCACGACCTGATCAACAACATGGGCGGCTCGATCGGCTACGGCACCCCGGTCGCGACCGGCGCGGCGCTCGCCTGTCCGGACCGGCGGACCTTCTGCATGGTCGGCGACGGCAGCGCGATGTACACGATCCAGTCGCTGTGGACGCAGGCGCGCGAAGGGCTGCCCGTCACCACGATCATCTTCGCCAACAACAGCTACGCCATCCTCAAGGCCGAATACGCCAATATGGGCGCCGGCACCCCGGGGCCGCAGGCGCTGGCGATGATCGACATCGACCGGCCGACGATCGACTGGGTCGCGATGGCGAAGAGCATGGGCGTGCCCGGCGTCAGCGTCGCCACTGCCGAGGATTTCCACGCCGCGATGGTCCGCTCGGTCGATGCCGAGGGGCCGGTGCTCATCGAAGTGAAGCTTTACTGAAAAGGGGAGGGGCAGATGGCGACCGCTGCCGTGACGACGCTCAAGACCAACCTGGCCGAATATCCGGTCACCAGGGCGATCCGCGACGGGCGCGTGACGTCCGGCCTGGTGAAGCTCGACATTTGCGGCCCCGAACAGGCACATAACGGCTTCAAGGCGATGCTGCGCGAGAACGCCTATGATTGCGGCGAGCTCGCGATCGTGACCTGCCTCCAGGCCAGGGCGTACGGCAAGCCGTTCGTTCTGCTGCCGGTGCCGGTGTCCGGCCGGTTCCAGCATCATTGCGCCGGGTTCAACCGCGAGCTGGGCCATCTCGACCCCAAGGACATCGAGGGCAAGCAGGTCGGCGTGCGCACCTATGCGCAGACCACCGGCCTGTGGGTGCGCGGTGTGCTCCAGCACGAATATGGCGTCGATCTCGACAAGGTAACCTGGATGACCGTGGGCGAGGGGCATCTGCTCGAATATAGCGACCCGCCCAATTGCGTGCGGCTGCCCAAGGGCTCGGACATCGCCCGGATGATGCTCGACGGCGAACTGGCCGCGACGCTCCAGGGCGTCGACCTGCCCAAGGACCCGCGCGTCGAGCGGCTGGTGCCCGATCCGATGAACGCCGCGCGCAAATGGTTCGCGCGCGAGGGCGTCGTTCCGATCAACCACATGTTCGTGGTGCACCAGGACCTCTCACGCGACCGGCCCGAGCTGGTGCGCGAGATCTACCGCATGCTGATCGAGAGCCGCGAGCTCACCGAGGGCGGCCTGCCCGATCCCTTCCCCCCGGTCGGGCTCGAGGCGAACCGCAAGGGCATCCAGATGGCGATCGACTGGGCGTTCGAGCAGAAGATCATCCCGCACAAGATGGTGGTCGACGATCTGTTCGACGACACCACCGCCAGCCTCGGCGCATGAGCGTGCGGCGGCGCCTCGCGCTTGCGCTCACGTTGCTGGTGGCCGGAGCGGGGACGGCGCTCCCGGCGCAGCAGGCCGCGCCGATCCAGCGCGTGCCCGCGGACCTCTCCGCCACCTATCTCGCCTTCGGCGCGCGCGAGGGCGACGGATTGCTGTACGAGGCCGCCGGCGGCGCCGCGAAGCCGCGCATCGCCTTGGTGTTCGCGCATCCCAGCAACAACAATCTCAACGATCCCGTCGCGCGCGAGATGGCCCGGCGCGGCTATCGCGTCCTGACGCTCAACCGCTCCGGCGGCGACGAGCGCCTCGACGCGATCGCGCCGCTGATCGCCCGCGGTGTGACGTGGCTGCGCACCTTGCCCGGCGTCGAGCGGGTGGTGCTGGTCGGGCATAGCGGCGGCGGGCCGCTGATGGCCTTCTACCAGAATGTCGCCGAGCAGGGTCCGGGGGCGTGCAGCGGACCCGAGAAGATCCTGCCGTGCCGTACCGAGGGGCTGAAGGACCTGGCCAGGGCGGACGGCATCGTCCTGCTCGATCCTACCCTGGGCGCATTCCACCAGATGACTTCGATCGATCCGGCGGTGACCGCCGATGGGCGCGATCCGTCGGTCGACATGTTCGATCCCGCCAACGGCTATGACGCCGCGACCGGCAAGGCCGCTTACGCGCCCGATTTTCGCCGGCGCTATCTGGCGGCGCAGGCGGCGCGCGGCGCTGTGCTGACGCGCTCCGCGCTCGACCGGCTTCGCGCGGTGGAAGCGGGGCAGGGGCAATTCAGCGACGACGAACCCATGATGGTGCGCGGTATCGGCGTCCATGCTTTCGGCGCCCGGCTCTACCAGCCCGACACGCGCCTGCTCGCGCGCACCCATCGCCCGCATCTGCTGCTCCGCGCCGACGGGAGCACGAGCGAGGGCGTGGTCCAATCGTTGCGCGCGCCGGGCGGGCAGGATGTGCGGGCGGCGCTCTCCACGCTGCGGCTGATGGGCAGCAACACCACCGTCCGTACCTTCCTCGCGCAGGCCGCGATCCGCACCGGGCCTGACTATGCAATCGACGCGGACTCGATCACCGGCGTCGACTGGCGCTCGGCCTTCTCGTCGGCGCCCGCGAACGCGCAGGGGATCACCGTGCCCGCGCTCGTGATGACAATGAGCTGCCATTATCTGCTGGTGTCCGGCGAGATCATCTTCGACAGCCTGGCGTCGCGCGACAAGTCGTTCGCGGCGGTCGAGGGCGCGACGCACGTCTTCACGCCGTGTCGTCCCGGCTATGGCGACACGGTCAAGCGCACCTTCGACCATGTCGACGCCTGGCTGTTGAAGCCGGGCCGCTTCTGATGCGCGCCGCTGCGCCGGTCCTCACCGCACTCGCACTCGCGGGATGCGCGCATTCCGGGGCGTCGCCTGCCGTCCGCTATGTCGACGCGCATTCGCATATCCTCGCCGAGATGCACGCCGAGGACGAGATCGCGATGATGCGCCGCGCGGGGCTGGCAGGCGTCGTGATCATGTCGCCCGATCCCGAGGCGCTCGCGCGGATCGTCGCTGTCGATCCCGGCTTCGTCACGCCCTTCGTCAGCATCGCGCGCACCCGCGACATGAAGGGGATACGCCTCGACGACGACAGCGCCGCGCGCTTCGCCGCGCTGCACGCCGCCGGTGCGATCTGCGGGTTCGGGGAGATCCCGACGCGGCTCGAACCCAATCCCGAGCCGAGCGATGCGGCCGCGATCGCCAACGCGTTCCGCACGCGCATCTATGCCGAGGCCGATCGGCTCCGCGTCCCGGTGAATGTCCATGTCAGCCTCGAGAACCCTGAAGTCGTCGCGGCGGTCGAGCGGGCGGTCGCGGCGTATCCGGGCATGAAGCTGATCCTCGCACATTCCGGCTGGTCGGCGGAGGCGGGGTTGATCGGCAGGCTGCTTGCGGCGCATCCGAACCTCTATGCCGATCTCTCGGTGCGGCTGGGTCCAGCGGAAGGCTGGCCCGCACCGGGCACCAGCGGTCCCGCGCTGCCCAACAGGATCTCGATCCTCGGGGCCGATGGCGCGCTGCTGCCCGAATGGCGGGCGCTGATCGAGCACTTCCCCGATCGGTTCCTGTTCGGGCTCGATATAACCTCGACCGGATCGGGACGCGCACACCATATCGACGAGCTGATGGCGGCGTCGCGGCACGCATTGGGGCAGTTGCCACGCGGCGTGGAGCATGCGGTAAGCCACGGCAATATCGAGCGGCTGCTCAAGGGCTGCCGTAGGGATTGAAGCGATCGTGCCCGAACGGCGCGGCGAAGCGGAGGAGGATCATCATGGCGGTCGATCGCAGGACTCTGCTGTGCCACGCCACGTTGCTCGCGGCGACGACGCTGGCGGCATGCGCGCCTCGGGCCGGTGTCGAGCAGTCGCGGAACGTCGGCGACCTGTTCTTCATCGGCACGCACGGCACCCAGGTCCACGCGACGCGGTTGGATCCGCGCTCGGGCGAGATGACGACGATCGGCCCGGTCGCCGACGTCCCGAACCCGACCTGGGCGGTGCGACACCCGGATCTGCCCGTCCTCTACGTCGCAAGCCAATTGGGGGGCGACGGCAAGTCCGAAGGCAGCGTAGTCGCGTTCCGTATCGATCCCGAGACGGGCGCGCTGGCACGGACGGGCGAAGCGAAGGCCGGCGGTGGCGGCACCACCCATCTCTGGTTCGACACGGCGTCGCGTACCCTGCTCGCCGCCAATTATGCGAGCGGTTCGGTTGCCAGCATCGCGGTCCATGCCGACGGCTCGCTCGGCGAGCGCGTGTCGCTGGTGCAGGCGACGGGGACGGGGCCGCATCGGCGGCAGGCGAGCCCGCACGCGCATGGAGTCGCCGTCGATCCGTCGGGCCGCTTCGCGTTGGTGGCCGACCTGGGCGCGGACAGGATTTTCGTCTATCCGCTCGCCCGGCGCACGCATGCGCTCGCGGACGGATCGGGCCCGGCGCGGCATCTCGCTCTTCCGCCGGGGACGGGGCCGCGCCACTTCGCCTTCCACCCCAATGGCCGCTTCGTCTATCTGCTGGGCGAACTCACCGCGGAGATCTTCACGCTGCGCTGGGACGCAGCCTCCGGCACGCTGAGCCAGGTGCAGGCGCTGTCGACCGACGCGCCGGGGTTCGCCGGCAATCGCAGCGTCGCGGAGGTCGCAGTGAGCCGGGACGGGCGCTTCGTCTATGCCTCCAACCGCGGGGATTCGGCGATCGTGGTGCACGCGATCGATCCGCGCACCGGGACGCTGCGCCAGATCCAGCGGATCCCGTCCGGCGGGGCGACTCCGTGGAGCTTCGCGATCCACCCCGGCGGGCGATGGATGATCGTCGCCAACGAGAAGAGCGACAGGCTCAACCTGTTCCGCATCGATCCGAGCACGGGGACGCTCAGTGACACCGGCAAGACGCTGCCCATCCCGAAGCCGGTCAGCGTCACCTTCGCCGGGACGCGCTGAATCCGGGGCGAAAGCGCCTTGCGGACGACAAAGCTATCGCGCGGCGCATCAAACCAATGCGAATGAGCGCACCCCTTCCTTGCATATAGAATTCACGCCCGAGGCAGCGATGCCGCTGGCGGCTGCGCGATAATCTAAGAAAAAATCAAGTTCCGTGCAGTTGAATTCCCATTGATAAATGGTCGATTCGGGGGAGGGTCATGAAAAAATCAAAACAAGTGATGATTTTTCTTGCGGGTGCTTCGATGCTTTCGCTCGGCAATCTCGCGCATGCGCAAGAAGTAGCGGATCCGGCGCAGGCCGATGCGGTGCCCGAGGAGGAGCGGACCATCGTGGTCACCGGCTCGCGCGTCATTCGCAACGGCGACAACAGCCCCTCTCCGGTGACGGTCGTGCAGACCGAGGACCTGCTCACCACGCAGCCGGGCGCCAACCTCGCCGACGCGCTCAACGCGCTACCGGTCTTCTCGGGCTCGCGTGGCGCAGGCAGCAACCCGTCGACCGGCGGCAGCGCCTCGGGCGGCAACGGCTCGGCGAACCAGCTCAACCTGCGCAACCTCGGCATCACCCGCACGCTCGTGCTGATGGACGGGCTGCGCATTCCGCCGACCTTGTTCAACGGCGCGGTCGACGTCGACCTGATCCCGCAGATGCTGGTCCAGCGCGTCGACGTCGTCACCGGCGGCGTCTCGGCGGTCTATGGCTCGGACGCGGTCTCGGGCGTCGTCAACTATGTCCTCGATCGCAACTTCAACGGCCTGAAGGCCGAGGCGAGCATGGGCGTCTCCGAATATGGCGATGCGCGCCAATTCGATGCCGGCGTGGCCTGGGGCACCAAGCTCGGCGAGAACGGGCATTTCGAGGCCAGCTACCAATATCATGACGGCACCGGCATCCTGCGCCGTTCCGACCGGCCGTGGATGGACCTGGTCGGCGTCGCCGGCGCAGGCACCGCCGCCAATCCCTTCACGCTCTATTCGAACCTTCGCCAGCGCGACTATCCCGCGGGCGGGGTGATCACCACGGGCCCGCTCGCCAATCAGGTCTTCCAAAGCAACGGCACTCTCGGCGCTTTCGTCAACGGCCAGGCCACCGGGACGGCGGCGCTGCAGGTCGGCGGCGGCGGCGGCGATTGGGATTCGTCGCTGCTCCAGCCGCTCGAATCGCACCAGCTTTTCGCCCGGGGCGATTACGACTTCTCGGATTCGGTGCGCGCCTATGTGCAGTTCTCGGGCACGTTCAAGCAGAACGAGAGCTATGCTGAGTATTTCCGTCTCAACAACGTCCAGCTCACCAGCACCAATCCCTTCCTGACCGCGGCGCAACGGACCGCGCTGCTGGCGGGAGGTGCGACCTTCCGCCTGCGCAAGACGATGAGCGAAGGCGAAGACCGCCGGCAGCACGCGACTTCCGATTCCGATCAGTGGATGATCAATGCCGGCCTGGCCGGCAAGCTGGGCGGGGGGCTCGACTGGCAGCTCGACTATATCCACGGCCGCGCGACGCTGGCGACTGAGGTCGCGAACAACATGAACCAGCAGCGGCTGGCCGCCGCGCTCGACGCGGTGGTCAACCCGGCCACGGGTCAGATCGTCTGCCAGGCGTCGATCGCCAATCCGGCCGCCTATGGCGATTGCGTGCCGCTCAATCCGTTCGGTCCTGCCTCGGAAAGCGCCGCCGCGCTCAACTATGTCTACGGCACGACCCATTATCGCGCCGTGACGGTGATGGACGACATCTCGGGCAGCGTCTCGGGATCGCCGCTCGACACCTGGGCTGGGCCGCTCAGCCTGGCGCTTTCGGCGGAGTGGCGGAAGGTCGCGTTCGAAGCGAGTTCGGATGCGACGTCCGAGGACCTCGTGAACTGCACCGGCATTCGGTACAATTGCGCCGCGACCCAGACCGAATATTTCCTTACGCTCCCCGCCAATCCGCCGGTCAGCCAGACGGTGTGGGAAGTCGCGGGCGAGATCGATATTCCGCTGCTCAAGGATTCAGCGATCGCCAGATCGCTCAACGTCAACGGCGCGGCCCGCTTCACCCGCTACAACACCAGCGGCGACTATTGGACGTGGAAGATCGGCGCCGACTGGCACGTGACCGACACGTTGCGCTTCCGCGGCAGCTGGTCGCGCGACATCCGCGCGCCGACATTGTACGAACTGTTCGCGGAGCGCTTCGTGGTCAACGTGGTCGGCACCGACCTGCTCACCGGCCAGAGCCCGACCATCCCGTCGATCAACGGCGGCAACCCGGACCTCAAGGCGGAGATCGGCAAGACGCTGACCGGCGGCGTGGTGTGGAAGCCGGCCCAGGGTCTGAGCATCGCGCTCGACGGCTATCAGATCCAGGTGACCGACGCGATCCTGGCGGTGAACGGCGGCGAGCCTTCGTTCCAGACCGCCTGCTACACCAGCGGCGGCACCTCGCCTTATTGCGACCTCCAGCGTCGGCCGGGCAGTTTCAGCGACACCTCGGCGGCGAATGCCTGGACGGCGGTGTACAACGGCCTGTTCAACATCTCCGAGATCAAGACCTGGGGTGCGGACCTCGAGATCAACTATGGCGGCCACCTGTTTGGACGCCCGCTCGCGGTGCGCCTGCTCGGCGCCTATCAGCCGCATCTCTGGTTCCGCCAGCCCAACGTCGCGAGCCGCGACCAAGCGGGGGCCGCGTTCGGCCCCGTCGGCTTCGCGGCGACGCCGACGGTGCGCCTGACCGGCTTCGTCCATTTCGAGCCGGTCGAGCATTTCTCGATCGACATCCTGCAGCGCTGGCGCAACGCGCTGAAGCTGCAGAACGAGGGGATCTTCGCCAAGGGCAGCAACCATATGGATGCGTTCGGGACGACGGGCATCAACCTGGCGTGGGACGCGCCGACGAAGTTCGGCGAGATGCAGTTCTACCTGAACGTCCAGAACGTCTTCGACGCCGATCCGCCGGTCGGCGCGTTCACCGGCAACGGCACGCGCGCGGGCCTGCGCGATGGCTATGCGGCCGGCGACGACGTGCGCGGGCGTTACTGGACCGCCGGTCTGAAGCTGAAGATGTAGTCGAGTGGGATGATGGACAGGGTCGAACCGGGAAAGTTCAATCTGGGCGCGGCGCTCAAGGGCTATGCGCTCAACAAGATGTGCCACACGCTGAACCGCGCGGAGAACCGCGCGGCCTTCGCGGCGGACGAGGCGGGCTATTGCGCTCGCTTCGGACTGAGCCAGGAGGAGGTGGAGGCCGTGGTCGCGCGCGACAAGCCGCGGCTCTTCGCGCTCGGCGGCAACATGTATTTCCTGGCGAAGCTCGACCGGGTGAAGAAGGCGGGGGCGAACTGATGGCGCGGATCGTCGGGGGCCTCGGCACGTCGCACGTGCCGATGATCGGGCGGACGATCGCCGCCAATCGTCAGCAGGAAGTGTCGTTCAGGCCCTTCTTCGATGCCTATGGCCCGGTCCATGACTGGCTGGAGCGGGTGAAGCCCGATGTCGCGATCGTCTTCTACAACGATCACGGCCTCAACTTCGCGCTCGACAACATGCCCACCTTCGCGATCGGCGCGGCGCACGAATATCGCAACGCCGACGAGGGCTGGGGCGAGCCCGAACCGCGCATTTTCCGCGGCGCGCCCGAACTTTCGTGGCACATGATCCAGTCGCTGATCACCGACGAGTTCGATGTCAGCACGTGCCGCGAGATGCTGTTCGACCATGCCGGCATCACTGCGCTCGACCTGCTCTTCCCCGGTCACGATGTGCCTGTCGCGACGATCCCGATCGTGATCAACGCCGTCCAGCCGCCATTGCCGACGCCTGCCCGGTGCTACAAGCTGGGCCAGGCGATCGGGCGGGCGATCGCTTCCTATGACGGCGACCGCAAGGTGCTCGTAGTCGGCAGCGGCGGCCTCTCGCACGAACTCGGCGAGTTCGGGAAGATCAACGAACCGTTCGACCGGATGACGATGGAGAAAATCGTCGCCGCGCCCGAGGATCTCACGCGCTACACCAATGACGAGATCGTCGACCTGGCCGGCGCGCAGGGGCTCGAGCTGATGACCTGGATCGCGATGCGCGGAGCGGTGGCGGGCGCGGTCGACGTGATCTCGAGCGTATACCACGCCCCCATCTCGCATACCGGCGGGGCGATGATGCTGATCGAGCCTGCCGCGTACGGATGACCGACGATCCGGCCAAGGTGATCGCCGGAGACATGGTCGACGAAGAGGCGGCGCAGGCGGCCAGCGATCTGGACGACCGGCGCGGCCGGCTGGTTCGTGGCTGGATCGTCCCGTCGATCGTCGGCACCGCTTTGCTCATGTCGAGCCTCAACTCGAGTTCGGTCACCACCGCGCTTCCGGCGATGGCCCGGGATCTGGCGGTCGAGCCGTTGCGGCTCAACATCGTCATCACCGCCTATCTGCTCGCTTTGGTCGTGTTCCTGCCGGTGTCGGGCTGGCTCGCCGACCGGTTCGGCGCCAAGCAGATCCTGATGACGGCGATCCTGCTGTTCGCCGTCGCCTCCGCCGCGTGCGGCCTGGCGCAGACGCTGCCGCAGCTCATCGCGGCGCGGCTGGTGCAGGGATGCGCGGGGGCGATGATCGCCCCGGTCGGACGGCTCATCCTGTTGCGCAGCACCCCGCGGCACGAACTGGTCGGTGCGCTCTCGGCGCTGACTATGCCCTCGCAATTCGGTCCCCTCGCCGGACCGTTGCTCGGCGGGGCGGTGGTGAGCTTCCTCAGCTGGCATTGGATCTTCTACCTCAACCTGCCGGTGGCGCTCGCCGCGATCCTGCTGGTGCGCGCCTTCGTGCCCGACGTGCCGGCGCGGGCGGTGACGCCGATCGACTGGCGCGGCATCCTGCTGACCGGCGGCGGCATGGGCGCGCTGATCTACGCGCTCGACAATCTGATGCGCGACGACGTTCCGGCGGGGCTTCTCACCGCCTGCCTCGTAGCGGCCACGATGTGCCTCGCGCTCTACTGGCGGCATGCGTGCGGGCGGAGCGACGCGGTGGTCGATCTCACATTGTTCCGTGTCCGGAGCTTTCGCGCGGCGGTGGTGGGTGGGGCCTTCTTTCGACTGATTCCGGGAGCGACGCCGTTCCTGCTCGCGATGCTGCTGCAGGTCGCGTTCGGCATGTCGGCGTTCCAGGCCGGACTCATGACCTTCATGACCGCGGTCGGATCGCTGATGATGAAGGCCGTCGCCCCGCCGATCCTGCGCCGCCTCGGGTTCCGCCGGGTGCTGCTGGTCAACGGCGCGGTGACCGCGGCGATCTTCATGGCCTATGCGCTGTTCACCCCGGCCACGCCGCACGGCCTGATCATGCTGGCGCTGGCGGTCGGCGGCTTCTTCCGCGCGCTGCAGTTCACCAGCACCTCCGGGCTCGCCTTTGCCGACATGACCGATGCCCAGATGGGGCGGGCGACCACCAGCTCGGCGATGGTCCAGCAACTCGTCCAGTCGGTGAGTACCGCGCTGGCCGCCGCCGTCCTCTATGTACTGATGACCGCGCGGGGCGTGGACGCGCTCGACGCCGCCACCGTCGCGCCGTCCTTCGCGATCGTCGGCGCGCTCTCGCTGGTGTCGCTGTTGTGGTTCGTGCGCCTGCCGGACGATGCGGGATCGAGCATGACCGGCGGCACCCGCTGACCCGGAAGTTATCGGCCGGGCCGCCCTTTCAATTCCGGCGGTTGGAACGTGCGACCTATCCCGAGGCGAACCGATCGAGGGGTAGGGCGATGAAGCGACGTTTCGGCCGAACCATATTGTCGCTGGTCGCGTTCGCGCTCACCGCGTCGGCTGTGCCGCCGCCCGCGTCCGGCCTCAGGGTCGGTGCCGCACGCATCGACATCACCCCGCCGCTCGACGAACTGCTCGCGCCGTTCACGTCGGTTGCGGATCGCGTCTATCTGCGCGCTGTGGTGATCGAAAGCGGCGGTAAGCGCGCGGTGCTGGTCATCGCCGATGTGCCGACGATCAGCGCGCCCGTCTCCGCGGACATCGTCGCCCGCATCGCCGCCGAGGCGAAGGTGCCGCGTACGCAGATCGTGCTGGGCACCACCCACACCCACAATGTGATGCGCGTCGATCCCAACACGGTGGGGATCATCCTCCCGGGTTCGCCGAAGTTCGTGGAGCAGGTGACCGAGGCCGCAGTGAAGGCGGTGCGGCAGGCGACCGCGCAGCTCCAGCCCGCGCGCGCAGGTACCGGCAGGGGCAGGACCCATCTGGTCGGCAATCGCAACATCTGGTCGCCGGCGCACGGCCGCTACATTTCGGGTGTCGATCGCACCGGCACGGAGCCGATCGACGAGCGGTTGGGCGTGGTGAAGTTCGAGGCGATGGACGGCAAGCCGATCGCCTATCTGCTCAACTACGCGATCGAACCCGTGATCGCGATGGCGATGAAGTCCGAGGTCAGCGGCGACGTTCCGGGCGCAGCTTCGCGCATCATCGAGGAACGCAGCGATGGTGCCGTCGCGCTGTTCACGATCGGCGCCGCGGGCGTGCCGCTCTATCGTGCCGAGGATACGCCCGAGCCGAGGCGCCGCGGCCATGCCGTCGAACTGATGCAGACCTATGGCAGCGTGCTGGCGGAAGAGGCGCTGGCGGTCGCCGGGGAGATGGAGACCAGCCCCGACGGCGTCTCGATCGGCGGCGCGGCCAGACCGCTGATTTGCCCGGGCAAGGCGACGACGCCGTTCAACTTGCCCGATCGCTGTGCCTATGCGCCCGACTCCAAATTGCCCATGTGCGATTTCAAGGAACGCGATGCCGATCCGGTGACGCTGAACATGGGCGTCGTGCGGATCGGCGATCTCGCCATCGTCCAGGCCGACGCCAACGTCGCCCCAGCGGTCGGCGCCAAGCTGCAACGGATGACGCCGGTGTCGAATACCTGGATCGTCGCGCTCACCTTCGGCCCGATGCGCTTCGTGGTCGACGATGCCGCCTATGCCCACAACACCTATGAGGCGACCGCCACCACTGCGAAGAAGGGTTGCGCGGAAGCGGGCTTTCTGAGGCGCACGCTGGAGCTGCTGTCCGCGACGGGAGCTTGAGCAGACGAGCCGATCATCCCCCTCCGGCGGCAACTGGGAAATAATGATTCGCGATGAACAATAGAGGCTGCTGGTCGTCGGCGCCGTCGCCGTAGATCAGCACGTCGATCACCCATTGGTCGCCCGGCGCGGCGACGATCCCGAGCGACGTCGCATTCTGCTGCATCGCCGTCGCGAGGTTCGTGCAGAAGCTGCCGGAGCCAGGCTGCCAATCGGTGGCGACGTCGAAGGCGTAGATCGGCACCAGCGCCAGCGGGTTGCGGTAGCTCAGCGGATCGGTGACCGGATCGCCTCCACTCGGCGAGCGCCAATAGCCCGCCTGGACGCGGATGTTGCGCGTGGTCGAACCGGCTATCGTCGGAAGCGGCACGCGCAGCGCCCGACCCTGGCTCTCGGCGGAGGTGAGCGCCGCCTGACCCGCGAACAGCTTCTCGAACAGCGTGCACAGCGCGGCTTCCAGCGAACTTCCCGTCAGCGCCACCGGGTCCGGGCGCTGGATATAGGGCGTGATCCGCGTGGGGAAGCGCGTGAGGGGCGTCTCGTAGACCAGGCCCTGGTTGACGTCGTCGACCAGGTTGGCGTTGCGCGAGATCCAGAAGCCGCCCCAGGCGTTCGACAGCGTCATCGCGTCGAGCCGGTAGAAGCAGAATTGCAGGTCGAGCGGCGCGCCCTCGGCGATTTCCTGCGCGGCGGTGAGCGAATAGGTCAGCCGCGTGCCCGCCTGGGCGCAGGGCAGCGCGACGGGGCCGGTGTTGGTCCCCAGCGACAATGCGGGCCAAAGCAGTTGCCGCCAGACCTGCAGCGTCGTCGTGGTGCCGTCGGCGAGCAGCAGCCGATAGGTCTGCGGCGCGATCGAAAGCTGGGGATCGCCATTGTCGACGATCATCCAGTCGCTGGTTGGCGTCGGCGAGAGCGTGACGGCCGCATTGCCGCTCAGCGTGAAGCCATGGGCCGCGAAGTCGGACGTCAGGCCCGCGGGGATCTGCTTCTGGGCGAGTTCGCTCGCATAGCTCGTATCGGTGAGGAACAGGAAGTCGTCCGGATCCTTGGAGAAATCGGTCGCCTGGTCGACACGGTCGAGCACCAGCGCGTCGACCTTGCCGTCGGCTGCGGTGCGCGTCGAGAGATCGTACTGGAATGCCGTCGGCAGCGATGGCGGGGGCGCGAAGAGGAGTTGGGCGTTCCATGCCAGCTGGACCTGACCCGCGACCCAGGCGAGCGCGGCGAGCGCGTTGCGCGCAGCGGTCTGCTCGTCGGGCGTGAACGAACCGAGCAGCAGCGGCACCGCCGCAAGGTCCTTCGATACCGCGGGCCAGATCGCGCTGAATCCGGCCAGCGCCGCGATCACCTGCGAGCGGTCCGTGCTGCCGCGCGGCGCGGGGGATATGGTGGTGGCTTCGTTGAAGGTGATCTCGAGCGTCATCTCGTCCTGCGCCGCGAAGGGGCGCTGGGCGTCGAACTGGTAGTTCCACTGGGTGAGCGTGCTGTCGGGCGCGCCGCCGGCACCGGGCGGCAGCGCCTGCTGCCCCGAGATCACGGCCGGCACCGGATAACCCCGCAGTGCGATCGGTACCGCGACCTGGCCGATATGGTTGGGTGCGGGATCGAGTGGCCGCACGAACGACAGCCAGGACGAGCCTTCATACCCGGCGACACCCGCGATCCCGTAGATGTCGAACTCGAGCTGGTTGGGCATGAAATCCAGGTCGAGGACGAGCTTGCTCTGCTCCGCGGGCCGATTGACCGTGAGCATCGTCGTGAGCGTCGAGCCCTGGCTCAGCGACGCCTTGCTGCTCTGCAGGCTGATCTGGGGCAGCGCCTGGAGCGCGCGCGGTGGCGCGGCGGAATTGAGTGTGTAGCTCCCCACGGTGCTTCCCGCATCGACCTCGGCCATGCCCTGCGCGAGCGCGGCCATCCCGCCGAACTTCGCCGCCACGTCGGTCAGCCTGTCCTGCGGTTGCGGCGTGTAGGAGATGTTGCCGATCGTCACCGCGCTCTGGGGCGCGAAGAAATCGGTACGGTCGGCATTGGCGTCGAGCAGGTCGATGACCGTGGTGCCGAGCCAGTCGGCGCCCGCGGTGATCCTGGTCAGGCTGGCGGGCACGGTCACCGCGGAGACGTTTACCGGCGTGACGGCGCGGAAGAGCGCGGGGCCGTCGCTTGCGATCGTGAGGCCCGTCGCGAGCAGCTCGGGCGCGACGGCGTAATATTGCGCGATCGTGGTGAGCGTGTCGCCCGCCAGCGTGGTCCGGGGATTGCCGCCCGCGTAATTGGTGACGACGCCCGCCTGGACGATGTCGGCTACATCCGCGATCGCCGCGGCGAGATATCCCGGCGCGACTGCGGCGATAGCGGCGAGCGCGGCGAAAGGATGGTCCGGGTCGACGGGCGCGTCGGCGCCCGGGGTGGTCACCACATTGGCCTTGAGCTTGCCCGCGAGCCGCGGCGGCGTTCCGGGCAGGTTCGCGCCGCTCCCGCCGACGTCCACGCCGAACTGGACGAGCGCCTGGGTCGAATAAAGGCTTCCCAACTCGACGAGCAGCCGCTGGGTCATCGTATCGATGGCGTCCTGCAGCCCTTCGGTCTGGTCGGCGACGACCGAGGCGACGAGCTTCGCCATTCCCTTGGCGATGTCTCCCTTGGCGGCGATGAGCGTGGCGAGGCTCGCGGCCGCCTGGACGTCGGTCTGCGCCGCTGCCGCATAAGCGGGGGACAGCACGAGATCGACCGCCTGGAGGAAGGCGAGGTTCCATTCCTCGGGATCGGCCCCGCGGAAGTTCATCGTCGTGGAGGCGCCCAGGCCCGAGCCGGTCGAATAGGTCGGGACGCTCACATTGTCGGCCGAGAAGGCATAGGTCGACAGCGGCTCGACCGCGAAGAAGCGCGCCTGCGCAGGATCGATCCGGTAGGTGATCCCCGTCGCGGACAGGTTGACCACCCAGAGCGCGCGCACGGATCCGCTTGAGGTCGCCCCCGAGCCGCCGCCTGCGGCTGCGCGCAGCGAGGGCTTTGAGAGCACCGGCGAGAAATGGGTGTGCTGCGGCCCGGTCGCGAGCTTGTGCCCTGGGAAGGCAGCCTCGAAATCGGCGGCGAACTGGTCGAGCGACTGGGGCTGGCCTTCAGTGGCGGCGAAAGGAGCCGCCGCGATCGGCGCGTTCGCCGAGACGACTCGCGCCGCGCCGGCGAAGGCGGGCGCGACGAGCGACGGATCGCGCGAGATCGCCAGGTCCACCGCGAGGCTGAGGATAGGCTGCGCGTCCGCCGGTGTGACCTCGGCGGCGATCGTCGCGGGCGCGGGGACGCCGAGGAGCGTCCGTGCGAGCAGCGGGACCGATGCGGCCGCGGTGCCGATCGCGCCGACGCTGACCGGCGGTAGCTTGGCGGCGGTCCGTGCGGCGTTCACGCGCGCGGCGATCAGCGCGAAGCTGTCGTTCGCATAGATGGTCACCGACGCGCCATCGAGCGGGAAGCTCGCGCCGGGCGTGAGCAGTCCCGGCAGCGTGGCGTTGGCAGCAGCCAACGACGCCGGATCGGTGCCGTAGCGCTGCGCCAGCACGCCGAGCGTCTCGCTCGCCAGCGACGCCCATGCCGGCGTGACGAACACGGCGCCCTGGCGGACGATGTTCGGAACCGTTCCCACCTGATTGGCGAAGTCGCCCGGCGAGAGGCTGAACGCGGCGGCGAGCGAGGCGAAGGTGTCGCCGAGCCCGGGCGTGACGGTGTGCGTGCCGATCGTGATCGGCGTGGCCGCGAACAGCCCGGGCCAGTTGAGGTTGCCATCGGCGAGCTGGGTGAGGCTCCACCCGGCGAACTGCTCGACGATGTCGGCGAGCAATGCGCCCGCGGGCGCCGCGTAGGTGCCGGCCGTGATGCCGGTCGCGTCGGCCGACCAGGGGATGACCAGTGCGGCGGAAGTCGCGAGCGGTGCCGGAGCGTTGTTCGACAGGATCAGCCCCGGCGCGGCGTTTGCGGTGCTCGCGATCGAAGCGATCGTGTCGCCCGCCACGATCGCATATTGGCTGTTCTCGACGAACAGCGCAGTCGATCCGGGCCAGATCCCCGGCACCTGCAGGTTCGCCTGGAGGAGCTCGGCCGGCGTGGGCGGGCCGAAGCTGGTGGCGAAGCTCGCGAGCGTGTCGCCGGCGACGGCCAGCGCGCTGGCGATGCTGAGCGAGGCGCCGCTTGCGAAGAGCGGCGCGACATAGGCGTTTGCCGCCGCCACGTCGGCCGGAGTGAGGGTGGTGCCGGCAAGCGTGCCCAGCGCCGTGGCGGCACTCTCTAGCGTGTCGGACGTGCCGGTCGTGTAGCTGTAGTTGCCGATCGTGAGTGTCGTCTGCTGGGCGAGCAGTGCCTTGGCGTTGGCGGTCGCGAGCCCCGGTACGCTGCCCGGGCCGTCGACGATCGAACAGACCAGCGCGTCGGCCATCGCCGCGAGCGACAGGACCGCATCGTCGGCGGAAATCGTGCGCGAGCTGGTGTTTAGGATCGCGCCCGGCATCAGCGCCACCTCGGCGTTCGCCGCGGCAAAGGCGTCGGTATCGGACACGCCGACGCGTGCGATATAGGCGGCTGGAGTCTCGCCCGCGAGCGTGGTCTTGAAGACCGGCACCTGGATCTCGACGTCGTCGCCGAAGATCAACGCGGCTTCGGCATTGGCGTTCACGGCTGCCAGGTCGTCGAACGAGGCGGGATAGCCAGCGCCCGTGGTCGTGGTCGAAGCCGTGGTCAGTGCCGTCAGGTTCGCGAAGCCCTGCGCCGGGCCGGCCGTGGTGAGCGCCAGCGCCTGCGCGTTGCCCATATAGACATAGGCCGATGCCGCGACGCCCCGCAAGGTGGCGAGGGTCGTGTCGGAGAGGCCGGTGGGGTCGGCGACGGGACCGAGCGTCGTGCTGAGCGCGCATTCTATGTCGGGCTGGAGGAGCTGGTAGTGGATCTGGGCATAGCGCGCCCGTGCCTGCCCCGCGCGGGTGGCGGCGGCGCTGTGCGCCGGGTCCGGCGCGCCCGCGATCATCGGCGCGGGCGTGGCGTCGGGCTGGAACTTCGTCGGCGAGACGCCCAGCGCCACGACGAGGTTCGGGTCCGCGGGCATGAAGCGATAGGAGGTCACCAGCGACGGCCAGGCCGCGAGCGATACGAGCTCGTCGGTATAGCCGACGGGGCCGGTGAGCGTCGGACCGCCAGTGCCCGAGAGCACCGAGCCCGAAGTGCGGTTGCCGAGCACGTCCTGGAAGGCGAGTTGGAGCGAGAGCGCGGCTCCCGCGGCGATGCCGGCATAGGGATCGTCGCTTGCCGCGGGTAGCGCCGCGGGCATCGCGACCGGCTGCGTCTGCGCGAAGGGATAGACGGCGAGCACCTGGCGGTAGCGCCACAAGGTGTCGTCGGTGTCGCCGTCCTGGTCGGCGGGTGTTGCGGGCAGGCCTTCGCCGCTGTCGTCGAAGCCGCCGCCCGCGACGATCTCGAAGCCGAGCATGTGGTAGAGCTGGCCGAGCGCCTGCTGCGGATCGTTCGCAGGGTTGACCGGTGGTGCGGCGGGGGCTTCCGCGGGTTCGGGGTTGGTACGCGTCAGCGCGAAGCCCGAGCGGCCCGGCGGCAGCGTCGCCACCGTGCGCAGCGTGTCGGCGGCGACGACGATCCCGGCGCCCGTCGCCAGGATCGGCGCGTCGGCGTTGGCCTCGCCCAGCACGGTCACCGGCAGGCCGGCGCTCGTCGCGATGCTTCCGAAAGTGTCGCCCTGCTGGATCGTGCGGTCCGCCTGGCCCGGCACGCTGATCGGCTGGCCGAAGGCCAGCAGGTTCTGCGTCGCGGCGTTGAGCGCGGCGAGCGACGCGGGGTCGAGATAGCTGTGGTCCTGGCAGATCGAGACCAACGTGTCGCCCTCGGCGATCGTCTGGATCGGCTCGCCGAGCAGCTGGAGCAGTGCGCCCGCACGCAGGCAGGTCACATCCTTGATCTGCGTCGCCAGCGCGGCGACGGTGATCTGCGCGCGTTCGGCGAGCGAGAGAAGGCTGTCGTCGGGCGTGGCGGTCTGCCCGGCGATCGACATGCCCGCGATCAGCGTGCCCGGGATGAGCTGGTTGACCGCCGCCAGCGCGCTCCAGTCGAACCCGCTCGGCAGCCCCGGATAGGCCTTCGCGATGTTGTCGGCGGCGGTCGATAGCGTGTCGCCGCCGGCCACCGTGTAGCAGACGGCCTCGAAGAAGAGCTTCTGGTGCGCCGGATCCTCGTTGTCGCCGACGATCAGCGCGTTGTTGAAGGCCATTGCGATCGGCACGTTTGCCGGCTGGTCGGCGGAGGCGACGACGAGCTTGATCTGCGCCGACTTGCCGTCCTTGAACAGGGTTCCCGGCAACCCCGGCTTGCCTGCCGTGCTGACGTAGCGGAGGTAGAAGCCGCCCGAGCGGACGGCGCTGCATTCCCACAGGAACTGGAGGAAGTTGCGACTGTCGGCCTCCGAGAAGCTTGCCACGCTCGCCTCGGCGACCGCGGTGTTGAGCGGCGCGACTGCCTCCGCGCCGAGCATCGCGGGCGGCGCGTTGGTCTCGGTCGAGAGGTTGGTCTTGAGGAGGAAGCTGTTGGCGCGGTCGAGCGCGTCGGAGACGAGTGTCCCGGACGGCGCGTTGGCGTCCTGGCTGGCATAGGCGATGGTGAGGTCGGCATCGATGCTCGCCGACTGGAGGTGCTCCCACAGCGCGATCAGCCGCTGGAGTCCGGCCTGGTCGGTGCCGACCATGTTGTACACCCCGGGCACCGTGCCCGGCACCTGCTCGATCGTGAGGTCGAGCACCGTCGCGAAGCGGCTCGCCGCCAGCGGGGCGTTCGAGACGGTGCCGTCGGCCGCGGTGGTGCCGAGATAGCCGGCGTAGGCGAGCATGCCCGAGGGGCTGGCCGCGAGCGCATCCGCCAGCGGCGCGGGCATCATCCAGATGCTCGGCTGCACCACCTGCGCGGGTGATTGCAGCGCCGGAAGGTCGGGCGTCTGCCACCAGAACAATGCCGCGGGCGGCTGCCGGTCGGGCACCGTCGCGAACTGAGTGAGCATCTGCGCCGCGCCTGCGGTGACGCCCGGATCGAACTCGATCGTCGTAAAGGCAGTGATCAGCGCGACTTCGTCGGTGTCGAGCGGGAAGGGAGCGGCGGGCGGGGCGACCCAGCTCGCGCCGCTGCCGGTGATGGTGATCTCGTAGCTGGTCGTCGCCGCCGGGTTGACCGGGAATTCCTGGCCGACCAGCGCGTAGAGCGGATAGGTCGCGCTCGCTGCCGTGGCTGCCGGGGACGCGACCACGCTCGCCGTGTCGGTGCCGGTCTGGAAGCTGGGCGCGGGCACGCGCAACCCGCCCGTCAGGAAACGCGAGGTCATGTTGAGCGCGTTGGTGAAGCCGCCGCTCGCCGCCAGCGCCGGCGCGAGAAGGTCGATCCGCATCCCCGGGATCGCCGGGATCTTGATCGTCGTCGCGGCGAAGAGATTCCCGACCGTGGCGAGCTGGTCGACGAGTTGCTCGATCGAGAGATCGTAATTCTGCGCTATCCCGCCGAGCGTGTCGGCGGCGGTGAGTGCATGACTGGTGCTGGCGATAGTGATCGGCGCGCGCGGCGCCAGGATCGACGATTGCGCCATCACCGCATTGCCCGCGAGCGCCGCGATGGTGACGCCATATTGACGCGTCAGGTTGGCGATCGAGCTGGCATAGGGGATCTTCACCGTGTCGCCGGGGCTCGGCTCGGTCGTGCCGTTCAGCTGCTGCAGGAGCAGCACCGCCGCGGCGGCGTCGTCGGCCGCGAAGAACGCCGCGGCGATCGTTTCATAGGTGTCGTTGGCGGTCGTTGTGTAAGCAAGCTGATAGCTCGTCGCGGTGGTGTGCACCACGCCAGGGAGCGTCACGGCCTGCGCCGGATCGAGCCGGATCGGGCCGTTATTGGCGATCAGCGCCTCGACCGTGAGGCCGCTATATTTGCCCAGGATCCCCGCGAAGGTGTCGCCGCCCTGGGTGGTATAGCTCTGGTCCGCATCCGAGCCGTTGGGGATAGCGAGCTTCTGCCCGGCCGTGACCGTCAGCGTGGGGTTGGCGGTCGAGAGCGCGGTCAGCGTGATCGTCTGCCCGCCATACCAATAGGCCCAGAGCCCATCGAGACTGTCCTCGGCGCGTGTCGTCGTCGCGAGCTGGCCGAGCGCGATCTGCTGGCCCGGATTGAGCAGCGCGACACTCTCGGTATTGGCGGTGAGGAAATCGGTCACCTGGATGCCGAACTGCTTCGCGAGCGAGCTCGGCGAATCCGTGCTCGCAGCGGTGAACTGGATGTTTGCGAGTGTGATCGTCGTCGCGGTATCGAGCAGCCCGGGCGTCCCGGCGTTGGCTGCGGCGACCGCGAGCGGAGTGAGCTGACGCGGGATGAGCAGCACCTGGCCGACGCTGAGCTTGGTGAGGTCCACGCCTGGATTGGCCGCGGCCAGCGCAGCGGGATCGACGGCGAAATCCATTGCGATCGACGTGGCGGTCTCGCCCGTGAGGACGCTGTGCAGCACGCGCATCGCGGGGATCGCGATAGCGGTCCCGGCTGCAAGCGTGCCGAAATCGACGCCGGGATTCGCCGCCTGGAGCGCGGAGGCGGTCACGCCGAAGCAGCTTGCGAGACCGGCGAGCGTGTCGTTCGCCTGGCTGGTGTAGCCGACCTGCTGCGCGGGCACGAAGATCGCATCGCCCACCGAGGGGCCAGCGGCCGGCAGGTCCGGGTTGGCGGCTGCGAGCACCGGTTCGGTGAGCCCGAACATCGGTGCGATGCTGGCGAGCGTGTCTCCTGGGCGGGTGGTGTAGTTGTTGTTGTAGAGGTTGGCGACCTCGGCGAGCGAGGCGGGAGCGGTCAGCGTGAGCGTCGAGCCGCCCAGAAGGTCGCGCGCGGCCTGCACGACCGATTTGGCGAGCATGTAGAACTGGTAGCGGAAAACGAAGGTCGCGAGGCTCTCGACCGTCGCGTCGTCGGCCGCCTGCGGAGGCGCGGCGTCCGATCCGAACTTCGCCGAGAGACTGGCGAAATAGTCGCGGATCGTCTGCTCATAATCGGAGCCGACGCGCCGGTCGGCGGTGAAGTCGATCGTGAAGTCGGGTGTGGACAGACGAAGCTCGGGGATCATCGCCAGCACCGCCGCGGGCAGCTCGTCCGATCCGCTCCCGGAATCCGGGCGCGGAGTCACCGTGAAGACCACGCCGTTGGTCTGGAACAGCGAGGTGAGCGTGCCGTAGCCGAAATAGGTGTCGCACGCCGACGCGTCCGACAGCGTCTGGAGGATCTCCTCGATCACCGCGGCCGAGGCGGTGTCGTGCTCGTGGCCGATCGCGTCGATCGCCCAGTCGAGCAGGAACGCCATCAGCGGGTTGGCGCCCTGCGTCGGGTCGTTCGAGGTCTGCAGCCCCAGCAGCACGCCGAGCACCGGCGTGGTCGTGCCCGAGGGAACGGTGGGTCCCGAGGGGAAGGCGAAGTCCTGGCTCAGCGCCTGGGTGACGATCGGGATCGCGAGCACCGGGATCGAGATGGTGGAGGCGGCGCTGCTTGCCAGCCGCGCGCGGCCGAGCTGCAACTGTCGTGCGGGGCGCCGGCGCAGCAGCGCATAAGGCGGCTGGCGGAGCAGCGGCCGTGCGCTGCGATAGGCCCGGCGTCCGCGCAGCGCTGCCGTATCGGTCGAGCCTCCGCCCGGCGCCGCGAGCGTCCAGGGCGGGGTGGAGTCCGAACCGATCGAGAAGCGCTCGGTGATCGTCGCGTTGAAGCTGAAATGGATCCGGATGAACAGGATCTTGATGCTGACCTTGACGCTGACGCCCGCGCTGACTTCGATCAGGATCGCCTTGTAGCTTTCGACGTCGAGGCTGATCGAGGCGTAGACGGTCAGGCTGACGCTCGCCTGGATGATCCCGAAGTCCACGGTGGCATAGACCTGGCCGATCAGCGCGACGGTGCCGGTGAGGTGGTAGTAGCGCTCCGACGGCAGGTTCGAATCGTTCGGCGTATACCAGCCGAGCACGCCCTGGACCGCGCCGCCCACGGTGATGCTGATCCCGCCGCTCAATATCCCGAGCGAGAGCGTCTTGCCGACGCCCACCTGGAGCGCGAAACCGAACTCGAGCACGGTGCCGAAATGTCCGCTGGTCACCTTGGGCACGTTGGTCGAGGTCTGGCCGTCGAGCACGGCGAAATAGAGCCCGCCGAAGCCCGTGAAGGGGAAGACCTGGACGCTGAACGAGCGCGAGAAATCGGTGAGGCTGGGCGGGTAGCCCAGGTCCACGCGGAAATTGCCGTTGGTGTAGATGTCGATCGTGACGATCGGCAGCGTGACCGAGACCTCGCCGAATTCGAGGTGGCGCATCTCGTCGGGAAGCGTCAGCTCGATATGGTAGACACCGATCGTGTCGGTGACCTTGCGGTAGAGGATCTCGAAGCGGAGACCGGCGAACAGCCCGGCCTTCTCGCCCGAGAGCTGGATCAGCACGCCGTAGACGACGGGATCGTTGAAGACGATGTCCATGCGCAGCGTGGACATCACCGTAAAGCGTGTGCCGATCAGCCAGTTGCTGCCCGCGGCATAGGCGATCTTGTCGAGCTGGGTGACCGGGTTCTTGTTGGGATCGGCGGGCGGCCGCATCGCCGCCTCGAGTGCGTCGACGATCTTGTCCATCTCGGTGGGGACCGATCCCGAGATGGCGACGCGCTGGCCGAGGCCGAGGAATTCGAGGTCGAGCACCTGCGTGCCGGTGCCGGGCACCGCGGGCGGCGGATCGTTGAGCGCGTCCCAGCGCAAGGGCGGGTTCCCGCCGGTGCCGTAAGGCTGGCCGAGGAAGGTGCCGCTGAGCTCGAGGTTGAAGCGCGGCGTGCCATAATCGCGGCTGTAGTTGAGCACGATCTTCTGGATGTCGATGAAGCCCAGATTGGCGACATGGTCGAGCTCGACGCGGATCGCCTTGGTGTTGAGGTTCACCGTCACCGAGATCTCGGGAAGCTCGATCTTCTCGAACGCGTCCCAGGGCGATCCGAGCGATACCGAGCGACCGGGATCGGCGAAGGAGAGGAGGAAGTCGAACAGGTCGCCGACGGTGCCGCGGCCCAGGCTGATCGTGACGGTCGGGCCGCTCGCATCCTTGTGATAGCTGATCGTCAGGCTGCGATAGGCGAAGCTGATGCCCATGCTGGTCGGCGAGAAGTCGTAGCGGACCTGGAGCACCAGGCCGTGGATGTCGACCTCGCCCTTCAGGAAGCCCGAATATTGGCCCGCGGTCCTGAGCAACTGGAGCTCGGCGGTGATCTCGGTGTCGATCTCGTCGATCTTCCAGTCGACCACCGTGTCGAAGCTGAACATGTCGCCGGCCGAATTGAACGCGACGTCGAGCGATTCGACGGTGATGTCGGGCGGGTCGAACGCGAAGGGGAGCAGCGCCTTGGTGATGCTCGAGAGATGCAGCGGAGTCAGCAGCGTGCCGGCGAACGCCCAGGCGTTGGTGCTGCTGTCGGTCGCGGCGGTGACCTGGAACTGCGCGTCGAACAATGTCGCGGTGGCGGCGATCGCCACCGTGCGGGACGAACTGGTCTGCGTGATCGCGAGCGAGACAGCGTCCATCCCGATCGCGGTCTCGCCCATCAGCTTGATCGACCAACTGTCGTCGAAGGTGACGTCGCCGGTGAAGCTCCAGGTCTTGGTCGGGATCGCCAAGGTCCCGGCGAGCACGTCGACATAGAGTCCCGTGTGCGGGGGATCGATGCCGAACACCGACAGCAGCTGGCCGACGTCGAACTTCGTGTCGTTCTGCGCGGAGAGGATCTGCTGCGGCAAAGTGAACGCGGCGGTGAATCCGAGCTGATCGTTGCCGCCCAGCTGGAAATCGCCGCCGAAGGTGATCGACACGTTGGTGCCGCCGAGCCAGCCGAAGGTCGCGGCGACCTGGGTCAAGTCGAGCAGGCCGCCCGGGAGCAGCGGCCAGTTGAGCGCATTGCCGGTATTTACCGTGACCTGCATCGTCTGGAGATTGGCCGCGCCGGGCGCGAGGCCGAGCTGGACGTCGCCGAGGAAGAGCGTGTTGCCCAGGCTGAACTGCGACGGGATCAGCGCCGCGAGTTGCTGGCCGAGGAAGAGCCCCGACAGCGTGCCGAGATCGGGAAGGCCGATATTGGTGAGCGGGCCGGTGTCGAGCACGGCGGGCACGCCCGCGGGCACCGGCAGCGCGCAGCTGGGCTGGAGGCCGTCGAGCTTGGTTCCCGGGCTGATGATCTTGCCCTGCAGCTGCCCGCCGGCGGTCGTACCCGCGGCGGCGAGGCTCATCTGTATCTGCAGCCCCAGGATGCCGGGATTCGCCGAAGCGTCGGCATAATCGGTCGCGAGCTGGAAGCTGGGCGCGGCGCTCCAGTCGGTGATCGTGCCGGCGAGCGACGGCGTCTTGCCCGACCAGAGCTTGGCATAGGCGGTCTGGCTGAGGTCGGGCGTGCCGCTGAACTGGAGCGTGGGCGGCGACCCTGAGCCGGCGGTGAAGCTTGCCGCGCTGAAGGCCTGATCGGCGGGCGCGGAGTCCGCGGGGAGCGAGGCGAAGGCCGTGGCGAGGACGGTGCCCGACGCCGTGGTGACGACGAGCGACAGCGCGGGCAGGCCGGTGCCGTCGATCGTGAAGGTCGCGACCGCCGCCGCGTTCGCCTGTCCGAGGAAGGCGTTGGCAAGCGTTCCCGTCAGCACGATCGAGCTGCCGGGCGGCTGCGTGCCCGTGAGGTTCATCGCCAGCGCCTTGCCGGGGAACAGTGTCGCGTCGCCGAGCAGCGCGTCGATCCCTGCCGAGCCCAGCGCGTTGGCCGCGGGCAGGTTGAGCGCGCTGCTGGTGTAATAGCCGTTGCTCTGGAGCGCCTGCCAGAGCTGGTCGATGCTCATCGCTGCCAGGTCGGTTGCCATGGCCTAGCTCCTGCCCGGAAGCGACGGCGGAGGCTTGGTGCCGCTCCCCGCGCCATTCTTGAGATAGGCGGCGAACCAGCCGAGCGCGCCGCTCGTCTGCTGCGCCGGATTGCCGAACAGCGTCATGTTCACCTGTCCGTTCGGCGGGAAGCTGACGCTCAGGAACTTGAGCGCGATGTTGCTCAGCTGGATGAGGTAGGTGGGCGGTGCGACGACGAAGCTGACGCCGCCGAACGCCAGGCTCAGCACGCCTTCGATCGAGATGGCACGCTGGCCGCCCGACACGCCGGGAAGCGACAGCCCCGCATAGACGCTCGCGCCCGAGGGATTGGGCGCCCAGGCGAGCAGCAG
Source organism: Sphingomonas sp. (assembly GCF_026460985.1). Classification (GTDB taxonomy): domain Bacteria; phylum Pseudomonadota; class Alphaproteobacteria; order Sphingomonadales; family Sphingomonadaceae; genus Sphingomonas. The sequence goes on from NZ_JAPKNM010000115.1 coordinate 29,208, forward strand.
CCCCGCCGAGAAGCCGGTTGCGGCCGCCAATGCGCCGGGTGTGCCGAGGTCGAGATCGAAGCGCAGGCCGAACCAGGGCGGCGAGAGCTTGGCCCCCTGGATCGGCATGTCGACGGGCATGAAGCCCAGGCTGTCGGGCGTCACGCTGCCCAGCCCCTGGACGAGCCCGGTGAGCTTCATCGGGAAGTGGCTGACGAGGCTCGCCGAGCGTGCGAGGCTGGTCGCGGGATCGACCACCAGCGCCGCCGCGTCGAAGGCGAAGGTCCGGTAATAGGGCGTCGCCTCGTCGAAACGCATGTCGATCGAGAGCGCGCGGTAGGACAGGCCCTGCTCGATCGTCTGCGTCGCCTGCTCGGGGCCGTAGGAGAAGAGATCGAAGCCCTTTTGCGGAAGGAAGGCGATCGCGCCGTTGAGCAGGAAGGTGGCGTTGACGATCGGATTGTCGTCGGTGGTGCCTGGAAGCGTGACGAAGGTCGCGCCGGTGATCGCGACCTGGTCGAGCACCGCGCTCGACACGGCATAGGCAGTGGGGCCCGCGGTGACGAAGCGATAGGTGCCGACCTCCTTGCCCGAGCCGCTGGTGTCGCCGGTCTTCTGGTAATAGCCGTCGAAGCCGAGATTGTTGTCGGGCGCGCCGATCTGGGTGGCGGGCTCGCCGAACAGCTTGTTGACCAGCAGTTCGACATGGCTCGAGAAGCCCGCCACCTGCGAGTTGGCGATCAGCACCTTGAGCGTGTTGACCTTGAAGGCATAGGCGTCGCCGCTCGTCAGCGGCGCATTGTCCTCATAGTCGATCAGCCCGAAGATCGAGCTGGGCGCGGCGGTGAAGGTCGTTGCGCCCGGCGTGACCGGCGTCACCGAGACGCCGACATGGTGTGCCTGGAACGCCGCCGGATCGATGCCCGCCGCGAGCGCGCGCATCTGCTCGGGCAGGCCCGACAGCGGCACCAGCGCGTTGAGCGCGATGATGCCGCTCCACGACGGATCGTCGAGCACCGTCTGGACGAAGTAGTCGAGGTCGGAATCGGTCTTCTGCCGCGTGCGCGCATCGGCGATGATCTGGGCGATCTGCTGGACGGTGGCGTCGGGGCTGGCGTTGAAATCGCTCGCGCCGCTCCACTGGCTGGTGTCCGCGGCGGCCTGGGCGAATGTCTTGTTGCAGAATTTGAAGATCAGGATCGTCTGGTGCTCGGCCCAGCGCCATGGCGAGAGGTCGAACTCCCATGCGTCCTCGCCCGTCGCCCCGGCCGCGAACAGGCTGAAGTCGCCGGCATAGGTGCGCACCACGTCGAAATATTGCGCCATCGTCGGTGGCGCCTGGCTCGCCAGCACCGCCGCCTGCAGCGCGGCGAGGTTGGCGTAGGCGACCGCTCCGTTGACGACCAGCGATTGCAGCCATTGCTGGCACGCCGTGTCGGATATCTTGCTCGCGAGCAGGTCGACGCGTTCCTTCGACAGCTCGTACGCCATGTCGCTGTCGGCGAGCAGCATGTCGCCCGAGGAGATCACGAGGAAGAGCTCGTTGGTCTGGAGCGCCGTCTGGAGTGCGCCGGTGACGCTTTCCAGGATGAGTCCCGGCTGGCGCGGCGACGGCGGCGGCGGGGACGACATGGCGATCGTCAGGTCGGCCCAGTCTCCCTGATTGTCGAACTGGAGGAGCAGGCCCTGCCGCGTGGTGCCGAAGGGCGGATTGGGCACGTTGCCGGGCGGCGGCTGGGGCGCGTAGGCACCCGCCGCGGCTGCGGCCGAGCTTTGCGTGGGCTTGAGCGTCGCCAGCCGCATCGGCGACCAGGCCTGGCGCTCGAACTGGCCGAGATCGTCGAGCGAAAAGCCGGCGCCGCTCGCGACCGAGCCATAGGGAAGCAGCGGAAAGGCGGCGGTGGCGCCTTCGGGCAATGCCGAGATCTGGAGCGGCAGATAGGAAAGGAAGCTCGATTCGCTCGTGTCGCCCTGGTGGAGCACGGCCTGGTCGGGCTGCGAGTAATAGGCGGTTCCCTCGCTGGGCGCGACCAGCGAGGCCCAGGCGGTCGTCGCGGCGCTGGTGAGCGCGCCGAAGACGCGGCCCTGGTTCCCGTCGGCGGGGTGCAGCGTGGGTGCGAAGGCGGGCTGGTCGGGAACGAAGACGAGCGTGTTGGTCGACGCGCCGAAATATTCGACCGGGGAGAGCCCGCCCATCAGGGTCGGCGCGAGGTTGGCGGCGCTGCCCACCGCCGTGGCGCTGCCGGTCGGGAGCGACAGCGCGACCGTTCCGCTGGGCACGATCGTGTACACCGCGCCGCCGACCTGGACCGGGTTTCCGTTGGCGTCGACCCCGGTCAGCCGCGACGACAGCACCAGTTGGAAATCGGAACCGAAGCTCGCTTCGAAGGCGGGGCCGGCTGCGCTGCGGTAGAAGCTCGGCACGGCAGTCGCGCCGGGAAGCGTGAACAGGCTGCGCGCATGGTCGGCGGGCGCTAGCGGGTCGAGCGTCGCGGCGAGCGTGACGTTCCCCTGGCTGAAATCGAAGGGACGGTGCCGCGCGGTCTGGGCATAGCCCCCGGCCTGTGGCGCGCTGTAGGAGCGCAGCCCGACGTCGAGCGAGTCGAGCCCCGCCGCGTTGGTGGTGAAGCCGAAGGCCGCGCAGCCCGCGGTCGAGGCGTCGCCTGCCAGGTTGAGCGCAAGCGGCCCCGTGATCGGGAAGGTGACCGGCGTGCGGCCGCCAAAGGGAGTCACGGCGAGCGCGACCGGGCTCGTCGCAGCGGTGAAGGCGAGGGCGGTTCCGTCGGTGCTCGCGGCCAGCTGGGTCCTGCGTGGCAGGCTGATCGTGAAATTGCCGAACTGGATCGAGGCGGTGCCGGTCAGCGCCGTACGGCTTCCCGTGGGCCCTGCGAAGATCGTCCAGCCCGTGAGCCCGGTGCCCGGGCTGGCGGCGTTGGTGAACCAGCTGAGCACCGCGCCGGCCCGCGCCGGCGAGGCGAACCAGGTCTGCGCCGCGGCGACGAATGCGGGAACTCCCGTGTCCGCCACCGGCCCTGTGACGACGAACCAGCCCGTGGCCGCGAGCGCGTCGGAGAGGCTGATCGTCGGGGGCGGGGTGCTTCCCGAGGGGAAGAGGAAGCCGGTGACGACGCCGTCCGCGGGACGATCGGCCGGAACGTAGAGGAGGCTGCCGGCACCGAAGGGCTGCAGCGCCACGGTCACTGGGAGGCTTCCGGATGCGGGCGCGAGCGGCTTCCGATCACCGCGCTCGAGCCCTCGCCCTCTACCGCGCTCGCCACCGAGCTCGCGTCCGCTGGAAAGGAACCGTCGTAGAGATATTGATGGCCCGCATCGTAGACGGTGATGTTGTAGCCCTGGAAGTTCTGCTGGACGCAGTTAAGCGTGATCTTCCCGCTCGAATCCGCCTGCATCTCGAGCGGCGACGAGCCGACGAAATCGGGGATGAAGTCGACAAAGGCGTTGGGGACCGCGTCCTTCCCGGCCTTGTCCATGATCGTGACCACGAAGGTGCCGTAGATGGCCGTCTCGCGCCCGCTGGTGGCGCCCGGCGCCGGCAGCGGGACGATCAGCGAGGGCAGGCTCCTGTTGAGCTGAAGCAGCCGGTCGGAGGTGAGGAACGGGGTATAGGTGGTGATGATGTTGTAGGTGTCGGCGACAAAGGGAGATATGGAGATCCCCCAGCTGATCGGGTTCACGAACCTGAGCAGCACGAAGTTGGTGAACGTCGCCTCGCCCGACCCCTTGGCGATCACCACGACCGGATCGTCCCCTTCGTCCCCCGTCGCGGAGGTGCACTCCTTGGGAAGGACGAAGCTCTGCGCGGCCGCCGCCGCGCCCCATCCGAACTGGACGATGACTGCGGCGAGGCATGCCGTGCCGATCCGCAGCCCGCGGCGGGGGCGGCTCAGCACGTCAGGCTCACATTGCCGATCACGCCCATGTGGTCCGACACGCTCGTGCGCCACTGGGGCATGGTATAGGCTCCGGTATAGGTCCAGGTTCCGCCTGCCTGCGAGATCGTTATCGACGGCGCCGTCGTCTGGAAGGTGTTGATCGCATGGTCGTAGGCGCTGCTCGGCGCGCCCGTGGTGGTCAGGCTGGTGAGCACGTTGGGCTGGATGGTGGCCGTGTTGCCCGCAACCCAGCCGAAGCCGGTCGCGTCGTTGGCGGCTAGGTTCCAGTCGCCGGCCACGATCACGGCGTCGTTGGCGCGCCCCCTCAGGTTGAGATAGATCGCGCGCATCGCGGCCGCCTCGGCCTGGCGGCCGGCGAGCGTCTTGCCGAAGATCGAGTGAATGTCGACCACCCACACGTTGCACGATTTGGGCGTGCTGGTGCTCTTGTCGGTGACCTTGAAGAGTACGCCGTAGGGCGGGCGCATGAAGGTCGCGGTGGTGCTCAGATTGTCGTCTTCCTGGACCCGCTGGATCTCCATGTTGTTGCGCTGATTGGTGCGGTACAGGATGCCGTAATATTCCTTGTAGGACGACCGCCCCTTCGCCGCGGAAGTGAGATACTGGAAGTTCGGTGGGACGGGCGTGTTCACGCCCTTGTTGTTGTTGCCGGCCAGGCAGGGATAGCCGTTCGTCATCACTTCCTGCAGGACGATGATGTCGACGGTGGTCGATGCCGCGGTGATCGCGTTGCACTGGTTCTGCAACCGGCTGCCATGGCCGAAGCGGAGCACGTTCTGCGTGAGGATCGTGAAGGACTGCGCCGCCGCCGCCGCGGGGAGGAGCGCCCCCGCCAGCGCAAGCGCGAGACTGGCGCGCTTCGCGTTCATCAGGACACCCCCGGGAGACGGATCGAGAGGCAGTCGCCCTTGATGAGCGGTGTATCGAAGCCGTCGCCGAGCGGGCCCACCGCCGACGCGCCTTTGGAGAGGTCGATGGCGCCGATGTCGAACCCCGGCGTGTTCGGGTTCATCGGCGGCGCGTTGATCTGCGCCCAGCGCAGGATCGCGAGCTGCAGGTTGGTCGGCGCGAGGCTTCCCGCCTGCATCTGCAGCGGGGTCGGGTCCACGAAGCGCTGCACGAAGTTGCGCACCGTGGTGCCGAGCGGCACGCGGTGCGGCGTGCCGAGCATCCAGATCCATATCTCGGGCACCAGCGTCACGCGTCCGGTGAACGCGATGCTAACGATCGGATCGGCGCCGCTGCTCTGCGTGCCGCAGGCGCTCTGCCCGGCCACCACCGCGGCTGTGGCCGCCTCGATGTCGGCGAAGCTCGACGCGCCGAGCAGGATGCAGCTGAGCTGGCCGATCGTACCGCTGTTGTCGACGCTACCCGCGCCGGAGAAGCTCGTCGGCCAGACCAGCCGCAGGTGGCGACGGCCGTTGCCGGCGACCTGGAGGTCGAGCGGTCCGCCCGCGAGCAAGGGGCAGCCGGCGGGCGGCTGAAGCGTCACGCCCTGCGTAAACTGGGCGGAGAAGCCGTCGAAGGCGAGCGTGCCGTCGGGGCGTCGCACGATCTCGAGACGGCTCGTGCCCGTCGCGCCGAAGCCGTTGAGCCCCGCGCCCGGGCCGCCGGGACCGTCGCAATATTGATAGCCCGCCCAGTCGACCCGGAGCGACATGCCCGGCAGCAGGTCGATCGTCTGCGCGGTCGCGTCGAAGGCGTAATAATAAGCCAGTATCTCGTCGAAACGCAGCGGCAGCGCCGAAGCGAGGCGGTTGACGATGAGGTCGGAGCCGCCGGGCAGCAACAGCGGCGCGCTTCCGCCCTCGATCGCCTCGAGCTGCGCGCGAAGGACCTTGAACGCGGTCGCCATGCTGGCGCGCTGGGTGGAGTCGGCGCTCCACACGAGCGTCTTGTCGACGTCGATCTGCACCGCGGGCACCGGTGAATTGCCCATCGCGGCGACGATGCTGGCCGTGAAGGTCGATTGCGTCGAGGGCGTGGGGGAGGGGAGCGTGACGCTGGGAAGCGTGATCGCCCCCGCCTTCGCGCCCGGCGCGACCGGCCCCACCACATAGACGCTGACCGTGTTCCCCGAAGTGAGCCCCGCGGGGACGAGGAACGGCCCCACGCCGGTGGCGCCGCCGAAGCTGCTCGTCACGCCATATTGGCCGGCGCTCATCCGTGGTCTCCGGATTGCTCTCCGACGCCGCCGGGATCGGTGATCACATAGGTGACGGTCGGATGGAAGGTGGATACGCCTGAGACGGCGTAGGACAGGACGAGCGCACTGGTGCCGGCAGTGTTGCCATAGGCGATCAGCGGTTGGCCCGACGACCAGTTCCACGACATGCTGATCGAGCCGCCGCCGGCCGGAGTGAGGGTGATGTAACCCCCCGCGCCGCCCAACGCCGACTGGCTGACGTTGACGAAGCTGGTGGCGCCTGCCGGAAGCGTAATGCCCGGGACGGGCGGCTGCCCGCGCCAGGCACCAGCGGTCAGCTCTCCGTCGGCCAGCGTCAGCTGGGCGGAGGAGGAGTTGAGGATGGTGATGGTGATCGCCATGCTCTCGTCCGCCGCGAGCGTCTTCTCGTTCGGCTGAGTCACGATGCCGCTCCCCGGAAGCGGCGCGCCGCGCGGCGGCGCGCCAGCGGTTCAGTCGTTACTTTGCAGCGAACGCAGTGAGTGCGTTGGAGTCGACGATGTAGACCTGCATCTGCGGGTTCATGCTCTGCGTGTTGATCACCGTGGAGGCGACCGCGAGGCCGGTAAGCGAGTTGCCCGTGGTCGCGCCGGTCACGCCCGAGCCGCGCGGCCACGACCAGGTAAGCGTGATCGTCCCACCCGAAGCGGGGGTGAGCAGGATCGTCCCGCCGAGCGAGGTGAACGCGTCCTCGGCGCCGTTGACGAAGGTGTTCGATCCCGCGCTGATGACCGAGCCGGGAACGGGCTGCGTGCCGTTCTCCCAGCCGCCACCGGTGAGCTGGCCGTAGTTTACGGCGATCTGGGCGTCGCTGGCATTGTTGACGACGACGGTAAGCGAGCGGACGGCGGTCATCTCTAACATCTCCCTTGTTTCCGTAACGTTTATTAAATATAAAATAATGACGGAACGCGTTGTTGCGATGCGTTGCATCGACTATTTCGAGCGCCTGACATGGGCCAGGCGAATGTATGCGCTTCGGGCAGTCACATGACTGCCGAATGTTCCACACACTTAAAACATGCGTCCCGTTTTTTGTATGCGCAGCAAGGTGACACGATTCAATGGACTCTTCAAGCGCGCATGTATTGCGTATCCTTAAACCAATCTATTCATTGATAGGTGAGGATTTTTCGGCATCCGAGCGTGTTTTTGCGCCCATTGAGAGCTCTGCTGGGTCGAAAGCTTTTCCATTCGAGTCGCATTCATAGGAAGGCGCTGTTCTCGAAAGATGAGCGCCATGGTAATGTTGCGTATTCCTTGCTGTAATGTTTCAGACTCAACACGACGGGATGAATGATTGAACCCGGAGATGGGCCCGGGTTGCTGACCGATGCGCGATCGCGCATGCTCGCCCTGGGGGAGCCCGCATGCATCCTGTAGAGACGTTCGAGCTGGTCCTGGTCCTGTTGGCGACGGTGGTCGCGCTTCATTGGGCGGCGGCGCGGATCGGCTTCCCGCCATCCGCCGCGCTGCTGGTGGGTGGCGGCGCGCTCGCCTTCCTGCCCGGCATTCCCGAGATATCGCTCGATCCGGAGCTGGCGCTGGTGCTTTTCCTGCCGCCGCTTCTGATGGACGGCGCCTATTACACCGCTTTCGGCCGCTTCCGCCGCCATCTCCCGGGCATCCTGTCGCTCGCCGTGGGGGCGGTCCTGTTCACGACCCTGATCGTCGGCCTGGTCGTCCATCTGCTCGTTCCGGCGCTGCCCTGGGCGGCCTGCTTCGCCCTGGGCGCCATCGTCTCGCCGCCCGACGCCGTGGCGGCCCGATCGGTGCTCCAGCGCGTCACGCTGCCGCGGCGGCTCCACGCGCTGCTCGAAGGCGAGAGCCTGCTGAACGACGCCACCGGGCTGGTGCTCTTCCGCTTCGCCGTCGCGGCGACGCTCAGCGGTGCCTTCGACGCGGGCGCGGCAGTGGGCAGCTTCCTGCTCCTGGCCATCGGGGGAGTCGTGGTCGGTGCCGTCGTGGGGTTCGCGTGGATCGCCGTCATGCGGCGCATGACGGACGACACGCTGATCGTCGCGACCGCCACGCTTCTCGGCTGGGCGGCCTATCTGGCGGGAGAGATGCTGCACGTCTCCGGGGTGATCGCGACGGTCGCGGCCGGAATCATCTTCGGCTGGCACCAGCATGTCGTCCTTCCCGCCAAGGTGCGGATGCAGGGCACCGCCTTCTGGCGGACCCTCGTATTCGGCCTCGAGGCCCTGGTGTTCATCCTCATCGGCTTCTCGCTTCGCGGCGTCGTGGATCGCGTCGGCGCGGAGGCGATCCTCACCGACATGGCGGTGCCGGTGCTCGGTGTGTTGCTGACGGTGGCTCTCGCCCGCTTCGTCTGGGTGTTCGGCAGCGACGGGGTGCTCCTGGCCTTGCGCCGGGGCGGACTCCGGCGCGCCCGGCCGCTCGGGTGGCGGCAGGCGAGCGTTCTCGCCTGGACCGGCATGCGCGGCGTGGTCACGCTGGCGGTGGCGTTGACTCTGCCGGCGCAGATGCCTGGCCGTGACCTGATGCTGGTCGCGGCATTCGCGGTCATCCTGACCACCGTCGTCATCCAGGGATCGAGCCTGGGATGGCTCATCCGCATGGTCCGTCCGGCCGACGGTGATCCGCCGGCCGCGATGGACCTCGCCGCGGCCGAGGCCGCGATAGCGCGCGCGAAATACACCGAAGTCGAAGTGCGGGCCTATGGCGCCGACGGCGCGCTGGTCCACCCCAGGCTGCTCGAGGAATATCGCAAACGGGACGACGCCACCCAGCGCTACGCCGGAGACGTGGACGCCTTCACGCCCGACGTGCGTGCGCATTTCGGCGTGGTTCTGGCTGCGGTCGCAGCCGGCCGGACCGAGCTGGTTCGTCTCCACCGGCGAGGCATGATCGAGGATGAAGTCCTCCACGATCTCGAACGCGACCTCGATCTCGAGGAAATGGGCGCCCTGTTCCAGCGGGGCGACTGAGCGGCTGCCCTGGGAAGAACGGCGGAGCCCCGGGCCTGTCGGTCGGGCGGCGAGTCAGCTCTAGCCGGCGTATTTTCCAGTCGAGTTCGATCGTGCCTGGTCAACCAGCAGCGCCGTCGCGTTCTCGACGTTCACCGGCTGCGAAAGCAAATAGCCTTGGCCGAGCCTGCAGCCGGCTGCCGACAGCAGGTCCGCCTGCTCCTGCATCTCGATCCCTTCGGCGACCACCTGCACGTTCAGTTCCCGCGCGATATGGAGCAGACCCTCGACGATCGCGCGGCTGACGCCATCGCCGGTCAGGCGATCCACGAACGTCTTGTCGATCTTGAGAAAGTCGATGGGCACCGTCATCAGGTGCGTGAGGGACGCGAAGCCGGTGCCGAAGTCATCCAGCGCTATCCTGAGACCTTGCTCGCGAAGCGCGTGGATCTGCTGGGAAACGGCCTGATCCGCGCGGCCCATATAGACCGACTCGGTCACCTCGAGGATGATCATGCCGAGCGGAACCCGCGCGGCGGAAAAAATGGTGCGCAGCTGGTCGGCGAGCCGGCCGCCGTGCAGGTCCGCGGAGCAGAGATTGACGGCGACGTGGTCGATCTGGAGGCCGCTGTCGAGCCAGTTCCTGATGTCGGACGCCACGAGGCCGAGCATGCGTTCGGTGAGCGTCGTGGCGACCCCCAGGTCCGTCGTCGCTTCCTGGAACTGCCTGGTGGGCAGTATCCGATCGCCCTCGCGCATGCGGCACAGCGCTTCGAACCCGACGATCTCGCCCGTGTCGAGCCGGTAGATGGGCTGGTAGTGCGGCAGGAGCCGGTCTTCCCGCAGGGCGTCGTCGACGCGCCGGATCGTATCGAGGCGCTTGGTTATGCGCGAGCCGATCCCCGGCCAATAGCGCACGAACCCTCCGCGAGAGGTTTCCTTCGCATGGTAGAGCGCGAAGTCGGCGTGCTGCCGGACGCGCTCGGCCACGCCGTCGTCCGCAGCGAGCAGGGCGCCGCCGACCGTGGCGCGCGGCGCGGTGAAATGGCCGCCGCAGTCGGCAGGCAAGGCGAGCGCCGCCAGGATCGAGCCGGCGACGCGTTCCAGATCGCGCAGCGCCGCCGGGCTGCGCACCAGCACGGCGAACTCGTCGCCGCCCAGGCGATATGCCTTGTCGGGGGCGACGGTTCTCGCGACGCGCTCGGCGGTCACTTCGATGAGCCTGTCCCCGACATGGTGGCCGAAGGTGTCGTTGACGATCTTGAGGTTGTCCAGGTCGAGCATGAGCAGGCCCCATGACCCGGCAACGTCGCAGGACATGTGAGTCAGCGCTGCGTTGAATGCTGCGCGGTTGGGCAGACCGGTCAGCGTATCCTCGAGGGCGCGACGCGTCTGTTCCATCTGCCAGCGATGGTGCGAGATGGCGATGGCGCAGAGGTGGAGGCAGGTGTTCACGAGCGCCTGCTCGAGTGCGCTAGGGCCTCGGCTCTCGCGATAATAGAAGGCGAATGTCCCGATCACGGCGCCTTTGCCGTTCAGGATCGGGCTGGACCAGCAGGCGCGCAGCCCCAGTGGCAGCGCCAGCTGGGCAAATTCGCTCCAGCGCGGGTCGTTTGCGATGTCCGTCACCGCCACCGGTTCCGCTAGATACGCCGCCGAGCCGCACGACCCGACCATCGGGCCCGTCATGATGCCGTCTATCGCGGCGGAATAGTGCGCGGGGAGGCTCGGGCCCGCGATGGGATGCAGCAGTCCCGCTCCATCCACCTCGAGGATCGAGCATATCACCCCTGGCGCTAGGATCTCCACTTCCCGGCACAGCCGATCGCCCACTGCTACCAGCGTCTCGCCCCGAGCCACCATCTCGAGAATAGCGTTCTGCAGCTCCAGCAAAGTCAGGGCCTCCGACAATCGCGCCAGCTAGGCACAGGCTGCTTTCAAGAGCCTTAATTCCACCTTCCGGAAGATACCCAATGGAGGCGGTCAGCGCCGGCAACACGGGCGCGGACGAGCTGCGTCAAAGGCGAGTTGCGCTGCCGTTGGCATGCTCAGCGCGCCCTTGCGGGCGACAAGGCCATGACGCTTGCGCTTCCTGCGCGAGCAGGTTAGACACTGAACCATATGGTTCAGTATGCAAGCCCCCCCCTCGATCTCTCGTTCGCGGCGCTGTCCGATGCGACCCGCCGCGGGATCATCGATCAGCTTGGGCGAGGGGACGCGTCGATCACCAGTCTCGCGGACAAGTTCCAGATGACGCTGACCGGCATGAAGAAGCACGTCCAGGTTCTCGAGCGGGCGGGGCTCGTCGTCACACGGAAGGTCGGGCGGGTGAGAGCCTGCACGCTTGGGAAACGCGGCCTCGAGGCGGAGGCCGAGTGGATCGAGGCGCATCGCAAGCTCTTCGAGGCTCGCTTCGAAGCATTGGACGAAATCATCAGCGAAATGAAACAGGAGGAAAGCGATGGATCAGCAAGTTGACGGTGCAGGTGATGCGCAGAACCGCACGTCGGTCGAGCGCAGAGGCGATCGCGAACTCGTCGCAACGCGGACATTCGATGCGCCGCCGAGCATTGTTTACAGGGCGTGGAGCCAGCCCGAGCTGTTCCAGCGCTGGTGGATGCCAAAATCGGTAACCGGCGTTTCGCTCGTCTCGTGTGATATGGATGTCCGTAC
>NZ_JAPKNM010000116.1 GCF_026460985.1 Sphingomonas sp.
TATTTTCGGCGTTGATGCGGAAGTAAGTCGACAATTCCATCGGGCAGCGGACGCCCTCGGGAATGTAGACGAATGTGCCGTCGGAAAAGACGGCGGCATTCAAGCAAGCGAAGTAATTGTCGCGCTGCGGCACGACGCTGCCGAGATATTTTTTGACGAGGTCGGGATATTCGCGGATCGCCTCGCTGATCGACAGGAAGATGACTCCGGCGGCCTTCAACTCCTCGCGGAAGGTGGTGGCGACCGAGACGCTGTCGAACACCGCGTCGACCGCGACCTTGCGCGCACCCTCGACCCCGGCGAGCACCTTCTGCTCCTCGATCGGGATGCCGAGCTTCTCATAGGTGCGCCGGATCTCGGGATCGAGATCGTCGAGCGACTGGATCGTCTTCTTCGCCTTCGGCTCGGCGTAATAATAGGCGTCCTGATAGTCGATGTGCGGGATCCGCAGCTTCGCCCATTGGGGCAGCGTCATCTCCTGCCACATGCGGAACGCCTTCAGACGCCATTCGAGCATCCATTCGGGCTCGTTCTTCTTGGCAGAGATGTAGCGGACGGTGTCCTCGCTCAGCCCCTTGGGCGCGAACTCCTGCTCGACGTCCGAGGCGAAGCCCCATTCGTACTTCTTGTTGGCGGCGGCGAGCGCCTCGGCATTCTTGGTGGCCATCAGTAAACCGTTCGGGCTGAGCTTGTCGAAGCCCTGCCCTCCTTTTGCGAAGACGGTGAAGAAAAGAACGGCCCTTCGACAGGCTCAGGGCGAACGGGGGTAGCGGGGGTGGCAAGGCTGGCCAGGCTCACACCCGCGAGCGCGCCCTTTACGGCGCCGTTGACTGCATTCCAATGCGGCTTGACCCGGCACGTCTCCTCGACGCAGCAATCATGCCTGCCGCCGTCGACGCAGGCGGTGAGCGCGATCGGGCCCTCGATCGCCTCGACGATGTCGGCGACCGAGATCGCCGCGGGGGGCCGCGCGAGGCGGAAGCCGCCACCGGTGCCGCGCGCGCTCTCGATCAGCCCGGCGGCCGAGAGCTTGCTCACCAGCTTCTGCACGGTGGGGAGCGGCAGCCCGGTCTCCCCGGCGAGCAAGGTCGCGTTGAGCCGGCACGATCCGCCGCAATGGCGCGCGGCGGCGGCCATCGTCACTACGGCATAGTCGGCAAGGCTCGAAAGACGCATGTACCTCTACTCGCCCTCCGCGCAACAGCGCGATGGGCCTCAATCGGAACGATTCTATCCGATTGCAGATGGGCCTAAGCGGCGCGAAGGTCAACCGGTTCGGGGATGACTTCGGGCAGGAAGTGGAAGCCTTCGTTCTGCAGCGTCAGCGCGAGCGCCGGATCGCGATTGCCGCGCAGGCTGGTCGGGGTGTGCCCGGTGAAGTGCTTGACCTCGTTGATCATGTGCGACTGATCGGCGAAGGGCCCGACCACGTCGGAGATCGGCGCGCCCTGGAAGATCTGCATCGCCGCGCGGATCGCGCGGAACTTGCGCTTGAGCTTGGTCGGCGGCCCGCCGAAATATTCGAGGCAGAGCCGCTGGACCTGGCGCTCGCCCAGGCCCGAAGTCTCCTCGATCGTCCCATAGAGCGCGTCGATCGTCGGATCCTCGCTCGCCGCCCATTCGCGCACGGCGTTGAGGAAGGGGAAATGCGGCTCGGGAACCGGCTTCACTTCCTCCTGCCGCATGATCAATTGCGGCGCGATCGCCGAGATCATCTCGTCGAGCTCGGTCATGTCGCGCAACTGCTCGAGCAGGCGCGGCGCGCGCTCGCAGAACAGTTTCTCGCCGTCGATGATGTGATCGGTGACCTTGTGCGCCGGAATGCCGATCAGCGCCTTCCAGCCGATCGCGCGCAGCACCACGCCGAAGCACAGCGCGGGCCCGTGCAGGCGGTAGCTCGCGGCGGCGGTGCCGGGGCCCGCCACCATGATCGGCTTCATCTTCTCGACATGGCCATCGGGGAAGGTCATCTCGCCCTCGCCGCGGATCAGGAAGCGGATCTGGCCGATATCGACTCGCTCGGTGCTCTCGAACTCGGTGCCGTCGGCACGGAACAGGTAATAGGCTTCGACGTGCGGAAGCAGCCGGCCCTTGGCGCGCTTGAGCTTGATCGTCGGCGCGGGTGCGTGCTCCGCGTCCGTATCCACGGCTTTTCTGATGGTTGCGCCCCGCATTTGATACTCGAGCCCCGTTACCGAGAATCTGTGTCTCGGTCGTGTCTATAACGGTTGGCGCGCCGAGATAAAAGTGGCCCGACCGGTTTCCCGGTCGGGCCAGTGGAAAGGGTTCCCCCCGTTGAAGCGGAAACCCCTCGGGTCGCAGAGACTGGTTAGCCCAAGGCACACCTCAGGTATTGGACGGAATCGACATAAAGCGATTTTTGACGTTCGCCCGCGTCGGTGCGAAGGCGCGGGCATGTCCTATCCGCTCCGTCCCGCCCTGTTCGCACTCGATCCCGAGACCGCCCATCGCGCCACGATCGCGGCCCTGCGCCTCTGGGGAACGCTCGGCACGCCGTTCGGGGCAAGCTCCGTTTCGGATGCATCTGCCGGCGTGCGACTCGCGGGAATCGACTTCCCGAATCGAGTCGGACTCGCGGCGGGGCTCGACAAGAATGCCGAGGCGGTCGCCGGGCTGTTCGCCCTGGGCTTCGGCGCGGTCGAGGTGGGCACGCTGACTCCCAGGCCGCAGCCGGGCAATCCGCGTCCGCGCCTGTTCCGGCTCGTCGAGGACGAGGCGGTGATCAACCGCATGGGGTTCAACAACCAGGGCCTCGACGCCGCGCTGGCGCGGGTTGCCGCTACGGCCAAGCGTGCCGGGGTGCTCGGCATCAATGTCGGCGCCAACAAGGATTCGGCCGATCGCGTAGCGGACTATGCCGAGAGCGTCCGCAAGGCCGCGCCGCATGCCGACTATCTCACGATCAACGTCAGCTCGCCGAACACGCCCGGCCTGCGCGATCTCCAGTCGCGCCCGGCGCTCGACGAACTGCTCGCCGCCTGCGACGCGGCGCGCGGCACGACGCCCTTGTTCCTCAAGATCGCGCCCGATCTCGACCGCGCCGGCGTGGAAGGCGCGATCCGCGCGGCGATCGACAACCATGTCGACGCGCTGATCGTCTCCAACACCACGATCTCGCGCCCCGCGGGCCTGCGCTCGGCCCAGGCGAGCGAGACGGGCGGCCTCTCAGGCGCGCCCCTGCGCGAGCTCGCCCGCGCCAAATTGGTCGAGGCGCGCGAGGCGAGCGGCGGGCAATTGCCCCTGGTCTCGGCGGGCGGGATCGACGGCCCCGACGAGGCGAAGCGCAGGCTCGATGCGGGCGCGGTGCTCGTCCAGGTATACAGCGCGCTCGTCTATCGCGGCCCCGGGCTGGTACGCGACATCCTGCGCGGACTCGCCGCCACGGCCTGACGTAGCGGCTTTGCCGCCCCGCCAAAGCCCGCTACGGCTGGGCCGATGAAGAAACTGGTCGCGCTGCTGATAGCCCTGTTCCTGCCCTTCGCCGCCATGGCGCAGGGAATCGTCAGCGCCGCGGACCCGCGCGCCGCGGCGGCCGGGGCCGAGATCCTCCGCAAGGGCGGGAGCGCCACCGACGCGGCGATCGCGACGATGCTCGCGCTGAACGTGGTCGAGCCGCAGAGCGCGGGGATCGGCGGCGGCGCCTTCTTCGTCCAGTATGACGCGAAGAAGAAGCGCACCACCACGGTCGACGGGCGCGAGGCGGCGCCGATGGCGGCCGATCCGCGCTGGTTCTTCGGCCCGGACGGCAAGCCGCTCAGCCATTCCGACGCGGTGCCCGGCGGACGCAG
Organism: Sphingomonas sp.; assembly: GCF_026460985.1. GTDB lineage: Bacteria > Pseudomonadota > Alphaproteobacteria > Sphingomonadales > Sphingomonadaceae > Sphingomonas. Next base: position 3,810 of record NZ_JAPKNM010000116.1, read on the forward strand.
CGTCGGCGTTCCCGGCACGCTGCGCGCGATGGCGCTCGCCCATCAGCGCGGCGGCAAGCTGCCCTGGGCGGCCCTGTTCGAACCCGCGATCAAGCTGGCACGCGACGGTTTCGCGGTCACGCCACGCTTCAACAATGCGCTCACCCGCTATGCCGGCCATGTCGATCCCGGCTTCCTCGCGATCTTCGCCGGCCCCGACGGCAAGCCGCTCGCCGCGGGCGCCACCGCGCGCAATCCCCAGCAGGCGGCGCTGCTCGAGCGCGTGGCCAGGCTCGGCCCCGACAGCTTCTATGTCGGTCCCCAAGCGCAGAAGCTGGTCGACACGGTCAACAACGCCGCGCGCAATCCTTCGAAGATGACGACCGGCGACCTCGCCGCTTATGCCGCCAAGGACCGGCCAGTGCTGTGCGGCACCTATCGCAAGCATCGGATCTGCTCGATGGGCCCGCCCTCGTCGGGCGGCGTGGCGGTGCTGATGATCCTCAAGCAGCTCGAGCGCTTCGACATGGCCAAGCTCGGCAAGGATTCGCCCGTCGCCTGGCATCTCTTCGCGGAGAGCTCGCGCCTCGCCTATGCCGATCGCGACATGTACCTCGGCGATCCCGATTTCGTGGAGGTGCCCCTCAAGGGCCTGCTCGATCCCAAGTACATCGCCAGCCGCTCCGCGCTGATCAGCCCCGAACGCTCGATGGACAAGGTCGTCGCGGGCACCCCGCCCGGCGCCCCCGCGCGCGTCCGCGCCCCCACCAGCGAAGTCCCGGGCACCACCTCGCTCTCGGTCGCCGACGGTGCGGGCAACGTCGCCCAGGTCACCACGACGATCGAAGGCGCGTTCGGATCGGGGCTGTCGGTCGACGGCACGATGCTCAACAACGAGCTCACCGATTTCGACATCGTCCCCGAGAAGCAGGGCTATCTCGTCGCCAACCGCGTCGAGGGCGGCAAGCGCCCGCGCAGCTCAATGGCGCCCTCGATCGTTTACGCTCCGAACGGCGAGGTCCGCCTCGCGGTCGGCGCGGCGGGCGGATCGACGATCATCGCGCAGGTCGCCAAGGCGATCGTCGGAGTGATAGACTGGCGGCTCAGCGCGCAGGACGCCGTCGCGCTCGGACTCGTCTACGCGCCCGGCCAGGTCGCGCTGGTCGAGAAGGGCACGGAGCGCGAGGCGATGATCCCGGCGTTGCAGGCGCTGGGCGAGCGTGTGCAGGCGGTGCCGCTGGGGTTGAAGGCCAACGCCATCGAGCGCGTCGGCGGGCGCTGGGCCGGCGCTGCCGATCCGCGCAGCGAAGGCGTGGTGATGGATCAGGACGGGCGGGTGAGCGAGATCACGCGGGTGGGCGCCCGGCCCAACCGTCCGTCGGAATAAAGGGACGCTGCCGGAGCGGCGCTCGAAGGGGAGAAAGATGCGGAAGCTCGAACAGTTCGACAATCTGGTCCAGATGTTCTTCACCCGGGCACGGGAGAAGGGCGACAAGCCTTTCCTCTGGCACAAGAGCGGGGGTGCATGGCAGCCGACCAGCTGGGCCGAGGCCGCGCGCCAGGTCGCCAGCCTCGCCACCGCGTTCCAGGCGCTGGGACTCAAGCAGGGCGACCGCGTGATGCTGGTCTCCGAGAACCGTCCCGAATTCTGCATCAGCGATCTCGCGATCATGGCGGCGGGCTGCGTGACGGTGCCCACCTACACCACCAATACCGAGCGCGATCACCATCACATCATCGAGAATTCGGGCGCCTGCGCGGTCGTCGTCTCGAACACCAAGCTCGCCAAGACGGTGCTGCCCGCGGCGATCCGTTCCTCCGCGATGCGGATGGTGATCGGGATCGACGAGGTCCGCGCCGGCCAATCGGGCGCTTTGGACTTCCACGACTGGAAGGACCTGATCGCGCGGAATCCCGCCGATCCCGAGACCGTCGCCACGCGCGCCGCGTTCAGGCGCGAGGAGCCGGCGTGCATCATCTACACCAGCGGCACCGGCGGGAGCCCGCGCGGCGTGATGCAGCATCACGGCGCGATCCTGCACAATTGCCAGGGGTGCGTGACGATCATCTCCGAGGATTTCGGCTGGGAGGACGAGGTCTTCCTGTCCTTCCTCCCCCTCAGCCACGCTTATGAGCATACCGGCGGGCAGCACTTCCCGATCGCGCTCGGCGCCGAGATCTATTATTCGGAAGGCCTCGAAAAGCTCGCCTCGAACATCGAGGAGGTCCGCCCGACGATCATGGTGGTGGTCCCGCGCCTGTTCGAGGTGCTGCGCACGCGGATCAGCAAGCAGGTCGAGAAGCAGGGCCGGCTCGCCAATTTCCTGCTCGATCGCGCCGTCGATCTCGGCGGCAAGCGCGCCGCGGGCACCGCGACATTGCTCGACACGCCGATGCGCCTGCTGCTCAAGGCCACGCTGATGCCCAAGATCTCGAAGCGCTTCGGCGGGCGGATGAAGGCGATGGTCTCGGGCGGCGCGCCGCTCAATCCCGAGGTCGGCATCTTCTTCCAGTCATTGGGCCTCACCTTCCTCCAGGGCTATGGCCAGACCGAGGCGGCGCCGGTGATCTCGTGCAACCGGCCGAGCGCGGGGCTCAAGATGGACACGGTCGGCCCGCCGCTCGAAGGCGTCGAGGTGAAGATCGCCGAGGACGGCGAGATCCTCGTGCGCGGCGAGCTCGTCATGCACGGCTATTGGCGCAACGAGGAGGAGACCAAGCGCGTCCTCAAGGACGGATGGCTCCATACCGGCGACATCGGGCTGATCGACGAGAAGGGCCGGATCCAGATCACCGACCGCAAGAAGGACATCATCGTCAACGACAAGGGCGACAATGTCGCGCCGCAAAAGGTCGAGGGGATGCTGACTCTCCAGCCCGAGATCGTCCAGGCGATGATCGCCGGCGACAAGAAGCCCTATATGACCGCGGTGCTGGTGCCCGATCCCGAATGGACCGCCGAATGGTGCGCCCACACCGCCACGCCGTGCAACTTCCGCGACCTGGCGCACGACCCCGATTACAAGGCGGCATTGGGCCAGGCGGTCGAACGCGTGAACCGCGACCTCTCGGTGACCGAGCGGGTGCGCAAATTCATCCTCGCCGACGAGCCGTTCACGATCGAGAACGAGCAGCTGACCCCCAGCCTCAAGATCCGCCGGCACGTGCTGAAGCAGGTCTATGGTGCGAGGCTGGACGCGTTGTATTGAGGCGCAACTAAAGCCCCTCCCCTTCAGGGGAGGGGTTGGGGTGGGGCAGTGCCCCAAGCGCTGGGCTCGGTGAGATGGACAGGCCCCACCCCCAACCCAGCATCAGGTGAACAGCGCCCCGCGCTGTTCAGGCCATGCCGGGGGCATGGCCGACCTGATGCTCCTGAAGGGGAGGGGCTTGAGAAGTCACCGCCCCGCCTGCGCGCCTGCGCCGGGCATCACCATCATCGTCCAGTCCCTGTCGGGCCGCAGATATTTCTGCGCGAGCGCCTGGATCTCCATCGGCGAGGTCGACGCGATGTCGCGCGCCAGCGTGTTCACCGCCGCGATGCGCGCGGGATCATAGGACCCGCCCTCGACCAGCCGCATCCAGAACATGTTGCCGCTCGACTGGCGGATCAGCTGCTGCTTGATCGGCGTCAGCGCGCGGGTGAGCTCGTCGGCGTCGACCGGCTTGGCGACCAGATCGGCGGCGATCCCGCGCGCGAGCTGGAAGAAGAAGTCGGTCTTGTCGGGCGGGACCATGCCGAGCGCGATCAGCTTGCCGCCCGCGCTCAGCCCCAGCGGCCACTGGCTCGCGACGTTGGGCGAGTAGCTCACGCCGGCCTGGCTGCGCAGCTGATCGATCAGCCGGTCGCGGAAGATCGCGGCGAGCACGTCGAGTTTGCGGCTCTCGGTGATGCCCGCGCTGCCCGCCCCGGTCGGCCAGGCGATCACCGCCGCGGCCTGCTCGGCCTTGCCGGTATGGGTGCGGACCACGGGCTTGTCGACATGCTCGGGGAAGGTGATCGCGGGCGCCGCGGCCTTGCTCGCGGGACGCGGCTTCAAGGCGCCGAAGGTCTCGGCCACCGCCTTGATCGTCGCGTCCGAATCCATGTCGCCGAACACTTCGACTTCGATCGGGCCGCTGGCGAGCAGCGGCGCCCAGAGCTGGCGGAAGCTCGCCGGCGTGGTCGCCTCGATCGCCTCGCGCGCGGGGATGCCCCAGCGCGGGTCCTCCGAATGGAGCAGCTTCTCGAGATCGCGGCCCAGCACCGCATCGGGCGAAGAGGAGAGCCCCGCATAGCCCGAGAGCACCGCGGTCTTGGCGCGGATCACCGGGTTCGGATCCCAGGCGGGCGCCGCCAGCTTCGCCGCGAACAGCCGCAGCTGGTCGGGCAGGTCTTCCTTGTTGGTCTGCCCGCCGAAGCGGAAGGCGTCGGGGTCGATGTCGAAATCGAAGCCCATCTGGCGCCGGCCGATCAGGGCGTCGAGCTCTTCCTGGCCGAGCTTGCCGATGCCGCCGGCGACCAGCGCCATCTCGCCCGCCCATGCCGGGCTCGGGCGATCGGCGGGCAGCGCGTTGAGCCCGCCGCCGAAGCGGACATTGACATAGACCTTGCCGACCTCGGACGAATCCTTGCGCATCAGCAGGTTGACGCCGTTGGCGAACACCACCTTCTCGATCTCGAGCTCGGGCAGCAGCGGCGTGCGGCTCACCACCTTGCCCGGTGCTCCGAGCTTGGGCAGCTGCGCGAAGGTCACGTTGCCCAACGCCCTGCGCTTCGCGCCATTGGCGACGACATCCGCCTGGAGCGCGGCGGTGACCTTGGTCACCAGCTCGGGATCGGGGGTGTGCGTGTTCACCAGCGCGCGGACCGCGGTGCCTTCGAACACGCGCTTCGCGGCCGCCTGCACCGTCGCGGGGGTGAACATCTTCGCCGCCACCGCCGACTTGAAGATGTCGTACGAGGCCTCGGGCGTCGTCACCGTCTCGTTGATGTCGACCGCCTCGACCAGGTCGTCGGCGAGCTTCATCCCCGATTCGACCGGCGCGGTCGAGATGCGCTGCTTCATCGACGATTCGATCTCGGCGAGTTCGCGGTCGATCTCGGCCTGGGTGGGCGCGGTGGTCTGCGCATCGGCGATCACGCCGCGCACGTCGCGCAAAGCGGTCTCCCAGTCGGCACCGACCGGCATCACGTTGACCGTGGTGACGTTGGCCGAGCGCGCGACGTCGCTGAGATCGGCGCCCGCGGCGAGGAAGCTGCCCCCCGAGCGTGCGCGCGTCTCGAGCCGGCGGTTGATGATCCGGATCGCGACGAGGTCGATCATCCGCTTCTGGTTGAAGATCACCGTGTCCGAGAAGACCGTCCAGGGCCGGAGGATCGCCATCATCGCCAGCGGCGGCACCGCCGGCTCGACGATGCTCGCGGCGACCGGCTGGTTCTCGACGGGCTTGCCGAAATCGGGGCTCGGCGTCGGCGCTCCCTCCGCCTTCCAGGTGGAGAAATGCTTCTGCACCATGGCCTCGAGCACCGCGGGGTCCATGTCGCCGATCACGATCACCACCGCGCGATCGGGGCGGTACCAGCGATCGTGGAATGCGTTCACCGAGGCGGGTGTCGCCGCGGTCAGCGCCTTGGTGGTGCCGATCGGCTTGCGATTGGCGACCGGCTGGCCGGCGAACATCAGCCCCAGCATCGTATCCTGCAGCCGTTCCTGCGCGCCCGGCTGCTCGCGCGCCTCGGCGAGCACCACCGGCCGCTCGGCGTCGAGCGAAGCCTGGGTGATCGCCGGCGCGGACATCATGCCGACGAGGATCTTGAAGCTCTCGTCCAGGCCCGCGGGCGTCGCGGTCGGCAAATCGAGCTTGTAGACGGTCTGGGTGAAGGTCGTGCTCGCGTTCGAGTCCGAGCCGAAGGTCACGCCGAGCCGCTGCCAGATCCGCTTCGATTCGCCGTCGGGCACGAAGGTCGATCCGCGGAAGGAGAGATGCTCGAGCAGATGCGCGAAGCCGCGCTCGCTCTCCTGCTCGTTGAGCGAGCCCGCGTCGATCCGCACGCGCACCGAGACCTGGCCCGGGGGCACCCCGTTCTTGCGGACGGCGTAGCGCACGCCGTTGGAAAGCCTACCGAATTTCCATTCGTCGTCATGGACGAGGTCGCTGCCCTTGTAGAGCCAGGGATCATCGGCGGTCTGGACCGGGCGGGGCGCGGTCTGCGCCTGGACCGGCAGGACCGGGACAAGCGTGACGAGGGCGAGCGAGGCGAGGAGCGGAGACCGCAGGAAACGAGACATGTGTCCCCATCTAATGGCGAAGTCCCGCGCTTGCCACCTGAGACCTTTCGCCCAGGTGTACAGCTTTGCCGAAGGGGCTATGCGATACCTGCCGGACGATTGAATCGCGCGCCCGGCGCCCCATCTAAGCCCTTGAAGGAGCAAGCGATGCGTACCGACAGCGCCAAGGCCTGGAGAGAGTTCCGGCGGATGATGCTGTGGATCGCGCTGGCCGGGGTGCTGATGGTCGCGGGCGCGCTCTGGTATCTCTCGATCAACGACGCGCTCTATCCGTCGGCGATCCTCGCGACGATCGGCGGCGTCTTCCTCTCGACCCTGCTCGGCTGCGGCCTGTTCGCCGCGGCGTTCTTCAGCGACAAGAGCGGCCACGACGCCGATGTGAGCGGCGCGACGCGGCACGATCCGCCCGTCGACTGATTGTCCCCGCGAAACCTTTCGTTTCCCGCCGCCCGCTTGATCCGCATGCCTTCAAGCGCCACATGCCAGCCATGCTGATCGAGACAGAAGCCACGCCCAACCCGGCGACGCTCAAATTCCTTCCCGGACGCACCGTGATGGACGCAGGCACCCGCGACTTCGCGAGCCCCGAGGATGCCGAGGCCTCGCCGCTCGCCAGCGCGCTGTTCGCGTTCGGCGACGTGACCGGCGTGTTCTTCGGGCGCGACTTCATCTCGGTCACCGCGGGCCCCGGCGTCGAATGGCGCGACCTCAAGCCCGACGTGCTGGCAATCCTGCTCGATCATTTCTCGGCGAACATGCCCTTGTTCCACGCCGGCTCCGCCGCGGGCTTCAATGTCCCCCCCGAGTCCGCCGATTTCGGCGACCATCCCGAGGATGCGGAGATCGTTGCGCAGATCCGCGAGCTGATCGAGACACGCATCCGTCCCGCGGTTGCCAATGACGGCGGAGACATTGTCTACCGCGGCTTCGACCAGGGGAGAGTCTATCTCCAGATGCAGGGCGCCTGCTCCGGCTGCCCCTCCTCGACCGCGACGCTGAAGAACGGCATCGAACAGTTGCTCAAATACTATGTTCCGGAAGTAACCGAAGTCCGCGCGATCTGAGGGTCTGTACCCATTGCCCACAATGGCCATGACGGAGCGGATTTTGGCGCACAGGGAGGAATGAGGAGGGAGCGATGCGGTGTCATCGAGACCGA
>NZ_JAPKNM010000117.1 GCF_026460985.1 Sphingomonas sp.
GGGCAATGAGTCTTTTTGAGCGCGCAGACGCGCGCACCCACCCATGATCGGGTGAACAGCGCCCCGCGCTGTTCAGGCCATGCCGGGGGCATGGCCGGCCCGATCATCCCTCCCTTGCAGGGAGGGGCGTACTTGCGGTTCAAGCCGCGTCGCGCCGCACCGCGAGCTGGTCGTGCAGCTGGCGGATCGAGCCCATCAGCTGCGTGCGGTCGATGCGGGCGGCGGCGAGCTCGACCTGGGCCTCGCCCAGCTCGATCGCGCGCGCGGCGACGCGGGCGTCGAGCGCGAGGTTGGAGCGCTTGAGCTCCTCGACCCGGGCGGCGCGTGCCAGCGTGCGCTCGATGCGCGCGCCCAGCACCTCGAACGCGAACGGCCTGGCCAGCAAATCGTCCGCGCCCGCGCCGAACGCCGCCACCGCGGCGGCCGGGTCGGGCGTCTCGCTCAGCATGATCACCGGCAGGTCCTCCGTGTCGCGCGATCCGCGGATCTCGGCGAGCATGTGCAGCGCCGCGCTTTCGGGCGCGAGCGCGTCGATCAGCACGAGGTCGAAGCCGCGCGCCGAGACGAGCTCGAGCGCCTGGCAGGCCGAATCGGCGAGCACGACGAGATAGCCGAGATTGCCCAGCCGCTGGGCGATCTCGTTCAGGCTCGCGCGGCTGCTGCCGGCGGCGAGGACGGTCCGCATCGCCTTGCGGCGCGTGCCCGCTGCTGCCTGGACCGAAGCCTGTTCCATTCGCGCTCGAAATCCTCCGATTCAAAGGGGGAGGACCTTAGCCCCGAGCCTCTCTCGAAAGCGTTAAGCGCGGCGATCAGCGGCGCAGGAAGTCGAAGATCTGGCCGACCATGATCTCCATCTGCGGGCGGCTCCTCGCGATCGCGTCGCCCGGCTCGGCGACGTTGATCGCCAGCCCCATCGGGGTCGGCCAGCCGCGCAGCGAATGGGTGATGGTGCGCAGCGCCTGGAGCGTCGATACCGACGCCTGCCATCCGCCCGCAGTGGCGATCAGCCCCACCGGCAGGCCGTCGAGATAGACGCGTTCGTCGCCGCGGAGCTGCTCGACATAGTCGAGCGCGGTCTTGACCAGCCCGGAGAGCGTCCCGTGATAGCCGGGCGATCCGACGATCACCGCGTCGGCGGTGCGCAAGGCCTCGAGGTAGCGGCCGATCGCCGCATTGCCCTCGGCATTGCCCGGCTCGTAATGCGGGAAGGCGATGTCGTCGCCGGTGAGCAAGGTGGTGCGCGCGCCGCGTGCCTCGGCGATCTCGAGCGCCGCCGCGAGCAGCCGCCCGGTCGTCGATTGGTTCCGCAGGGTTCCGCCCAGGGCGACGATATGGGGTGCGCTCATGACGCTTCCGCTAGCCCAAAGGCGCGGGCCGCGCCAGCATCGCGGCCGAACGCTTCAGCGCGTCCCGCCGGATAGTTTGGCGGTGCCGCTCGTTCCGCGTGGATCGTAGAGGAGAGAGTGATGCTCGAGCATGTCCCCCATTGGCTGGGCAGTGCGCTCAAGGGGTTGCGTGCCGGCGTCGACAAGCTCGCGATCGCGCAGCCCGAATTGGGCGCGTTCGAGGCGCTGCATCTTGCCAGCCCCGCCTTCGCCGACGGCGCCCGGCTGCCCGAGCGCTTCACCGCCGACGGCACAGGCGTATCGCCGCCCTTGTTCTGGACGGGCGTTCCCGAGGGCACCGAGCGGCTCGCATTGATCGTCGAGGATCCCGACGCGCCCGCCCCGCAGCCGCTGGTCCACGCCGTCGTCTGGGGGCTGTCGCCCGAAGGCGCGTTGGCCGAGGGCGCGATCCGCGCTGACGGCGCCGGGGGCGGCGATGGCAGCGATGTTGGCCGCAATTCCTATCTCGGCGAAGGCTGGCTGCCGCCCGATCCGCCGACCGGGCACGGGCCGCATCACTATGCCTTCCAGCTCTTCGCGCTCGGCCCCGGCCCGGATCCCGGCGACACGCCCGGCCGCGGCGCGCTCCTCAAGGCGATGGCCGGCCGCGTCCTCGCCGCCGGCCTGCTCACCGGCACCTATTCGCGCGGCGAGGAGGCGCCGGGCGGGCCCGTGCGGAGTACAGCGGTGGCTTAGGGTGAGATCGATATTCTGCCCCTCCCTGCAAGGGAGGGGTAGGGGGTGGGTGCGCGCGTCTGCGCGCTCAAAAAGACTCATCGCCAAGCTGAAAGCGACGGACGAGGCATCGAGCCTCGCCCGTCACTACCCACCCCTGACCCCTCCCTTGCAGGGAGGGGAATTCAAATGCCTGTCGATCCTAACCGTTGACGATCGTCCCCCCGTTCGGGTGGAGCACCTGGCCCGACATGTAGCTCGCATCCTCGCAGGCGAGGAACAGGAAGCTGGGGGCGACTTCGTTGGGCTGGCCCGGGCGGCCCATCGGCGTGTTCTCGCCGAAATGGGCAAGCTTCTCGGGGCGCGCGCCGCCCATCGGGTTGAGCGGAGTCCAGATCGGCCCGGGCGCGACGGCGTTCACGCGGATGCCCTTCTCGACCAGGTTCTCGGACAGGCTGCGCGTGAAGGCGGTGATCGCGCCCTTGGTGCTCGAATAGTCGAGCAGCTCCTTCGAGCCTTGGTACATCGTCACCGAAGTGCAGTTCACGATCGCCGCGCCCTGCTTCAGGTGCGGCATCGCGGCCTGGGTGAGGAAGAACATCCCGAAGATGTTGGTCTGGAAGGTGCGCTTGAGCTGCTCTTCGGTGATGTCGGTGATGTGCTGGTCGGGATGCTGCTCGCCGGCATTGTTGACCAGCACGTCGATGCGGCCGAACTTGGCGACCACCTCGGCGATCGCGCGGTCGCAAAAGGCCTTGTCGCCCAGGTCGCCGGCGATTGTCAGCGCCTCGCGCCCCTCGGAGCGGACGATCTCGGCGGTCATCGCGGCGTCGTAATGCTCGCAGAGATAGAGGATCGGGACATGCGCGCCTTCGCGGGCATAGAGCGCCGCCACGGCGCGGCCGATGCCGCTGTCCGCGCCGGTGATCACCGCCACCTTGTCCTTCAAGCGGCCGGAGCCGGGGTAGCGGGGTTCCCAATCGGGCTTGGGCTCGAGGGCGCTTTCATGTCCGGGCAGCGCATCCTCGTGGATCATGTCGATCGTGTCGGTCTCGCGCATCGGCCTGGCTCCAAAGGGAGGGACTTGCCGAAGGAAACCGGTGCGGAATGCCGGAAGTTCCGTTTGTTTGTCGCCGCTTGGCCGCGGCGGGGCAGGGTTCAGGCGAAGAGCGACGAACCCTGCGTGGCGGTGGCGAGGATCATCGTCGCGGTGATACCGAACGAAGCGAGACCCAGCAGGACAGAGCGAACCATGGCGAAATACTCCTTGTTACCGGACCGGCTCAGGCGATCGGGACGACCGGGGTCGAGAAGACCACGAAAGCGACGGTGAACAGCACGGCGCCGACGGCGGCGAGGGCATGATGGAACGAGTCGAGACGAGCGGTCATTGATCTTACTCCCTGGTGGTATCGGCTGCCGGACCATCCGATTGCCGATGCCAGCTTTATTGCAGGGGGCGTGCCAACTTTGGTAAGTAGTTGAAAACTATGATAGCGCGTTCAACGCGCCGCGAAAGTTGGGAAAATTTTCGCGAGAGGTTGGCGTAAATTACCAATCAGAAGCGGACAGCGAGTGTCCGATATCGGTCACCCGACCAGGAGGCAGTTCCGGCCGGCGGTCTTGGCGGCGTAGAGCAGCCGGTCGGCGCGGTGGAACACGGTCGACAGGCCGTCGCCCGGCTCGGCCGCGGCGAGGCCGGCGGAGAAGGTGATCTCGCCGAGCGGCGCGTCGGTCTCGCGCAGCCGGTAGCGCTTGGTGGCGACCGTGGCGCGCGCGGCGTCGAGCGTGGTGCGCGCGGTCTGGATGCTCACGCCGGTGAACAGCACCGCGAACTCCTCGCCGCCATAGCGCGCGACGAGGTGGCCGGCGCAGGTCTGGCTCAGCGCCTCGGCGATCGCCTTGAGCACCCGGTCGCCGACGGCGTGGCCGAAGCGGTCGTTGACCGACTTGAAATGGTCCACGTCGCACACGGCGAGGCAGATCCGGGCGCCGGACGCCGCCTGCGCGGCATAGGCCTCCTCGAGCGCGCGGCGGTTGGGCAGGTCGGTCAGCGGATCGCGCCGGGCATTGTCGCGCGCTTCCTCGAGCTTCTCGCGCAGCTCGCTGGCCTCGCGGGTCGCGCTCTCGAGCCGCTCCTCGGCGCTGCGGACGCGTTCGATCATCGTCGCGGTGATGCGCGCAACCTCGCCGATCACGGTCGAGCCGCTCCCATCGCTCGAGCGCGAGATCGCCTCGGCGCTCGCGGCGAGATCGCGGCCGAAGCCCTGGGTCTCGGCGCGCATCGCGGTGACCATATCCTGGAAGCCCTCGACCTGCATCTGCGTCGCGGCGACCAGTCCGTCGGCCTTCTCCTTGGCGACCTTTGCGTTGGGTTGGACCTCGGTTCCGAGCTTCTCGATGTCACGCTGGGTGAGACGGACGCCGCCATCGGTCAGCGCATGGACCGCGCGCGCGAGCGGCCCTTCGGGATTGGCGAGCAGGTGATAGGCGAACGCATAGTTGCCGGGATCAGGGTCGAGCCGCTGATCGACAAGGAAATCGCCGATTCGGTCGTAAAGGCGGCGCGACGAATCGCTTTGACTTGCCGCCCGGACGGCCCTTGCGCCGACCATATGCCTTAAACCCCTGTGCATTCGGTTGCGTACGGTGCTTGCGGTCCCGCCCGCATATCTGTTCGATCAGGGGTTTAGAGGCGAACTGCTAACATCCGGTGAGCAAATGCTTTCCCAAGCGTGAAGAACCTAGCCGCGCTTCGCCGCCTTGTATTTCCGCACCGCGTCCAAGGTCAGCCGGATGTGATCGGAGGGGTTCATGTCGGTGTGCGCGAACAGGATCTTGCCGCTGGGAGCGATCACATAGCTGGTGCGGCTGGTGACCGTCGTCGGCGTGCCGTCGGGCTTCTTGAGCAGCACGTCATAGCCCTTGATCACCGCCGGGCTCGCCGCGGCCACCGCGAACTTGCCCGCGCAATGCTCGCTCGAAAAGGCGACGAGCTTGTCGACATTGCCCGCGGTCATCCCGATCACCGTCGCGCCGGCCGCGGTGAAATCGGGGAGCTTCGCGGCGAAGGCGGCCGCCTCGGCATTGCAGCCGCCGGTGAAGGCGGCGGGGAAGAAATAGAGCACGACGGGGCCCTTTTTGAGCGCCGCCTTGAGGCTGACGCTCAGCGGCTTGCCCGCCATCGCGCCCGCCGCGCTGAAATCGGGCGCCGTCGCCCCGGGAGCGAGCGCCGCCTCGACCGGCAGCGACAGCGGCAGGAGCAGGGCGGCGAGGAGAAGCTTGGTCCGCATGGCGTCACTCCTTGGGTTATCGGGTCAGTTTGAGTCTATCGGGTCAGGGCGATTCCGATTCGCGCGTGCGTATCGTTCACGCGATAGTCGTCGAGCGCTTCACCATAGCCGGTAAAGGCCTGGCCGAAGAGATAGAAACCGACGCCCCCGCCGAGCGCCGCGAGCGGATAGGAGGCGAACAATTCGGCGCCGCCGCGCCTGGTGTCGAAATTGCCGCGGCCGGTGAGCGCGATCTTGAGCCCGTCCTTCTGCTGGATCGTGGCGGTGAGCGCGGTGTAGCCGAGATAGTCCTTCACGTCGGGTGCGGTGCCGAAGCGGCCGACATAGAACCAGGCCTGGGGCGCGACGTCGAGCCGCCAGTCGCCGCCCAGGTCGAAGCTCTTCTCGACTCGGCCGAAGATGCGATTGACGTCGATCGAGTCGACCATGCCGCGGCCGTTCGAATCGTGCCGCCAGCCGAGCGCGACCCTGGTGGTCTCGTCGAACGGGATGTCCGCATAGACTTCGGGGCTGTAATTGGTCGAGCGGAACGGGCCCGAGGGTTCGCGCAGCGCCCAGAACATCGTCTGGGTATAAGCGAAGCGGAGGTTGCCGAGCTTGAGCGGCGCATCCTCGGCGAAGGGACGGAAGGCGAAGCTCACCTGGAGCTTGCCGCCCGAATCGCCGGTGCCGAACACGCCATAGACCGGCTCGTGCGGCTCGAAGCGATCGAGGAAGGCCGAGGACGTGCCCGTAGAGCTCTGGACCACGGTCTCCTCGGCGGCGATCTTCGCGGGCGGATGCTGGTCGGAGGGCGGAATGGCGACGTTGGCGACGCTCACGGGCACGTAGCGCGCCTTGGCGAAGCCGCCGGGGGCGATGGTCGGCGTCGGGCCAGGGACGCGCTCGAGCACGAGGCGGGTGCCGTCGACCGCGGTCACTTCGATCTGGCGCGGCCCCGCATCGGCGATCGGCGCGGCGGTCTCGTTGACGAGGAACACCTCGACGCCGCGCAGCGCCTCCACTTCGGAGGCTGGCTGGGCCGGCACCGCGCGCAGCTGCGCGGCGGCGGGCGTGGCGGCGCAAAGGCCCAGGGCAAACAGGATCAGACGCATTGCCGAAACGACTGGCAGCGCTTTGTGACCTTGGCGAGTCAAAAACGGACGCGTAGGGCGGCGGGCATGGCCGTTTCCGAGACCGATATCGCGCTTGCCCAGCGCCTTGCCGACGCCGCCGGCGCCGCGATCCGCCCGCGCTTCCGCGGCTCCTTCGGGCTCGAGGCCAAGGAGGACCTGTCTCCGGTGACGCTCGCCGACCGCGAGGCGGAGGAGGCGATGCGCCGGTTGATCGTGGCCGAGCGGCCGATGGACGGCATCATCGGCGAGGAATTCGGCGTGCGCGAAGGCAGCAGCGGGCGCCAATGGGTGCTCGATCCGATCGACGGCACGCGCGCCTTCATCGCCGGCCGACCGATCTTCGGCACGCTGATCGCGTTGATCGAGGACGGCTGGCCCCTGCTCGGTATCATCGACCAGCCGATCATCGGCGAGCGCTGGGTGGGCGTCGCCGGTCGCCAGACCCTGTTCAACGGCAAGCCCGCCCAGGCGCGCGCCTGCCGCGAGCTCAAGGGCGCGATCCTCGGCACGACCTCACCCGCTCTGTTCGACGATCACCAGCTCCACGCCTTCGAACATCTCGACGCGGCGGTGACGAGCACGGTGCTCGGCGGCGACTGCTACAATTACGGCTGCGTCGCGAGCGGCTGGCTCGACGTGGTCGTAGAGGCGGGACTGAAGCTCCACGATTTCGCCGCTTTGGTACCGGTGGTCGAGGGTGCGGGCGGGCGGATGTGCGACTGGCAGGGCGACCCGCTCCACGCCGGCAGCAACGGCGAGGTCGTCGCCGCGGGCGACCCGGCGCGGATCGAGGAGATCCTCGAGGCTTTGGCCTGCCGGGGGCATTGAGGCGGCCACTGCTGGGGTCAGAAATTAGCCGTCACCCCGGCCTTGGGCCGGGGTCCACGGTGCCGTCATACGAAATCCTCTCGCCGCTTGTCCAACGCCAGCCTCCCGGTGGACCCCGGAACAAGTCCGGGGTGACGGGGTAGGCAAGGTCGATCGGTGCTATTCCTTCACCGGCCCGCCGATCGTCCAGGTGTGGCCGAACGGATCGACCACCTCGCCATAGCGATCGCCCCAGAACTGGTTGTCGAGCGGCATGCGCACCGTCGCGCCCGCGGCGAGCGCGCGTTCCCACCATTGATCGGCGTCGTCGACGCGTAGGTGCAGCCCGACGCCTGCGGGGACCGAGACGCCGCCGGTATATTCGGGGAAGTCGTCGTTGAGCATCAGCGAGCCGCCGTTGATGAGGAGATGGCTGTGCATGATCCGCTTGCCGTCGTCGGTGAGATGGCGGCCGGTTTCCTCGGCGCCGAAGGCGGCCTTGTAGAAATCCACCGCCGCGCTGCCCTTGCCTTCGCGGATGGTGAGGTGCGGGGTGACGCCGGGCATCGCAATCCGGTCTTCGGCCATGCTCGTTCTCCTTCGAGTCGGGTGGAGGGAATGTAGTCCGAACAGGGATGGTGCAGAAATCCTCCCCGGAACGGGGAGGGGGACCATCGCGTCAGCGATGGTGGAGGGGAGCCCGCTCTCCACCAGCGATATCGTGTGAGGAGGCCGGGGCCCCTCCACCACGCAACTGCGTTGCGCGGTCCCCCTCCCCGTTCCGGGGAGGAATTTTTGCTCAGAAAATCCCCAGGAACTTCTTGCGCTGCTTCCGGCGCTCCTCGTTCGAGCGCGTGCCGTCCTCGGACTTGGCGGTGGTGCCCTTGCCGACATCGTCGCGGGGCTTGCCCTTGTCGGTGCGCTGGGCCTGGGCCGCGGCGCCGGCGAGCACGGGGCCGCAATCGGCGGCCTTGGCGTCGCCGATGTCGACGAACGCGATCACGCTCGCGAACGGGCTGGCGAGCACGCCGAGCCCGAGCCCCGCCCCGGCGCGCGCGAGCAATTCGGGGCTGATCACTTGGATGCTCGGCCGCGCGAAATAGCCGCCGATGCCCACCGGCGACTGGCCCGCGAACAGGCTGAACTTCTTGCCGTCGGCGCGGAAGGCGAGGTCGATCGCCTCGTTCCTGAAGCTGAACCCGCCGCGGCCGAGCATGACGTTCTTCTGGGTGTCGATCAGGATCGGGTCGGCGGCGGCGATGCCGTTCCGCACGCTGAAGCCGATCAGCCCGCAATTGATCTGGACCGGCTCCTTCAGTTTCTTCTCGAACATCTTCTGGATGAACACGCCGATATCGAGCTCGGAGAGCTGGACGTTGCGCGTCCAGAAGCTGCCCTTGGGCAGGATCACCGCGATGCGGCCGTTCGAACTGGCCAGCGAATCGCGCACGCTGTTGCCCGATCCGGTCATCTGCACGCGCGCCTTCAGGGTGCCGCTCGTCCCCGATTCCTCGACGCCGAAGCCGGCGAGCAGCACGCCCATCGGAGTGGGTGAGAGGCGGATGTCGTAGTCGGTGAAGACCGGATCGCGGCGCGCGTCGATCGTGATGTCCGAAGAGACCGTGCCGCGCGCCATGCTGAAGTTCAAAGGGCTCAGCTTGAGCAGGCGGTCGTCGAGATCGAGGCCGAGCGTGATGTTCGACACCGGCAGGCTCTCGGCGCGGACGGTGCGCACCGTCCAATGCACCTTGGCGTCGAAGTTCCTGAGCGCCTCGACCCGCAATGGCGCGTCGGGGAGGATGCGTGGGGTGCCCGTCGCCCGGGTCACCACCGCGCCCACGGCCGATGCCTGGGGGCTGTAGCCGACGAACGGCCCGGCATCGACGATGTCGAGCACGTGCGTCGCGAGATCGGCGGTGAGCAGCAGCCGCGGCTCGTGCATCGCCAGGGTGAAGCGGCCCGCGAGATCGCTGGCGCCGAAGCGGCCGCGCAGCCCGGTGAAGCGCCATTCGTCGCCTTTTTTGGTGAGCGCCGAGCGGAGGCGATAATTGCGCGTGTCGGGGACGGCGATGCCCGCGACCGAGAAGACGTCCGCCAGGTTCTGGCCGCGCGCGTCCATATGGAGGTCGGCGCCTTCGATCTCGGTCGCGCCGGGGAGCGTGCCCGAGACGTCGACCGCGGTACGGACGCCCTCGACATGGAGCTGGAGTCGGTTCCGGCCACCCGACACGGTGGCGTTGGGGGTGAGCAAGGCGCCCGCCATGGTGAAGCGCGTGCCCCGCGCCGTGCCGTTGCCGTCGAAGCGGATCGTGCTGGCGAACTGGGTGTCCTTCGCCTCCACGGTGTGGATGCGGATGCCCGCGGCGATCTGCATCCGCGGGTCGACATAGCGGATCAGCGTGCCCTGGACGAGCGCGCGGCGGATGATCGGCAGGTCGAGCGGCTCGCCTTTCTCCTCGCTGAAGGTCCAGGTGTTGCGCCGGCCCTGCGCGTCCCATTGCAGGTCGACATGGCCGTCCTCGAGCCCGAGCCAGTTGATCCGGCGGTTGCCGGTGATCAGGCTCCAGGTGGAGATGCGCGAATCGATCCGCTTCGCCGAGAAGAAGTTGCCGCGTCCGGCCCATGCGGGGTTGGAGATGGTCAACCCCTCGGCGACGAACCGGAGGTTGAACGGCGCGAAATAGAGCTGGAAGTCGCCTGCGACCTTCACGTCGCGGTGTGTCTGCGCGGCGACGACCTTCTCGAAGCTGGGCTTGAGGAAGCGGCCCTTGGTGACGAACAGCATTGTCCAGGCGAGGACGAGCAGCCCCAGGAGGGTGGCGACGACCGCGATGGCGCTGGCGAGCGGCGTGCCGAGCGCGCGTGCGGGGCGGTCGGGCGAATCGCTCGGCGGGGGAGCCGTCTCACGGGCGGCGATGGGCGCGTCCCGATCAGCCATCCCTAGGAAAAAGCCTGTAGGCTCCGAGGGTTCCGCCTCCATCATTACCCCGGCAAGGGGTCGGAGCGAGGGCGGCGGCGGGACTCCGGTTGCATTGCGGCCCGTCTGCGGCTATGCGCCCCGCTTTCCTCGAACGTCAGGAACACGCCCGGCCATCAAGGGCTGCCGCGGCTGCTCGCACGTTCGAGTTTGTAAGGAGACCAAAATGCCCAAGCTCAAGACGAAGAGCGGCGTCAAAAAGCGCTTCAAGTTCACCGCCACCGGCAAGGTGAAGCATGGAGTCGCCGGCAAGCGCCACCGCCTGATTTCGCACAACGCGAAGTATATCCGCCAGAATCGCGGCACCTCCGTGCTCGCCGATGCCGATACGGCTCACGTGCGCCAGTGGGCGCCGTACGGCCTGAAGTAAGGAGGGCCTGACACATGGCACGAGTTAAGCGTGGCACGACCACCAAGGCGAAGCACAAGCGCATTCTGGATCAGGCGAAGGGCTATTACGGCCGTCGCAAGAACACGATCCGCATCGCGCGCCAGGCCGTCGAGAAGGCCGGCCAATACGCCTATCGCGACCGCAAGGTTAAGAAGCGCACGTTCCGCGGCCTGTGGATCCAGCGCATCAACGCCGGCGTCCGCGCCGAGGGCCTGACCTATTCGCAGTTCATGCACGGGCTCAAGCTCGCGGGCATTGAGCTCGACCGGAAGGTTCTGGCCGACATCGCGATGCACGAAGGCGAGGCGTTCAGCGCCATCGTCGCGCAGGCGAAGGCGGCACTGCCCCAGGCCGCCTGAGCCAGGGACACACGCAGGAATATGGGGCGTCGGTGGTATCCACCGGCGCCCTTTTTCTTTTGGAATGCCGTCATCCCGGCGAAAGCCGGGATCTCGTGCCACAAGCCGACCGCTCGCCGCCTGAGGTCCCGGCTTTCGCCGGGATGACGAAAGCGGGTCGGCATGAAGAAAAGGGCAAGCGAAATGGCGATGCAGACCTGGTGGATCTACGTCACGGCGGTGTTCCTGATCGCGGGGACGCCGGGGCCGAACATGCTCCATGTGATGGTGCAGAGCATCCACCATGGGCCGCGCCGCGCGCTCTTCTCGATGGCGGGGCTGATGAGCGCCGTCCTGCTCTGCCTGCTCGCTTCCGCGGCGGGGCTCGGCGCGCTGCTCAAGGCGTCGCCCGCGCTCTATGAGGTGCTGCGCTACGCCGGCGTCGCCTATCTGGTGTGGCTGGGGATCAAGGCGTGGCGCGCCCCGGTCGGCGGTGCCGCGCGCGATCCGCACACGCGGCGCTCGGCCCGCGCGCTCTACGCCACGGGGCTCGCCACCGGCCTTTCCAATCCCAAGCTGATCATCTTCGCCGCGGCGCTCTTCCCGCAGTTCATCGACATGGAGCGGCCCTTCTGGCTCCAACTCGCGGTGCTGGTGGCGAGCTTCGTGGCGATCGAGGCGCTCTGGTACGGCGTCTATGCGCTGGGCGGGCGTTCGCTCGCCGGCTGGCTGGCACCGGCCAATCGCCAGAAGCTGTTCAACCGCGCCACCGGCGTGATGTTCATCGGCTTCGGCGGCGCCCTGCTCGGCAGCCGGGCGTAGCTGCTGGGACAGGTCCGAAAACACGCCCCTCCCTGCTTGCAGGGAGGGGATGGGGGTGGGTGCGCGCGTCTGCGCGCCTAAGAAAGACTCATTGCCCAGCGTCGAAGCGACGGACGAGGCACCGAGCCTCGCCCGTCGCTACCCACCCCCAACCCCTCCCTGAAGGGAGGGGAATAGAGTAGCGATTCGCCCTAACCGTCGAGATACGCCCGGTAGAACACCGTTCGGAACTGGCGCGTCCACGGTACGAAGACCTTCGGCTTCCCCTTGAGCGTGCTCTTCACCAGCTGCTTCGCCGCCCAGAGCGGGTGATCGGTGCGGCGGCTCCAATGCTCGACGCGCCCGAAGCCCAGCCGGCCGAGCGTCTGCTTCATCTGCTCGATGCCCGAGAAAACGAGATGGTCGGGCAGCAAAAGCTCGCCCGGATAATCGGCGCGCGAGGGCAGGTCGCCGCCGTTTCCGGTCTCGATGAACAGCGAGCCGCCTGGCTTGAGCCGGGCGCGGATCAGTCCGCCGAAATGCTGGAAGTCGGGGATGTGCGAGAAGACGTTGATGATCGAGATCACGTCGTAGCTGCCGGTCACTTCCTCCAGCGTCTGCGCGGTGATCGGCACGCCGCGCTGCTGGGCGCGCGCGACCTTCACTTCCATCGGATCGATGCCCAGGGCCTGCACGTCGGGCAACGCGCGCTGCACCGCCTCGACGAACTCGCCATTGCCCGCGCCGACGTCGAGCCAGCTGAGGCCCTTCTCGCCTTCGAAGAAGCGGCGGACGATGCCGGCGTAGAAGGGCACCTTCCAGCCCTGGCGGTGCAGCCTCTGGTCGAGGGTGCCGTCCTCGGTCGGGTGGACGCCGTCGCGCGCGGCGGCGGAGATGTCCTCGGCGCGCGGGCGCTCGCGGATATAGACGGTGCCGCAGCCGGCGCATTTGACGGCGTTGTAGCCGTTCTCGGATGCCCAATGCCGATGCCCGTCGCCTTCGCAGCAGGGGCAGTCGACGGTCTCGAGTCTTGCCTGCATCAACATCGGTCGCCTCCACGCTACCCAGTCGGCGACGCGGGTGGTCTCATGAGTCGGGAATGGCGGGAAGCGGGCTGCGTCGTCCCGCCCCGCCCCCGCGATGGGCCGCGCGGGCGGGCGAATCTTGCGCGGGAGGGTTGACCTCGTGCGCACTCTGGGGTTCGGGCCTTTTCCATGACCACCGATCTCGAACAATTGCGCAGCGACTTGCTCGCGTCGATCCAGGCCGCGGCGGGGCTCGACGCCGTCGAGGCGCTGCGCGTCCATGCGCTCGGCAAGCAGGGCGCGATCACCGGGCTGCTCAAGACCTTGGGCGGGATGAGCCCCGAGGAGCGCCAGGAGCAGGGCCCGCGCATCCACGGCCTGCGCGAGGCGGTGACCGCGGCGCTAGCGGAGCGCAAGGCGGGCCTCGAGCGGCTGGCGCTCGACGCGCGGCTGGCGCGCGAGACGCTCGACATGACGCTGCCGGTCGACGCGGTGCCGGCGGGCTCGGTGCATCCGGTCAGCCAGGTGATGGACGAATTGGCGGAGATCTTCGCCGATCTCGGCTTCGCAGTCGCCACCGGTCCCGAGATCGAGGACGACTGGCACAATTTCACCGCGCTCAACATTCCCGAGAGCCATCCGGCGCGGGCGATGCACGATACCTTCTATTTCCCGCCCGAGGCAGATGGCAGCCAGAAGCATCTGCTGCGCACGCACACCTCGCCGGTGCAGATCCGCACCATGGTGAAGGACAAGCCGCCGATCCGGATCATCGCGCCGGGCCGCGTCTATCGCTCGGATTCGGACGCGACGCACACGCCGATGTTCCACCAGATCGAAGGTCTGGTGATCGACAAGGGGATCACGCTCGGCCACCTCAAATGGACGCTCGAGACCTTCCTCAAGGCGTTCTTCGAGCGCGACGACATCGTGCTCCGCCTGCGCCCGAGCTACTTCCCCTTCACCGAGCCTTCGGCGGAAGTCGATGTCGGCTACTCGGTGGTGGGCGGCAAGCGCGTGATCGGCGGCTCGGAGGGCTGGATGGAGGTCCTCGGCTCGGGGATGGTGCATCCCAAGGTGATCGCCGCCTGCGGGCTGGATCCGAACGAATGGCAGGGCTTCGCCTTCGGCACCGGCGTCGACCGCCTCGCGATGCTCAAATACGGGATGGACGATTTGCGCGCCTTCTTCGACGGCGACCTGCGCTGGCTCAGACACTACGGCTTCTCGGCGCTCGACGTGCCCACGCTGAGCGGGGGAGTCGGCGCATGAAGTTCACGCTGAACTGGCTCAAGGAGCATCTCGAGACCGAGGCTTCGCTCGACGAAGTGGTCGAGGCGCTGACGCGCGTCGGGCTCGAGGTCGAGGGCGTCGAGAATCCGGGCGAGAAGCTCGCGGCGTTCCGCGTCGCCAGGGTGCTCACCGCCGAGCGCCATCCACAGGCCGACAAATTGCAGGTGCTGACCGTCGATACCGGCGAAGGTGCGCCTTTGCAGGTCGTGTGCGGCGCCCCCAATGCGCGCGCGGGGCTGGTCGGCGTGCTCGGGCTCCCGGGCGCGGTGGTTCCGGCCAACGGCATGCAGCTCAAGATCGCCGCGGTGCGCGGAGTCGAATCGAACGGCATGATGTGCTCGACGCGCGAGCTCGAGCTGGGCGACGACCATGAGGGGATCATCGAGCTCCCCGCCGACGCGCCGATCGGCACTTCCTATCCCGATTATGCCGGATTGAACGACGCGGTGATCGACGTCTCGATCACTCCCAACCGCCAGGACTGCATGGGCGTGCGCGGCATCGCGCGCGATCTCGCCGCGGCGGGGCTGGGGACGCTCAAGCCGCTCGCTGTCGATCCGGTGCCGGCCAGCGGTGCCGGGCCCGAGGTGCGGATCGAGGCGCCCGACGGCTGCCCGGCTTATTTCGGCCAGACCGTCAGCGGCGTGACCAATGGCGCCTCGCCCGGCTGGATGCAGCGCCGCCTCAAGGCGATCGGCCAGCGTCCGATCTCGGCTTTGGTCGACATCACCAACTATGTGATGATCGATCTCGGCCGCCCGCTGCACGTCTACGACAAGGCCAAGCTCTCGGGCGCGCTCGTCGTGCGCAAGGCCAGGGCCGGCGAGCAGGTGCTCGCGCTCAATGAGAAGACCTACACCCTCGACGAGACCGTCACCGTGATCGCCGACGAAAACGGCGTGCACGATATCGGCGGGATCATGGGCGGCGAGGATACCGGCGTGTCCGCGACCACCACCGACGTGGTGATCGAATGCGCCTTCTTCGATCCCGACCATATCGCGCGGACCGGACAGAAGCTCGCGCTCACCAGCGATGCGCGCTCGCGCTTCGAGCGCGGGGTGGATCCGGCCTTCCTCGAGGACGGCATCGCGATCGCGGCGCGCTATGTGGTCGACCTGTGCGGCGGCAGCGCGAGCGAGGTGACCCGCGCGGGCAATTTGCCGCATGTCGGCATCGTCACCGGTTACGATCCGGTGCTGGCCGAGACGCTGGGCGGGCTGGCCATTCCCGTGGAGCGGCAGAAGGCGATTCTCGAGAGCCTCGGCTTCCGTGTCGAGCCGCTCGACGCGAACGGCGATCCGACCGATCTTTCCGCCTTCGATGCGCTGCGGGTCACCGCGCCGAGCTGGCGCCGCGATGTGGACGGCCCCGCCGACCTGGTCGAGGAAGTCATCCGCATCGAGGGTATCGACAAGGTCCCCCCGACTCCGCTCGACCGCGTGCCCGGCGTGGCGCGCCCGACCGCGACGCCCGAGCAGAAGCTCGAGCGCAAGCTGCGGCGCACCGCGGCGGCGCGCGGGCTCAGCGAGGCGGTGACGTGGAGCTTCATCTCCGAGGCCGAGGCGGCGCCCTTCGGTGGCGGGGCGTGGAGCCTCGCCAACCCGATCAGCGAGGACATGAAGGTCATGCGGCCTTCGCTGCTCCCCGGCCTGCTTGCCGCGGCGGAGCGCAACCTCAAGCGCGGCGCGAGCGGCGTGCGGCTGTTCGAGATCGGCCGGCGCTATCTCGCCGACAAGGAGCGGCTGACGCTCGGCGTGGTGCTCGCGGGCGATCGCTCGGCGCGCGGCTGGCAGGGCGGCAAGGCGCAGCTTTTCGGCGCGTTCGACGCCAAGGCCGAGGCGCTGGCCCTGCTCGAGGCCGCGGGCGCGCCGGTCGCGAACCTGCAGGTGATGGGCGAGGCGGGCGAGGTCTACCATCCCGGCCAGTCGGCGACGCTGCGGCTCGGCCCCAAGACCGTGCTCGCTTCGTTCGGCATGGTCCATCCGAGCGTGCTCAAGGCGTTCGACCTCGATGGCGACGTCGCCGCGGTGGAGATCTATCTCGACGCATTGCCCACGAAGCGCGGCAGCGGCTTCATGCGCCCGGCCTATACGCCCCCGGCATTGCAGGCAGTGACGCGCGACTTCGCCTTCCTGGTGCCGGCCGATCTGGCCGCGGGCGATCTCGTCCGCACGGTGAAGGGCGCGGACAAGGCGGTGATCGTCGACGCGCGCCTCTTCGACATCTTCACCGGCACCGGCGTGCCCGAGGGGCAGAAGAGCCTCGCGGTCGAGATCACGCTCCAGCCGGGCGAGAAGAGCTTCACCGATGCCGAGCTGAAGGCGGTGGCCGACAAGGTCGTCGCCGCGGCGGCGAAACTCGGCGCGACGCTGCGGGGATAGGCGGATGATCGACCGGTTTCTCGAAGGGTTCAACGCCCTGCATGAGTATCCGGGCGACATTCCCACGCCGATCCTGCTCGCCGGTGATTTCGATCCGCACGAGCGGCATGATCGCTGGGGACTGCACATCGATGCCGAACTCCGGATGGTGGGGCTCGGCAGCGCTGGCGGCGGCTGGCAAATCTCGACGGGGGACGAGGACGGTGACGACTGGGAGGTCGCCTATTCGATCATCGACGCCGATGTGACCGACCTTGAACTCGGTTGCGCGCTCATCCGGCTGCAGCTGGCCGAGCTGGGCTGCCCGCCGGGGACGCTACTCCAGCACGGTGACTTCGAGGATCGCTGGGACGGCGAGCGCTGGCATCTTGGGGAAGCGCGGTCGATCTATGAGGACGATCTGTAACGAAATACCACGTCACCCCGGCCCCTTCGGCTGCCTGTAAAGCAGGCGCTCAGGACAGGCTTGTGCCGAGGTCCAGCGGGAGGCAAGGGCAGCGTTAGAGGCTCCGGCGTCCCGCGGGAGGCTGAGTGGATCCCGGAACAAGTCCGGGATGACGACATGGAGAAATGCATGCCCATTGCTCTCATCACCGGCGTCACCGCGGGGATCGGCGAGGCCGCGGCGCGGGCGTTCGTCGCGGCGGGCTGGAAGGTGATCGGTACCGGGCGGCGCGCCGATCGGCTGGCGGCGCTCCGGGCGGAACTGGGCGACGCGCTCCACACGCTCGAATTCGACATCCGCGACGAGGCTGCGCGCGACGCCGCGCTGGACGGGCTGCCCGAGGCGTTTCGCGGGATCGACCTGCTGATCAACAATGCCGGGCTCGCCTTGGGGCTGGAGCCCGCGCAGCAGGCGTCGCTCGCCAACTGGACGACGATGATCGACACCAACATCGCCTCGCTGGTCTCGATCACGCATAAACTCCTGCCGGCGCTGATCGCGCGCAAGGGTGCGATCATCAACCTGTCGTCGGTCGCGGCCAATTATCCCTATCCGGGCGGCAACGTGTACGGCGCGACCAAGGCGTTCGTCCGCCAGTTCAGCCTCAACCTGCGCTCGGACCTGATCGGCACCGGGGTGCGCGTCACCTCGATCGAGCCGGGGATGGTCGAGACCGAGTTCACCCTGGTGCGCACCGGCAGCCAGCAGGCGTCGGACAAGCTCTATGGCGGAGTCGATCCGATGACCGCCGAGGACATCGCCGCGACCATGCTGTGGGTCGCCCAGCAGCCGCCGCGCCTCAACGTCAACACGATCGAGTTGATGCCGGTCAACCAGGCCTGGTCGCCCTTCCTCGTCCACCGCGCGGGCTGAAACGCGCTAGCGCAGCTTGCGCCACACCGACCAGGCGATGGTGCCGTTGCCCGAGGCGCTGGCCGGCACCGCATAGCGGAGCACGCCGTCGCGGTAGCTATATTCGCGCCTTTGCTCCTTGCCCTCCCAATTGGGCCAGGATGCCGATTCGACGCTGAAGACCAGGGTCCTGCCGTCGGGAAGCGCGCGGACCCGGCCGAAATGCGTGCTCGAGCCGAGCGCCGCGGCGCGATATTCCTCGGCCGTGCCGCGCGTCTTGTCTCCCGCGGCGAAGAGCGGGCGATCCGGGCGGAAGATCTGGATCGAATAGCGCCCATCGGCATCGACCATCATCCGCCCGCGCGGATGCTCGCCATAAGCGGTGGCGCGGCTGCCGTCGGCGAGGATCTCATAGGCCGAGGCGAGCTCCCAGCTTCCCTCCAGCACGAGCGGTTCGGGCCGCGGCTGAGCCGTCGCGAGCGGGAGCAGTGCGAGTGCGATGAGCATGCGAATCTCCGTAACCAGTTAATGAGGTTACAGTAGAGCGGAGCAGTGGATAACTTGTCAAGCCGGTTACTCGCTCCTAGCTTCGCCCGCATGGTTTCTCCCGCCCCTCCCGCGGAGCAGCGCGACGGTTTCCGCTTCCGCGGCGGGCATCGCGCGCTGGATCTGGTCGCCACGCTCGCGGCGCGCCTCAAGCCGGTGCCCCGCGATCTGCTGGCGCTTCCCGGGGACCTGGATCGCTGGCTGTGCGCCGCCGGACTGCCTGCCGACATCCGCGCTACCGACGCCGATCTCCAGTCGGCGCGGCGATTGCGCGAGGCCGTTCACGATCTCGCCTTGGCGCGGATTGCCGGGCGACCCGATCCGGCTTCGGCGCGTGCCGATCTCAATGGGCTCGCGTCGGGGCCGGCCGCGGCGCCGCAGCTCGATGCGGAAGGTGCGCTGGCGTGGCAGGGGAGTGCCACCGGACTGCTGGCGGAAGTCGCGCGCGAGGCGGTGCTGCTGTTCGGCGGCGCCCAGGCCGCGCACATCCGGCAATGCGAGGCCGACGGCTGCGCTATCCTGTTCCTCGACACGTCGCGTTCGCGCGACCGCCGCTGGTGCTCGATGGCGGCCTGCGGCAACAAGGCGAAGGTCGCCGAGTTCCGGCGCCGCAAGGCTTCGGCCGAATGAGGGATATTGGATGATCGAGATCGGCTCCAGCGAACTGACCGCGGCGATCAACCCGCTGGGCGCGGAGCTTTCGCATCTGCGCGACGCGGAGGGGCGCGAGCTGATGACCGATGCCGATCCCGCCTTCTGGAACGGGCGGGCGCCCTTGCTCTTCCCGATCGTCGGGCGGCTGATGGACGACAAGTACAGGCTCGATGGCAAGGAATATCCGCTGCCGCAGCATGGCTTCGCGCGGCGGCAGGCGTTCGAGGTGATCGAGCAGGCGGCGGACCGGGCGGTGTTCCGCCTGACCGACAATGACGCAACGCGCGCGGTCTATCCCTTCGCCTTCACGCTCGATGCCGCGTTCACGATCCGGGGCGCGACGCTGGCGATGGACATCACCGTCGCCAACACCGGCGATCGCGACATGCCGGCGAGCTTCGGCTTCCACCCCGCCTTCGCCTGGCCCCTGCCCTATGGCGCGGCGAAGGCGGCGCACCGGATCGTCTTCGCGCAGGACGAGCCCGGCAGGCTCGCCGCGATCGTCAGGGGCGGCTGGATCGACGCGGACGGCTGGGAGAGCCCCGTCGAGGGTCGGGTGCTGCCTCTCGACGATGCGCTGTTCGAGCGCGACGCCCTGGTGTGGAACCCGGTGCGCAGCCAGTCGCTCGCTTATGGCGCCGAAGGCGGGCCGCAGCTCGTCTGCGACTTTCCGGATACGCCCGCGCTGGGGCTGTGGATGAAGCCGGGCGCGCGCTATCTGTGCATCGAGCCCTGGCACGGCATCGCCGACCCGCACGGCTTCGACGGCGAGATCTGGGACAAGCCGCTGATGCAGCGTTACGCGCCGGGCGAGGCGCGCACCTTCACCATGAAGGTCACGCTGGCTTAGGTCGAATCGACACTAAATCCTCCCCCGCCAGGGAGTGTTGGGTTGGATTGCCCCGGCAATCCAAGCCCGTGCCGGGGGCACGGGCGACCCAACACTGTGGCGCCGAAGGCGACGGAGGGGGAGGTAGGCAGCGCCCTTTCCAGTTGAGCGCAGTGATTCCGCCCCCTCCGTCAGCCTGCGGCTGACACCTCCCCCTGGCGGGGGAGGATCAAGGAAGCCAAATATCGCTCCGTCTCAGTCGTCGAGCGTATAGACCGTGTCGCCGATGAACAGCATGCCCCGGTCGATCTGCGGCGGCGTCTTGCGCGAGCCGAAGGCGAAGAAGCGCCGCTCGCTGCGGCCGTCGGGATGGGTGAAGGTGATCGTGTGGCGATCGACCGCGAACCGGCCCTGGCCGGCGCGCTTCGCGGCCACGCTCGAGGCGACGCCGGTCATCGCGCCGCTGTTCGTGGCGCCGGTCGAGCGGGCGGTGGTGAACACCCCGCCGGCGAGGAAATTGTAGCGGTTGTTCGTGGCGATCATCACCTCGCCGCCGAACGCGGTATTGCCGCCGCCGCCGACCGTCTCGTAGCTGCCCGAGAGCGCGGCGGCGCCGGCCGCCGGATAGGCCTTGAAGAAGCGGCCCTGCTGCAGCGCATAGTCGTTCGCGCGGCCCTTGGAATCGGTGAGGACGAAGCGGTCGCCCTGGCGCGACCAGCGGCCCCAGTCGTCCGGGCGGCGCGCGCGCTCAGCGGCGAGGTCGACATCCTCGAGCGCGGCATCGTCGATCTCGTAATAGCTGCCATCCTTGAACAGCACGATCGGCTCGAAGTTCAGCGTCACCATGCCGCCCACGCCGAAGCCGCCGACCGATCGGAAATAGACGTCCGCGACCCTGGCCCAGTTGCCGCCATGCGCGGGCGGGGCGCCGCGGGCGGCAGGCGCAGCGGGTGCGGCGGGTGCCGGCGGTGGCGACCCGGCAGCGGCGGTGCCCGCCGGCGCGGCGCCGGTACCCATGGCGGAGAGGCACGCTTCGCCGGTCGGCATCGCCGCCTTTTTCTCCTGGCCCAGCGGGATCGCGGCCATGCAGATGGCGCGGCCGCGCGGCACCGAGAGGAAGAAGAAAGCCACGCCCGGCGCGCTGTTGAACGACACGGCCTCGATGCGCATCGGCGTGCCGCGCATGTTCACCTGGGTCGGCTTGGCATGCCGGCCGATGCCGCCCTGGCCCGCACCGACCTTCTCGATCACCCCCGGCAGCACCGAATCGACATCGGCGCCTTCGGGAACCGGGATCAGCATCAGCTGGACATCGGGCGCGCCGGGCACGGGAATCCGGGTCTGCGCTAGCGCGGGCGCCGCCGCGCCGATCGCCAGTGCCGCCGCGCTCGATCGCCACCACCGCCGTGCCGCCATCGCCTCACCTCGATCAGGACCGTCCCGGTTGCGCCGGAGGATTGCGACTACGGGGTTGCGCGCCCAGCCGGCATGCTTCGGGCCGTGGCCGGATCGGGACGAACAGTGGCGCCGGCGGGATCATCGCAGGCGTTGCGGGTATCGAGCACAGACCCTAGAGGGCCGCATGCCTTCCGACCACACCAACGACCGTCGTACCTTCGCGATCATCTCGCACCCCGACGCCGGCAAGACCACGCTCACCGAGAAGCTGCTGCTGTTCGGCGGTGCGATCCATCTCGCCGGCGAGGTCAAGGCCCGCGGCGCCGCGCGCCGCGCGCGCTCGGACTGGATGAAGATCGAGCAGCAGCGCGGCATCTCGGTGACCAGTTCGGTGATGACCTTCGAGCGCGAGGGCATCACCTTCAACCTGCTCGACACGCCGGGCCACGAGGATTTCAGCGAGGACACCTATCGCACGCTCACCGCGGTCGATTCGGCGGTGATGGTGATCGACGTCGCCAAGGGCATCGAGAGCCAGACGCGGAAGCTGTTCGAGGTCTGCCGCCTGCGCAACGTGCCGATCATCACCTTCGTCAACAAGGTCGACCGCGAGGGTCGCGAAGTGTTCGCGACGCTCGACGAAGTGGCCGACCTGCTCGCGCTCGACGTGACGCCGATGACCTGGCCCGTGGGCATGGGCGGCAATTTCGAGGGGATATACGACCTCGCCACCAGGCGCCTGCTGCTGCCCGAAGGGAATAGCCGCGAATTCCAGGGCAAGGTGATCCAGACCAGCGGCCTCGACGATCCGCAGCTCGATGCGATCCTCTCGGCCGAGAACCTCGCCAAGCTGCGCGAGGATGTCGAGCTGGCGCAGGTCGGCTATCCCGAGTTCGATCCGGTCGCCTATCGGCACGGCGACCTTACCCCGGTCTATTTCGGCTCGGCGCTCAAGGAGTTCGGCGTCGATTCGCTGATCGAGGCGCTCGCCGCCTTCGCGCCGCCACCGCGCGCCCAGCCCGCCGAGCCCGCGCCGGTCGAGCCGACGCATGACGAAGTCACCGGCTTCGTGTTCAAGGTCCAGGCGAACATGGACCCCAACCACCGCGACCGCATCGCGTTCATGCGGCTCTGCTCGGGCACCTTCAAGCGCGGCATGAAGCTGACGCCGACCGGGCACGGCAAGCCGATCGCGATCCACTCGCCGATCCTGTTCTTCGCACGCGAACGCGAGCTTGCCGACGAGGCCTATCCGGGCGACATCATCGGCATCCCCAACCATGGCACGCTCAGGGTGGGGGATACCCTGTCGGAGCGCGCCGACGTGCGTTTCACCGGGCTGCCCAATTTCGCGCCCGAAATCCTGCGCCGCGTCGCGCTCAAGGACCCGACCAAGACCAAGCAGCTGCGCAAAGCGCTCGACGACATGGCCGAGGAGGGCGTGACCCAGGTCTTCTATCCCGAGATCGGCTCGAACTGGATCATCGGCGTGGTCGGTCAGCTCCAGCTCGACGTGCTGCTCAGCCGGCTCGATGCCGAGTACAAGGTCGCGGCGGGGCTCGAGATGGCGCCGTTCGAGACCGCGCGCTGGATCTCGGCCGAGGACCCGAAGGACCTCGCCGAGTTCATGAGCCTCAATCGCGGCGCGATGGCCAAGGACCGCGACGGCAACCCGGTGTTCCTCGCCAAGTCGGCGTGGGAAGTGGGCTATATCGCCGATCGCTATTCCAAGGTGAAGTTCGCCGCGACACGGGAGCGGTGACCTCCGTCGGCTTCCCCTCCCTGCAAGGGAGGGGATCAAGGGGTGGGTAAGAAAAGGTCGGGCTCGATGCCCGGCCTTTTCTTCTTCACGATCCGCTCCATGGGCTCGCCTGCGGCTCGCACCCACCCCCAGCCCCTCCCTTGCAGGGAGGGGAGCAGTTCAATCCACCCAATCGCGCCCCAGGAACCGGCTAGCCAGCGCCATCAGCGCGCCGGCGACGAGGTACAGGCACAACCCCGCCGCGATCGCGTAGCGCAGGGCCTCGTCGCCATAGCTGGGCGTCAGCGCCTTGGAGAGCGATCCGATCGCCCAGCTGCCCAGGCCGAGCCCGATCAGGTTGTTGATCAGCAGGAAGCTCGCCGAGGCGGTCGCGCGCATGTGCGCCGGCACGAGGTGCTGGACCGCGGTCAGCACCGGGCCGAGCCAGACATAGACGAGCGCCTGGGGCAGCAGGAACAAGGCGAAGGCGAGTCCCCAGCTGCTCGCCAGCACGCCGGCGACGAACAGGGGCGCCCCCGCCGCATAGCAGATCGCCGGCGCCAGCGCGTACCAGCGCCGGTTGCGCGCGCCGAGCCGGTCGCCGAGCCAGCCGCCGATCAATATGCCCGCGACTCCGCCGGTGAGCAGCAGCGCGCCGAAGAACTGGCCGGTCTCGACCAGGCTCAATCCGAAGCTGCGCTGCATCAGGCTCGGCAGCCAGAACGCGACGCCATAGCCGCACATCGATCCCGCCGCCGCGCCGAACGCCATCAGCCAGAAGGCGGGCTTGGCGGCGAGGATCCCGAAGACGCGGGCGACAGGGACCTGGTTCTCGGGGGTGGCGGGGGCGCGCGGCCGATCCCTGACCACCAGCTTGAACAGGGGCGCGATCAGCAGGCCGGCGAGCCCGACGGTGACGAATGCGGTCCGCCACTCGATATTCTGGGCTATGTAGCCGCCGAGCAATACGCCACCGGCCGCGCCGAGCGGGATGCCGAGCGAATAGATCGACAGCGCCCGTGCCCGTCGCTCGGGCGGGAAATAGTCTGCGATCAGCGCATAGGAAGGCGCGACCCCGCCCGCCTCGCCGACGCCGACGCCCAGGCGGAAGAGGAACATCTGCGTGAAGTTCTGCGCGAGCCCGCACAAGGCGGTGAACGCGCTCCACACGCCGAGCGACACGGTGATCACCCAGGTCCGGCTCGTCCGGTCGGCGAGCAGGGCCAAGGGGATCGCCAGCGTCGAATAGAGCGCGGCGAAGGCGAGCCCGCCCAGCATGCCGAGCTGCGCGTCGTCGAGCCCCAGGTCCTTCTTCACCGGCTGGGCGAGGATCGAGAGGATCTGCCGGTCGAGGAAGTTGAAGGTGTAGACGAGCAGCAGCATCGCCAGCACGACGGCGGGGTAGCGGCGGCTGGCGGGGGCGGTTTCGGGCATCGGGGTTCCCTGGAAGCAAACGAGCCGGATGTCATCGGACACCCGGCTCGGAAAATGTCAGGCGCGGGCGCCTGGGATCAGAACCGCACCTCGAAGGTGCCGGTCACGGTACGCGGCGGGCCGTAATAGCCGATCACCGAATTGCCCGTGAGCGCACCGGGGAAGTTGTACCCGCCGACGCGGTAGCGCGTGTCGGTCAGGTTGCGGCCGGCCACGCCGATCCGGTAGCGGCCGCCCTCCGAGGTCCAGTTGAGCGCGGCGTCGACCAGCGCATAGCCGTCCTGATCGAGCGCGGGGGTGGCGAGCTCGAACATCTGGGTGTCGCTGCGCAGCGATACCGACGGGGTGAACGCGATCGTGCCCCCGGCAAGGTCTTCCGACCAGGTCGCCGAGACGTTGGCGGTCCATTCGGGCGTGTTCTGGAACGCGCGCCGATCGGCGACGTCGACCGGAGTGGTGCCGCCGGCGATGAAGGTCAGGAACTCCTTGTAATCGGCATGGGTGTAGCCGATCGCGGCGCTTGCGGTGAAATGCCGCGAGGGCACCGCGCGCATCTCGAGCTCGAAACCGTAGATCTCGGCCTTGCCGGCATTGTCGACGAAGCTGGCGATGCCACTCGGCAGCGCCGGCACCTGGATCGTGACCTGCTGGTCCTTGTAGTTCGAGAAGAAGCCGGCGAGGTTCACGAACAGCTGGCGGTCGAGGAATGCGCCCTTCATGCCGAGTTCCCAGCTGTCGATCGTCTCGGGCGCATAGCCGTCGACCGTGGTCGGAGTGAACACCGCGTCGCCGCGCATGTCGAAGCCGCCCGATTTGAAGCCCTGGCCGTAGCTCGCGTAGAAGTTGAGGTCGGCATTGGGCTGGTAGCTCAGGCTCACGCGCGGCGTGAATTTCTCGAAGCTGCGGCTGTTGGTGTAATCGGTGCGGATCAGCCCGGGCACCGCGGCGGCATTGCCGAAGACGGGGCTGCGGATGCCGGTATAGTTGCGGCGGAAGACCGTGCCGGTCTTGTCGTCCTTGGTATAACGCGCGCCGACCGAGATCTTGAACTGCTCGGTCAGATCGAAGCTCAGGTCGCCGAACGCGGCATAGCTCTTGGTGAGCACGGTGCCCGAGGTCAGCGTGGTGGTGTTGAGCAGTCCGACGACCGTGTCGAACGCGCCGCTGGCGCGGCCGTTGAGATAATAGAGGCCGACCACGCCCTGCGCGCGGTCGCCCTGGTAGAGCAATTGCAGTTCCTGGGTGAACTGGCGGTCGTCATATTGCGCGGGCACGTCGAGCGTCGGCAATTCGGTGTTGTCGAAGTCGATCAGCGTGTCGGTATGGCCTTCGCGCCACGCGGTGATCGACTTGAAGGTCAGCGTGTCGGTCAGCCCGATCTCGCCGGTGACCGAGAGGCCCTTGGTCTCGACGCGATTGTCGTCGCCGATGCCGGCGCGGGTGTCGTAGACGCTTTCGGTCGGCGTGTAGATCGGGTTGGTGCCGTTGGGCAGCAGGCGGGTGCCGTGGCGCGGCAGCGAGGTGTCGAGGATGCGATCGCCCGCGACGCGCACGAAGATATTGTCCGACGGCGTCAGCTCGGCCGAGAGCCGGGCGGCGAGGACGTTCTTGTTGTACTGGTCGACGCCGGTGGTGAGGTTCTCGCCATAGCCGTCGCGCCAATATTGCGCGATCGCGCCGCCGAACGACAGGATGTCGCCGACCGGCACGGTGACCTGGCCGATCAGATCGACCTGGTTGTACGAGCCATAGGCGACGCGCGCCTTGGCCTCGAAATCATGGCCGAGCCGCCGGGTGACATACTTCACCGCGCCGCCGATCGTGTTGCGGCCGTAGAGCGTGCCCTGCGGACCGCGCAGCACTTCGACGCGTTCGACGTCGAAGATGTCGAGCACCGCGCCTTGCGGCCGCGCGACATAGACGTCGTCGATATAGAGCGCCACGCCGGGCTCGAAGCCCCAGAGCGGATCCTGCTGGCCGACGCCGCGGCTGAACGCGATCAGCGTCGAGTTCGAGCCGCGCGCGATCTGCAGCGTCAGGTTGGGCGTCTTGTCCTGCAGCGCGGTGATGTCGGTCGCGCCGGTGCGCGCCAGCGTGTCGCCCGAGACGACCGACATCGAGATCGGCACGTCGATCAGGCTTTCCTCGCGGCGGCGCGCGGTGACGGTGATCTCGCCGGGATCGTCGGCGGCTGCCTCTTCGGTCGTGGCCGCGGGGGTCTGCTCCTGCGCGAAGGCAGGCGCGGCGGCGAGCGCGGTCAAGGCCGCGCCGGCGTACAGAATCGTGCGGGCGGTATTCAGGCGTGTCATGGTTTCCTCCCCAGAATTCGACCCGGTCTCGTGCGGGTTGTAAGCTGTTGCAGGAGGCTATACTGAAACCTGAACCGGGTTTCAACTTGGAAGAATGTTCGGATTGGAAGACAGGGGGAGAGGCAGGATGGCGAGCGGACAGGGCAACGTCCCGGCACCGCCTGTGCCGGCAACCGACGCGGCGAGCGCGGGCAAGGAGCCGCGCACCGCGCGCGGGCGCAGGACGCTGCGCGCGATCCTCGACGCGGCGGCGGCGGAGTTCGGCGAGAAGGGGTTCCACGAAGGCTCGATCAGCGGGATCACCCGCCGTGCCGGCGTCGCGCTGGGCAGCTTCTACACCTATTTCGATTCGAAGGACGCGGTGTTCCGCGCATTGGTGCGCGACATGTCCGAGCAGGTGCGCGAGCATGTCGCGCCCGCGCTCAAGGACGCGCCGGGCCAGATCGCGGCCGAGCAGGCGGCGCTGCTGGCGTTCATCAAGTTCGCGCGCACCCACAAGGAGATCTACCGGATCATCGACGAGGCCGAGTTCGTCGATCCCGAGAGCTTCCGCATGCATTACGCCACCACCGCTGAGCGCATCGCCAGGCGGCTCCAGGCGGCCGCTGCGCGTGGCGAGGTGCGCAGCGACGTCGGCGAGGTCCATGCCTGGGCGATCATGGGGATGAACGTCTTCCTCGGGCTCCGCTACAGCGTCTGGCAGGAGGACGTCTCGCCCGAGGCGATCGCGGAGACCGTGGCGGCGATGCTGGCGCACGGCATAGCCCCCGGCACATAGCGAACCGCACCTTCGGCCCGCCATCCCTCTATAATGGAGGGTCGGGATGGTTCCGGCGAAGCCGAGGGTCGAATGCGTATCCTGTTCTACCTGCCGGTGGTGACGCCGCTCTGGTTCGAGGAGGTGATCCTGCCCCTCGTCCGGACGTTGCGGGCGCATGCCGAGGTCCATGTGCTGGTGCCGCTGCTCTGGCGCAATACCGGCATCGGGACGGCGCAGCTCACGGAATGCGCCGGGCTGGGCGACGTGCACTGGCATGTGGTGGACGGCGCCGGGCATGAGAGCCTGCGCACCGCGCCCGACGATCCGGAAGGGCTGATCGCCTTCGTCCGGAGCATCGCCCCCGATTATGTGCTGTGCCGTTCGGCCGAGACCGATACGGCGGCGGCGTTTCCCGGCACGGTGCGCTACCTGATGGAGGCAGGCGCGCCGCCGCTCGCGATGGACCCCTGGGCGCTCGCGCTGCACGAGGGCATCTTCGATTTCGGCGCGATGCCCGAACTCGACGCGGATGCCGGGGAGCAAGTCGAGGCGGCGTTCGCCTCGCGCTGGGAGGAGGCGTGCGACCGGCATGCGCACAGCTGGCCCTATTCCCTGTCGCGGAGCGAAGCGCTGGCGCTGATGGGGCTGCCGGAGGACCGCCGGATCGTCGCGGTGCCGCTCGAATATGAGCATGAGGAGAATTTCTACCCGATCCAGCACCGCTTCGCGCGCAACCTGGATCTGGTCGCGCACCTCGCCGCCTGGCTTCCCCCCGATTTCGTGCTGGCGCTGACCAATCACCCGCTCAACCGGCTCCACGGCGCCGATGCCGAGCTCCGGGGCATGGTGGAGGGCTATGGCGGGCGGGTGCGGCTCGTCGAGCTGGCGGAAGCGGGCGCCGCCTCGACCAACCTGCTGGTCAAGCATTGCGACGGCATGGTCGTGCAGAATTCCAAATGCTTCGCCGCGGGCGCCTTTTTCGGGCGGCCGATGCTTCGCATGTCGCGGCGGCGCTCGGCCGCCTGGCTGCGCATGCACGACGATCTCGACGCCTTTGTCCGCGCGTTGCGGGACGGATCGGCCGCCGTGCCCGATGCGGACGCGGCGCGGCGCTGGTTCGCCTGGCGCGTTGCGGGCGAGGCGTTCGGCGCGAAGACCGTCGGTGCCGCCGAGTTCAGCGAGCGCCTGCGCGCGCCCGCTTCGCCGGCCCGCTGGGAGGGCGGACTGGCGCGCTACGATCAACACCAGCCCAGGAGCTGCGAGGATGCCTAACCCCTATAAGGACATTTCCGTCATCATTCCCGTGCGCGAGGGATCGAGCCGCGTACGCGAGAAGATCTTCCTGCCCTTTCACGACGAAATGTCGCTGCTCGACTGGAAGATCGCCCAGGTCAGGCAGGTCCAGGACCCGTCGCTCATCTTCCTGAGCTCCAATTCGGAGCGGGTGCGCGAAGTGGCCGAGCGCAGCGGCGTGCAGTTCCTGCCGCGCAGCGACTATCTGAGCACCGGGCACGACGCGACCTTCACCGAAGTGATCACCGGCGTGGTCGCGGGCATCGCGACGCCGCATTTCGCCTGGGTCACCGTGGTGGTGCCGCTGATGCGTCCCGACGAATATCGCGAGGGCTTCGAGATGTACCTGCAGCAGGTCGTGCGCGATCGCAGCCATGACAGCCTCGTCTCGGTAAACCTGGTGAAGGAATATTATTGGGACGCCGAGCGCGCGCTCAACTACCGCGCCGATCGCAACCACACGATCAGCCAGGAGCTTCCCGACTGGTTCCGCGTGACCAACGGCCTGTACATGCGCTCGCGCGAGGACACGCTGCGCGAAGGCTATTTCCTCGGGCCCAAGCCGTGCATGCACCGCGTCTGCAAGGCGTCCGGAATCGATATCGACGAATATGAGGACTATGAGGTCGCGATGGCGATGAAGTCCTTCTATCTGCGCAGCGAAGCCGAGCGCGCCGCGCTGGCGGCCTGAGCGCAGGCTCAGGCCTAGGCGGGAAGCGGTTCGGTCATTTGCCCTTGCCGAGCTTGTCCTTGAGCGCGGCGGCGAGCGGGCTTGGCGGGCCGGCCGCTTCCTCGCTGACCACGCCGGCCTCGCGGAGCGCCGCCGCCGCATTGGGGCCGCGCGGGAAGGGGTCGAGCGCGAGCGCGAGCGTCTCCGCCGCGGCTTCGCCCAGGTCCAAGGCCGCGCCCGTATAGAAGACGGTGTCGAGATCCTCCTCGGCGAGCTCGACTTCGTCCTGGCTATCGTCCTCGCCCGGTTCGGGCAGGAAGCGGATCGCGAAATCCTCCTCGACCACGGCGGGCAGCGGGTCGCCGGTGATGCTGCAGGCCTGGATCACCGCGGCCGAGAGATGCCCGTGCGCGAGCACGCCGGCCGCGTCGCGGCGGAGCATGAAGCGGGCCGAGAGCGAATCGATCGCGATCAGGTCGAAGCGGCGGGCGAGCGCCGCGCGTTCGTCCGGCGATGCCTCGACCGCCACCTTGCTCTCGGCGGGGCCGATCTGGTCGAGCCGGTGCGGGCGCGGGAATTCGGGGTTCATCGCGGCAGCGCACCGGCGAGGATCGTTGCGGTGGGCGTGGCCGCCAGCCGGTCGCGCAAGGCGAGCAGCTCGGCCTCGACATGCGCCAGCCCCGCATCGGACGGCGCCTTGCCGCGATAGAGGTTGCGGACCAGCGCCGCGCCGAGCCCTTCGCCGGCGAGGCTCGCGCGATAGGCGCCCAGGCGGCCGCCCACCATGCCCATCATCCGCCCCATATGCTTGCCGACGACCACGTCGCCGACGCCGATCTCGCGCAGCTGGCCGTCCATGTCATGGATGAAGCATTCGGCGAGCGCGGTGCTCGGCGCCAGCGCCTCGGGCTCCCCCTCCAGGCGGAGCAATACGAGCGAAAGCATCGCGGCGATCATGTCGAATCGGCCGTCGATCGTATCGGGGACCTCGCCCTTCGCGTACCAGTGCGGCGCGCGTCCGGCGGCGACGATGGCGGCGTAGAGCTGCGGCGCGGTGCCGCGATCGGGGGCGCCGAACAGGCGCTTGAGCAGTCCCATGTTGGTTCTTCGTCCGTGTGAAAGCGGGCCGCGACCTTGTTTGGCCGCATTTTGCCGCATATTGAGGCGAATGACGCGCGATGCAATGCGCGCTTGTGCTTGCTTCGGCCTGGAGATTTCGATGCCCTTCCCCGTTCGCCTGGCCGGTTGCGCCGCGCTCCTCGCCGCCCTCGGCAGCACCGCCTGCGCGCCGATGAAGACGCACCAGGGCTATGTGATCGACAAGGAGCTGGTCGATTCGGTCCAGCCCGGCGTCGACAATCGCGAATCGGTGCTCCAGACGCTCGGCCGCCCGACGCTGACCAGCCAGTTCAACCAGGGCGAATGGTATTATGTGTCCCGCGACAGCCGGAACTTCGGCTATAGCGACCCCAAGGTGCGCGACCAGACCACGATCCGCGTGCGCTTCGATGCCGCGGGCAACGTCGCCTCGGTCGACAAGATGGGCAAGGAGCTGATCGCCTCGGTCGATCCCTATGGCAAGAAGACGCCGACCCTGGGCCGCAAGCGCAGCTTCTTCGACGACCTGTTCGGCAATATCGGCACGGTCGGCGCCCCGGGCACCGGCGGCCCCTCCGCTCCGGGGCAGTGAAGAAACTTTCTGATCGCTGACGACCGCGTTCTCAAGCGGTTCAGCGGGACTCCTCCAATTTGCGCGGGTGCCGGAAGATGCCGGCCCGGAGAGTTTGGAGGAATCCCGTGAAGAAGATCATCACCGCCGCTTTGCTCGCCGCCGTCGCGATGCCGGCCGTGGCGCTGCCGACCGCCGCGAGCGCGCAGTCGAACCGCGAGCTGCGCCGCGACCGCCAGGATATCCGCGAGGAACAGCGCGAGCTGCGCGACGCCCGCCGTCGCGGCGACCGCAGCGACATCCGCGACGAGCGCCGCGACGTTCGCGAGGCGCGCCAGGAATATCGCGAGGACCTGCGCGACCGCGATCGCCGCTGGGGCGACAATGACTGGCGCGACTATCGCGGGCGCAACCGCGGGGCCTATTCGCGCGGCAACTGGCGGGCGCCCTTCGGCTATACCCGCTTTCGCAGCGGGGGGCGGATCGCGCCCAATTATTGGGGATCGCGTTATGTGATCGCCGATCCGTGGCGCTATCGCCTGCCGCAGGCGGGGCGCTACCAGCGCTGGGTGCGCCATTATGACGACGTGCTGCTGATCGATACGCGCCGCGGCTTCGTGGTGCGGGTGATCCCCGGCTTCTACTGGTAGGCACGCGATCGTCGCGGGGCTCCGGGGCGGTTCAGCTGCCCCGGGGTTCGGCCGCGCCGATTGCGGCGGCGCGGCCGGTGCCCTTGAGCACGGTCCCGAAAGGGGTAGGACCGCGCGATTGAACGCGCGGAAAAGCATTTCGCTCCCGTAGCGAAAATTAGACCCATTCAGCATCCAAATCCCCTCCCTGTAGGGAGGGGTAAGGGGTGGGTAACAACGGACGAGGCTCGATGCCTCGTCCGTTGTTTTTTGCCGAGCAGCAACGAGTCTTTTGAGCGCGCAGACGCGCGCACCCACCCCCAACCCCTCCCTGCAAGCAGGGAGGGGCGCCCAGATGCCAATGTCCGTTGGTCCTGATTAGCTCAGCGGATGGTGAAGAGGATCTGGTCGATCACGCGGCCGCCCAGATCGACCAGCCGCAACCGGTGCTGGCCGCGCCCGGGCAGGATCAGCGGGCGCGAGTCGGCGGAGCCGAGATCCTGCCGGTCGAGCAGCAGGCGATGCCCGGTCACTTCGCCGCTCACCGCCACCGCGAGCCGCTGGCGGTCGATCGGGATATCGGGATCGAGCGCATAGACGCTTCCCGCCACCGGATTGACGATGCGCGGGCGCCGTGCCGCCGCCGGGGCCGCGGCGACCTCGGCCAGCGCGGTGCCCTTCAGGAAATATTCGCGGCGCGGCTGCTCGATCCCCTCGGCGAAGCGGATCGGCCGCGCTTCGATTCCCGGCGGTGCGGGCGCGGGCCTGCTCGGCGCACCCGCGTGCAATGCCATCATGACGTCGCGCCACACCGGCGCCGCGCCGCTGGTGCCCGAGACCGCGCGCATCGGATCGCCCTCGAGATTGCCGACCCACACGCCCACGGTGAAGCGGTCGCTGAAGCCGATGCACCAATTGTCGCGCATCGCCTTCGACGTCCCCGTCTTGGCTGCGGCCCAGAAGGGCAGGCGCAGCGCCGAATCGACGCCGAAGGTGCCGGCTCGCGCGCTGGGGTCGGCGAGGATGTCGGCGGTGATCCAGGCTGCCGCGGGCGACAGGACCTGGCGCGCCTTCGCGTGCGGCGAAGCCTCGGTCAGCCGCAGCGGCGACCAGCGCCCGCCGAGCGCGAGGCTGCGATAGGCGGCGACCTGCTCGACCAGGGTCACCTCGGCCGAGCCCAAAGCGAGCGAATAGCCGTAATATTGCCCGTCCTCGACCAGCCCGCGATAGCCGGTGTCCCACAGCCGGTCGCGGAAGGCGTCGACGCCGGTCAGCAGCAAGGTGCGCACCGCGGGGACGTTGAGCGATCCGGC
Source organism: Sphingomonas sp. (assembly GCF_026460985.1). Classification (GTDB taxonomy): domain Bacteria; phylum Pseudomonadota; class Alphaproteobacteria; order Sphingomonadales; family Sphingomonadaceae; genus Sphingomonas. Next base: position 33,027 of record NZ_JAPKNM010000117.1, read on the forward strand.
GAGCGCGATCCGCGCCGAGACGGGACCCTTGAACGCGCGGTCGTAATTCTGGGGGACGTAGAGCCCCGAGGCGGTGTCGAGCTGGACCGGTGAATCGTCGAGGATCGACGCGGCGGTGAGATAGCCCTTCTCGATCGCCTGGGCGTAGAGGAAGGGCTTGAGCGTCGATCCCGCCTGTCGGTACGCCGATGCGCCGTCGACCGCGGGTGCGGTGCTCTCGCCGCCGATCCCGCCGACATAAGCGAGCACGTCGCCGCTGGCATTGTCGACCACCACCACCGCGCCGTCCCTTGCGCGGGTGCCGCCGAGGCCCTGGAGCTGGCGGCGCAGCGCGGCGATCGCGACCGACTGGATGCGGGCGTCGAGCGTGGTGGTGACGCGCGCGCCGGGCGTGTCGAGCAGCCGCGCGGCGAGATGCGGCGCGAGCCCGGGATCGAGCGCGAGGCTGCGCGCCGGGCCGAGCATCGACGCGGCGGCGCCGGAGAAGCGGCCGCAATCCCGGTCATGGCCGAGCGCGCAGGCGCGGCGGGCGACTTCGGTCGATCCCGCGCCCGGATTGGGGAGCAAGGCGGCGAGCAGCAATGCGTCGTCGCGGGTGAGCGTCGCGGGGGTCTTGCCGAACAGCCCGAGCGCGGCGGCGGAGATCCCCTGCGCCTCGCCGCGGAAACCGGCGAGGTTGAGATAGGCCTCGAGGATCTGGTCCTTGCTCCATTCGGCTTCGAGCGCGCGGGCGGCACGCATCTGGCGGAGCTTGTCCCAGGTGCCGCGATGCCCGGGCGTGGCGAGGTCTGGCGCGAGATAGGCCGCGACCTGCATCGAGAGGGTGGAGGCGCCGCGCGCGCGCTTGCCTTCGAGCCGGTCGCGCAGCGCGCCGCCCAATGCCCACCAGTCCACGCCGTTGTGGCTTTGGAAGCGCCGGTCCTCGGCGGCGACGAGCGTGTCGCGGGTGACTTGCGAGACGTCGGCGAGCTTGACCCAGCCGAGGCGGCGCGCCTGATAGTCGACGCGGGTGCTGTCGATCAGCCGGCCGCCCCGGTCGTAGAGCCAGGCCTCAGACGGGCGCCAATCCGCGACCACCTTCGAATAGGGCGGCAGCGGCGGCGGGCGGGTGACCCAGGCGAGCGAGGCGAAGGTCCCGATGAGCAAGGCGCCGAGCGCGAGTACCACGCGCATCGGGGTGAAGATGCCGCGCCAGCCGCGCTCGCGAAATGCGGCGCGCTGGCGGCGGAGCCAGGCGGCGAGGGCTTCGGGGAAGCCGTCGATGCGCGCGATCAGGGCTTTGAGATCGGGCAGCTTCATCGCGCTACCCGAGGGTCACCCTCACCCTTCCGGCGCTTCGCGCCTCCTTCCCTCTCCCGATGGGAGAGGGAAGGGGCCCGCCGCCGAAGGCGGTGGGAAGGGTGAGGGTGAGCGCGATGCATTACCGCTCCGCCACCGTCATCACCGCATTGGGCAGCTGCGCGCGGATCTCGGGCGAGTACATCGCCTCCACCCGCGTCGCCGGCAGGCTGAACCGGCCCGCGGCGTTCAGGCGCATCACGTAGGAGATGGTGAAGTTGCCGCGCGGTACCCAGCCGTAATAAGCCCGCCACGAGCCCTGGCCGCGCTCGATCCAGTTGGGCGAGACGCCCTCGGCGGTTCCCGCTTGGCTGCCCAGCATCTCGGACTGGCCGCCCAGGCTGCCGATCACCGTCGCGCCGGTCGGCACCGGATCGTTGATCACCACCCAGTTGCGCTCGGCCGATGCCTCGACGCTGATCGTCACCTTGATCACGTCGCCGCGCGTGTAGCGCCCGGGCACCAGCCCCTGCACCACGCTGACCTGCTTCGTCATCCTGTACCCCGCCATCAGCGGCTGGGTGAGCGGCACCGCCGCCTTGACGCGGACGAACGCCCAGGGCCCGGCACCGCCCGACTGGCGCAGCACCAGAGGGCTGGTCGCCGCCGGCAGCGGCAGGCTGAAGCTGCGCTGCGGCTCGAGCAAAGGCCAGGGCCGGCTGACGCTCGCGCTGCCGAGGCTGGCGCTGGTCACCCCGGCGATCGCCTCCGCGGGATAGGCCGCCATGAATTTCCGGGCGACGATCGTGCCCCAGGCATTGCCGGTGGTCGTCCCCCAATGGCCGCGCTGCTGGCGCATCGCCACGCCGACCATCATCTTCGCCGAATCGTCCTGCCAGCCGGGGCGGCCGAGCGTGACGAGCACCGCCTTGATCGCCGCCTCGTCGTCCGACGACATCAGCCACCAGGGCATGTTGCCCTTGTCGCTGAGGTCGATCCGCGTGCCTTCATAGACCAGCCTGGTACGTAGCACCCGTTCGGCATCGGCGCGCAGCTGCGCACCGTTGGCGAGGCCGGGGACGCGGCCGAGCGCGGCGAGATAGTCGGCGAGCGACGAGGTCGGCATCTCGGCCGGCGCGATGCCGAGCTGGCCGAGCATCGCGCCGGTCGCCGCGCCCTGCCGCGCCAGCGCCGAGAAGGCGGCGATCCGCTGGAGCCGGACATCGCCATAATCCTCGCGGCGGAGGCGGCCGTCGAGCACTGCCTTCATCGCGTCGATCGCCTTGGCGCGGGGGCCCTCGGGGAGCGGCAGCCCGGCCTCGCCGCTGATCGACAGGATGTACGCCGTCAGCGCCTCCGATCCCGCCCATTCGCCGGGGAAGTAGCGCAACAGCCCGTCGCCATCCTGATAGGCCGGGAGCTCGGCGGCGATGCTGTTCCACATCCCCGTATCGCCCAGCGCGATCGCGCGCGAGGTACGCTGCTCGAGGCAGCCATAGGGATAGGCCGCCATGTAATCGCGCACGCCCTGGAGCGGCGGGGCGAGCGTGTCGGCGAGCGACACCTCGACCATGCCGAAGCCGGGCAGCGCGCCCGCCGGCGGGGCGATCGAGAAGCTGGTGCCTTCGCCGACTCGGGCGAGGCTCGCCGCCCAGGTCTCGACCGGCACCGCCGGGATCACGTCCTGCGCCACGGTCACGCGATCGACCGCCTTGCCGTCGGCCGATTTGGCCGAGACCGTCCAGGTCAGCTTGCCGGCCTGGTTCGGGGCGGTGAGGTTCCAGCTGACCGGCGCGGCGCCGCCCGCCGGGATCTCGACGGTGAGCGGCTTGCCGGTCGCCACCGCGGGGTTGAGCGCGACGGTCGCGGTCACCCGCATCGGCTTGTCCGATCCGTTGCGCAGCGTGAACATCGCCCCGAAGCTGTCGCCGGTGCGCACCACCTGCGGCACGCCCGGATAGATGCTGAGGTCCTGCTGGGTGCGGACGCTCGCCTCGCCGGTGCCGAAGAGTTGCGCGCCGTTGGTGGCGATCGCGACCAGCTTGAACGACGTCAGCGCGTCGGACAGCGGCACCGCCACGCGCGCGCGGCCATTGCCGTCGAGCGGGACCCTGCCCTTCCACAGCAATACCGGCTGGAAATTCTCGCGGTTGAGCCCCGAGAGATCGCCGCCGCCACCGCCGCCGGCCTCGACCGCCTTCTTGCCATAGTGCCGCTTGCCGACGACCTGGGTCTGCGCGGTCGAGGTGAGCACCGAGATCGGCCGGTCGCCCATCATCGCAGTGAGCACGTCCCAGCTCTCGTTGGGGGCGAGCTGGAGCAAGGCCTCATCCACTGCTGCGAACGCCACATCCGCCTCGCGCGCCGGCGATCCGTCGGGGTTCTTTACCTGCACCTCAACGCTGGCGGTGTCGCGCGCGGCATAGGTCGGCTTCTCGGCCTTGACCGCGACGCTCAGGCGATGCCCCTCCCAGCCGACCTTCACCTTGGCGATGCCCATCCGATAGGCCGGCTTGGCGAGGTCGACCGTCGCGGTCGGCTTGCCGCCGTCCTGGGAGAAGGGCAGCCCCCAGTCGCGTGCGAGATTCGAGCGCCAATTGGCCCAGCCCGAGACGCGGCCGCGCACCGCCATCACCGAGACATAGACGTCGGGGGCATAGGAGCCCGGCATCGGGACCTCGATCACCGGGTCCTTGCCGCTGAGGCCGACGACGAAGCTGGAGAGCACGCCCTCGCGCTCGACGGTGACCAGCGCGGTCGCTTCGCGGAAGGGCATGCGGACCTGGAACTTGGCTGTCTCGCCGGCCTTGTATTCGAGCTGCTCGGGGATGACGTCCATCCGGTCGCCATTGTCGCCGCCGAACCACCAATCGTCGTCGCCGACCAGCCAGGTCGAGCGCGTCGCGCGCGCGACATTGCCTTCTGCGTCCTTGGTCGTCGCGACGGCATAGACTTCGCCCGATACGCCGGGATCGAGCTGGCAGCTCGCCAGCCCCTGCGCGTCGGTCGTCGCCGAGCAGGTCGCGCCCAGCTTCGTGGTCTTCATCTGGTTGTCGTATGCGTAGAAGCCGCCGATCAGCCGGCGCCGCGCGGTGAGGATCTCGCGGCTGTAGAGCTCGACCGCAATGTCCTGGTTGGCGAGCGGCTTTCCCGAAGTGTCGAGCGCGACGAAGCGCAGGCGCAGATCGTCCTGCTTCATCAGCCAGCCGTCGGTCTTGATCCCGAGCTGGACCGCGCTGGTGTAGATCGGGATGCGGCGCGAGGCGGTCAGGATCTCGCCATTGGCGTCCTGATAATCCATCTCGATCTGCATGTTGGTCGGCTGGTCGAGGCTCTGGGGGATCTCGACCGAGGTCCGTGCGGTGCCGTCGCCGCCCAAGGTGACGGGCAGCGTCTGGGTCGGTGGCAGCGGCGTCGATTCCTCGTCGGTCTCGTCGTCGCCGTTCAGGGGCTTCACCCCCTCGGTCAGCGCGCGGCCGCCGAAGCTGTAGCTGTCATAGCCGTCGGGGGCGGAGACGCCCTCGAACCAGCCGACGCGCAATTCGACCGGCAGATTGCCCGCGCCGCCGCCCGAAAGATAGCCGACGAACAGGTCGAGCGGCAGCGTGCTCGGCCGCACCGCCGCTTCCTTGGGCCCCGCGATCGAGGCCTTCATCGTCGGGAGCTTATATTCGTCGAGCTTGAAGGACTGGCCGGTATAGGCGATCTTTTCGCTCTCGCCCTCGGTCGTCACGACCTGGATGTCGTAATCGCCCATCTTGGCGCCCTGCGGCGCGGTCCACTCGGTCTCGCCGATGCCGTTGGCGTCGATGCTCAGCGGCAAATCGTACTTCGTGTCCGAGCCGCGATGCGCGAGGCGCAGCGTGCCGGTGAAGGCGGGCGAAGTGCCGAAGCCGGTCGCGATCGGCTGGCGGACGATGTGTTTCATATGGATCGTCTCGCCCTGGCGGACGAGCGCGCGATCGAACACGGTGTGGAAGATCTGGTCCTGCTTCTGCCAGCCATAAGGCAGGTCGAAGTCGTACGGGCGGATGCCCTCGCCCCATTGGGTGAGCGTGAAGCTGAAATCGTCGGCTTTCCGCGCCGAGATCATCAGCGGCGAGGCGTTGCCGCTCTCGCAGCTCGAATAGGTCTCGGGCTCGGGGAGTCCCGCGGGGACGCCGAGCCGGCCCGAGGCATCGGTGGTGCCCTTGGCCAGGAGCTGGCCGGTGCAGCTGTCGGTGATGCGCACCTCGGCGCTGCCGACGCCCTTGCCGCTGTCGAGCGCGGTGACCCAGACCAGGGATTGGTCGCGGCCCCATTTGAAGTGCACGCTCATATTGGTGACGAGCGCGCCCGCGGCGACGTAGCGCGGCGAATTGCGGCCGAGCAATGCGTTGCCGAGCCGCGGGCTGGCGAGCTCGACGACATAGAATCCGGGCTTGGTCAGCGGGATGCCGACGACTTCGAACTCCTTGCCCTTGCCGGGCAGCGAGACCTGGAAGGGCTTGCCCGTGGCGGGGGTGAGCAGCGGCTTCGCACCGGTCTGGTTGATCCGGATCGTCTCGTCGCCGCGCTCGATCGTGTCGGTCTTGGTCTCGGCGGCATCGTCGATCGCGCGCAGCCATTTGGCGATTTCGCCGTCGCCGCCCTCGACCTTGAGGCTCTGCCCGCCGACCGCCATCTGCTTGCCGCCGAGCTGCGGCTCGACATTGCGCACGGTGACGGGGAGCACGCCGCCCTCGGCGGCTTCGAGGATGCCGAAATCGGCGGCGAACTTCACCAGCGGCGGCGCCTCGTCGAAGCGGACGTTTAGCGGGAAACGCTCGGCGTTGGAGAGCTTCCGCCCGCTCTCGTCGGTGACCTCGGTGGGGAGGGTGAGCTTGCCCACGACCGAAGCGGGGAGCGGCGCCTTGAACTTGACGTCTGCGATGGTCGCCTTGCGCTTCTCCTCGTCGGAGAAGATCGGGGTCAGCGCCTTGCCGTCGGGCAAGGTGATGCGGATCGCCTCGGCCTGGGCGCGGGGGATCGGCGCCGAGAAACGCACCCAGGCATCCTGCACCGGGCTGCACCCCGCCTGTGCATTGACGCGCGAGCATTCGAAGCGCGCCGCGAAGGGCTTCCGCACGGTGAAGTCGAAGCGCTGGTCGGTGCCGGCGGTACGCCCCGTCAGGCTGGCCACGTCCTTGCCCCAGACCAATGCGACGTCGCGGCCCGGCGGGAGCGGGCGGCGGCACTTGAGCGCGACGACGTTCGCCGTAGCCTTTTCGCGATCGGCGTCGCTGGCGGGAAGCGCCTTGGGCAGCCCCGCCTCCTCGAGGAAGCTCTGCACTTCCCAGCGATCGGTGCCGAGCCCGGCCAGGACCTTGCCGCGCACGTCGGCGGGCAGCACGTCGACCGGGATCTTCTCGCCCACCCCGTCGACCGCGCAATAGACATTGGCGGCGACCGAGGACGGGCTCGGCGCGAGGTTGGCGGCGACGAGGAAGGTCTGGTCCTCCTCGATCTCGCCACCATAGCGGCTCGGCAGCACCGCGCGCGCGATCGGCCCGCCGCTGTCGACGGTGAACTTGGTCTGGCCGGTGACCGCATAGCCGGCGAGGCTCTTGAGCTTGTCCTTCAAGGTGAAGGTACAGGTCACGCCGCCGGGCAAGGGGCTGGCGAATTCGTGGACATAGGTCTGCTGGTCGACCCAGCGCCCCTCACCGCCGACCGGGCATTCGACATCGAACGGGCCGGCCGCGCGCGGATCGCCGAGCGGGACCATCGCGGCGTTGAACCGCGCGGTGAAGCGCTCGATCGCGCCGCCGCCGACGCCGGGCGTCGCCATCTCGACCTGCGGGCTATTGTCGCCCATCGCCAGCGTGGCGCCCAAGGGAGCGGCGACCAGCGCCAATATCCCGAGCCGGACAGCGAGCTTCATGGCAGCCAATTCCCCCCAAAGGTCGGCGGCATCCTAGCCGTGCCCGGAATGCAGGCCAACGCCGAATCGAGCACCTCCGAAACAGATGGAAATCGTCCCGGCCGCTGCGAAGTAAACTTGATAGTTCCTTAAATACCAAGGAAGATCGTTTCATCCGAATCGGGGGGTTCGCGATGCTGGGGCCGTCATGTTGATCGTCGCGATAGACGCGATTGCGCGCGAAGCGACGTTGTTCGCCGCGATATGGTTCCTCGTCGGCGGCGTGGACGATCTTCTGGTCGACCTGATCTATATCGCCAGGCGTACTCATCTGCGGCTCTTTTCGCGGTTTCGGACGCCGCCTGCCGCGGCGACTCTCGCGGCCGTGCCGCCGGGCAGGATCATCCTGTTCGTCGCCGCATGGGACGAGGCGCGAGTGATCGGCCGGATGCTGCGCACCGCACTCGCCCGGTTCGAGCATGACGATTACGCCATCTATGTCGGTACCTATCCCAACGATCCGGCGACGATCGCCGCCGTCGCCGCGGTGGCGGGGGAGGATCCGCGCGTCCGGCTGGCGATCGGCGGCGCGCCGGGGCCGACGACCAAGGCCGATTGCCTCAACACGCTCTGGCGCGCGCTGCTGCGCGACGAGGCGGCGGAGGGATTCGCGGCGCTGGGGATCGTCCTCCACGATGCCGAGGACATCGTCCACGCGCAGGAGCTCGGCATCTATGCCCGTTGGCTCCAGCATCATGCGACGGTGCAGCTGCCGGTGATGCCGCTGCCGCACCCGCGCTCGCGCTTCGTCGCCGGCCATTATTGCGACGAATTCGCCGAGGCGCATGCGAAGCAGCTCGTCGTGCGCCAGGCGCTCGGCGCGGGGCTTCCGCTCGCGGGCGTGGGCTGCGCGATCCGGCGCGACATGCTCGCGGCGATCGCGGCGGCGCGCGGCGGATCGCCCTTCGACGCGACCAGCCTCACCGAGGATTACGAGCTCGGGCTGACGATCAACGCGATGGGCGGCAAGGCGGCGCTCGCGCGCGTTCCCGAACGGCCCGGCGGGCCGCCCGTGGCGGTGCGCGCCTATTTCCCCGACACGCTCGGCGCGGCCGTGCGACAGAAGGGGCGCTGGCTGACCGGGATCGCGCTCGCCGGATGGGACCGGACGGGATGGCGCAGGGCGGTGCATCTCGCCGATCACTGGATGCGCATGCGCGACCGGCGGGCGACGCTGGCGCTGCCGGTGCTCGCCATCGCTTATTGCGCCTTGCTGCTCTGGGGCGCGTCGCTGGCGGCGCATGTCATGGACCGATCGGCCATACCGGCGCTCGATCCGTTGGTCGAGGTCCTGCTCTGGACGAATATCGCCCTGGTCGGGTGGCGGTTGCTGGTGCGCGCGGCGTTCGTGCATCGCTCCTATGGCTGGCGCGAGGCCCTCTGGTCGGCGCCGCGGGTGTTCGTGGGCAATTATATCGCCCTGCTCGCCGCGCGCCGCGCGATCGGGCTCTATGCGCGGATACTGCTCGGCGCCGCGCCGCATTGGGACAAGACCGACCACCAATTCCCCGACCTGCCGGAGCAGGCCGCGCTGTGATCGGGCGGGGGCGGCCGGTCCGCTTTCTCGCCTTGGTCCTGCTGGGCTGGATCGGCGCGCGCTTCGCCTTGCTCTGGTCGCAGACCGGCTCGCTCCCCGAGGCGATCGAGGCGATGGTGCCGCTGGCATCGGCCGAACCCGGCGCGGGGGCCGTGGCGGCACCTCCGCAGGTCCATTCCGTCACCGCGCTGCGAAAGGCGCGGATCGCTGCCGTCACGCCTGCCGGAGCGCTGGCAGCGGCGCGTGCAGTGCTTCCCGAATCGGATCCGGCGCGCGTCCAGATGGCGCTGCTCGCGCTCGTCCAATATGGCACGCCCGCAACCGTCGGTGTCGCCACGGTGCCGCTGCCGCCGGCCGCTCAGCCCGAGCGGCTGCCGGGCCTGCCCTCGCGCTGGTCGGCGAGCGCCTGGTTCGTCGCGCGGCCCGGCACCGGCCTCGGCGCGGCGCCGGGCGGGAGTCAGCTCGGCGGCGGTCAGGCGGGGCTTCGCGTCGCCTGGCTGCTCGCGCCCCGCCAGCGCATCGCCGCCTTCGCCCGCGTAGCGACGCCGCTCCGGGGCAAGGGCGCCGAAGGATCGATCGGGCTCGAATGGCAGCCGATGGACGCGCCGGTGCGACTCGTCGCCGAGCAGCGCTTCGGGCTCGACGGCAGCCGGGGCGGCCCGGGCATCGGCGCGATCGCCGGCTATGACGGCACGATCGCGGGGCTCAGGCTCGAATCCTACGGCCAGGCCGGCGCGATCCGGCGCGCGCGCACCGAGCCCTATGCCGACGGCGCGGTCCGCGCGACGCGGACCCTGGCCGAGGGCGACGGCATCCGCCTCGCGTTCGGCGGAGGCGCCTGGGGCGCGGCCCAGCGCGACGCGGCGCGCCTCGATCTCGGCCCCTCCGCGACGCTCGCGCTGCCGCTCGCCGGGCAGGACGTCCGCCTCGCGCTCGACTGGCGCCAGCGCATCGCCGGCAACGCCCGCCCGGGATCGGGCCTCGCGCTCACGCTGGGGAGCGATTTCTAGATCGTATCGACATTCAAATCCTCCCCGCCAGGGGGAGGTGGCGCCGAAGGCGTCGGAGGGGGAGGTAAGCAGCGCCCTCTCCAACCGAGCGCAGTGCTTCCGCCCCCTCCGTCACGCTATGCGTGCCACCTCCCCCTGGCGGGGGAGGATGGAAAGTCCTCGCTCGCCTGAATGTCGATACGACCTGGAGCGCCACGTTGCTCACCGGACAATAATTCCCCAAACCAGCCGCGGGCTTTTGCAGTCCCGTGCAAACGCGGTATCGCCTTCATCCAATGGATCTCTACCTCCCCATCGCCAATCTGTCGGTCAACGCGCTGGTGATCGTGGCGCTGGGGCTGGGCGTCGGGCTGCTCTCGGGCATGTTCGGGGTGGGCGGCGGGTTCCTCACTACACCCTTGCTGATCTTCTACGGCATCCCGCCCACCGTCGCCGCGGCCTCGGCCGCCAGCCAGGTGACCGGCGCGAGCGTATCGGGCGTGTTCGCGCATTTCCGGCGCGGCGGGGTCGACGTGCACATGGGGCTGGTGCTGGTCGTGGGCGGCGTCATCGGCAGCATCGCCGGCGCGGTATTGTTCCGATTGCTCCAGGCGAGTGGTGCGATCGATACGGTGATCGCGGTCCTCTATGTGCTGATGCTCGGCTCGATCGGCGGGCTGATGCTCCACGAATCGGTGACGGCGGTGCGCGTCGGCCGCGGTGCCGCCCCGCCGCGCCCGCGCAAGCGGCGGCACCATCCGCTGGTCGCGATGCTTCCCCTGCGCTGGCGCTTCTATCGCTCGGGGCTCTACATCTCGCCGCTCGCGCCGCTGCTGCTCGGCTTCTTCACCGGCATATTGACCGTCCTGCTCGGCGTCGGCGGCGGCTTCATCCTGGTGCCGGCGATGCTCTATCTGCTCGGCATGGGCACGCAGGTGGTGGTCGGCACCTCGCTGTTCCAGATCCTGTTCGTCACCGCCGTGGCGACGATGGTCCACGCCACCACCACCAAGGCGGTCGACATCGTCCTCGCGGTGCTGCTGCTGCTCGGCTCGGTGGCGGGCGCGCAGCTCGGCGCGCGCTTCGCCCAGAAGGCCAAGCCCGAATATCTCCGCCTCACGCTTGCTTTGATCGTGATCGTCGTCGCGCTCCGGATGCTGCTCGGGCTCGCCTGGCGGCCCGACGAGATCTTCTCGGTCGAGCTGCTGTGAAGCGAGTGCTTCTCTTTGCTTCCGCTGCGCGGAAGGGCGGCACCAGCCCGCTCCCCCACCCGGCCACCCATAATATACTGCCGTTGGGTGGCCGGGTGGGGGAGCGGGCCGGCACCGCGAGAGCAAGCGCTTTGCTGATGCTCGCGGCCCCGCTGCTGATGGGGCAGGCCAAGCCCGTGCTCGTCCCCGACGTCTCGCAGCGCGACATCGAGATCGCCTATTCCTTCACCGGCGCCGAATTGCTGCTGTTCGGCGCGATCCTCTATCCGAGGGGGCGCGCGCCCGACCCGGAGGACGGGCCGGTCGACGTGGTCGTGGTGGTCAAGGGGCCGACCCAGGCGATCCTGGTGCGCGAGAAGGCGAAGGTCGCCGGGATCTGGGTCAACGCCGAATCGATGCGCTATCGCTCGGCGCCGAGCTTCTATGCGATCGCCTCGTCGCGCCCGATTCGCGGAATCGTCGACCAGCGCACCCGCGCGATCTTCGAGCTCGGCGTCGACAGCCTCCAGCTTTCGCCGGCCTCGGGCGCGATCCCCGAGGTGCAGCAGCGGTTCGACCGCGGGCTGGTCGACCTGCGCACGCGCAGCGGCCTCTATTACGAGGCGCCGGGCGCAGTGGAGATCACCGGGGGCGTGCTCTATCGCGCCCGGCTGAACATCCCCGCGCGCGTGCCGGTGGGGCGCTTCACCGCCGAGACCTTCCTGATCCAGAATGGGCGCGTGCTTGCCGCCGCGGTGCGGCCGATCGACATCCGCAAATCGGGCTTCGAGCGCTTCGTCGCGAGCAGCGCCGAGCATTACTCGATTTCCTACGGGCTGGTGGCGGTGGCGCTGTCGGTGCTGTTCGGCTGGGGGGCGGGCGCGATCTGGCGGCGCTTCTAGGGACCCGGGCCGTATCGGCATTCAGCCTTCTCAATCCTCCCCCGCCAGGGGAGGTGGCGCACGCAGTGCGACGGAGGGGGCGGAATCACGCCGATGGTGAGTTGCCGTCCTCCCCCTCCGTCAGCCTGCGGCTGACACCTCCCCCTGGCGGGGGAGGATCGGAAGCGGCAGGGGCTCAACCACGCGCGTCCGATCAAAGCCGAATGGCGTTTCACCCCAATCCTCGGACAACCCAATATTTACGCTCGTTGCTTATGGTCCCCCGCGCAACCCCCGGGGAGTATCCGATGGAAGGTCAGTTCGGCGCGCGCGCCCTCGACAATGCCGCGCCCGTTTCGTCGGGAGACGCGGTCTCGCCGCGCGGCCAGCTCCGCGCGATCGGCGCGGTGTTCGATATCGCCGGCTCGTCGAGCCAGGTGATGTTCGATCCCGCCGAGATCGAGGCGCTCGCCGCCAACAGCGACGTCGCGATCGCCAATGCGGGGCAGGTGGGCAGCCAGGTCAAGATGCGCGTGGGCAATACGTGGCTGATCGCCAATGTCCGCTCGCTCCGGCTCGACGGCAATGGCGACCGGATCGCGGCGCAGGTCGATTTCCTCGGCGAGGGCGACGAGGAGAAGCTGACCGGCAAGCTCTACAAGTTCCGCCGCGGCGTCACCCGCTATCCCACGCCGGGCTGCGCGGTGTTCCCGGTCTCGACCGCCGACCTCAAGCAGATCTACGCCGCCGACGGCCGCGCGCATATCGAGATCGGCAACGTCTATCCCACCAAGGACATCCGCGCCGCGCTCTATGTCGACTCGATGCTCGGCAAGCATTTCGCGCTGCTGGGCTCGACCGGTACCGGCAAGTCGACCGCGGCGGCTTTGATCCTCCACCGGATCTGCGAGCTCGCGCCCCAGGGTCACATCGTGATGATCGACCCGCACGGCGAATATGCCAGCGCGTTCAAGAATACCGGCGCGCTCTACGACGTCTCGAACCTGCAGATGCCCTATTGGCTGATGAACTTCGAGGAGCATTGCGAGGTGTTCCTGACCACCTCGGGCTCGGACCGCCAGGTCGACGCCGACATCCTCGCCAAGTGCATCCTGCTCGCCAAGGGCAAGAACCGGCTGGCGCAGGAGTTCGGCAAGCTCACCGTCGACGCGCCCATCCCCTATCTGCTCTCGGACCTCACCCAGATCCTCCAGCTCGAAATGGGCAAGATGGACAAGGCGACCGACACGGCGCCCTATCTGCGCCTCCGCAGCAAGATCGACGAGATCAAGGGCGATCCGCGCTACGCCTTCATGTTCTCAGGCATGCTGGTCGCCGATTCGATGGCGAACTTCCTCGCGCGCATCTTCCGCCTGCCGGGCGACGGCAAGCCGATCTCGATCATCGACGTGTCGGGGGTACCGAGCGAGATCACGTCGGTCGTGGTCGCGGTGCTCAGTCGCATGGTGTTCGACTTCGCGATCTGGTCGCGCGGCGAGGCCAAGCGCCCGGTGCTCCTGGTCTGCGAAGAGGCGCACCGCTACGTCCCCAACGAGCGCAACGCCGACGGCTCGTCGGTCGGCCGCATCCTCAGCCGGATCGCCAAGGAAGGCCGCAAGTACGGCGTCTCGCTGGGGCTGATCACGCAGCGCCCCTCGGACCTTGCCGAGGGCGTGCTGTCGCAATGCGGCACGATCCTGTCGATGCGATTGAACAACGAGCGCGACCAGGCCTTTGTGCGGGCGGCGATGCCCGAAGGCGCGCGCGGCTTCCTCGATTCGATCCCGGCGCTGCGCAACCGCGAGTGCATCGCGGTCGGCGAAGGCGTCGCGACGCCGATCCGCCTGCTGTTCGACAGCCTCGAGGACGGCAAGCGCCCGGCCTCCGACGATCCCCTCTTCTCCGAATTGTGGCGCATGACCGGCGGAGAGGAGCAGATCCTCGAGCGCACGATCAAGCGCTGGCGCTCGCAGGGGAAGTAGCATCTGGGGTTCCCCTCCCTGCAAGGGAGGGGCTAGGGGTGGGTATAGAAAAGGCCGGGCTCGATGCCTGGCCTTTTCTATTTCACCAGCCGTCCGAAGGGCTCGCTGCGCTCGCACCCACCCCCAACCCCTCCCTTGCAGGGAGGGGAGTCTTTCAATCCTCGTCCTTCGCGCCGCGGCCCACCGGCACCGCCAGCAGTTCGTGCAATTTCGAGCGGAAGGCGCCGAGGTCGCTGCCGGCCAGCTGGCGCATCGAGGTGAACGATACCGAGCGCGGGTTCACCGCGGCGCCGTTCTTGTAGAGCTCGTAGTGCAGATGCGGGCCGGTCGACATGCCGGTGCTGCCCACCGCGCCGATCAGCTGTCCCTTGCGCACGCTCTGCCCACCCCGGACGAGGATGCGGCTGAGATGGCCATAGCCGGTGCCGAAGGCGCCGCCATGGTCGAGCTTGATGAAATTGCCATAGCCCGAGCTGCGACCGGCGAACTGCACGACGCCGTCGGTCGCGGCATAGACCGGCGCGCCCCAGGGCGCGGCGATGTCGATGCCCCGGTGCATGCGGGTATAGCCGAGCAGCGGGTGGCGGCGCATGCCGAAGCTCGACGAGATGCGGCCCGCGGCGGGCATCGCCATCATGCCCGTCCTGCTGCCCTTGCCGAGTCCGTCGAACCACTCGGTCTTGCCGTTCGATTCCCACGGCATCAGCTGGACCCTGGAATCGCAGCCGCTGACGCCGGCATAGAGCAGGTTGCCCAGCTGGACCTCGCCGGTGGCGGCGCGTGCCTGCTTGACGATGATGTCGAACTTGCAGTCCGAGCCGAGCCGCGAGACGGGCACGCGCGTGGCGAGCGTGCGGATATAGGATTCGACCGCCTTGGCCGGAGCGCCGGCGGCGCGGGCCGAGCGATAGAGGCTCGATCCGATCGCGCCCTGGACGCGCAGCGGCGTATGATCGATCGCGATCGGGATCTGCTTGAGCGCGAGGCCGCTGCCGTTCCGCGCGACTTCGAGCTTGAGGTCGAAGCGGGCGCGGAAGGCCATGTTCTGCAAGGGGCGCGGCTGCGACTTGTCGGTGCGGCGGCCGAGCGTGAGGTCGAGCGTGGTGCCCGGCTGGATCTCGTTGAAGGCGACGGCCCTGGTGACGAGCGCGCCGACCTGCTCGGCATCCCTGGCGCCGACGCCCGAGCGGCGCAGCACGCTGAGCAGCGCCTCGCCCGAAGCCAATTTGACGCCGTCGAGGCTGATCATCGGGCGCTCGGGCGTGTCGGTGAGCGGCGAGACCAACCGGGTCGCGGCGACGCGGTAGCCGGTGGTGCCGCCCTTGCCGAGCGGCGCGATCGCCTGAGCGCGCGCGGCGTCGAGCTCGGCGCCGGTGAAGGCGGGTGCGACGGTGCCGTAGATCGGGGTCTCGAAGCCGGGCGCCATCAGGAAGGTGAGCGCGCACAGCCCCAGGCAGGTGGCGGCGCCGCGATACCAGGTGAGCGAGCCGATCCGCGCGCCGAGATCGGGGGCGAGGTCGAGATTGGCGAAGACGCGGCGCTTGAGCTTGGTGCTGAGCGCGGTGCCGGGCACGGCCGCGAGCGCAGGCGCACCGGCCGCGCCGCCGCCGAGCTCCAGACCATGATCGTTACGCAGGAACAAGGCGCGATGCCCCCCGAAGAACCCGTCGTCGAAAATGTCGCCACCCCCGGCGAACACTGGATCAGTGTGGAAGAGAGCATTTAAAGTCAAATTAAGCAGCCCATTCCGTTCCCAGTCCTGCGGCGACCCGTGCGGGCGGCGGGACAAAGGGATGCCCATGTTTGAATGTCCCAATAAATCAACATAGTTAAGGAAGGTTCGCAATCAGGGGGTGTTGCTTAAGGGCTGACTCGGAACGATGTTGGTGAACGATCATGAGTCAGTTCGCACGTTCGCCGGTCACCGCGGTGCTCGGCCCCACCAATACCGGCAAGACCCATCTCGCCGTCGAACGGATGTGCGGCCATGCCAGCGGCATGATCGGCTTCCCGCTGCGGCTGCTCGCGCGCGAGATCTACGACCGGGTGGTGAAGCTCAAGGGCGTGGAATCGGTCGGGCTGATCACCGGCGAGGAGAAGATCCTGCCGCCCAAGGCCCGCTGGCTGCTGTGCACCGCCGAGAGCATGCCGGTGGAGAGGGAAGTGGCGTTCGTCGGGCTCGACGAGGCGCAATTGGGCGCCGATCCCGAGCGGGGCCATGTCTTCACCGATCGGCTGCTGCGCGCGCGGGGGCGCGAGGAGACGATGATCCTCGGCTCGGACTCGCTCAAACCCATGCTCAAGGCCCTGGTCCCCGAAGCCGAGATCATCGGCCGGCCGCGCTTCTCGACCTTGAGCTATGCCGGCGCGAAGAAGCTCTCGCGCCTGCCCCGCCGCTCGGCGATCGTCGCCTTCTCGGCCGAGGAAGTCTATGCGGTGGCCGAGGCGCTGCGGCGGCTGCGCGGCGGCGCGGCGGTGGTGATGGGTGCGCTCTCCCCGCGCACGCGCAACGCCCAGGTCGCGATGTTCCAGGCCGGTGAGGTCGACTATCTCGTCGCCACCGACGCGATCGGCATGGGATTGAACATGGACGTCAACCATGTCGCCTTCGCCAGCCTCGCCAAGTTCGACGGCCGCCGCCAGCGCCGCCTGACCGTTGCCGAGATGGCGCAGATCGCCGGGCGCGCGGGGCGGCACCAGCGCGACGGGACCTTCGGTGCGCTCCATGAGGAGGGCCCCAACGCCTTCACGCCCGAGGAAGTGCTGGCGCTCGAAGCGCATCAGGTGCCGCGGCTCGAACGGCTCTATTGGCGCGAGGGCGAGCCCGATCTGACCAGCATCGAGGCGCTGATCGCCAGCCTCGAGGCCAAGCCCACGGCCGAAGTGCTGCGCGCCGCGCCCGAGGCGACCGACCTCGCGGTGCTCAAGCGGCTGGCCGAGGAGGATTGGGTGCGTGCGCGGGTGCGCTCGCCCAGGATGGTCGCGCGGCTCTGGGCGGCGTGCGGGCTTCCCGACTTCCGCAAGCTCGGCGTCGATCCGCATGCGCGCTTCGTCGGGCGGCTGTTCGGGCATCTCTCCGAGAGCAACGGCCATGTCCCGCACCAATGGTTCGCCGACGAGATCGCGCGGCTCGACAATATGGGCGGCGACGTCGAGACGCTCGCCGGGCGGATCGCGGCGGCGCGCAGCTGGGCCTATATCGCGCACCGCGCCGACTGGCTGGAAGACCCGATCCACTGGGCCGAGCGCACCCGCGCGATCGAGGAGAAACTGTCCGACGCGCTCCACGCCAGCCTGACCCAGCGTTTCGTCGACAAGCGCACCACGGTGCTGCTGCGCCAGATCGGCGCGGACGCGTCGAACCTGCCGGTGACGATCGGGCCCGAGGGCGAAGTGAGCGTCGAGGAGCATCCGCTCGGGCGGCTCGAGGGGTTCCGCTTCACCGTCCAGCCCGACGCGCGCGCCGCGGACAAGCGCATGCTGCTCGCGGCGGCGGAGAAGAGGCTGGCAGGGGAGTTCAGGAAGCGCGGCGTGGCGCTGGTGGAAGCTAGCGACGAGGAACTGCACTACACCCCCGTTCGCCCCCGGACTGGATCCGGGGTTGTCGAAGCGCCGTCCTTGAGCTCAGGAGAGAAGAAGAACTGCCCTTCGACAAGCTCAGGGCGAACGGGAGTGGTTTGGCGTGGTGTTCCGGTGGCGACGTTCCAGCCCGGTCCAAATCTCGTTCGCCCCCGGATCGTGCTCGATCGCGCGCTAGACGTACTCGATCCGCAGGCGCGCAATGCCGTGCAGGCGCGGCTGGAGGCGTGGTTCGCCGGGCAGGTCGCCCTCCATCTCCCTACGTTGGCGAAGCTCGACGCGGCGAGTCGCGATCCCGCGGCGGGCGGGCCACTGCGCGCGCTGGCGAACGCGCTGCTCGATGCCGGCGGGCTGCTTCCGCGCCGCGCCGCCGCCGCTCTGGTCGAGGCGCTCGACGGCGACGCCCGCAAGCGGCTGCGGACGATCGGGGTGACGATCGGCACGCTCGACCTGTTCGCGCCGGCCCTGCTCAAGCCCGGCGCCGCGCGCTGGCGGCGCGAGCTGATGGGGCTGGCGAACGCGCCGCCAGAGGGATCGACGGTGCTGGCGCGAAACGCGCCGGGCGCCGATCTCGTGCACGGCTTTCGCCCGTTGGGCGCGCAGGCGGTGCGCGTCGACCTGGTCGAGCGGATCGCCCGGGCGGCGCATGATGCGCGGCAGGGGCGGAAACCGTTCGCGCCCGATCCCGCGCTGGCGACGTCGATCGGCCTCAAGCCCGAGACGATCGCGCGGCTGATGGCGCAGCTCGGCTTCAAGACCGCCAGGGCGCGCGACGGCGAACCGCAGCGCTGGATCTGGCAGGGCCTCGTGCCGGTCGCCAAGCCCAAGGCCGCGCCGACCGACAATGCCTTCGCCGTGCTCGCGGGGCTGCGCGGTGGCTGACGGCGACAGCATCCGGCTCGATCGCTTCCTGTGGTTCGCGCGGCTGGCGAAGACGCGCAGCGCCGCGCAGGCGATCGCCGAGAAGGGCACCTTGCGCCTCGACGGGCGGCGGATCGAGCGCTCGGCGGCGGCGGTGCGCGTCGGCGCGATCATCGTCTTCCCGCTCTACGGCAAGGTCCGCGCGCTGCGCGTCGAGGCGCTGCCCAAGCGCCGCGGCCCTCCCGCGGAGGCAGCGCAGCTATATACCAGCCTCGAAATCATAGCCCCCAGAAACGTTGACGCCGCAGAGTCCGAGGCATAGCAGGGGCCCGAGTCCAGACCTTTGCCGCTCAGGGGAGCCGACCTGCCATGACCTATGTCGTCACCGACGCCTGCATCCGGTGCAAGTACATGGACTGTGTCGAGGTGTGTCCGGTCGACTGCTTCTACGAGGGCGAGAACATGCTCGTCATCAATCCCAGCGAATGCATCGACTGCGGCGTCTGCGAGCCCGAATGCCCGGCCGAGGCGATCCTGCCCGACACCGAGAACGGGCTGGAAAAGTGGCTCGAGCTCAACCGGACCTATTCGGAGGAGTGGCCCAACATCACCCAGAAGGGTGATGTCCCCGCCGATGCCGACGCGCTAAAGGGCGAGGAAGGCAAGTTCGAGAAGTATTTCTCGGCGGCTCCCGGTACGGGAAGCTGATCCCGGCGCGCCGGCGGCGCGCATTGCCCACAAGAATCTTCGCCGCAGTGCACATAAATGCGCTGCAGCGATGACGTGCGGCTGGTAATTTTGTTGCAAGCGTGTTAAATAGACCGCGACGGGGGCGATGAATCGCCCTTCCGCCCGGAGAAGCATACGTTGTTGTCCCGAACCGCCTGCCGGGCGCCGCGCGCGCCAGGGCCGACGCCGCAATCGTTCGGGACCGGTTATTCACGGAAAGGTCTCTAGCACATGGCTGCCAAGGCGCTGTCCTTCGATGTCGGCGATTATGTCGTTTACCCCAAGCACGGCGTGGGCCGTGTTATCGAGCTGCAGAAATCCGAAATTGCGGGAATGCAGCTCGAGCTCTACGTGCTGCGCTTCGAAAAAGAGAAGATGACGCTGCGCGTGCCCACCAACAAGGCCGAGAGCGTCGGCATGCGCAAGCTGTCGAGCGACAAGACGCTCAAGGAAGCGCTCGAGACGCTCAAGGGCAAGCCCAAGGTCAAGCGCACCATGTGGTCGCGCCGCGCGCAGGAATATGAAGCGAAGATCAATTCGGGCGACCTCGTGTCGATCGCCGAAGTGGTCCGCGACCTGTTCCGCGCCGACGACCAGCCCGAGCAGAGCTATTCGGAGCGCCAGATCTTCGAAGCCGCCGCCTCGCGCCTCGCGCGTGAGCTCGCCGCGATGGAGGAGGTCGACGAGCCGACCGCGCTCGAGAAGATCCTCGAGATCCTGCGCAAGGCCGCAGCGGTCTGGAACAAGGACAAGGTCCCGGCCTGAGGGGCTCAGATCGGTGACTTTCGGCAAGGGGCGGACCGGCAACGGCCGCCCCTTTTCCTTTGCCGGGACATGGTGTATTGCGCAAGCAACACACAAGTTCGGGAGAAGGAAATGCGTATGTTGCTGATCGTCGCATTGTTGCCGCTGGCCGCGTGCCAGTCGAACTGGGAGAAGCAGGGCCAGGCGGCGCAGGCCAGCGGGACCGGCGCCACGCGCAGCTTCGCGGCGAGCGGCTTCACCGGCGTCGAGCTCCGCGGCCCGGACGATGTCGACGTCAAGACCGGCCAGAACTTCTCGGTGACCGCCGAGGGCGACTCCAAGGTGCTCGACCAGCTCGACATCCGCGTCGTCGACGGCGCGCTGCGCGTCGGGCGCAAGGATTCGAAGGACCGCTGGTTCAACAGCGATCACGGCGCGCGCATCCATGTCGTGATGCCCAGGCTCACCGCCGCCTCGGTCTCCGGCTCGGGCGACCTGGGCGTCGACCGCGCCGAGGGCGATTTCGCCGGCGCGGTGGCCGGTTCGGGCAACCTCAACATCGCCGAGCTGCGCGCCAATGCCGCCGACCTCTCGATCGCCGGCTCGGGCGACCTCAACGTCGCCGGCAACGCCGCGAAGCTTTCCGCCTCGGTCGCGGGCTCGGGCGATATCGACGCGGTACGCCTGACCGCGACGAGCGCCGACGTGTCGATCGCCGGCTCGGGCAATGTCCGCGGGACGGTCAAGGGGCCGGCCTCGGTCTCGATCGTGGGATCGGGAGACGTCGAGTTGGGCGGCGGCGCCAAATGCACGGTCAGCTCGGTGGGCTCGGGCGAGGCGCGCTGCATCTAGGGCTTGTCTGGGCGGGCGCGGCGGGCGAGTGTCGCGCGATGCGATCGCTGCTCCTCGCCCCGCTCCTGCTGCTAACCGCCGCGGCGCCCGCGCAGGAGCGCGGCTTCATGGTCGGCAGCTTCGAGCGGCTCCGCGTCGAAGGGCCGTTCGAAGTCGAGGTCGTCACCGGCCCGCCCCGGGCCGTGGCGACCGGCGACCGCGTGGCGCTCGATCAGGTCACCGTGCGCACCACTGGCGACACTCTGGTGGTGAGCGCGGGTCCGCTCGCCTGGGCGGGGCGCAAGGGGACGACGCTGCCGAAGCTGCGCGTGTCGGTGCCCGCATTGCGCGGAGTAGCACTCACCGGCGGCGCGCGGGTGCGGGCGGCGGAGATGCGCAGCGGCAGGGTCGAGCTCATGCTGACCGGCGGGGGAAGCCTGGACGTGGGCGGCATCAAGGCCGACGACCTGGTCGTGAGCCTCACCGGCACCGGCGCGATCACGCTCGCGGGCACCGCGGCGCGCGCCAGGATACGCAACTACGGCGCGGGATCGGTCGATGCCGGCGCGCTGATCGCGGGCGACGCGAACCTGACCTCCGAGAGCAGCGGCGACATCCGCATCCAGGCCCGCTACACCGCGCAGGCGACCGCCCTGGGCAGCGGCGGGATCAGCATCGCCGGCAAGCCCGAATGCACGCTGCGCGGCCCCGGGCCGATGACCTGCTCGGGGACGATCCGGCGTTAGGTTCTCAACCTAGGCCGCGAGCGGGAAGCGGAGCAGGCGGTCGTCGAGCGGCACCAGAGCCTGCGCGCCGCGGCCGACGGCGCGGACGATCTCGGGATGGTGCGCGTCGAGCCCGCCGGTGAGCGATCCGAAGGCGGGCAGGATCAGCTTGCGCGCCGTGGCGACGAAGCAGCGGCGCGACACTTGCCGCCCGCGCATGCTGATCCGGAGCTTGGGATGGAAATGCCCGGAGAGCTCGGGTCGCGGATCGCCCGGCTCGGCCTCGTGGCGCAGGACCAGGCCGTCGATCTCGGCCTCCTCGACGATGCTCCCGCCGCAATGATCGACCAGCAGCGAATCATGGTTGCCGGTGATCCAGTGCCAATCGACCCGGCCGGTCAGCGCCGTCAGCAGCGCGCGCGCGTCGTCGGGCAGGCGCTCGCAGCCGGCCGAATCGTGGAAGCTGTCGCCGAGGCACCAGAGTTCGCGCGCGTTCGTGCGGTCGACCAGGGCCGCGAGCGCGGCGAGCGTCGCCAGCGAATCGTAGGGCGGCAGCATCTGCCCCTTGCTGGCGAACCAGCTGCCTTTCTCGAAGTGCAGGTCGGCGACGAGCAGCGCCGACCGGGCGGGCCAGTAGAGCGCGCCTTCGACGAGCGCCTGGAACGCGTGACCGCCGAACGAAAGGGGAACCATGTTCCGCCTATCCCGCCGGTGGGGCGGCGCTGTCAACCTGAACTGTCACCCCGGCGGAGTTGGATCGACACTCAAAATCCTCCCCCGCCAGGGGGAGGTGGCGCCGAAGGCGTCGGAGGGGGAGGTAGCGATGACCTCTCCAACCGAGCGCAGTGATTCCGCCCCCTCCGTCATGCTTCGCATGCCACCTCCCCCTGGCGGGGGAGGATTGAATGGCCTCCGCGCGACTGGAGTTTGTCCCCTCAGGCCGTCGCAGCCTCCGGCGCGTCGGCGAGTGCCATCGCGCCCAGCCGGTCGAGGATGCGCACCCAGGAGCGGATGCCCTTGTGGAAGCTGTTGAGGTCGTATTTCTCGTTGGGCGAGTGGATGTTGTCGTCGTTGAGCGCGAAGCCGACCATCACGCTGTCCATGCCCAGGATCGATCGGATCGAATTGACCACGGGGATCGAGCCGCCGCTGGCGAGGAGCGCGGACTTGCCCCATTCGGCGTCGAGCGCGGCGCGGGTGGCGGCGAGCGGCGGGCTGTCGCTCGACAGGCTGATCGCGCGCGATCCGCCGCGCACGTTGAATTCGGCCGAGCAATCCCCGGGCAGGCGGGTGCGGACATGCTCCTCGAACGCCGACCAGATTTGGTCAGGATCCTGCTCGCCGACCAGGCGGAAGCTCACCTTGGCATGGGCCTCGGCCGGGATGACGGTCTTGAAACCTTCGCCGATATAGCCGCCCCAGATGCCGTTGATCTCGGCGGTCGGGCGCGCCCAGCTCTGCTCGAGCACGCCGACGCTCTTCTCGCCCGCGGGGAGGCTGAGGCCGACATCGCTCAGGAACGCCTCGGCGTCGAAGCCGAGCGCGTCCCAGCTCTCGCGGACGTCCGGGCTGATCGGGCGCACGCCGTCGTAGAAGCCGGCAAGCGTGACGCGGCCGTCGGCGTCCTTGAGGTCGGCGAGGATGTTCGCGAGCACCTGGATCGGATTGCGCGCGGGACCGCCATAGAGGCCCGAATGCAAGTCGCGCGCGGGGCCGCGCACGGTGACCTGCCCGCCTGCCATGCCGCGCAGCCCGATGGTGAGCCCCGGCGTCGCGGTGTCCCACATCGACGTGTCGCAGATCAGCGCGAAGTCCGCCTTGAGCTCCTCGGCATTGGCGTGGAGGAACGGCTCGAGGCTCTCGGATCCCGATTCCTCCTCGCCCTCGAACAATATGGTGACGCGGACGGGCAGCTTGCCGGCGGTCTCCTTCCAGGCGCGGCAGGCCTCGATGAAGGTGCGCAGCTGGCCCTTGTCGTCCGATGCGCCGCGGCCGACGATCGCCTTGGTGCCGTCGGCGCGCGTCTCGAGCACGGGATCGAACGGGTCGCGCTTCCAGAGTTCGAGCGGATCGACCGGCTGGACGTCGTAATGGCCGTAGAACAGCACGTGCGGCGCGTCTTCGTCCTCTGGGCCGTCATGGTGCGCGACGACCATCGGGTGGCCGAGCGTCGGCGCGACGCGCGCGTCGAAGCCGAGCGCGGCGAGTTCGTCGGCGAGCTGCTGCGCGGCGGCCCGGCACTCGGCGGCATAGGCCGGATCGGTCGAGATCGAGGGCACGCGCATCAGCGCGAACAGGCGGTCTAGGCTCTGGTCGAGATGGGTCTCGACATAAGCGAGCGCGGCGGCGGAGTCGGTCATGGCCGAGCGCTACGCCTCGACAAGCGGCGGGGCAAGGCGGGGCGGCCTCGGGATTGGTACCGACCGCATCGGTGCGTCGGCCGGGCGAAATCGCGGTTTCCGTGGCGACGGACGCCGATAGGAGCCGCGCCTATTCCCTATTGCCTGCGGCTGCTTGTGCGCCTGGCTGACGGGATATTGCTGTTTCAAAGCAACGACAAATGAGAGGTGCTGCATGCTATAGTTATTAAAGAATTAATTATAACTAATGCAGTTTGTTAATTATTTATACGCTTGCGTAACGTTCGATGATGTTCGAACGTGATCGCGCGACTTAAACACGGAATAGTGAATTTATCTTTGCGTCACCAGCATGCATCCTGAATCAAGTTGCATCAGGGTTGGCCCCAATGGTGCAGGCCCCGCTTCGGACGCACGCTGTCTCGGTTGAGTCGTGGAAAACAGCCTAACTCGGGATTGCGTATCCGTGCCCATCGAGAATGAATCCGTGACCAAGCTCCTGCGCGACGCCGAGACGCGCCTGCTCGAAAGCCGGCGCTCGGTGGATGATGCCCTCGATCTCGTCCGGCGCGCGTCCGAACTGGCGCAGGAGGTGCCCGGGGCGGAAACGGGACCCGCGCTCCAGGCCGTGCTCGATTCGCACCGCGAGGAGCTGGTCGGCCTCGTCCTCTCCGCGCTCGAGCAGGGCGCGAAGCCGCGCGACGCGCGAAACGACTATCTCAACTCGCTCGTCTATCGCGAGGAGGACAATCAGTATCGCGTCGGGCGCCGCCAGGTCGGGCTGACCGAGTCGGAGAAGCATGTGCTCGACCTGCTGTGGCAGGCGATGCCGCAGCCGGTCTCGCGCGGGCATATCCACCGGGCGCTCTATGCGGGGATCGAGCAGGCGACGATCGGCACGATCGACGTGTTCGTCTCCAATCTGCGCCAGAAGCTCAAGCTCGCCAGCGGCGGCCGCGACTATATCCAGTCGATCCGCGGCCAGGGCTGGGCGCTCAAGCCCGAACTGTGCCGGAGCCGGACGAAGGGCGGCGAGGATGCCGGCGCCGAGGCGAGCCGCCACCGCGCCTGACGCGGATCAGGCCTTCCCGCCGTTGACGAGGCGCAATTGGACCGGATGGCCGCCGCGATGCGCGCGGTCGAAGCCTGCGGCATAGTCGCGGATGCGGTCGCCCAGGGCGGTCGCGACCTGCGGATGGCGATGGAGCGGGCTGGCGGCGATGTCGCCGAGCGCGTGGAGGCGCCGTGCCGCCGCGTCCGCGTCGAGCAGGCCGAGATTGACGAGGTCGACATAGATCGACGAGGCGAGCAGCGCCTGCGCCTCGATCAGCGTTTCGACGATCTCGCCGAGGTCCTCGGGGCGGACGGTGCTCATGCGTCCAACTAAGAGCCGTTCCGGGACGCGCGCAATCGGGTTTGGCGCGGGAGGCGCCTCAATCCGGGACAGCGAGGCGTATTGGCACCTCATTTCCCCTCCCTGCAAGGGAGGGGCGCTCCATGGCCAAAATGTCGACCCGCCCAGTCCCTCAAATGGCGAGCGATCTCAGCGCAGCGGCTTTCCGCTGTCCTTCCACTTGTCGAGTATCTGCGAATCGTCGGACCAGGCCGCGGTGGGCGTGCCGCTCTCGGCATAAGCGGGCTGGATCGCCGTGGCGGGCGCGGCAGCGGCTACGGGTTGCGGCACGGGCGCCGGCGGGGACACCGTCGCGGCGACCGTGGTCGCGACGGCGGCATGCGGCGCGGGGAGCGGCTCGCCGCCCTGATAGACCTGGCGGAAGGCGGCCGCCATGCCCCACCAGCCCTTCCAGCGGTGGAAGAAATGCGCGCCGTAGACGCCGGTCATCACGAGGCCGCGGTTCCACGAAGGCGTGACGGCATAGGTGTGGTAATGCGTAGCCATGCCGACCGGCGCGAACACGCTGCCGGCCAGCGCCGCCTCGGCGACGCGCGCGGCGCGCTCCCAGGCGCTGCGCGACGGGATCCGCGCCATCGCGCCGTCGCAGGCGAAGCTGAACTGGCAGCCGCGCTTTTCCGAGCCCTGGAAGACCACGCCGCAGACGGTGGCGGGGAAAGCGGGGTGGCGCACGCGGTTGAGCACCACCTGCGCGACCGCGCGCTGGCCGTCGCCGGGCTCGCTCGCCGCTTCGTAATAGATCGCGGTGGTCAGGCACTGGAGCGCGCGGGCGTGATCCACGGCGCTCCCGGCGACGCGGAAGGGTGCGGCGGGCTGGATCGACGAATCGATCACCGCATTTTCGGGCACGGGCAGGTCGGGCAGCGCGGTCGTGCCGGTGGTGCCGTGTGCCGCGGCGGCCTCGTCGGAGACCGCGGTGTAATAGGCCGCGCCGGGGAAATGGTCGTCGGCCTCATATCCCGTGGCGGTGGCCTTGGCGGCGGGCGTCGCCGCTTCCGGTCCGAAGGCCTGGGCCGAGAATCCGGCGCCGATCAGCGAGACGATCGCCGCCGCCGCCATCCCGCGCGCCTGCACTCGAGTGAACCGCCGCCAGAACAAATCGCCTGCCCCATGCGAGCCCCAGGGGCTCGGAAGGCGCTCCCTATATCGGCTAATCGTAAACGCCGCCCCCCCGGATTCCCTGCCGTCCCGGGGCGGAACACAAGATGGTTAAGTTAGGGGCTCGCCGCGATAGGCGGCGCGGAAGGCGTTGGCGAAGCTCGTCAGGCGGCCTTCGTCGATCGCCGCGCGGAGGTCGGCCATCAATTGCTGGTAGAACCAGAGATTATGCTCGGTCATCAGCATCGCGCCCAGGATCTCGCCCGCGCGGACGAGATGGTGGACATAGGCGCGGCTCCAGCCCGCGCAGGTCGGGCAGGCGCAGCTCGGGTCGAGCGGGCCCTGGTCCTCGGCGAACTTCGCGTTGCGGATGTTGATCGGCCCGGCGCGGGTGAAGGCCTGGCCGGTGCGGCCCGAGCGGGTGGGGAGAACGCAATCGAACATGTCGATCCCGCGCTCGACCGCGCCGACCACGTCGTCGGGTTTGCCCACCCCCATCAGGTAGCGCGGCTTGGCGGCGTCGAGTTGGCCCGGGGCGTAATCGAGCACCCCGAACATCGCCTCCTGCCCCTCGCCGACCGCGAGGCCGCCGATTGCATAGCCATGGAAGCCGATATGCTTGAGCGCGTCGGCCGATGCCTTGCGCAGCCCCTCGTCGAGCGCGCCCTGCTGGATGCCGAAGATCGCATTGCCCTCGGCATGCGCGCCGCCGGCATCGAAGCCGTCGCGGCTGCGCTTCGCCCAGCGCATCGAGCGCTCCATCGCCGCGGCCTGGACCTCGCGGGTCGAAGTGGTGGGGACGAGCTCGTCGAACGCCATGACGATGTTCGAGCCCAGCAGCCGCTGGATCTCCATCGAGCGCTCGGGGCTGAGCATATGGCGCGAGCCGTCGAGATGCGACTTGAAGACGATGCCTTCCTCGCTGCGCTTGGTCAATTCGGACAGGCTCATCACCTGGTAGCCGCCCGAATCGGTGAGGATCGGCCGGTCCCAGCCCATGAATTTGTGCAGCCCGCCCAGCCGCGCGACGCGCTCGGCGCTGGGGCGGAGCATCAGGTGATAGGTGTTGCCGAGCAGGATGTCGGCGCCCGATGCGCGCACGTCCTGCGGCTTGACCGCCTTTACGGTGGCGGCGGTGCCGACCGGCATGAAGGCAGGCGTGCGGATCTCGCCGCGCTGCATCGCGATCGTGCCGAGCCGCGCCTTGCCGTCGGTGGCGTGGATGGTGAACTGGAAACGGGGCATGGACGTTGCCCTTTGCTGGTCGAAGGCGAATAGGCAACAAAATCCTCCCCCGCCAGGGGGAGGTGGCGCGCGCAGCGCGTCGGAGGGGGCGGAAGCACATCGATAGTGAGTCGCTGTCCTCCCCCTCCGTCGCCTTCGGCGCCACCTCCCCCTGGCGGGGGAGGATTTTGAGGAGCGATCATGCCCGACAAGACGACCGACAAGCTGCGCGAGACGGCGGCGCGGCCGAAGCCAGAAGCAAAGGCGAAGCCCAAGTCGCGCTTCAAGGTGAAGGTCGCGAACCTGCTCGCCGGATTGCCCGCGGCGAAGCGCGCCGAGGCCTTCACCGAACTGCTCGCGCGTCCCGGCATCCGCATCGAGCGGATCGTGTCGCGCGGGCAGGCGACGCCCGCGGACGAACCGATGGTGCAGGCGCAGGACGAATGGGTGCTGCTCCTCGAAGGCGCGGCGGGGCTCAGGATCGAGGATTCACGCGAAGTCGAGCTGCGCGCGGGCGACCATGTCTGGATCGCGCGGGGGCAGAAGCATTGGGTGACCTGGACCGCGAGGGATCGCCCGACCGTGTGGCTTGCGGTGCATCTCGATTGAGGCGCGGCTGTGACACCACGACTATTATCGTCATCCCCGCGAAAGCGGGGATCCATCTCCCAAGCGAGCAGCAAATTGCGCCGGTGCGTTCGTGGATGGAGTCGGAGATGGGTCCCCGCTTTCGCGGGGATGACGAAGGAGGGGCCAGGTTATTGGCTTAGGAGGGGCTAACGTTACCCCCGATGCGCCGCGACATAATCGAGTATGTCCTGCGGTTCGCGGAACAGGGTGTCGGGCGCGTGCGCGGTGAGCACCGCCTCGCTGGCATAGCCCCACAGCACCGCGCCGGCGCGCATGCCCACCTCGCGGGCGGCGTCGATGTCGCGCGTCTCGTCGCCGATCGCCAGCGCCGCGGTGGCGGCGATCCCCATCTTCTTGAGGACGCGGCGGAACTTGGGCGCCTTGCCGAACAGCGACGATCCGCAGGCGTAGAAATCGATCCGCGCGGCGTGCTGCTCGCCCAGGATCTTGCGCGCATTGGCTTCGGAGTTCGAGGTCACCAGCGCGATCTTCACGCCGGTGTCCGCCAGCCGCTCGAGCAGATCGGGGGTGCCGGGGAAGAGCTCGATCTGGTGCGCGTTGCGACCGACCAGCTTGCGCAGGTGGCGTGCGATCAGCGGCATCTTCCAGCGCGAGATGCCAAGGAAGTTGATCACTTCGCGCGAGCTGCGGTGGCGCAGCATCTCGACTTCGTCGGGCTGGACCGTGCGGAAGCGGAATTTCCGGGCGAGCTCGTCGACCACCGACAGGAACCAGTCGCCGCTGTCCGACAGCGTGCCGTCGAAATCGAAGATCACCAGCCGGATCGGCACGCCGCCCTCGCGCCCCGCGGGCAAAGCGTCAGCCATGTGCGCGTCCGTGCATCCGGCACTCGGCTCCTTCGCCCAGCTCGATCTGGACCGTGGTGTGATCGATGCGGAAATCGTGCGCCAAACGATGCTGCAGGTCCATCAGGAACGCATCGCCGGGATGGCCGCCGGGCATGACGAGATGCGCGGTGAGCGCGGCCTCGGTGGTGCTCATCGGCCAGATGTGGAGATCGTGGACGCGCGCCACGCCGGGCAGCTCGGCGAGCGCCCGCTCGACCGCATCGGCATCGATCCCCTCGGGCACCGCCTGGAGCACCATGGTGAGCGATTCGCGCGCCAGCCCCCAGGCGCTCCACAGGATCACCACGACGATGGCCAGGCTGATCGCCGGATCGATCCATCCCGCGCCGGTCAGCAGGATCAGCCCGCCGCCGATCACCACGCCCGCGGAGACCGCGGCGTCGGCCGCCATGTGGAGATAGGCGCCGCGGATGTTGATGTCGCCCTTGCGCCCGCGCGCGAACAGCAGGGCGGTCGAGAGGTTCACGACGATGCCGGCCGCCGCGACGATCATCACCGTGCCGCCATGGATCGCGGGCGGATCGGCGAAGCGCTGGATCGCCTCCCAGCCGATCGCGCCGACCGCGACGAGGAGCAGCACCGAATTGGTGAGCGCGGCGAGGATCGAGCTGCCGCGAAGGCCGTAGGTGAAGCGCTTCGACACTGGGCGCTTGGCGAGCTCGGCACCGCCCCAGGCGACGAGCAGCCCGAGCACGTCGGAGAGATTGTGCCCGGCATCGGCGAGCAGGGCGACCGAATCCGTCAGGAACCCCGCAGTCCCCTCGACCAGGACGAAGCCGAGGTTGAGGATCGTGCCGATGGCGAAGGCGCGGCCGAAATCGGCCGGGCCATGCGAATGGTGGTCGTGGTCGTGATGTCCCGCCATTTGATGCGGTTTAGCCGCGCATGCGCATGAGATGCTAGGGGCCCCGGACCTCAATTGCGACGGGGCTTGGGGGCGGCCTCCATGGGCCGTCCGCGCCGGTCGCGGTCGAACATCTGCGGGCGCAGCGTCAGCAGCTCCTTGCGCGTGATCGTGCCGTCCTTGTCGGCATCGAATCGCGCGAAGAGCAGGGCGAAACGCGCGTCGAGCTCGTCCCAGGTGATGCGGTTGTCGCCGTCGCGATCGGTCTCGAAGGGGCTGGGCAGCGTGTTGCGGTCGCCGAGCCAGCGTTCGGACCAGTCGGAAAAGGCGATATAGCCGAGCGCGCCGGTCTTGCGCGTGTCGATGCTGTCGAAGCTCTGCCGCAGCCCCGCCTCGAACTCGGCGCGGCTGACCCTGGCGTCGCCGTCGCGGTCGAACGCGGCGATCATCATCCCCACCGGCTCGACCATCACCGTCGCGGCGGGCTGCTGCGGGCCGGGGAACACCGGCGCGACTTGGACCTGCTGGGCGAATGCGGGGCCGGCGACGCATGCGGCGAGCAGCAGCGGGAACAGGCGCATCATCGTCCTTTCGTCACGGCAGCAACAGGCTGGCGTCGCCATAGCTATAGAAACGGTAGTTCGTGGCAATGGCATGGGCATAGGCCGCCTGCATCCGCTCCAGCCCCATCAATGCCGAGACCAGCATGAACAGGGTCGAGCGCGGCAGATGGAAATTGGTGACCAGCCCGTCGACGCCCTTGAAGCGATAGCCGGGAGTGATGAAGATCGCGGTGTCGCCTTCGAAAGGACGGATGGTGCCGTCCGCGTCGGCCGCGCTCTCGATCAGGCGCAGGCTGGTGGTGCCGACCGCGATCACGCGCCCGCCCGCGGCGCGGACCGCGTTGAGCCGGTCGGCGGTGGGCTGGTCGATCCGGCCCCATTCGGCGTGCATCCGGTGCTCGGCCGTGTCCTCGGCCTTGACCGGCAGGAAGGTCCCCGCGCCGACATGGAGCGTCAGCGTGGCATGGCCGATGCCGGCGGCGTCCAGCGCGGCGAGCAGCCCGGGCGTGAAATGAAGCGCGGCGGTAGGGGCGGCCACGGCGCCCGGCTCGCTCGCGAACATCGTCTGGTAATCCTGGGCGTCGCGCGCGTCGGTGGGGCGCTTCGAGGCGATATAGGGCGGCAGCGGCATCCGGCCGCAGCGTTCGAGGAGCAATTCCACCGGCTCGTCGCCGGCGAAATCGAGCGCGAAGCTGCCGTCCTCGGCGCGGTCCGAGGCGCGCGCGGTCACGCCCTGGCCGAAATCGACGCTGTCGCCCTCGCGCAGCCGCTTTGCGTTGCGGATGAAGGCGCGCCAGCGGCGCGGCCCCTCGCGCTTGTGGAGCGTCGCGCCGATGCGCGCCTCTCCCCGCAGCCCCTCGAGCTGGGCGGGGATGACGCGGGTGTCGTTGAACACGAGCAGGTCGCCCGGGCGCAGGAACTGCGGCAGGTCGGCTACGCTCGCGTCACGCGTCTCCGCGCCGTCGAGCACGAGCAATCGCGCGGTATCGCGCGGCGCCGCCGGGCGGAGCGCGATCCGCTCGGGCGGGAGCTCGAAATCGAAAAGGTCGACGTTCACTTATTGGGGCAGCGTGACCTTGGTCTCGCCCTCCGGCAGTGCCGGCGCGGCGACCGGGGCGGCCTGATAGGGCGGCGGATTGTCCGCGGCGATATAGGCGTGGACGATCCGCGTGGGGTTGGCGGGCGGCTCGCCGCGCTCGATCTTGTCGACCCATTGCATGCCTTCGACCACGCGGCCGAACACGGTGTAGTTCTGGTCGAAGCCGAGGCGCGGGCCGAACATGATGAAGAACTGGCTGTTGGCGCTGTTCGGATCCTGGGTGCGCGCGGCGGAGACGGCACCGCGGACGTGCGGCAGGTTGTTGAACTCGGCGGGCACGTCGGGAAGGTCGGACTCGCCGGTGCCGGTGCCGGTCGGGTCGCCACCCTGCGCCATGTTCTCGGGGCCGTCGATCACGCGGTGGAAGACGATGCCGTCATAGAATTTGCGGCGGGTGAGCGTCTTGACCTGCGCGACCATCTTGGGCGCGACGTCGGGGCGCAGCCGGATCGCGACACGGCCGCCGCTGGAGAGATCGAGGACCCAGGTATTCTCGGGATCGGCGGGCAGCGCGCCGGTCACGCCGCGATTGATGTCCACGCCGACGCCCTTCAGCGTCTCGACTTCGGGCTTGGCGGCGGGCCCCTTCTGGGCGGCGGCGGGCAGGGCAAGCAACAGGGCGGCACCAGCGGCCAGGACGGCAACGAAACGCATCAACTTCCCCACTCGGAATTCTTGTCGGCAGAGGGTCTAGAGCAACTCTGTGGCGGCGGAAAGGCCGCGACTCAGCTGCCCTTGCGGCCGAGCTCGCTCACCCGGCGGGCGACGTCGGCCTCGACCGCGGGGCTGACGAACTTGCGGATCGCGCCGCCATAGAGCGCGATCTCCTTGACCAGGCGCGACGCGATCGGCTGGAGCGATACGTCGGCCATCAGGAAGACCGTCTCGATGCGGTCGTTCAATTGCTGGTTCATGCCCGCCATCTGATATTCATACTCGAAGTCGGCGACCGCGCGCAGGCCGCGGACGATCATGCTCGCGCCTTCGCGCTCGGCGAAGTCCATCAGCAGCGAATCGAAGCTGACGACATGGATCTCGCCTTCGATCCCCGCGGTCTCGCGCTTCACCATCTCCATCCGCTCGTCGACCGAGAACATCGGCGACTTGGAGGGATTGGTGGTCACCCCGATCACCAGCCGGTCGACCAGCTTGGCGCCGCGGCGAATGATGTCCATATGGCCGCGGGTGATCGGATCGAAGGTGCCGGGATAGACGCCGGTGCGGATCATGCGTTTCAGTCCTGAACATCACCCCCGTGAAGCGGGGCCATCACGTGCCTTCTCAGCACAATCCATGGGATATGTCGAAGGGGTGAGGGTGCGTTGCTGCGATGGAGTGGGAAGAGGGTCTTTCACACAAAGGCACGAAGGCACGAAGAAGTTTTGCGCGCAGAGGCGCGGAGGACGCAGAGGTGTCTCGCGCGGCTTCGCCAGCAGCCCTCAACCACCGCCCCAAGGGGTGAATGCGCTACGCGCGTCCAGTTCTCTGCGTCCTCTGCGCCTCTGCGCGAACCACCCTTGCTTCTTCGCGCCTTGTAAAAATCCTCATCGGTCCCTCTCGAGCGTGTAGCGGGCGATATCGCGGAGCAGATCGGCCTCCATGCCATAGGGCTTGAGATGGGCGATCGCCTGGTCGACGAGCAAGCGGGCCTGTTCGCGGGCGCGGTCCAGGCCGAGCAGGGTGAGGAAGGTCTCCTTGCCGCGCGCCTCGTCCTTGCGCAGCCGCTTTCCGGCGAGCGTCTCGTCGCCCTCGGCATCCAGAATGTCGTCGGCGATCTGGAAGGCGAGGCCGATGTCGCGGGCATAGCCGCGCAGCCCGGTGCGACCCTCGGGCGGCACGCGGCCGAGGATCGCGCCGCTCTCGACCGCGCAGGAGATCAGCGCGCCGGTCTTCATCGCCTGGAGCCGGGTGACGGTGGACAGGTCGAAGCTCGCTTTCTCGGCCTTGAGGTCCATCATCTGGCCGCCCGCCATGCCCGCCGGGCCCGAGGCGTGGGCGAGCGCGCCGACCAGTTCGATGCGCACGAACGGGTCGGGATGCGTGGCCTCGGCGGCGAGGATCTCGAAAGCGAGCGCGTGGAGGCAATCGCCCGCCAGGATCGCGGTCGCCTCGTCGAACGCCTTGTGCACCGTGGGCTTGCCGCGGCGCATGTCGTCATCGTCCATCGCCGGCAGGTCGTCATGGATCAGCGAATAGACATGGATCGATTCGAGCGCGGTCGCGACCCGCGCGACGGCGTGGCGGTCGACCCCGAAGAGCCGCGCGGTGCCGAAGACGAGCAAGGGTCGGAGCCGCTTGCCGCCGCCGATCGCGGCATGGCGCATCGCGCGATAGAGCCCCTCGCGCGGATCGTCGGGGATCGCGAGCAGCAAGTCGAACTGGCGATCGATCTCGGTGGAAACCTGCCGGAGCGCCGACTGGAGCGCGAGGGACGCATCGGCCACGCTCGCCACCCGGTCAGCCGGCGGCGAAGGGCGTGGTGCCGGTGGGGCGGCCCTGCGCGTCGGTGCGGATCGCCTCGATCCGCGCCTGCGCCGCGTCGAGCCGCGCGGCGCATTGGCGGCGGAGCTGGTCGCCGCGCTCGTACAGGTCGATCGCCTCCTGGAGCTGGGCGTCGCCGCTCTCGAGCCGGGTGACGATCCGCTCGAGTTCCCTGAGGGCCGCCTCGAACGAGAGCTCCGAGATTTGCGGTTCGTCTGCCATGCGCCCGCTATGCGGCAGGGCGGGCGGGGATTGCAACAACCTACTCCCCTCCCTTTACTCCCCTCCCTGCAAGGGAGGGGCAGGGGGTGGGTGGCGAGCGTAGCGAGCCCTTCCTACGTTCTCCTCGAACGCGCCGGTCGGGGCATCGAGCCCCGCCCGGCGCCACCCACCCCTAACCCCTCCCTTGCAGGGAGGGGAACAGGAAAGGACAGGCGCGCATGTTCACGAGCATCAATCCAGCGACCGGCGAGGCCGGCGAGAGCTTCGAGGAGCTCGATGCGGACGGAATCGAGCTGGCGCTCACCCGCGCGCAGACCTGCTTCCGGGCGTGGCGCAATGCGCCGCTCGAGCAGCGCACCGCCCTGCTCGGGCGAATCGCCGACCAATGGGAGACGAACAAGCAGCACCTCGCCGAGATGGCGGTGCGCGAGATGGGCAAGACGATCACCGCCGGGATCGCGGAGGTGGAGAAGTGCATCTCGGGCTTCCGGCACTATGCCGAGCATGGCCCGGCCTATCTGAAGCCGACCGAAGTGACGACGCCCGGCGGCCGCGCGGTGGCGCGCTGGCTGCCGATGGGGCCGGTGCTCGCGGTGATGCCGTGGAACTTCCCCTATTGGCAGGTGGTGCGCTTCCTCGCGCCGACGATCATGGCGGGCAATGTCGCGCTGCTGAAGCACGCGTCGAGCGTGCAGGGCTGCGGCGCGCTGATGCAGCAATTGGCGAGCGCGGCGGGGGCGCCCGACGGGCTGTTCCAGAACCTCGCGATCAAGTCCGACAAGGTCTCGGGCATCATCGCCGATCCGCGCGTGGTGGCGGTGACGCTGACCGGCAGCGAAGGCGCGGGTGCGCATGTCGCGCAGGCGGCGGGCAAGGCGCTCAAGAAGGTGGTGCTCGAGCTCGGCGGCTCGGACCCGCTGATCGTGATGCCCTCGGCCGATCTCGACGCGGCGGCGAAGACGGCGGTCACCGCGCGGGTGCAGAATGCCGGGCAGAGCTGCATCTGCGCCAAGAGGATGATCGTCCATGCGGAGGTGTACGACGCGTTCCTCGAGAAGTTCTCGGCCGGCATGAAGGCGGTGAAGATCGGCGACCCGATGGATGCGGAGACGGTGATGGGGCCGCTTTCGAGCGTGCAGCAGCGCGATACGGTGCTCGACCAGGTCGCGCGCGCCACGGCGGCGGGGGCGACCCTGCTGCTCGGCGCCGAGAAGATCGACCGCGAGGGCGCCTGGATGACCCCCGGCGTGCTGGTCGATCTCGATCCGGAGAGCCCTGTCGCCAAGGAGGAGATCTTCGGGCCGGTGGCGGCGGTCTACAAGGCGCGGGACATCGACGAGGCGATCGCGCTGGCGAACGACGTGCCCTACGGGCTCGGCTCGGCGGTGTGGACGCAGGACGAGGCCGAGATCGAGCGCTTCGCGCGCGACGTCCAGTCGGGGATGACCGCGGTCAATTCCCTGCTCGCCTCGACGCCGGCGGCGCCGTTCGGGGGCGTGAAGCTGTCCGGGCATGGGCGCGAGCTCGGCCCCTGGGGGATGCACGAGTTCATGAACCTGAAGGCGGTGATGTACGGGAAGGACGTGCAGGCGGGGGATTAGCTCATAGCCCCTCCCCTTCAGGGGAGGGGCTGGGGGTGGGGGAAGTCTCACCGAGACCGCTCGCCCCGCGGACAGGCCCCACCCCAACCCCTCCCCTGAAGGGGAGGGGCTTTGCTGGCATCACCGCACCACGAACTTGCCCGTCATGCCGAAGCCGGCGTGCAGGAAATGGGTGCATTTGATCGGATAGGTGCCGGGGGCGGGCGCGACGAAGCGGATGTCGGCGCTCTCGCCGCCCGCGAGCTCGATCTTGCCGCCCTTCAGCCGCGCGCGCTCCGCCGCGGGCATCGTCGCGGCGGCGAAGAAGGCCCTGGCCGCGAAGCTGTGGCCGCCGCGGCTCGACAGATGCAGGACATAGGGCTGGCCGTGGACGAGCTGGATCGTCGCGGGGGTGAAGCGGAAGTTCGAAAGCGCGACCTCGATGCGCTGCTCGGCGGGCGCGGCGGCGGTGACGAGCAAGGCGAGTATCGGGGCGGCGAGATGGGGAAGCGGCATGGCGACCTCCTGGGGCCGCCAGCCTAGGCTTGCGAGGAGGAGGCCGCAACTATCCTCCCCGTTCCGGGGAGGATCTAGGGGGCAGTGACTTCGGCCAACAGGTCCTTGCGGCTCAATTTGCCGATCATCGTCTTGGGCAGGCTCTCGCGGATCACGACTTCCGAGACGCGCTCGTGCTTGCCGAGCTGGCCGTTGAGCCAGAGGCAGAGCTCGGGCCCCGAGACTTCGTCCGCTTCCTCGTCGAGCACGACATAAGCGTGGGGGAGCTCGCCATGATAGGCGTCGGGGAGCCCGAGCACGAGCGCCTCCTTCACTGCCGGGTGGCGATAGAGCACCGCCTCGATCTGGCTCGGGAAGACCTTGAAGCCGCCCACCGCGATCATGTCCTTCAGCCGGTCGACGATGCGGATATAGCCGTCCTCGTCGATCGTGCCGACGTCGCCGGTGCGCAGCCAGTGCCCGTCCACGAAGACCTGGGCGTCGGCATCGGGGCGGTTCCAATAGCCCTTCATGATCTGCGGGCCCGAGACGACGATCTCGCCGGGCTCGCCCGGGGGCGGCGGGCGCGTGGGATCCTCCTTGTCGACCAGGCGGACGCGCGTGCCGGCGAGCGGCTGGCCGATCGTGCCGGGCTTGTTGAGCCCTTCATAGGGATTGGTCGAGACGACGCCCGAGCTTTCGGACAGGCCATAGCCCTCGATCACGCGGGCGCCGGTGACGCGCTCCCACTCCTCCTTGAGCTGGGCCGGCAGCGGCGCGCCGCCCGAGATGCAGAATTTGAGCGAGCTGAAATCGTCGGGCTTCATCCCAGGCGCGTCGAGCAGCGCCTGGTACATGGTCGGCACGCCGGGCAGCGAGCGCGGACGGGTGCGGCGGAGCTCGGCGAGCGCCTGCTTGGCGTTGAAGCGCGGCAGCATCACGATCTCGCCGCCGGTGAGCACGGTGCGGTTGAGCACGCAGGTATTGGCGAAGACGTGGAAGAAGGGGAGCACGCCGAGGATCGTATCCTGGCGCTTGCCCATCTCGGGATCGAGCCGCGCCACCTGGCGGGCATTGGCCGAGAGATTCTGGTGGGTGAGCACCGCGCCCTTCGGCGTGCCGGTGGTGCCGCCGGTATATTGGATCAGCGCGACGTCGCTCTCGGGATCGAGGTCGACCCGCTCGCAGCCGCCCCGGTTGGCGATCAGCTGCGAGAAGGCGAGGATGCGCGGATCGTGCGGCCGCGGCGTCACTTCCTTGCC
Source organism: Sphingomonas sp. (assembly GCF_026460985.1). Taxonomy (GTDB): domain Bacteria; phylum Pseudomonadota; class Alphaproteobacteria; order Sphingomonadales; family Sphingomonadaceae; genus Sphingomonas. The sequence continues at coordinate 70,435 of NZ_JAPKNM010000117.1, forward strand.
GCGGAACCAGCGATAGAAGAGCGACTTGGCCGGGGGCAGCGCGCCCGCGATCGAGCCGACCACCAGCCGCTCGAGCGCGCTCGCCTCGAGCACCTTGAGCGCGGTGGGCAGCAGCGCCGAGGCCGAGATGGTGAAGAGCAGTTTCGTGCCCGAATCCGCGACCTGCGCCGACAATTCCTCGACCGAATAGAGCGGCGAGAAATTGACCACGGTCGCGCCGAGCATGAGGATGCCGTAATAGGCCGCGACATAATGGGGCACGTTGGGCAGGAAGAGCCCGATCCGGTCGCCGCGGCCATAGCCGAGCGCCTTCAGCCCGCAGGCGACGCGCCGCGCGCCGTCGAGCGTCTCGGCATAGCTGTATTTGCGGCCCATGAAATCGAGCAGGGGCGCCTGCGGATGCTCGGCCGCGCTCGCTTCGAACAGCTCGATCATGGATACGGGCGGGAAGATATCGTCCCACTTGCCGGGGTGTCGGAACGCGGTACGCCAGATGTGTTCGGGATCACTCATTGACATTGGTGTAAGCAAGCCTCGCCCACGGTCAATAGCCGAGCCTCTTGCTCCAGGTGACGAGGACCGAGATCGAGGCGAGGCCGAGGTCGATCACCGCCTGCGCCTGTTGCGGTGCGAGGTCGCCGGGACGGTGGGTGAGGATGCGGATGTCGGCGCGGTGTTCGGGCGAGGCCAAGGCAAGCAGGCCCAGCGCCGCCGCGCCGGCCAGCAGGATCGTTCGGCTACGCTTACCCATGCCATTCCCTCCGCCGTTGACCATAAATCCCGGCCGGGCGGGCGGCAAGCGAATCAGGCGGCTTCGCGCATCGCGTGGCGGACGCGGTCGCGCCCGGCGGACTTGGCGTCGAACAGCGCCGCGTCGGCGATCCGGTAGAGCGCCTTCCAGTCGACTTCGCTGGCGAGCGTGCCGCGGCACGTGCCGATGCTGGCGGTAACCTTGATGTCGAACGGCATCCGCATCTGGCGGAGCCGGTCGAGTACGGCCTCGGGCTCGACGGGCTTCTCGGTGGGGGTGAGGATGGCGAATTCCTCGCCGCCGATCCGCGCGACCAGCGTGCCCTGCGGCACCGAGGTGCGCAGCATCCGGGCGAACACGCGGAGCACCTCGTCGCCGCCGTCATGGCCCAAGGTGTCGTTGACGCGCTTGAAGTGATCGAGATCGATGATCAGCAGCAACTGCTCGCCCTCGCGGCCGATCGCCTGGTGGAGGAAGGCGCGGCGGTTGAGCAGCCCGGTGAGCGGGTCGGTATCGGCGAGGCGGCGCGTCATCACCTCGCGCTCGATCGCCTCGTCGCGCTCGGCGCGCAGCAGCTTGATGCGATAGGCGACCGCGAGCGCCGAGGTGATCGCCTCGACCATCATCGCGAGGATCGTGGAATTGTCGATCCAGAAGCTCCAGGGGAGCAGGTGCAGGTTGACCAGGGTGCGCGCCACCGCGGTGAGGATCGGCGCCCCCCAGCCGAAGGCGAAGAGCCAGAGATAGTTGCTCCGGAGGCGCCATGCCCGCCACAGGGTGGGCGCGACCACGGTGGCGAGGCCGACGAACGAGCAGGTGACGGCCGCGTCGGCGAGGTGGACCCCGAAGGGTGCGGTGAGGAAGAAGAGCAGCCCGATGCCGAGCATCAGGCTGGCAACCACCGTCGAATAGCGCCCGAGCCAGCCGGCGAACACGCGCTCCTCGAAGAAGCTGCGCGCGAAGACCAGGGCCGCGGCGCCGGTCGCGCCGAGCAGCAGATAGTTGACCCGCAGCCGGAAATTGTTGGCGATCTCGGGCCAGGCCCAGGCGAGCGCGCCCGAGGAGGAGAAGGCATAGGCCAGCAGCAGCGCCACCATCAGGCAGTAATGGAGCTGGAAGCGGTGGCGCAGCGCCCCCCAGAGCGCGAGATTGTAGATGATCAGCGCGATGCAGAGCCCGGCGAAGCCCGCATAGAGCGCCGCCATTGCCAGGTTGGCCTGCACGCTCTGGGGCGCGGTGGACAGGCGCGCGCCGAGGAGGATGCCGCGCATGTTGGCCGAGCCCTCGACGTGCCACAGCAGCCGGACGACGTTCGCCGGGCTGCGCGGCAAAGGCTGCTCGACGATCGCGCCGAGCTGGATCAGCGGGGTTACGCCGCGGGCGTCGGTGGCCTGGGTGGCGATGCTGCCGTCGGCGTACAGGACGTGGAGCGTGAGCCCTTCCTGCCACAGGCTCGCCACGCGCATGTTGAGCGGCGCCTCCGCGCGCGAGGGAAGGCCGATGTCCTCGGAGATCGCCCAATAGTCGCCCGGGCCGAGCCGGTGCTGGGCAGTGGTGCAGTCGAAGCGCTCGGGATGCCGGATCAGCGCGGCGGGGTCCACGCCGCCGGAATCGCGCAGGACGCAGACCCGGAGCGGCTTGCCCGCGACGCCGGTCTGCGCCTCGGCCGGGACGCCGCCGAGCAGCGTCATGCCCGCGACGAGCGCGAGCAACATCCTCATGAGACCCCCGACCATGGCCGATAGCTACGGCAGCATGACGAACAACCGGTAAAGATCGGGGGATCTTAGCGGCATTGCATCCTGATTTCCTCTCCCTGTGGGAGAGCGAGGAAGAGAGTTGAACGTCCTCGTTCCCTACCGCGTTGATTTCGCCGCGCCGCCCGCTAGCGTGGCCTGAAAGGGAGAAGCGGATGCACGACATGACGGCGGCAAGAGCGGCCACCAACGACACGCGGCTCGAGGCGGTCGACATCGTGCGGGGGTTCGCGCTGATGGCGCTGTTCCTGGTGCACATGATCGAGAGCTACGAGCTCTACTGGGCCGATCCGCGGCCGGGCCTGATCGCCGACACGGTCTATCTGCTGTTCATGGGCAAGAGCTTCTCGCTGCTCGCGCTCTGCTTCGGCTTCAGCTTCTTCATCCTGATGGACCGCGCGGCGCGGCGCGGGGTGGACTTCACCGCGCGCTTCGCGTGGCGGCTGACGGTGTTGTTCGCGATCGGCTTCCTCCACGCGATGGTCTATCGCGGCGACATCATCCAGTTGCTCGCGGCGGTGGGGTTCCTGCTGCTGATCGCGCATCGCGTGCGGAGCAACCGCGTGCTCGTCGGCGTGGCGGTTTTCTGCTTCCTCAGCCCGCTGCTGCTGATCCAGCTCGCCGCGGCGATCGCGGGGGCCGGCTGGGCCAACCAGCCGCCGAACCATTATTCGGACCCGGCGATGGCGACCTATCTGTCGGGCGGCTTCACCGAATATCTCCGCGCCAATCTGTGGACCGGGCAGCTCCCCAAATGGTGGTTCATGATCGAATCGGGGCGGCTCACCCAGATATTGGGCCTGTACCTGGTGGGGATGGTGCTCGGCCGGATCGGCTTCTTCGCACGGCTGGGCGACTATGCGCTGGCGCGCTGGATCGCCCTGCCGATCGCGGCGGCGGCGGTGCTTTCGCTCTATTTCTTCCGCGACGACCTCGCCACGGCCTTCGTCGCGCAGAACCATGGCGAGGCCGCCAACCGGCTGTTCGGCACGCTGCTCGGCAGCTGGTTCGAGCTGGCGGGGACCGCCTTCTGGGCGCTGGTGCTGCTCGCCTTGGTCCAGAGCCCGGCGCGCGCGCTGCTCCGCCCGCTCGCCGGGGTCGGGCGGACGACGCTGACGCTCTACATCCTTCAGTCGCTGGTGTTCGTGCCGGTCTTCTACGGCTTCGGGCTCGGCCTGCACGACGATTGGGACCAGCGCACCCGGCTGCTCGTCGGGCTCGGCGCGATCGTGGCGCAACTGGCGCTCGCGCATTGGTGGCTGCGGCACTTCCGCTACGGGCCGGTCGAATGGGTGTGGCGCGCGCTTACGTACTGGCGGCGCGACATTCCGTTCCGGGGGAGGGCTGGCGGGTAGGCAATCAGTTTTCCCCTCCCTGCAAGGGAGGGGATAAAGGGGTGGGTAGTGCCGGGCGAGGCTCGATGCCTCGTCCGGCACTTCTTCCCGCCGGCAATGAGTCTTTTTAGGCGCGCAGACGCGCGCACCCACCCCCAACCCCTCCCTTGCAGGGAGGGGCGTGCTTGCCGCCCTATCGACCCACCGTCGTCGCCTGCTTGTGCCGTGGGCGGGGGCGGCGGAACCAGAAGGTCCAGACGGTGAGGGTGCCGAGCATCGCCAAGGCGAGGCCCGACAGCGTCATCACCAGCCGATAGGCGAGCCCGCCGACCTTGGCCGCGTGGAGCGGATAGAGCGTGTTGTACGCCTTCACGACGCCCGGCAGCTGCGAATCGTCGCGATGCGCGATCAGCGCGCCGCTGTCCGCCGCGAACCAGAGCGTGGTCCGGCCGTTGGGCAGCCACTCGCCGGGCTTGCGCATCCTGAGGGTGATCGTCCCGGTCTTGCCGCGAGGGAGCGACAGGCTGCGGATCTCGGCATCGGGATAGAGGGCGCGCGCGGCGACGATCATCCCGCGCCAGTCGAGCCGGTCGGCGAGTGCGACGACGCGCGGCGGGGGCGGCTTCATCGCCTGGTCGATGATCGCGGGCGCCGAGGGGCCGAACACGATCGCAGTGAGCGGCCGGAAGACGAGCATCGCGCCGGTGAGCAGCGACAAAGCGAGCAGTGGGGCGACGACCACGCCGAGGTCGCGGTGCTGCCGGACGATCGCGGGCCGCGACATCCGCGCCGGCCACAGCCGGAAGGCGAAGGTCTTCCGGGTGCGCCACCAGAGGATGACGCCCGAGATCGCGAAGAACAGCCCGATCAGTGCGGCCACGCCGATGATCGTCTCGCCGGTATCGCCGGCGAAGAGATGGTGGTGGAAGTCGAACAGCCAGAGCTCGGGGCGTTCCCACTGGCTGTCCCAGCGCAGCAGGACGTTGCCGGCCTGATCGGCATAGGCGCCGCCGCCCTTCGCCGTCGTCAGCCGGTCGAGCCCGAAATTGGCGCTGGCGAAGGTGAGGCTCTGCGGGTGCGAGGGGTCCGCCATCAGCCGTTCGGCGGCCGCGGCGATCGCTTCGGTCGACTGGACCTGCGCGTCGCCGGCATGCGGGAGCATCACCCAGGCGTCGCGATGCACGAGGATCGCGCCCGACAGGCCCATCAGCGCGAGCAAAAGCCCGACCAGTCCGCCCGTCCAGCGATGGAGGAGGTCGAGCAGCTTCATGCGCTAGGGCCTAGGTCGGATCGACATTCAAATCCTCCCCCGCCAGGGAGTGTTGGGTTGGATTGCCCCCGGCAATCCAAGCCCGTGCCGGGGGCACGGGCGACCCAACACTGTGGCGCCGAAGGCGTCGGAGGGGGAGGTAAGC
>NZ_JAPKNM010000118.1 GCF_026460985.1 Sphingomonas sp.
TGCCCTCTCTAATTGAGCGCAGTGGTTCCGCCCCCTCCGTCACGCTGCGCGTGCCACCTCCCCCTGGCGGGGGAGGATTGAAACGCCTCGCTCGCCTGAATGTCGATCCGACCTAACCTTCTTCTCTCCGCGCCTCCGCGCCTCCGCGTGAAAAAACTGCGGCCCCCTGTGCCGAGCTCACTTCCGCGCCAAGGCCTCACCCAAGGGGTGTCGCTGGTTGACCAGTTCGACCAGGCGGCGGCTGTCGACATGGGTGTAGATCTCGGTCGTGGCGATGTCGGCGTGGCCGAGCATCGCCTGGAGCGCGCGCAGGTCCGCGCCGCCTTCGAGCAGGTGCGTCGCGAAGGCGTGGCGCAGCACGTGCGGGCTCACCCGATCGGGCGGGATCCCCGCCTCGGCCGCCAGCGCGCGGATCAGCTGGTAGAGCCGCACGCGCGAGAGATGCCCCTTGCCCGAGGGGAACAGCCATGCCCGGCCGGCATCGACATGCGCGCGCCACGCCGCCACCGCCGCCCGGGCGCGATCCGAGATCGGCACCAGCCGCTCGCGCCCGCCCTTGCCCTTGAGGATCAGGTAGGGCCGGTCTGGCGCCACGGCGTTGCGAGGCAGCGAGACCAGTTCGGTCGCGCGCAGCCCCGATCCGTAGAGCAGTTCGACCAAAGCCGCGAGCCGCAGGTCGAGCGGATCGGCGGGCACCCGCGCCTGCCGCGCCGCAATCACCGCGAACATCGCGTCGACATCCTCGACGCTCAACACCTTGGGAAGCGCCCGCGCCGTCCCGGGCCGCGGCAGCGCGGCGCTGGGATCGTCCTTGCGCAGCCCTTCGTCGGCAAGGAACGCGAAGAATCGCCTGAGCGCCGCCGCCTTGCGCGCCACGGTCGAGCGCGCCAGCGGCTGCCACTCGCCCGCCAATCGCTCGAGATCGGCCGCCACGGCCTCGCCCAGCCGGCCCTCCAGCGTCCCGGAGGCCAGCCGCAGGTCGGTGCCATAGGCCGCGACGGTATTGGCCGCCGCGCCCGCCTCTGCCCGCATCATCTCGAGGAAGCGCTCGATCAGCGCGTGGTCGGCAAGCCCGGTCAAGCCGACCGCGTGACCGCCTCCACGGCGATCATCCGCGCATAATTGACCATCCCCGCCGCGCGCATCGCCGCGACGATGTGGAACAAGGCCTCGGGCGCGACATGGTCCCAGCTGACAGACTGCATGCCCACACCCGCGAGCAGGGCCACCGTCGCCGCGTCGCGGCGCTGGCCGGCGGCATCGATCGCCTGGGTCCAGCTGTTTACCCCGCCGATCGGCACGTCGAGCGCGACGGCGGCGCTCTGCGCCTCGCCCGCGCTCAGCCGGCCGAGACCCGCGAGCCCGGCGAGCAGCATCTGCGCCTTGCGCCGCGATCCGCTGTCGGCAAAGCCGGTGACGTCGCCCGAGGCCAGTTGCGACGCGCCGGGATCGGCGAGCGCGAGCAGGGCCCAGGCCTCGCTCCCGCGCTTGACCACCGGCCGCCATTCGAGCGCCGCCGCCTCGTAACCGGAGGACAGCATCGACGCGATCAGCCGATCGGCATCCTCGACCTTGTCGCTGGCCGGGATCCACGACGCCGCGCGCGCGGTCAGGATCAGCCGGGCATAGCGTGCGCGCGGCGTTTCCGCCGCGTCCCACAGGGTACGCAGCGCCCCGATCCGATTGCCGACATCGCCGTCGGTATAGGCCGTGCGCAGATCGCGCGCGACGGTCTGCGCGTCGCCCGAATCGCCGCTTTGCTCGATCTCCGAATAGAGATCGACCAGCCCGGCGTTCGAGAACACGCCCGCTGTCGCGGCCAGCTCGGCCGCGGGTGCGCGGACGGCGGGGTCGATATTGGGCGCCAGCGCCTGCCAATAGCGGACCTGCGGCGCGGCGGTCTGGTAGAGCTCGGCGGGAACCTCGACTCCGGTCGCGGTCGCCAGGCCCCAGCGCCATGCGGTCAGCTGGCTCACCGGGTTCCACTCGATCGTCACCGCGCGGCGGCCCTGCGCGCCGGTGCCCAGCACCTTCTCGGCGAGGAGGTTGTCGATATCCGACGGGCTCGTGCCCGAGCGCGCGCGCTCGAACTGCTTGCCCGCCTCGTTGGGCTTGCCGGCGAGGCCCAGGCACATCGCCTGCGCCAGCGCCCAGCCGCGCTGCGCGATCGCCGCGGCGCCGCCATCGGCGATCGCGCACAAGGCCGCCGGATCGGCAGTCGCCATCGCGGTCTGCATCGCCACCTGATAGAGCCAGGTCGTGTAATTCTCGGCGTCGACGTCGTTGATCACCGCGCGCGCGGCATTGGCCTCGCCCATGCGGAGCAGCGCCCAGGCGCGATCGGCGGCGAAGTCCGCGCCGTTGACGTTGGCCGGGGTGTCGAGCGGCGACATCAATGCGCGCCGCAGCACGATCGACGCCCAGCGCGATGCGATCGGCGCGTCCATCCGCCGCATCAGCACCTGCAGGAAGCGCCCGTCGGCAGCGCCGAACGAATCGGCCGGGAACGCCGCGTTGCCCGATGCGAACACGCCAACCCGATCGAGCGAGTGCCGCGCGAACTCGGGCAGCTCGTATCGCGACAGGTCGACCACCGTGCCCGGCGCCACGATCTCGGCGGCGTTCGAGAGGACATTGTCCCCCGGCAGCGCGACGCCTTCCACCGGCGCGACCGGATCGGCCGTGCGCGTCGGCGCAGGCGCGGGCCCGGGAGCGGGCGCCGGCGTGGGAGCGGGATCGTCGAAGCCGGGCGGCAGCAGCGATTCGGGCGTGTCCTGCCCCAGCGCGGGCATCCCCACGCCGGCGAGCAGCAGCGCCCCGAACCCGATCCGCGAAACCTTAGTTCGTGAGGTTATCAAGCGGGACCACCTTCTCCATGCGGACCGGTTCCTTCTCGGTGCTTCGCGTCGAGAGGTAGAAGATTCCTCCCACCAGCACGAGGAGGACGACTATGAGCGCTACGAACGAACGGGACATGGAAAGGTCCGTAAATTGAGAAATGCGCGGGCCTTTTGCCCGAGACCCGCCCTCGCTGTATAGCCCCCCGACGATGTTGCAAGCGCATGTCCAAGACTGGCCCTGGAAGGGCAAGCCGCTCGTGCTGGTGGGGCTGATGGGCGCCGGCAAGACCACGGTCGGCCGCCGCCTCGCCCAGCGCCTGCGCCTCCCCTTCGTCGACGCCGATCACGAGATCGAGGCCGCGGCGGGGATGACCATCTCGGACATCTTCGAGAAGTTCGGCGAACCCTATTTCCGCGACGGCGAGCGACGCGTCATCGCCCGGCTGGTCGACGGCACGCCCAAGGTGATCGCCACCGGCGGCGGTGCCTTCCTCAACGAGGAGACGCGCACGCTGATCCTCGACCAGGCGATCGCGATCTGGCTCGACGCCGAGCCCGCGGTGCTCGCCGACCGCGTCCGCCGCCGCGACACCCGCCCGCTGCTGCGCGGCCGCGATCCCGAGGAGATCCTCACCGAATTGGCGGCGATAAGAAATCCTTTCTATGCGCTCGCGCCGGTCCGTGTGCAGAGCGTCGCGGCTCCGCACGACACGACCGTCGACGAAATCCTGAAGGCGATCCGCACTTGACCCCCGAATCATGACAAACGTTCCCGTCGCCCTGGGCGACCGCAGCTACGACGTCCGCATCGAGGCCGGGCTGCTGTCCCGCGCCGGCGAGGCGCTCGCGCCCTTCAGCAGGGGCCGCCGCTTCGTCATCGTCACCGACGAGAATGTCCGGCCGCACCTCGCGACGCTCCAGGCAAGCCTGGACGCGCCCAGCGAGGCGATCGTCCTGCCCGCCGGCGAATCGACCAAGAGCTGGGCACAGCTCGAATCGCTCACCGACCGGCTGCTCGATCTCGGCGTCGAGCGCAGCGACCATGTCATCGCCCTGGGCGGCGGGGTGATCGGCGACCTGGTCGGCTTCGCCGCCTCGATCCTCAAGCGCGGCTGCAACTTCGTCCAGATCCCCACGACCCTGCTTGCGCAGGTCGACAGCTCGGTCGGCGGCAAGACGGCGATCAACAGCCGCGCCGGCAAGAACCTGATCGGCGCCTTCCACCAGCCGAGCGTCGTGCTGATCGACCCGCAGGTGCTCGACTCGCTTCCCCCACGCCAGCTCCGCGCGGGCTATGCCGAGGTGGTGAAGTACGGCCTGATCGACGATTTCGCCTTTTTCGAGTGGTGCGAGACGAACGCCGCGACCTTGCTCACCGGTGATGCCGAGGCGCGCGAATATGCCATCGCCCATTCGGTAGCCGCCAAGGCGCGCATCGTCGGCGAGGACGAGCGCGAGACCACAGGCAAGCGCGCCCTGCTCAACCTCGGCCACACCTTCGGGCACGCGCTCGAGGCCGAGACCGGCTTCTCGGACAGGCTGCTCCACGGCGAGGGCGTCGCGGCGGGCATGGCGCTGGCCTTCGCTTATTCGGCGCGCCTCGGCCTCTGCTCCGGACAGGAAGCCGAACGCGTCTCCGCGCACCTCCGCGCGATCGGCCTGCCCGACGGCCTCGCCGCCGCGGGCGTCACCGCCAGCGGTGCCCGGCTCGTCGAGCACATGCTCCACGACAAGAAGATGGCCGCCGGCACCCTGCCCTTCCTCCTCGCAAAGGGCATCGGCCGGACCTTCCTCGACAAGACCGTCGACCTGAAGGACGTCGAAGCCTTTCTCGACGCGCAACCGCGCTGACTAATCCTCCCCCGCCAGGGGAGGTGTCGCCGAAGGCGACGGAGGGGGCGGTAGGCGACGCACTCTCCTATCGAGCGCAGTGGTTCCGCCCCCTCCGTCACGCTGCGCGTGCCACCTCCCCCTGGCGGGGGAGGATTGAAACCTAGACTGACGCCTTGAGGCCCTCGGCCACATCCTCGAGCTGATCGAGCGCCGAATTGGTGCCCTCGGCAAAGCCCATGCCGAGATATTCGTCGTGCATCGCTTTCGATTCGAACACCGTGCGCAGCGTCAGCAGCGTGCCGTCGCCCTTGGGCTCCAGCGTGGTGATCATCGTCATCCGCGGCGCGCCCTCGGTCTCGAAGCCATTGTCCATCACGATCCGCGCATCGGGCACGATCTCGAGATAGGTCCCGCCGAACGGCTCGCCCAGCACCCCGCCGGGCCCGGTCATCTGGAAGTGGAATTCGCCGCCGACGCGGAAATCCATCTCGCACTTGGTCAGTGGCCATTCGACCGGGCCGAACCAGCGCTTCACATGCTCGGGCTTGCTGTGCGCCTCGAACACGACATGCGGCGGCGCGGCGATCTCGCGGATGATGATCGTCGTGCGCTCTTCCTCGGACTCATTCGCCATCGTGCCTCTCCTTCAGTTCACGAACATATTCGTCGAGCCGGTCGAAGCTCGCTTCCCAGAAACGCCGATAGCCGCCGATCCACTGCGCGGCCTCGGCGAGCGGCGCGGGCTCGAGCCGCACCGGCCGGAACTGCGCCGCTCGCCCGCGCGAGACGAGCCCGGCGCGCTCGAGCACCTTCAGATGCTTCGAGATCGCCGGCTGGCTGAGCGCGAACGGCTCGACCAGCTCGTTCACCGTCGCCTCGCCCGAAGCGAGCCGGGCGAGGATCGCGCGCCGCGTCGGATCGGCCAGCGCCTGGAAGACATGATCGAGCTGCACCACGAATCACCTATCGGTTATATATCCATATAGGTATATGGCATGGGATGAAGCGTCAACGCTCAGTTGCCGTTCAGCCGGCATCGGCATAGCAGGGGCCAATTTCCTGTTTTTCGAGAAGGCCTTTCATGCGTCTCCTTGCGCTCGCGCTCGCCGCGACATCGCTCACCGCCCTCCCCGCCGCCGCCCAGCAGGCCGCAAAGCCCGCGCCGATCCTCACCACGCCCGAGGCGAAGGACGTGTGGACCCATGCCCGGCCCGAGATCGCCCGCGTCACCCATGTCGATCTCGACCTGCGCGCCGATTTCGCCGCGAAGACCATGTCGGGCCGCGCGACGCTCGACGTCCTCGCCGCGCCCGGCGCGAAGGAGATCGTGCTCGACGTCGACGATCTCGACATCGCCTCAGTCACCGATGCGCAGGGCCGCCCGCTGCGCTTCGCCGTCGGCGCCGACGCGCCCGATCTCGGCGCGCCGCTCACCGTCCAGCTGGACGGGGCGCGACGGATCGTTATCCGCTACACGACCGGGCCCGGCGCCTCGGCGCTGCAATGGCTCCCGCCCCAGCTCACCGCGGGCGGCGACAAGCCCTTTCTCTTCAGCCAGGGCCAGCCGATCAACAACCGCAGCTGGATCCCCACCCAGGACAGCCCCGGCATCCGCCAGACCTGGTCCGCGCGCATCACCGTTCCCGGCGACTTGGTCGCGGTGATGAGCGGCGAACGGCTCGACGGCGCCGAAGGCAAGCCCGCCGCGAACGGCGAGCGCAGCTTCCGTTTCCGCATGGACAAGCCGGTCCCGCCCTATCTGATCGCGCTCGCGGTGGGCGACCTGGCCTTCAAGGCGACCGGCCCGCGCTCGGGCGTGTGGAGCGAGCCTTCGACGCTCGGCGGCGCCGCGTACGAAGTGGGCGACGTCGAAAAGATGATCGACGCGGCCGAGGCGCTCTACGGCCCGTATCGCTGGGGCCGCTACGACATGCTCGTACTGCCGCCCAGCTTCCCGTTCGGCGGAATGGAGAACCCCACGCTCACCTTCCTGACGCCGACGATCATCACCGGCGACCGTTCGAACACCGACGTCGTCGCGCACGAGCTCGCGCACAGCTGGTCGGGCAACCTCGTCACCAACGCGACCTGGTCCGATTCGTGGCTCAACGAGGGCTTCACCACCTATTTCGAGAACCGCATCATGGAAGCGGTCTACGGCAAGGAGCGCGCCGCGATGTACGCCGATCTCGACTGGGACGGCCTGCAGAGCGACATCGCCGAAGCCGGCGGCCCGGCCGCGCCGACCACGCGCCTCCACGGCGATCCCGGCGCGACCGCGGGCCAGCTCGATTACTTCAAGGGCTCGACCTTCCTGCGCACGATCGAGCAGGCGGTGGGCCGTCCGCGCTTCGACGCCTATCTGCGCTCCTATTTCGATCGTCACGCCTTCCAGCCGCAGACCAGCGCGGGCTTCCTCGCCGACATCCGCAAGAATTTGATCAAGGGCGACAAGGCGCTCGAGGACAAGCTCCAGCTCGATCGCTGGGCGTACCAGCCGGGGCTGCCGGAGAACGCCGTCCATGTGAAATCGGCGACGCTGGCCGAGGTCGATGCCCAGCTCGCCGCGGTCAAGGCCGGCGGGCCGGTCTCGGCGGTCGATCCCAAGGGCTGGGCGACCCAGCAATGGCTGCGCTTTCTCAACGGCCTGCCGCGCGAGCAGACGCCCGCGCGCCTCAAGGAGCTCGACGAGACGCTCGGCCTGTCGGGCTCGACCAACGCCTATGTCCGCTCGGCCTGGGGCGAGCTCGCCATCGCCAACCGCTACGACCCCGCGCTCCCCGCGATCCGCGCCTTCGTGAACAGCGTCGGGCGCGGGCTGCTGATCCGGCCGATCTACGAAGGGCTGATGAAGCAAGGCGAATGGGGCCAGCCGATCGCCAGGCGCTTCTTCGAGGAAGCGCGGTCGTATTATCATCCGGTGACGGCGGCGCAGGTGGAGAAGATTGTCAGCAAGTAAAAGCTCCTCGATCCCCCTCCCTTCTAGGGAGGGGTTAGGGGTGGGTAGCGCCGGACGGGGCTCGATGCCCCGGCCGGCGCTTCGACGCTGGGCGACGGAGTCTTTTGGGCGCGCAGACGCGCGCACCCACCCCTTGCCCCTCCCTTTCAGGGAGGGGTGTCTTTGCGGATCGTTTCGCTTAGGCTCCCCCGAACAACATCGGGGGGATCCCAGCATGAGCGGCCTGCAACTCAACCGGCGCGAAGCGCTTGCCTGGTCGCTCGCGGGGCTCGGCGCCGCCGCGCTGCCCGGCATCGCCTTCGCGCAGGATGCCGCTCCCGCCGATCCCGCGATCGACGGTATCGTCCAACGCTTCATGGCGGCGTTCGAGACGCCCGGGATCGCGGTCGCGGTGATCCGTCCCGGCCAGCCCGTCTATCTCAAGGGTTACGGCGTCCGCACGCTCGGCAAGCCCGCGCCCGTCGGCGTGCACACGCGCTTCGGCATCGCCTCCAATTCCAAGGCCTTCACCGCCGCGGCGCTCGCGATGCTGGTCGAGGAAAACAAGGTCGCGTGGGACAAGCCGGTCAAGGACTACCTCCCCGAATTCCGCATGCACGATCCGCGCGTCACCGAATTGCTCACGGTGCGCGACCTGCTCGTCCACAATAGCGGCCTCGCGCTCGGCGCCGGCGACCTGATGCAGTTCCCCGCGACCGAGCGCCCGGCGAGCGACGCGATCCGGGCGCTGCCCTTCCTCGCCGCCGAGCGCGGCTTCCGCACCGGCTATGCCTATGACAACATCCTCTACGTCGTCGCCGGCATCCTGATCGAGAAGCTCTCGGGCAAGCCGTGGCACGCCTTCGTCTCCGAACGCCTGCTTCGGCCCATCGGCATGGCCGACGCCGTCCCGGCGCTGCGCTTCCTCGATACTGCCGACGCCGCCGGCCGCCACGCCCGGCTCGGCCCGCCGGTGCGCGGCATGGGGCCGATGGAAGTGATCGCGCCCGACGAGGGGATCATGACCGACGCCGCCGGGGGCATCAACGCCAGCGTCAGCGACGTCGCCAAATGGCTCCAGCTCCAGCTCGCCGGCGGCAAGCTCCCCGACGGCCGCGCATTGTGGAGCCCCGCCCAGCAGGCCGAGATGTGGAAGCCGCAGACGATCGTCGCCTCGTCGGACGGCCCCAGCGAAACCTGGCCCGCGCGCGGCGTCACCCAGACCTATGCGCTCGGCTGGTTCGTCCAGGATTTCCGCGGCGAGCGGCTGATCCACCATTCGGGCGGGCTTTCAGGCCAGGTCACCCAGACCGCGATGCTGCCGGGCCGCAAGGCCGCGGTGGTGGTGCTCTCCAACACCGAGGACGCCGTCTCGGGCGGGATCCGCAACGCGCTGCTCGACCAGATCATCGGCGCCCCCGCCTTCGACTGGGTCGCGGCGACGCAGGCGCGCGTGAAGAAACAGGAAGCCGAGGGCCTCGCCGAGCTCGGCAGCGGCGGCGTCGACAAGGCGCCCGCCGGCGGCCCCAGCCTGCCGCTCGCCGCTTATGCCGGGCGCTATCGCGATCCCTGGTATGGCGACATATTGGTCACCCCGCGCGGCAAGGGACTGCATATCGATTTCCTGCCCACGCCGGTGTTCAAGAGCATGCTCGAGCCCTGGGGCCCGGACACGTTCCGCACGCGCTTCCCCAAGGGTGCGGGCGAGGACGCGACGATCCGCTTCGCGGTGGCGAACGGCAAGGTCACCGGCGTGACGATGAAGCCGCTCTCCCCGCTCGCCGACTTCAGCTACGACTTCCAGCACTTGGCCTTCGTGCCGGTGGGGTGAGCGCCGGGACACCCTCAATAGAGGCAGGCTCCGAAAAGATGCGCCAGCAATTCGCTGACGATTGCGGCGGGGAAAACCAGCAGCGCCAGCGCAATGGCCATTCCCAGCCGCACGCCAATGCTATGGAAGAACAGCCATGCGATCGGCAGAACGGGTACCAGCCAGAATAGCGCGTTCTGCGGCCCTCGCGTCCCATGGAAAGCGAGCGCGAAGTTGATGGAGATCTCTATCGCGAGGAAGACCCCGACTGCAGCCGCGATGCGCTTGGCGGAACTCAGTCCCGTTTGCGGGCCGCCGATAGTGCCAGACATATCCACCCCACGATCAATGCCGCGCCACCGATCGGTGTGATCGCTCCCAGCCAGCGAGGCAAGCCGAGCGCCATCAGGTACAAGGTCCCGGCGAAAACCGCCGCCCCGCCGACGAACAGCCAGGCCGGGACCCGCGCCCCCATCCGCGCCGCCACCAACGCCGCGACCGCATGGATCAGCTGATACTGCCCGCCGGTCCTGAGCCATTCCACCGCCTGACCCTCGGCGCCATGCGCGCCGAACGCCCCTGCCGCCACCGCGAGCGCGCCCGAAAGCGCGGCGAATATCGTCACCAGTCTCATTTGCGCTCCAGATCCGCTTCGGCCGCCGCCGCCTGCCCCGCCCGGCTGAACATCGAATCGCGCGCGGCATAGAGGTCGCCCGTCTCGCGCTGGGCCTTGAGCCGCTCGTAATCGCGGCGGCGATATTCGGCCTCGGTCTTGTCGATCTCGGCTTCGTCGACGCCCACCGCGTCCATCGCGCGCCGCGCCATCACGATCGCGCTTTCGAGCAGTTCGCGCACCGCGCCCGCGATCGGCGCGCCCTTCATCTTCATCACGCTGCGCCGGTCATAAGCGCGCACGAAGATCGTCGCCTTGGGGAATGCGTGGTGAATCCCCTCCAGCGCCTCGGTGTCGAGCCCGTCGCCGTCCTGGCAGAACAGCAGCAGCTCGGCATCGGCGGCGCCAGCCTGGCGGAGGATGTCGGTGCGCGTGCCGTCGCCATAATAGACCTTCATCCCGAAGGTGCCCGCGGTCTCGATCATCTCGACATCGGTATCGACGATGGTGACGGGGATGCCCTGCCCGATCAGCATCTGCGCCACGGTCTGGCCGAAGCGGCCATAGCCGACCACCACGGCGTTCGACCCCTCCTCCTGCGGCCCGTCGAGCCCGTCGGCACTCGGCTCGGGCTCGGCGCGCAGCCGCTTCGTCGCCATCATCAGGAACGGCGTGGTCGCCATCGACAATGTGACGATCGCGCCGAAGATGCTCGCCGCCTCGTTCTCGATCAGCATCGCGGACTGCGCCTGCGCGAACAGCACGAAGCCGAACTCGCCGCCCTGGCTCAGCAGCACGCCCATCGCGAAGGCCGGCCGCCGCTTCATCCCGAAGAGCAAGGCGATGCCGGTGATCAGCAGCGTCTTGGTCGCGATCAGCGCCAGTGCCATGCCGGCGACGAACAGCGGCCGCTCGGCGATCGCATGGAGGTTGAGCGTCATGCCCACCGCGAGGAAGAACAGCCCGAGCAGGATCGCGCGGAACGGCTCGACATCGGCCTCGAGCTCGTGCCGATAGGGCGAATCCGCGAGCATCACGCCCGCTATGAAGGCGCCCAAAGCGGCCGAGAGGCCCAGCATCTCCATGATCGCCGCGCTGGCGATCACC
>NZ_JAPKNM010000119.1 GCF_026460985.1 Sphingomonas sp.
CTACGCTCCGCTCACCCTCTCCAAGCTGCGCTAGGCAGCAAGCTGTCAAGCTTCGCTATCCTCCCCCCTCAAGGGGGAGGAATGTCGGGAAAGGGCCTATTTCCAAAACAAGGACAATCGGGGTGGAGGCGTGACCATAGCGTTTGCCCCGCTCTCGTCTCCTCCACCCCGCCCCCACCCCTAGGGGTGGGAAACCGCCTCGCCTGAGAGGCGGAAACCGGCTCGCGCTCAGCCTTCCAGCGAGCGCATCAGCGCGCGCACCGCGCCGTCGATCTCGACATCCTTGCCGCGCAGTTCCTCGATCCGCTTGACCGCGTGGATCACGGTCGAGTGGTCGCGATTGCCGAATTTGCGTCCGATCTCGGGAAGCGAGCGCGTAGTGAGTCGCTTCGCAAGATACATCGCGATCTGGCGCGGGCGCGCGATCGCCACGGCACGACGTTCCGAAATCAGGTCGATCTGCTTGACTTCGAAATGGCTCGAGACCGCGCGCTGGATCTCGTCGATCGTGATCCGCCGCTGCGCGTTGCGCAGCACTTCGCCCAGCGTCGCCACCGCGAAGTCGATCGTGATCGTCTCGTTCGAGAGATTCGCATAAGCGAGCAGGCGGTTGAGCGCGCCTTCGAGCTCGCGGACGTTCGAGGTGATCCGCGCGGCGAGCAGGTCGATCACTTCGTCGGGCATGTCGACCGCGGGCATGTCCTCGAGCTTGCGCGCGACGATCGCGCGGCGCAGCTCGAGCTCGGCGGGCTTGATGTCAGCGACCAGTCCCGAGCCGAGCCGCCCGGCGAGCCGCGGCTCGAAGCCCTCGAGCGCCTGCGGCGCGCGATCGGCCGCGATCACCAGGCGCTTGCCCGACGCCATGAACTCGTTGACCGTGTGGAAGAACTCCTCCTGCGTCGCGTCCTTGCCGCCGATGAACTGGAGGTCATCGATCATCAGCAGATCGACCGAGCGCAGCCGCGTCTTGAACGCGTGCGTGTCCTTGTTGCGCAGCGCCTGGACGAACTCGAACATGAAGCGCTCGGCAGTGACGTAGATCGCCGTCGCCTGCGGGTTGGCGTCGAGGAACGCCTGGCCCAGCGCATGCATCAGGTGCGTCTTGCCCTGGCCGGTGCCCGAATGGAGATAGAGCGGGCTGAACTGGGGCAGGCCCGGCTGCGCGACCGCCTTGGCCGCGTTGAACGCGACTCGGTTGGTCGAATCGACGACGAATCGCTCGAAGGTGAAGCGCGGGTCGAACGCCGGGCGCTCGCCGTGCGGCAGCGGCACGGGCGCGGCTTCGGGTTCGGCCCTGAGCACGCGCTGGGGCTCGTCGGCCATCGTCTCGATCGTGACGCTCAGCACATCGGGCAGCACCGCACGGAATTCGAGCAGCAGGCGCTCCGAATAGTGATTCTTCACCCACTGGGTCATGAATGCGGAGGGCAGACCGAGGCGAATCGCTTCATGGGTCGAGCCGTCGACCAGCACCACTGGCTTCAGCCACTGGTCGAAGAGACGCTGGCCAGCCGAGCGCCGCAGGTTGCCACGCACATGGCTCCATGCCTTGCTGACTGCCTCCATGTCATCTCGCTCCAGTGTCTGCACCTGAGTCACAACGACGCACCCCTCCATTCGCGGAAACAGACTTTTCCGCGCGCAAACTCGTTACGACCAAAGGCCCCTCGCAGCCGGAATAGCCCCCAGGCTGGCGCGTTGAGCTCGACTAAACCCGGCATCGAAACGCGAGCCGGAGGACTGTTTTAGGAACCGAAATTCGAGTCGATCAAGGGCCCGGGATGCAAAGAAAGTGAAATAGTTTTGTTGACTCGCCCGAACCCACGGTTTTCCGTGCTGTCACATATTTCCAGTTGATATATCAAATAGTTATCTCAACCTTCATAAAATTGAAGCATGCGAATCGCGGGATTTCCGCGACTTAACCGGGGCTGGCCCCCAATAGTCGCCAAGCCCTTGCTGCACACGCGAAAAACCCCGCCGGATTGCTCCGGCGGGGTCATCGTTACGGAAATGTGACGTTTACGCCAGCGCTTGCAGACGCTTGTTGAGGCGCGAGAACTTCCGGCCGGCGGTGTTCTTGTGCAGCACGCCCTTGGCGACGCCGCGGGCGAGCTCGGGCTGCGCGGCGGCGAGCGCGGCGGTGGCGGCGGCCTTGTCGCCCGACTCGAGCGCCGACTCGACCTTCTTGATGAAGGTGCGGATACGGCTCACGCGGTTGCCGTTGATCTCCGCGCGGCGGTCGTTCCGCCGGATACGCTTCTTCGCTTGCGGCGTATTCGCCATGCCGTCTCGTTCCTAGCTCGAATTGGGAAGGCGCAGGAACGGGCCCACGCCGGGAAAGGCGAGCCCCTTAACGTCTGAGACGATTCGGGTCAACCGTTACCGCCGCTCATTTCTGGCCCTCATTTCTGGCACCGCGGGCACCAGAAGGTCGAGCGCCCAGAATCGACGCGCCGCTCCACCCTGCCCCCGCAGTCGCACGGCTCGCCCTCGCGGCCGTAGACGCGCCATTCCTTGGCGAAATAGCCGAGCTCGCCATCGGGCCGCGCATAGTCCCTGAGCGTCGAGCCTCCCGCGCGGATCGCCGCCTCCAGCACCTCGCGTACCGTTTCGACCAGCCTGGCCAACCGCACCCTGGCGATCGAGCCCGCCGGGTGAGTCGGCGCGATCCGCGCCAGGTGCAGCGCCTCGCACACATAGATATTGCCGAGTCCCGCCACGACGCGCTGGTCGAGCAGCAGCGCCTTTACCGGCGCGATCCGGTCCTCGAACGCCGCGGCCAGATGCGCCGCGTCGAAGTCCGGCCCCAAAGGCTCGGGGCCGAGCGCCGCGAATGCCGGCCACTGCGCCAGTCCATCGGTCGGTACTAGGTCGAGCGAGCCGAATCGCCGCGCGTCGTTGAGCGCGAGGCGGTGCTGCGCGGTCTCGAGCACGAAATGATCGTGCTTGCCCAGTTCCTCGGGATCGATCCGCCACCGCCCGGACATGCCGAGATGGAAGACGAGCGTATCGCCGCGATCGGTGTCGATCAGCCCGTATTTGGCGCGGCGACCGAGCCCGGTCACCCGGGCGCCGGTCAGCCGCTGCCCCAGATCGGGCGGGAACGGCCGGCGCAGATCGCCGCGCCGCAGCGTCACGCGCTCGATCCGCGCGCCGTCCAGCACGGGCTCGAGGCCACGGACGGTCGTCTCGACTTCGGGTAATTCGGGCATGCCAACCCCCTAGCCGCGCTCCCCTCCCCTCGCTAGAGCGCAGCCATGCCCGACACCGTCTCCTTCGGCTACGAAGACATCGCCCCCGAGGAAAAGACCGCCCGCGTCGGCGAGGTCTTCTCCAGCGTCGCATCCAAATACGACCTGATGAACGACGCCATGTCGGGCGGCCTGCATCGCCTCTGGAAGGACCTGTTCGTCCGCCGGGTGAAGCCCCGCGCGGGCGAACATATCCTCGACATGGCCGGCGGTACCGGCGACATCGCCTTCCGCATGGCGCCGTCGGGCGCGGCGATCACCGTCGCCGACATCAATCCCGAGATGCTCGCCGTCGGGGTGGAGCGCGCGGCGCAGCGCGGGATCGACGGGCTGGTGTGGAGCGAGGCCAATGCCGAGACGCTCCAATGGCCCGATCGCTTCTTCGACGCCTATACGATCGCCTTCGGTATCCGGAACGTGACCGACATCCCCAAGGCGCTCCGCGAAGCGCACCGCGTATTGAAGCGCGGCGGCCGCTTCTACGTGCTCGAATTCTCGACGACGCAATGGCCGGGCTTCGCGCAGGTCTATGACGCCTATTCGCACCATCTGGTGCCCAAGCTCGGCAAGCTGCTCGCCAACGACGCCGATTCCTATCGCTACCTGATCGAATCGATCCGCCGCTTCCCGCCGATGCCCGAATTCGAGGCAATGATCCGCGACGCGGGATTCACGCAGACCAGGGTCGAGCCGCTGCTCGGCGGGCTGGTGGCGATTCACAGCGGCTGGAAGATTTGATGGGCTGCGCCGTTCTTAAGCCCCTCCCCTTCAGGGGAGGGGCTAGGAAGTGACCGCCCCCGCCATCCATCTCTGGCGCCTGCGCAAATGGGGCCGCATCCTCGCGCGCCACGGTGCGCTCATGGGCATCGAGCGCGATCCCAATACGCCGCGCCCCGTCCGCCGTCTCGCGCGCATCCTTCGCTTTGGCGCGCGTATTCCAGAGGTGCCGCGCTACGCCGACGCCTTCCAGGCGATCGGCCCCGCCGCGATCAAGCTCGGCCAGACGCTCGCCACGCGTCCCGATCTCGTCGGCGAGGCCGCGGCGAGCAACCTGCTGCGCCTCCAGGACGCGCTCCCGCCGCTCCCCTTCGCGGTGATCCGCGAGCGGATCGAATCCTCCTATGGCCGCCCGCTAGAGACCTTCTTCGCCTCGATCGACGAAATCCCGGTCGGCGCCGCCTCGATCGCGCAGGTCCATCGCGCGGTCACCACCGATGGCCGCCAGGTCGCGGTCAAGGTGCTCCGTCCGGGCATCGAGGCCGAGTTCGCCAAGGCGATCGAGACCTATGAATGGGCCGCCGCGCAGGTCGAGGGCATGGGCGGCGAAGCATCGCGGCTGCGCCCGCGCCTCGTCATCGAGACCTTCAAGCGCTGGACCGCGCGCGAGCTCGACCTCCGCCGCGAAGCCGCCTCCGCCTCCGAGCTCGCCGAGGGCATGACCGCCGAGCCCGATTTCTACGTGCCCGAGATCGACTGGCAGCGCACCACCGGCAAGGTACTCACCCTCGAATGGCTCGACGGGATCAAGCTGTCGGACCGCGCCGCGCTGATCGCCGCCGGGCACGACACGACCGCGCTCGCCGGCAAGCTGATCCGCGCCTTCCTGCGCCAGGCGATCGCCGAGGGCTTCTTCCACGCCGACATGCACCAGGGGAACCTCTTCGCGCTCCCCGACGGCCGCATCGCAGCGATCGACTTCGGCATCATGGGCCGGATCGACCGCCGCGCCCGCGTCTGGCTCGCCGAGATCCTCTACGGGCTGATCACCGGCAACTATAAGCGCGTCGCCGAGATCCATTTCGAGGCGGGATACGTGCCTCCGCACCACAATGTCGCCGAGTTCGCCACCGCGCTCCGCGCCGTGGGCGAACCGATGCGCGGGCTGCCGGTCAAGGACATGTCGGTCGGCGCGATGCTCGACGGTCTGTTCAACATCACCCGCGACTTCGACATGCAGACCCAGCCGCACCTCCTCCTTCTCCAGAAGACGATGGTGATGGTGGAGGGCGTCGCGCGCGGGCTCGATCCCGACATCAACCTGTGGGAGACTTCGGCCCCGTTCGTGCGCGAATGGATCCGCACCGAATTGGGCCCCGAAGCCGCGGTCGCCGATCGGATCATCACCGACCTGCGCACACTTGCCCGGCTTCCCCAGCTGATCCGCAACATCGAGCTCCGCTACCCGACCCCGGGCGGCGCACCGCCTGCGCCGCCGCTCCGCGAGATCGAGGTGGTGCGCGTCGGCGGCGGCTGGCGCTATGCGGCGGTGGCGTTCGCCGCGGCGGCAGCGGGCGCCGCCGCAACGTGGCTCGTCTTCTAGTCGCAGGGCCAGCCCTCTCGACACCCCTGCCGCCGCGCGTGTAGTTCCCCGCCTGCATGGCTCGTTCCGCCACTCTCTGGCTCGCCGCCCCCAGCCGCTTTGCGGCGCTCGGCAGGGCGCGCGCACGGCTCGCGATCGGCGTGCTCGTGCTGCTGCTGGTCGCCTGCCTGACCGCGCTCAAGGTGCCCGATCCGGCCGCCGTCTCCACCGGACCGATCGGCCAGTCCGACCAGACCGACCTGATGGTCTATGAAAAGATCGTCGCGGGCGTGAGGAACGGCGGAGACTATTACATCGTGGCGACCGACGCGCTGCGTGCCGGCGGCTATCCGCTTCGCCCGTTCTTCACCGTCCGGATGCCGTCGCTGGCGGTGATGCAGGCCGCGCTGCCGCCTTGGGGCCCAACGGCCCTGCTCTATCTGCTGGCCGCCTATGTCGGCATGGTCTGGGGCCTCCGCCTCGGCGAAGCGCTCCCGCGCACGCTCCCGCGCATCGCCGCGCTGCTGCTCCTGCTCGGCTCGATGCTCGCCTTTCTCCAGGCCGATCTCGCCGCCTTCCACGAGATCTGGGCCGGGCTGCTGATCGCGCTCTCGCTCGGAATGCGCCGCCCGGGGCGCTGGCTGGAGCCAGTGGCGTTCGCGCTCGCCGCGATGCTGATACGCGAGACAGCCGCGCTCTACGCGCTCGTCATGCTGGCGCTGGCCTGGCTCGAGGGCGAGCGGCGCGAGGCGCTGGGCTGGCTCGCCGCGCTCGCCTTGTTCGCCGCCGCGCTCGCCGCGCATGCGCATGCGGTCGCGGGCGTCACCGGCCCGCTCGACCCGGCGTCGCCCGGCTGGAACGGGCTGCTCGGCTTCGGCTTCTTCGTGAAGGCGCTGAGCCTCGCCACCGCGCTCCAGCTGCTGCCCATGACCGCCGCGGCATTGCTGGTCGGGCTATGCCTGTTCGGCTGGGCGTCGTGGAACGATCCGCTCGCCCTGCGCATGCTCGTCACCCTCGCGGCCTATGCGGCGCTGATCGGCATCTTCGCGCGCAGCGACACCTTCTACTGGGCGCTCATGGTGGCGCCTGTGTTCCTCGCTGGCCTCGTCTTCGTCCCCGACGGCCTGCGCGACCTGTTCCGCCCGCCCCTCGACAGGCGCCGCATCACCGTGACAAGGGTAGCGCGATGAAGCGCATCCTGCTGATCGTCGGCGGCGGCATCGCGGCGTACAAGGCCTGCGAGCTGGTTCGCCTGTGCCGCAAGGCGGGGATCGGCGTGAAGGTCGTGCTGACCGAAGGCGGCAGCCATTTCGTCACTCCGATGACGCTCGCGGCACTGTCCGAGAACCAGGTCTACACCACGCTCTGGGACCTCAAGGACGAGGCCGAGATGGGCCACATCCAGTTGAGCCGCGAGGCCGATCTGGTCGTGGTGGCGCCCGCCACGGCCGACCTGCTCGCGAAGATGGCCGCGGGCCTCGCCGACGATCTCGCGACGACGTTGCTGCTCGCCACCGACAAGCCGGTGCTCGCGGCACCCGCGATGAACGTCCGCATGTGGCAGCACGCCGCCACGCGCCGCAACGTCGCGCAGCTTCGCACCGACGGTGTCACGATCCTCGAGCCCGACGAAGGCCCGATGGCCTGCGGCGAATACGGCCCCGGCCGCCTTCCCGAACCCGATGCGATCCTCGCCGCGATTCAGGCGCATTTCGGCGCGGACCAGCGGCTGAACGGCCGCCACGTCCTCGTCACCGCCGGCCCCACCCACGAGCCGATCGACCCCGTCCGCTACATCGCCAACCGCTCCTCGGGCCGCCAGGGCTTCGCGATCGCCGAAGCGCTCGCCCGTCTCGGCGCGCGGGTGACCTTGGTGAGCGGCCCGGTCGCGCTCGCTACCCCCGCGGGCGTCACGCGCGTCGACGTCGAGACCGCGCAGGAGATGGCCAACTCCGTCGCCGCGGCGCTTCCCGCCGACGCCGCGGTGATGGTCGCCGCGGTGGGCGACTGGCGCGCCGAAACCGCCGACCAGAAGCTCAAGAAGGGCGAAGCTCCGCCCGCGCTCCAGCTCTCGGAGAATCCCGACATCCTCGCCTTGCTGGCACGCAGCCCGCACCGCCCGCGGCTCGTGGTCGGCTTCGCCGCCGAGACCGAGCAGGTGATCGAACACGCTACCGCAAAAAGGACTCGCAAGGGCGCGGACTGGATTGTCGCCAACGATGTTTCGGGCGACGTCATGGGGGGTGAGGCAAACACCATCCACCTCGTCACCGCCGACGGCGTCGAGCATTGGGAGCGCTTGCCCAAAACCGAAGTCGCGCGCCGGCTCGCGGAGCGGATCGCCGATGCGCTCTAGCCTCGCGCTGCTGCCGCTGCTGCTCGCCGCCTGCGCGACCACATCCACCGCGCCGCAGGCCGCGCGCCCCGCCGCCGAGCTCTACGCTCGCAGCTTCGGCACCGCCCGGCCGGTGACGTTGCTGGTCGTCCTCCACGGCGACGCGCCTGCGACGAATCCCGGCTATCAGTATGATTTCGCCCAGGCCCTCGCCGCGCGCATTCCCAACTCGCGCGTCGTCGCGCTGCTGCGCCCCGGTTACGAGGATCCGCAGGGCAATCGCTCGCCCGGCGAGCGCGGCCTGACCACCGGCGACAATTACACACCCGACCGGCTAGACGCCGTCAGCGACTCGCTCCGCCGGCTCCGCGCCCGCTATCCCCGCGCCCGCCTCGTCCTGATCGGTCATTCGGGCGGTGCGGCGATGGCGGCGGATCTTGCCGGCACCCGGCCCGAGCTCGTCGACGGGCTGCTCCTCGCCGCCTGCCCGTGCAGCCTCCCCGAATGGCGCCAGCACATGAAGGCGCGCCTTCCCGCGGCGCCGTTCGATCAGCCGGTCCACAGCCTCGATCCGCTCCAGACCGTCGGCGGCGCCCAGCTCGACCTGCGCGCCGCCCTGGTCGTCGGTGCCGACGATCCGATCACGCCGCCCAGATTCTCGCGCGCTTATGCGGAGGCGCTGGCGCTGCGCGGCATCGCCACCGACTATCGCGTGATCCCCGGCAAGGGCCATGAGATCCTCGACGATCCCGAGGTGCTGAGCGCCGCCGAGCGCCTCGCCGCCGCGCTCCCGAAGAAGGGCTGATAACCCCCACCCCGAGAGACACTTTCTCCTCGGACCGGTCGTCTCCCCGCATATGTCTCACGAGTCGACGCAAAAGCATTGAAGACGTTGCCTGTTCCCCAGGCTGGTAGCGAAAGCACAAAAGGGGAGACGCTTGTGAGACGGGAGAGTCGGACCCGGGCATTTGCCCAATATGCAGCCCTCGACAATGGCAGCCTCGCTTCCCTCCTCCTCGGGGTCGGCCTGATATTGATACCCGTCACGGCGAAGGCGCAGACCACTGCGCCCCCGGACGAACCGGCGCCGGCGCAAGCCGCACCGACACTCCGTTTCTGGGATGGAAGCGATCCCGCGCACCGCGAAAACGGGATCGTCGACGGCGGATCGGGAGTCTGGAGCACGACCGATCCCAGCTGGACCGATGCGAGCGGCGCCAGCAACGGCCCGATGCAACCCATGCCCGCCTTCGCCGTCTTCCAGGGCGCGCCCGGGACGGTGACGATCGACGCTTCGCAAGGCGTTCCGTCGGTCACCGGTATGCAGTTCCTGACCGACGGCTATCGCCTCACCGGCGGGAAGCTGCAGCTCGACGGCGGCGCCTTTACGTCGATCCGCCCCGGCCAGGGCGTGACCACGCGGATCGACGCCGAGCTGACCGGCGGCAGCGGCCTGTTGTTCAACGATTTCGGCACGCTGATCCTGACCGGCGACAACAGCTATACCGGCGGCACGCGCGTCGATGCCGGCACGCTGATCGGCAACACCCGCTCGATCCGCGGCACGCTGGAGAATGGCGGTATCGTGATCTTCGACCAGCAGGAGGACGGCGTCTTCACCGGCGACATCACCGGGCTGTCCAGCATCTGGGGCTTCATGATCAAGCGCGGCCAGGGCACGCTCACGATCGGCGGCGGCGGGCTCGACTGGCGCGTCGAGGAAGGGCGGCTCGTCTCGCCCGGTACGAGCCTCAGCGGCAATATCGAGATCGGCAGCGCCGGAAACCTGACGCTCACGAGTCAGGATCCGGGTGCATGGTCCGTCTATCGCTACGCCCTGTCGGGCAGCGGCGGCTTCGACGTAGCTGGACCCGGCGCATTGGTGCTCGCCGGTCAATCGAGCGGCTTCACCGGCCATAGCCGCGTGGAAGCCAGCGCTCTCCGCGTGGACGGCGCGCTCGGCGGGAGCCTCGCGGTCGGCGCCGGCGGCACGCTCTCCGGCACCGGCCAGGTCGGCGCGGTGACGGTCGGCTCCGGCGGGCATCTGGTGGGCGCGGGCGGGAGCACGCTCACGCTCTCTAGCCTGGCACTGGGCTCCGGCGCGACGGTCGACGTCGCCTTCACCGGGACGGACGCCCCGACGCTGTTCGCGGTGAGCAGCGATCTGACGCTCGACGGCACGCTCAATGTCGGCGGCCGCGAACCGCTCGACGAAGGCATCTATCGGCTGTTCAGCTATGGCGGACAGCTGACCGACAACGGGCTGGCGATCGGTACGCTGCCGACCGGCCAGGGAAGCGGCACGCTTTCGGTCCAGACCGCGACCCCGGGGCAAGTGAACGTCGTGTCCGCAAGTGGAACGCGCCCACTCCGCTTCTGGGACGGCGGCGATGCGACGCGCTACGCCAATGGCGCCATCGATGGCGGCTCCGGCACCTGGCGAAATGGCGGCGCGAGCTGGACCGGCGCGGACGGTGCCGCCAACGGCTCTGCCGGCCCGGGAGACTTCGCCGTATTCGCGGGGCAAGGCGGACATGTCCTGCTCGACGACGGCAACGGCGCGATCTCGACCGGCGGGATGCAGTTCGCGACGTCGGGCTATGTGCTGTCGGGCGACACGCTGACGCTCGCCGGCGGCCAGCACACCGTGATCCGCGTCGGCGACGGCAGCGCCGCCTCGTCGGGCATGACCGCCGAGATCGCCGCCCGGATCACGGGCACCAGCTACCTCGTCAAGCGCGACGCCGGCACGCTGATCCTGTCGGGCGACAATGATTACATACTCGGCATCCAGGTCGAGGCTGGCACGCTGATCGGCAATGCGCGCTCGATCCGCGGCGACCTCTCCAATGCCGGAACCGTGATCTTCGACCAGCAGGAGAACGGGAAGTTCAAGAGCGGCATCACACCGCTCGACGGCGTTGCGGGCACGGTACTGAAGCGCGGGAGCGGCGACCTGACCTTGACCGCCACGAGCACGCTCGACTGGACCATCGAGCAGGGCCGCGTGCTCACCAACGCGGCGCGCTTCACAGGCGATGCAGCGCTCCGCTCGGGCGGCACGATCGAGTTCGCGAGCGCCACCGACACGCGTTATCTCGGCACGCTTTCGGGCACCGGCCGCCTGGTCAAGGCAGGCGCAGGCGACTTGGCACTGGGCACGAATTCGCAAGGCTTCACGGGCGAGACGCTGGTCCGCGCCGGCTCGTTGACGGTCGAGGGTGCGATCCGGGGCCGGCTGACGGTCGCGGCCGATGCCGCGCTCGCCGGTCATGGCAGCCTGGGTTCGGTCCGCGTGGACCCGGGCGGCCGCATCGCGCCCGGCCCGTCGATCCGCACGCTCACGGTCACCGGCGATCTCGTGATCGCGCCGGGCGCGCGCTACGAAGTGGAGGTCGATCCGACAGGCACCGCGAGCGATCGCATCGACGTGCTCGGCACCGCGACTTTGGGCGGCACCGTCGCGCATATCGGCGCCAGCGGCACCTATCGCCCGAGTGCGACCTACACGATCCTTACCGCGCAGGGCGGGATCCAGGGCCGGTTCGACAATGTCACCTCGACCTACGCCTTCCTGACGCCGAGCCTCGGCTATACGGCGAACGCCGTCACTTTGGTGCTCGATCGCAACGACGTGCATTTCGATCAGGTCGCGGTCACCGCCAATCAGCGCGCGGCCGGCTCGGCGGTGGAGGCACTGGCGTCGGGCAACGGCGCCTATGACGCGGTGGTCACCGCCGATGCGGCCGGCGCCCGCCAGGCGTTCGACAGCCTTTCGGGCGAGTTCCATGCCTCGCTGCGCACCGCTTTGGTCGAAGGCAGCCGGCTTTCGCGCGAGGCGACGCTCGAACGATTGCGCGCCCGCCGCGACGCTCCCGGCCTCGCCATCTGGGGACAGGCGCTCGATTCCTCACGACGCTGGGGCGGCAATGCCAGCGTGGCCAGGCTCGCCCAGGACACCAGTGGCGCGCTGGCCGGGGTCGAGGCGCAAGCACCCAGCGGCCTGCGCATCGGCATGCTCGGCGGCCATCATCGCGACGAGTTGCGCGGGCGCGGCAATGCCGACGTAGATAGCTACCACGCCGGCGCCTATGCCGGCGGAACGATCGGCGCGCTCGCACTCGGCGGCGGGCTGATGCTCGGCTGGCAGGACGTGGCGGCGCGGCGCCTGGTGGCGTTCGGCGAGTTCCAGGAGGGCGTGCATGCGCGCTATCGCGCTTCGACCCTGCAGGCCTTCGGCGAAGCGGCCTGGCGCATCGATTTCGCGCGCGGCAGGCTCGAACCCTTTGCCGGCCTCACCCATGTCGCGCTCAAGGTCGGCGGCGGCCGCGAGGCCGGCGGTGGCGCCGCGCTCGAGCTCGCGCGCGATTCGATGCGCACCAGCTACACGACCCTGGGCCTTCGCGGACAGACCGCCCTTCCGCTGGGCGACCGCACGCTCTCGCTCCGCGCGTCGGCGGGCTGGCAGCATGCGTTCGGCGATCGAACCGGCATGGTCGACGCCGCGCTCGGCGGGAGGCGGTTCGTCGTCTCGGGCGTACCGATCGCGCAGGACAGCCTGGTCGGCGAGCTGGGACTCGACGCCGCGCTGGCCCCCGCCTTGCGCTTCAACCTGGGCTATAGCGGCGCCCTTTCGCGCAACGCGCAGGACCACATGGCACGCGCCGCGCTGACCTGGTCGTTCTAGGGCAGCCGCCCCTCCCCGCGAGCGCCGGATCATCCGTGAAGTACCGGATTCCGGCACCGTGGCCCTGAGGATCAGATGACGCCAGCCATGGGAGACAGGCAATGTCGTCGATCCTCAATTCAGACCCCCTGCCGCCGCGCGATTCCCGCCCGAGCCGCGCCCTCATCGGAGTCTGGCTCCTCCTGATCATGCTCCTGTTCGTTACGACGGTCGTCTTCCTGCAAAGCCAGACCTGAGCGGCGGCCCTTCCCGGCCACGCGTGCGCGGACGGCCGTCGCCGGCACTGGGATCGCTGTTGAAATCCTCGCCGGGATTGCCGCCGCCGGCACCCGAGCCGGAACCATGGACCGCGCCCGTCTCCGGATCGAAGAATGCGCGCCGCCCATTCTCGGGCGGCAAACGCCCGAGCGGCGACCGGCGATCCAGCCGGGTTGCGGGGCCCGTCGCCAGGCGGTAGCGCGGAGAGCGATACGTACGAGGAGCCGACGTGAGCAAGCCGAAGATCGAATTGCGGGTATTGGATGAGCGGATCCATGAATGGGGCTTGCCGCGCTACCACACGGAAATGTCGGCAGGCATCGACTTGTATGCCTGCCTCGGCGAACCGATGCGGATCGAACCCCAGGCACCGGCGGTGCTCATTCCATCCGGGATCGCCATGCTGATGAACGACCCTCACATGGTCGGGTTTCTTCTGGCCCGGTCGGGCTTGGGGCACAAGAAGGGCCTGATACTCGGGCAATCCGTCGGCACCATCGACGCCGACTACGCCAATGAGATATTCATCAGCGCCTGGCTGAGGACCCCTCCCGGCAGCGAACCCTTGGTCGTCAATCCCGGAGATCGCATCGCGCAGCTCGTTTTCGTGCCCATTCTGCGCCCGACGTTCGAGGTCGTCTCCGAGTTTTCCTCGATCACCGGCCGTGGCTTGGGGGGCTTCGGATCGACCGGCCTCTGAGTCGGTCCGTCGCAGACGGCTTCCCGGGCGGTTACGATCGAGGGCTTGAGAAACTCCCTCGATCACCCGAATTGAGTGTAGCGGGAAGCGATCCCGGAAAGGAACTTCCGATGGCATCGAAAGGCCAGACCATGAGAGGAGCCGACGGCTTCGGCTCCACCGGAATGTGATCGCATCCCTCGCCCTTGCCGCGGCGCTGCAGACGGCCGCGATCGATTGGAACGGGCTCGCCCCGCTGCCCTTCCGTGCCCCGCCTATCATCACGCCCGAGATGCGCGCCTTCGTTCAGCGCGAGGCGGTCTCGCGCAAATGCCCGCTGCTCAAGCCGGGCACGCTCGACGTCGAGGTCGCAGTGCTGGTCGACGAAGCGAACGGCATCCGCACCACCGTGCCTCGCGCGATCCGCTGCCCCACCGTCGAGCAATATGCCGCGGCCCTGGTCGCGAGCTTCGCGCGCAACAACCTCCTCCCGCGCTCCGGCACCGGGACCGGCCAGATCTGGTATCGTGCGCACCTAAACTTTACCTGGACGCCATGAGCCTCACCGACGAAGAACTCGAACGCTATGCCCGCCACATCGTGCTGCGCGAGCTGGGCGGCGCGGGGCAGGCGCGGTTGAAGGCTAGCCGGGTGTTGGTGATCGGCGCCGGCGGGATCGGTTCGCCCGCGATCCAGTATCTCGCCGCCGCCGGCATCGGCACGTTGACCATCGTCGACGACGACCGCGTCGACCTCTCCAACCTCCAGCGCCAGACCTTGTTCGGCACCGACGATATCGGCCGGCCGAAGGTCACCGCCGCCGCCACGCGCGTCGCGGGACTGAACCCCGATGTCGAAGTGCGCGCCTGGCAGCAGCGGATCGATGGCGGCAACATCGACGCGCATGTGCGCGGCAGCGACGTCGTCCTCGACGGTTCGGACAATTTCGCCACGCGGCTGGCGGTCGCCGATGCTGCGCTACGCCACCGCGTCCCCCTGGTCGCCGCCGCGGTCGCCGAGTTCGAGGGCCAGCTCGGCACCTTCCGCGGATGGGAAGCCGACAAGCCGTGCTACCGCTGCTTCGTCGGCGGCAACCCCGAACGGCCCGAGGCGACTTGCGCAGAACAGGGCGTGCTCGGCGCGCTCACCGGAGTGATGGGCAGCCTCGCCGCGCTCGAGGCGATCCGCGCCTGTGCGCCCTTCGGCGAGGATAGTGCGGGCAAGTTGCTGCTGGTCGATGCGCTGTCGCTGCGCTTCCGCACGCTCGCCCTGCCCAAGGATCCGGGCTGCGCGGCCTGTTCAGGTCTTCAGATGGTGTCGAGCTCCAACGGAACCATACCCCAGCCGTCGAATGCATAGACTTTCGGCTCGACCGCCAATTCCTGCGGCCGGCTGGCTTCCGGCTCCGCCGCATGTGGTTCGGCGGCGGCGTTCTCGTCCCTCTGCGGCTCTTTCACGGCCGTAACTCCCTGAGTCGATGGCGCAAGTTAACGCAAATTTCACCCTGTTGGGAGTCGGCGAAGAATAGTCATCCTTGACACTTTATCGCTCTATCGCTGAGCGGCTGGTAACCTTTAGAGATTAGCCGGGCCGGGAGCGGTTCAATTCAGCGGGCGGGAGTATATGGCGAACAACGGCAAGCGGGTTCTAGTCACGGGCTCGGCGGGGTTCATCGGCTTCCACACCTGCAGCAAGCTGCTCCAACAGGGCGCGACGGTGCTCGGGGTCGACAATTTCTCGGCCTATTAC
Organism: Sphingomonas sp.; assembly: GCF_026460985.1. GTDB lineage: Bacteria > Pseudomonadota > Alphaproteobacteria > Sphingomonadales > Sphingomonadaceae > Sphingomonas. Next base: position 15,262 of record NZ_JAPKNM010000119.1, read on the forward strand.
GACGTCGCGCTCAAGGAAGCGCGCACCGACGTCCTCGCCAACCACGCCGATTTCTCGCTCGCCCGCGTGTCGATCGAGGACGTGGACGCGTTCGGCGAGACTTGGACCGACTTCAAGCCCGATACGGTGATCCATCTCGCCGCCCAGGCCGGCGTGCGCTATTCGATCGACGAACCGCGCAGCTATATCGGCGCCAACATCATCGGCACGCACAATGTGCTCGAGCTCGCGCGGCACAACCCGGTCCGGCACCTGCTCGCCGCCTCGACCAGCTCGGTCTACGGCGCCAACACCGAGATGCCCTTCACCGAGACGCAGCGCACCCAGACGCCGCTCAGCCTCTACGCCGCCACCAAGGGCGCGACCGAGCTCATGGGCCACAGCTACAGCCATCTGTTCGGCACGCCGATGACCTTCTTCCGCTTCTTCACGGTCTACGGCCCCTGGGGTCGGCCCGACATGGCGCTGTTCAAGTTCGCCAAGGCCATGCTCGCGGGCGAGCCGATCGACGTCTACAACAACGGCGACATGGTGCGCGACTTCACCTACATCGACGACCTCGCCGAATCGATCGTGCGCCTGACCGATGCCGTGCCCGGCCGCGAGCCGGTCGAAGGTGACAGCCTCTCTCCCGTCGCGCCGTTCCGCTCCGTCAACATCGGCAACGGCCAGCCCACGCCGCTGATGGACTATATCGGCGCGCTCGAGCAGGCGCTCGGCCGCAAGGCGATCAAGAACTATCTGCCGATGCAGCAAGGCGACGTGCCCGCGACCGAAGCTTCATCGGACCTGCTCCGGCGGCTCACCGGCTATGCGCCCTCCACCCCGCCGGCAATCGGCGTCGCGCGCTTCGTCGATTGGTATCTGGAGCATTATCGATCTTGAAACCCCCTGTGAGCGATAGCGTGCCGGGAAGGCACCATCGCTGACGGGGATCCACATGAGTATCGAATGGCCGGCGCACGGACTGAAGCTCCAGGCGCGCATCGAGGGCGGCACCGCGAAGATCGGCGTGATCGGCATGGGCTATGTCGGCCTGCCGCTCGCCGTCGCCTTCTGCGAGGCGCAGTGCCCGGTGCTCGCATTCGACCTCGACGACGCCAAGATCGAGGCGCTCAAGGCCGGCCAGAGCTACATCAAGCACATCGAGGGCGACCGGATCGCGCCGCAGGTCGAGGCAGGCCGGCTCGACGCCACCGCCGATCTGGCACGGCTCGGTGAGGCGGACGTGCTGCTGATCTGCGTCCCCACGCCGCTGTCGCGCCATCTCGAGCCCGACCTCAAATATGTCGAGGCGACCACCGCGGCGATCGCCAGGACGCTGCGCAAGGGCCAGCTCGTCATCCTCGAATCGACCACCTATCCCGGCACCACGCGCGAAGTGATGCAGCCGATCCTCGAGGCCGGCGGGCTGGAAGCGGGCAAGGACTTCTTCCTCGCTTACTCGCCCGAGCGCGAGGATCCGGGCAACCCGACCTATTCGACCACGCAGATCCCCAAGGTGGTCGGCGCCGACGACCAGGTCTCTGCCGATCTCGCGCTCGCGCTCTATGCCCATGTGGTGCCCAAGACGATCGCGGTTTCCTCGGCGGCGACCGCGGAGGCGGTGAAGATCACCGAGAACGTGTTCCGCGCGGTCAACATCGCATTGGTCAACGAGCTGAAGCTGATCTTCACCGCGATGGATATCGACGTGTGGGAAGTGATCGACGCGGCCAAGTCCAAGCCGTTCGGCTTCATGCCCTTCTATCCGGGGCCGGGCCTGGGCGGTCACTGCATCCCGATCGACCCCTTCTACCTCACCTGGAAGGCGCGCGAGTATAACCAGCACACCAAGTTCATCGAGCTCGCCGGCCAGATCAACGCCGACATGCCGCAGCATGTGATCCGGGTGATGGCGGACACGCTCGACGCGCGCTTCGGCCGCGGCCTGCGCGGGGCGCGCGTGCTGGTGCTCGGCGTCGCCTACAAGAAGAATGTCGACGACATCCGCGAAAGCCCCTCGCTTCGCCTGATGGAGATGATCGAGGCGCGCGGCGCCGTGGCCGACTTCCACGATCCGCATGTCGCCCAGATCAACGGCACCCGCGAGCACCCGACGCTCAATTATCGCCACGGCGTGGCATGGGATCCGGCCGCGATCGCGGGTTATGACGCAGTGCTGATCGCCACCGATCACGACGCCGTCGACTATGCCGCCTTGGTCGAGGCGGCGCCGCTGGTGATCGACACGCGCAACGCCTGCGGCAAGGCCGGGATCGTCAGCGGGAAGGTGGTTCGGGCCTGAACAGGGTCGCGGCAAAACCCGAGATCGATTCAATTGCCGTCGGTCGGCCACCCAACCGCACCTCAAAAGAATCGGAACAAACATTGAACATCTCCGACGGTGTACTAAGTCGTTCGGGCGACCGGGTCGCCGCACTTTGACATCGTCGGACCAATCCCTGCCGCGCGCATGCGTTGTCGCGCGTGACGGGCGCCTCCGTGACCTTGGCGGCGCCTGTCCGGCGCGCGGCTGTGACGCAGGTGGCGCCGCACAGCCGCGTAGGTGTGCCCCTGGTGTCACGCCGAAGGCGCTCAGCCGTAGCTTTTCCGACGCCACACTGGCGCGAACGCGACGCGCAGAGTCAAGCGCGCCGGGAACACAATTCTTATAAATCAATGCATTACCTGCATCCCCCGTCCCCACAAACAGCGTAGGCGAGTCAAGTTGGTCAGCAGCGGGTTCTCCGGCGCGGCATCAACCCGATGTTTCCACCAGCTCCACGACTTCGAAATCGTAGCGCTCCCAGCCCCGCTGCTTGGCGGCCTCGGCGGTCGCGGCCCGCTTTCCCGCCGCCTCGCGCAGCGACTTGGCGTGTCCCCAGAACACTTCGGTGCGCCCCCCGCCCAGATGCGCGACGATGCGCCAATAATGCGTGAAGGGCACCGCCGTCGGCCCGATCGTCTTGACATATCCGTCGGGCAAGGTGGCCGTGAGGTAGCGTTTCTTCTTCGCCATGGCAGGACGGGTAGCCGATCGCGCCTCGGCTATCGAGCGGCGCTTTCCATCGCCGAAGCGGCCGCGTGAAACGAGCCTCGCTTTTGCCTAGCCCTCCGCGCCTCAGCGCGAGGCGATGAAGCCGCGCACCGCCGGCGCGATGTCCTCGCGATCCAACGCCACCGCGATGTTCGCCTGGATGAAACCAGCCTTGTCGCCGCAATCGTAGCGGGTACCGGCGAAGGTCACGCCGTGGAAGGGCTGATCGCCAATCATCCGCGCCATCGCGTCGGTCAACTGGATCTCGCCGCCCGCCCCCTTTTCCTGCCCCTCGAGCACGCGCATCACTTCGGGCTGGAGGATGTAGCGGCCGATCACCGACAGGTTCGACGGCGCGGTGCCTGGCGCAGGCTTCTCGACCAGTCCCTTCACCTCGGTGAGCGATCCGTCGCGCGTACCGGGCGTTATGATGCCGTAACGATGGGTCTGATCGTCGGGGACCTCTTCGGCACAGATCAGATTGCCGCCGGTCCGGTTGTAGGCCTCGACCATCTGCTTGAGGCAGCCAGGCTTGCCGACCATGAAATCGTCGGCGAGCAGCACTGCGAAGGGCTCGTCGCCGACGATGTCGCGCGCGCACCAGACGGCATGACCCAGCCCCATCGGCTCCTGCTGGCGGACATAGGCCACGGCACCGGGCTTGAGCCGCGTCGCCTCGAGGATCTCGAGCGACTTGCCGCGCTCGCTCATCGTCGTCTCGAGCTCGAAGGCGATGTCGAAATGGTCCTCGATCGCGCTCTTGCCGCGGCCGGTGACGAAGATCATCTGCTCGATCCCCGCCTCCATAGCCTCATCGACCGCGTATTGGATCAGCGGCCGGTCCACGATCGGGAGCATCTCCTTGGGCATCGCCTTGGTGGCAGGAAGGAAACGGGTGCCAAGGCCCCCCACGGGGAATACGGCCTTGCGCAAGGGCTTTATCATGAACACTCTCCTGGCCGGTGGTCTTGCCCGTTCCGAAAGGTCCGATCAAGCGCAGCGCCCGCGTGCTTATATCGGTCTTAAACCTCTCGCGCTAAGGCGGCGCCATGTCCGCACCCAAGGTCCTCGTCGTCTTCGGCACCCGCCCAGAGGCGATCAAGCTCTTCCCCGTCGTCCAGGCACTCGAGGCGCATGGCGGGCTCACGGTGCGGACCTGCGTGACCGCGCAGCATCGCGGCCTGCTCGACCAGGTACTCGGAATAGCCGGTATCGTACCCAATATGGATCTCGACCTGATGACGCCGGGCCAGTCGCTCGACGAGCTGACCGCGCGACTGCTCACCGGCCTGGGCAAGGTACTCGACGCGGAGAAGCCCGATCGGGTCCTGGTCCAGGGCGACACCGCCACCGCGATGGTCGGCGCGCTCGCCGCTTATTATCGCAAGATCCCCGTCGGCCATGTCGAGGCCGGGCTGCGCTCGGGCGACATCTACCAGCCCTGGCCCGAGGAAGTGAACCGCCGCATCGTCGCGCCGATCGCCGACCAGCATTTCGCGCCGACCGAGACCGCGGCCGAGGCGCTGCGCCGCGAGAATGTGGACGCGGCGAGCATCCATGTCACCGGCAACACGGTGATCGACGCGCTCCACGCCACCCGCGCCCGCATCGCCGCGAATCCGTCGCTCGCCGCCGGGCTCGACACGATCGCTGAGCGCTTCGCCGGCAAGCGGCTGGTGCTCGTCACCACGCATCGCCGCGAGAATTTCGGCGACGGCATGGCGGGAATCGCCGACGCGATCGCCCGCATCGCCGCGCGGCCCGACACTGCCATACTCTTCCCGATGCACCCCAACCCCAATGTCGTCTCGGTGATGGACCGCGTGCTCGGCGACCGGCCCAATATCTGCCGCGTGGATCCGCTCGATTACCCCCATTTCATCCGCGCGCTTGGGCTCGCGGAGATCGTGCTCAGCGATTCGGGCGGCGTGCAGGAAGAGGCGCCCGCATTGGGCAAGCCGGTGCTCGTCATGCGCGAGACCACCGAGCGGCCCGAAGGCGTCGCCGCGGGCACCGCCAAGCTCGTCGGCACCGATCCCGACCGTATCGTTTCCGAAATCTCAACCCTCCTTGACGTACCTCAGGCCTATTCTGCCATGGCACGCGCCCACAATCCGTTCGGCGACGGCCATGCCGCAGAGCGGATTGCGGGGATCGTCGCACATGGTTTCGGACTCTGAACTCAAGGTCGCCGTCCTCGGCCTGGGTTATATCGGCCTCCCTACCGCGGCGGTGATCGCGCGTACCGGCGCCAAGGTTCTCGGCGTCGACGTCCACCAGTCGGTGGTCGACACGGTCAATTCGGGCAAGGTCCATATCGAGGAGATCGACCTCGACGGCCTCGTCTCGGGCGTGGTCGCCCGCGGCAATCTACGCGCCTCGCTGCAGATCGAACCTTCCGATGTGTTCGTCATCGCGGTGCCCACGCCCTTCGGCGAGAATCACGCGCCCGACATCGGCTATGTCCTCAAGGCAGCGACCACGATCGCGATCGTGCTCAAGCATGGCGACGTCGTCATCCTCGAATCGACCTCGCCGGTCGGCACCACGGAGAAGGTCGCCGCATTGCTCGCGCAGCTGAGACCCGATCTGAAGATCCCCGGCCATTGCACGGGCAGCGCGGACATCGCGATCGCCTATTGCCCCGAGCGCGTGCTGCCCGGCCGCATCCTCGTCGAGCTGATCGACAATGATCGCGTGATCGGCGGCATCACGCCGCGCTGCGCGCGCAAGGCGTTGCAATTCTATCGCCGCTTCGTCCGCGGCGCCTGCGTCACCACCACCGCCAAGGCGGCCGAGATGACCAAGCTCGCCGAGAACGCCTTCCGCGACGTCAACATCGCCTTCGCCAACGAATTGTCGCTGGTGGCCGACCAGATGGGCGTCGACGTCTGGGAAGTCATCCGCCTCGCCAATCGCCATCCGCGCGTCAACATCCTGTCGCCCGGCCCCGGCGTGGGCGGGCATTGCATCGCGGTCGACCCATGGTTCCTGGTGAGCGCCGCGCCCGACCACACGCCGCTGATCCGCACCGCCCGCGAAGTGAACGACGGCAAGGTCGAGCACGTCATCGCCCGGGCATCGGCGATGATCGAAGCCGATCCCGCGGTCCGCGTCGCCTGCCTCGGCCTCGCCTTCAAGGCGAATATCGACGATTTCCGCGAGAGCCCCGCGCTCAAGGTCGCGCTCGCGCTGGCGCAGCGCTTCGGCGAGCGGGTCGCTATCGTCGAACCCTATGCCGCCGCACTGCCCGCCTGCTTCGACGGCACCGGGGCGGTGCTGACCGACGTCGACGCTGCGATCGAGACCTGCGGTACCTTCATCGTTCTGGTGGACCACGACGTATTCCGCTCGATCCCGCTCGACGAGCGCGCGGACAAGCAGGTCTACGACACCCGCGGCATCTGGCCCGACCAGCCCGCGACGCCCCCGGGGGAGCCGCTTCGAATGGCCGGGTGACCCGGTCTATTTGTGCCGGATCAGCAGCGACTGCCAGTCGCCGCTGAGCGGCTGGTTCCGCTCCGCGATCAGCCCGGGAATCATCGGCCGCGCCGAGATCGCCTCGATCTTCGCGACTTCAGCCTCGAGCGTGGCGACACGATCGCGCCAATGCGGATGCGACCGGCTGCGGAAGATGCCCCCTGCCTTGCTCGGCCCGAAGCTCTTCCAGAAGGCGATCGAGGCGCGCGGCGAATAGCCGGCATTGGCGAGCAGATAGACCGACAGAAGGTCGGCCTGGATCTCGGTCTGGCGGAAATATTTCACATTGGCGCCGAAGCCGGAGAGCATTCCGAAATCGACACCACGTGCTTCCAGCCGGTCGCGATGGTGCAGGATGTTGTGCGAGAATTCGTGCGCCACGGCGCCGGCGACCTGCTCGTCGGTATAGGTTTCGAGGAAACGCGCGCTGATCTGCACCATCGTACCGTCGGCCGAGGCGTTATAGTCGCCGGCCAAGCGCAGCTCGAACCGCGAACGGCACGCCGGGACCGGGCTGACCGTGACCTTGATCGGCGCGCCGGCCCGAATCGCCTCCACTTCGATCGGGGCGTCCGGCGCCAAGGCGGCGATCGCGAGCTGGGTGGCCACCAGCCGCTGCGTCGTTCCCGGCTTTCCCGGCATCGAGGCGATCACGATCGGTCCGACGCGCACCAGGGAATCATCGCGGCGAATCCCTGCGCGCGCCACCGGGCTCCCGGCCAGAACGCCCTCGACCGCGACGGGCGTGGCGAAACCGAAATGCTCCCGGGCCGCATCGCGAGACGCAGTATCGAATTGATCGAGCGTATGAAGTTGGAAGCCCATCCCAGGCTCCAGCCGATCGCAAAGCGGCGCGTTGGCAACCGAGAGCCGCCAACCGATCTCCGCGAGCTCGAGGTCGGCGTTCCTGACGGCCTCGAACTCCTCCCGGTTCTGTCCCACAGCCGCACTTGCGGATGGGGTCCCGAGGATCACGACGATACCCGCGGCGCCTGCGAAGAATCGATCGGCCAGGAGCCGGCAACCATGGCGGAAGGAGCGAAGCATACGCTCTTTAGCCATGCGGGGCGGACAATCACAATCCGATGCGCCCGAGGGCATGCTACGTCTTCGCGAGAGCAGATCGCGCAGCGTCCTTCCCCCTGGGGCCTGGCGGGGCTCCCTGTCACATTCCGTTAACCCCCTTGGCACTAATGCTGCGTCGCGTTATAGAAATGCGCGCGCTCGCAGCACGGGTCCAAGTTGTGAGCAATGAGTTCGGATAAACCGGACCGGTGTTGCGTTCAGGCCACGGCACGACTAGGTTTGTCGTGAGCTTGGATTTTGAGGTGTTGCCGTCGGCAGACTCCTATGCCATAGGACTGCCTGACGAGAACACCGGAGCTCGAAGAGGGAGTAGAATAATGTTGTCAAAGCTTCTTACGGCAGCTGCAGTCGTTACGATGGCAGCCACCCCGGTTGTGGCGGCTCCGGCCTCCAAGCTTTCGCTTTCGCGCGCCTCGACGGCGAGCGAGAAGGATAGCGAGCTGGCCCCGGCGGTGATCATTGGCGTGCTTGCCACGGCCGCGATCATCGGTGGCGCGATCGCGCTGGCCAACAACGACGACGATCCCGACAGCCCGTAAGCTGTCCGGCATCCGGAAATATGAGTGGCGGCCTGAAAGGGCCGCCACTTTCGTTTGTGCCGTTGGCAGATCGCCGACCATGTGTTGCCGAACCTTTGGGCTCTCCCCGCGCGGCGCGACGCGTGCCCGCGAGCAACGGAAATTCCGTTCACCGGCGTTGCAGGGACTCCCTATATATTCGGTCTGCTAAGCCGAACCGATCCCAATCATGCCATTAAAATTCTTCCGCCGCCCCTCACCGAAAGCCGCCCCATCATCGTCGGTGCCCGACGGCGAACGCATCTATGCGATTGGGGATATACACGGTCGGCACGATCTGCTGACCGAACTCCTGGCCAAGATTGCCGCCGACGACAAGGATCGCGGCCCTGCCGCCACTCGCATCATTTTCTTGGGCGACCTTGTCGATCGAGGCCCCGAATCTGCGCAAGTCGTCGATACGCTCCTGCGCCTCAAACATGACCATCCGAACACGCATTTCCTTCTCGGCAACCATGAGGAGGTGTTCCTAGAGGCCCTCAAGGGCGACGAGCAGGCCCTGAAGTTCTTCATCAGGATCGGAGGCCGCGAGACGATATTGAGCTATGGGATCAGCCCATCCCGCTATACGACGCTGAACTATAGCGAGCTCCAGGAAGAATTGGGCGACCTAGTGCCAGCCGAGCATATCGAATTTCTCTCCGGCTTTGAGGACATGGTGATCGTCGGCGATTATGCATTCGTCCACGCGGGTATTCGCCCGGGAAAGGCCTTACCCGAGCAGAAGGCGAAGGACCTACGCTGGATTCGAGAGGAATTCCTGAACTTCAACGGAAGCTTCGAGAAGGTCATCGTCCACGGCCACACGATAACCGAACAGGCGGAACTGCTTCCGCACCGGATCGGGCTGGATACTGGCGCCTACGCAAGCGGCAGGCTGTCAGGGATGGGTTTCGAAGGCAATCGGCGCTGGCTGCTTCAAACGGGCGCCTAACTTACGCTTTAGCCTGCCGGTACCGCGCTATCGCGCCTCGCTCCGGAAAACGCTCAATCCGTTCGACGCACATCTATCGAGTCGATATTCACATCCCCCCCGAAGGGGCTAGTCCCAGCATAGCCGTCGATCGACATGAACTGATAGGCGCAACCGTCGGGAACATTGAAGCTGCCGCGAACAAGCTGAGGTCCAGTTTTCAACGGCGCGCTGGTGCTCCACAAGACCTGTCCGGCTGTGTCGACGCAACGCATCGACCAACGAAGCTCGGCGTTCTGGGACTCTTCCCGGATCGCCTGCCTTGCCTGCAGGACATAGTTCCCCGGAGCCAGGGCAAGAAGCTTGCGAGCGACAAAGCCCTGCGCGCCCGAACTGAAGGTAGCGCTCAAAACCAAGCTGCCGCCCGGCCCTCCCCCAAGGATCGAACCGCGAATGTCCTCCAACGCCGAAGGCTGCCAGGTGATCGGGGCGAAGCGCGCGACTGTCGTCGCCTCGGCCAGTTGCGCATCGCGCAGCACGCGCGCGCTCGCTCCCGGCAGGGTCAGATAATAACGCTGCGCCACGTCGAAATAGCGACCTTCCACCAGGCCACGCAGGAGTTCCTCCGTCAGCGGGCGAAGATCATCCGTCTCCGGCAGGCCGCCGGCGTGCATCAGCATATTAGCAAGCAGATCCGGCCGCTTGGTCGAGGAGAGAGCTTGTCGAATGAACGCGTTGAGCCAGGGGTTGTGGGCATTCACGAACGGCGCGAGGGCGGGCCACAACTCCCTGTCTTCGGCGGCGGAGGCCAGAATGGGAAGCAGAAGCTGGCGCGACTCCATCTTGGTGCGAAGCGCGCTGTCATAGTGCCGGAGGGCGCCGGGGACGTCGTTGCGCCTGACCGCATCTTCGATCAGCCAAAGCTGGGTAGCCAGATCCCGTCGGGAGAGGCGGTCAGAAAGGCCGAAGAGACGACGCGCCTTCGCCTCGTTCCCGGACAGGCTCTCGTGCACGGCGAGAGCCTGAATGGCGGGCGTGTTGATCGCCAGCCCTTCGATGGCTCGCCGTGCAGTCTCGGCCATCCGAGCATCCGGTCGCCTGGCAGGTACCGCGGTGCCGACCATGTGCGATTGGGCGAGCATTCCCAGCGCCAAGGGGTCGCCGGGCCGGAATTTCAGCGCGCGCTGCGGATCGCTCGTCCGACTTACATTGGCCGCCGCAGCGGTAAATGCGAGCCAGGCAAGTCCCACCGCCGGCAATCCCACGAGCGCGACACGCCACACCGGGAGCCCTGCCCGCACGCCATCATTCCTTCGCATCGCCGCCGTAGCTCAGACCATAGCCATAGCCATAGCCATAGCCATAGCCATAGGATTCGCGACGCTTCACCTTGGTTACGATGACGCCGAAAATATGGGCCTGGCTGGAGCGCAGTCGATCAAGTGACATGTTGATTCCGCGCGCCGGCGGCCCCTGCGCTTCCACGACATACACAACGCCCTCGGTCACGCGCGCAAGCAGAGGCGCGTCTGCGAGCCCCAGAAGCGGCGGCGCGTCCATGATGACATGATCGAAGCTGTTCGCCAGTTCGGCGAGCAGTTTCTCGGCGCGATCGTTGCTGAGCAATTCCGGCGCGCTGGGCGGCATCGGACCCGTCGTCATGACGTACAGATTCTCCCAGCGCGTGGCATGAACCATGGCCTGCCAATCATCCTCGCCAGCCAGATAATTGCTGAGACCCCGTTCGTTGGGCACGCCCACGAGATACTCGATCGAGGGCGAACGAAGATCCGCGTCGATCAGGAGCGCGCGCTTGCCGGTACGCGCGAGGACCATCGCGAGCGAGAAGCTCGTGGAGCTCTTGCCTTCCCGCGGCCGCGTGCTGGTGATGGTGAGTGTCTTCGGGACTCCATGATCGGTCGAGAAAGCCAGATTCGAACGCACCGTATGATAGGCCTCCGACACATAGGACTTCGGATCCTGGATGAGCGTGCTGAACTCGTTGTCCTCCGTGAGCGGCACCGAACCGAGCAAGGGAAGGCCCAGCTGACGCGAAACATCGCCCGGCTGCCGGATGCCTTCGTCGATCTGCTCCAGAGCGAACACCGCAGTCCCCGCGAGCGCGATGCCGACGAGAAATGCAATGGCCAAATTGAGGGGCAGTATGGGCGACGAAGGTGCCTGAGGAACTTCTGCCTTATCGACAATGGCGATATTGTTTGCCGAAACACCAGCGACGCCGATTTCCTTGTAGCGCTGCAGCAGCCCGTCGTAGAGTTGCCGGTTGGTGTCGACTTCGCGAAGGTAGATATTGTACTGAATCTTGTCGCGTTCTTGCTGAACCAGATTCTGCGTCAGCTCTCCAACCCGCTTCCGCAGCTCGTTCTCATGCTGCACCGCAGCCTGATAGTCTCCGACAACCCCGCCCGATACGCGCGCTTCTTCCCGCGCCACCGAGGCCTGAAGCGCCTCGATCTGGCGGCGAACAGCAACCGCACCGGGATAGTCGGGCTCGAATTGCACCATGAGCCGGGCATATTCGGCATTCGCCTCTGCCAGGCGTTGACGCATCGATCCAATAGCCGCGTTCGTGGCCGAAGCGGTGCTTGTACGGGAGCGCGCCTGGGCACGCGATTCCGCATCGATCCGGCGCGACGTCGCTTCGTTGAGCGCTTGAGTCAGCGCCTGCAGATTGGCCGACGCTGCGGTCTGGACTTCCTGCGTCCGGCCCTCCGCCGTGGTGGTGCTGTAGACGATGATGCCCTTTTGATTGGCATAATTGACCAGGTCACGTTCGGACTGCTGCACACGCTGCCGCAATTCCTCGAGCCGCCCCTCGAGGAACTTCCGTGCGTCGGCAGTAGAGCCAAAGCGGCGATTTATGCTGTCCTCGATGAACTGTTCCGCCCATGCATTAGCCACCGCCGCAGAGAGCTTTGGCGAGGGGCTCGTATAGCGCACATCAACGAGCGCCGAGCGAGCAAGCGGCTCGATCTCGATATTGGCGAGCAGGATTCGGATAGCCGCAGCCTCGCGCTGGGCCAACTGCGAGGCTGTCGGCGGAATGTTCCCGTTTATAGCCAGCGGCGTTCCCGAATAGTCCACGCCATGCGCTGTAAAAAACTCATCGGTATGGGCCAGCCGCAACTGGCGGACCACGCGCTCGGCTACCGACCGCGCCCTCAGCAGGGCATACTGCGTCTCGTAAAACTCCTGATCGCGATTTGCATCGCGCCCCTCGACGCCTTCGACATTCGTGATGCGCTGCTGATCCCGGCTGATCTCGATCCGGGCGCTGGCGGAGTATTTCGGAGTCATCATCAGCGTGACGACCAGGCCGGCCAGAACGCTGAGGCTCACGATGCCAAGGATCGCCCATCGCCATCGCTGGATGATGCCCCAATAAGCCAAAAGCATCGGCGCCGCCGTGGCGCGCGCGCCTCCCTGTTCGGGACCATCGTCAAGCAGCGTCCGATCTTCGTCGGGAGTCGACAGGGCACTTGAATAATTCATTGCGAGCAAATCTCAAAACCTAGGAAGATCACGATCACTGCAGTGCAATGATAAGCGGGGTCGTGAGCAGCGATGCGGCCGCCGTTATGTCACGAAATAGTCTGCGAGCCTTTGAATCACCCACCACCACCACGTCGTTGGCGAAAATCTCCGGATCGGCATACGCCCCGCGACGGATCGCGCTGAGGTTATAGAGTGCCGCCAGACGTTGACCATTAACCGTCCGAAACACCACGACATCTTTCTGGTCCGCGAGTTCGCCAAGTCCGCGCGCACGAGCGACAGCGCGCATGAGGGTCATGTGCCCTACGACGGGAAACAGGCCCGGCTCGCGCACTTCGCCGTCGACCGTCACGACCTGGCTCACAGTCTCCTCGAGATTCACGGTAACGTGCGGGTCCCGAACATGCGCAGTGCGCAGTGCCTCGGCAAGTGCAACCGCGACTTCGATGGGAGGCTTGCCGGAGACCTCCACCACGCCTGCGAGCGGGAATGAGATCCGGCCGCTTGCGTCCACCTGCACGATCCGGCCGCTGAGCTCGGGTAAGCCGAAGACATCGATCCGCAGCTTGTCGAACGGCCCGATAAGATAGGGACGATCATTGGCGAACAAATCGGTAGGCGCAGGAGGCGGCAGCTCCGATGCCGAAACCACCCGCACGTCCGGGGAGCTCTGGATCGGGGGCTTGCCAGCACAGGCGGAAAGCAGCGCAAATGGAATGACGAAACGCAATTTCATCGATAATCCCTTGATTCGCGCGCCGATTTACCGCTGCGGCTGCGCGCTCCTCCTCGTGCCACACGAAGCTGCATTTCCACTCGCTCCGAAGACATCCATACTGTCGCGAGAGCAAGCACGCAGCCGATCAACGGCACCCGGGTGGGATAGTCCACCGCGCTGGCGAGACCAAGCAGTAAAATGATCGCCGCGCCAGCAAGCGCCAGACGCGCTTGCTCCCCCTCGCCGCGCCTGCGGACGAGCCGCACGGTACCCCAGATCCAGGACACGATCAGCACCGTGAACAGCAGGATTGCGCCCACGCCCCCCTCGAGCAGCCACTCGAGCCAATCATTATGCGCGTGGTTGAAATAATTGGGGGAAAGCAACTGCTGGGGCTCATAGATCTTGTAGATATCCACGAACGATCCGACGCCCGAGCCAAAGGGGAAATATTCGCCCGCCATCGAGAGTATCGGAGCCCAGGTTTCAAAGCGCCGCTGGTCCGAGGTCTGGATATTCAGGATACGCTCGACCGCCTCCCCGCGCGAGAAGAAAACCGCGACCAGGAGCAGTAGCGCGACTGCAATCACCCCGCCCGCGATCCAGATCAACCGTTTCCGGTCGAGCCCTCCGCCGCCACGCGGTTGATAGATTACCGCCGTCAACGCCATCGCCACGATCGCCAATCCGAGGCCAGCCCGAGCGCCGGTCGTGAGCACTAGGAAGAAGAAGAATATTCCCGCGCAAACGGCGGCCCAGGTCCGCAACATGGTAGCCGTCGGCATGCCGCGCCGCTGGAGCCCCTCGCCTCGCCCCCGCAAGGAAGCGCCATAGGCAAGTAGCGGGAACAGGCTGGCAAGGAACGCCGCATGGTGATTCCTGTTCGCGAAAACGCCCGCCGAGGATCCGACGTTGGAAATCCGATAAAAATACAACTGAGGCAGGCCGCCGCTCACCGCCTGCATGACGCCGATTACGGCGCTTGCCAGACCCAGGCCGAGAACGACGAAGACGAGCAGCTTCCGTTGCTCGGGACTGCAGCGTACGGCGAGGACCAGCGCCGCGGCGGGCACGAGCATGGCATAGAATGCGTTCCAGCCGCGCCAGGGCACCATCGCAAACGGACGCCACGGCTGCGGCACGCCCGCCGCCGCCGCAACCTCATGGGCCAGCCCTCGCCCGGGCAGGTTGCTCCAAATCGTCGGCGGCAAGGGGATGAGCTGGATCAGGATCAGGGCGAGCAGCGCCGCCATCACCGTGAGAGGCCAGCGAGAATTCCGCATCTGCTCCCTCGTCAGGCCGACGAGTCCGATGGCGAGACACAATATCGCGAGCGGGCGGAGCACAAGCAGCGAAGTCACGTCGTCACGGGCGCTGCCACCGAAAAGCCAGGCAGCCGCAAGCAGAAGCAGGAGCACCCAAAAGGGATGGTCAGCCCGCGCCCGTTCACCGAGACCGATACGATGCTGCACCGCCATCTCCTATTTCAGCAGCCCCTTCTGACGCATCTCCTGCAGGGATGCTTCGTACGGACTCGCCTTTGCGCCGGCCCCATGTGCCCACGCAACCAACAGGGCAACGCCCCGTTCGAAATCATAAGCAGGAGTGAAGCCGAGTAGGCGCCCGATCTTTTCGATGGAAGCGAAGTTGTGGCGGATGTCGCCGAGACGGAAGTTGCCTGAAATGGTGGCCGGAACGTCGCCCCGGATCAATTGCGCGAGCACCTGGACTACCCGACTGACGCTGATCGGTACACCGGTTCCGACGTTGAAAACCTCGTTTGCGGCGAGGGGATGCTCGATTCCCAGCAGGGTCGCCTCCACCACGTCGTCGACAAAGACGAAATCGCGGCTTTCCTCGCCATCTTCGAAGATGTTGATGGCCTTACCCTGCATCATCAGGTTCGAGAAGATCGACAGAATGCCAGTGTAGGGATTGGAGAGCGACTGCCCCGGACCGAACACATTCTGATAACGGAATGCCACGCCCTCAATACCGATAGACGGGCAAACGGTCATCACCAGTTGCTCTTGCACCTGCTTACTGATGCCATAGACAGACGAGGGGTGAATCTTCGAATCCTCGTCGGTCGCCACAAGCTGTAGCGGCGCCACAGCACCCGGATACTTCACGTCGAAGTCACCCGCCTGCATGTCGGCGGCCGCCCGCGGCCCAGGATATACATAGCCGAGCTCCGGCGAGAGATAGCGTCCCTCGCCATAGATCGACCGCGACGAGGCGACAACGAACCGCCTCACGGTTCGCGGCGCATTGGCGAGGATGTCGAGCATCAGCGCTGTACCGCCCACATTGACACGCGTGTAGTGGTCGATCTGATACATCGACTGTCCGGTACCCGTCTCGGCGGCAAAGTGGACGATCACTTCCTGACCGGCCATCGCCTCCTGCATGAGCGCTCGATCGACGACACTGCCGCGGATGAAGCGGACTTTCCCCTGGATCGCCTGGAACAGATCCGACTGCTCGGGGTCCGCCCCGTGAACTTGCGGCGAAAGCGTATCGACGACGGTGACCTCATGCCCCGCGGCAATCAATCGAAGCGCGAGCCGCGAACCTATGAATCCTGCGCCGCCCGTAATCAGAGTCTTCGTCACGCCCCTCTCCCTAGCCGCAGATCAGCTTAACGGATTGTTCGATATTGCCCCGTGACGACGCGCCGAACACGACCGACTGCACGTTCAACCCATTGATGTACTCATATGCTTCAGGAGCCGGAACTGCGCCCGATGCAAGCGTGGACATCGCCATCATCTGAAACTGGTGCGGATCGTTGCTCGACAGCACCTTCTCATACTCTTCCCGGCCCGGCGACATCAGATAGCCGATCTTGTTGATCGACGAACAGATCACGACCTCACCGACTCCCCACTCGATCAGCTTCTGTCGCAGGAAAGGCATATTTTGGGTAATGAAGCCCGGAATTGCGCCGTACTTCTTACGAATGTGCTTGCAATATTCCACGAAAGGTTCGGCAACATCGAACCCGAGCATGAGGTCAACGACGATATTCTGAAGAAAAACGACACGAACATCGAGCCCCTTGAAAATGGCCATTTCCTGATCGACCAGCATCTTCATCAGACGAACCGCATCAAACGCCATCGTCGCCATAGCGCCCTGGGCGATCTTCCCCAGTGCGGACATGGAGCCATTCGAGAAGAGTATGCCCTGGAGCGCGCCCACCATGCCCCTCTCGGCAACGATATTCGCATATTTATGGGGATAGGGGATCGACGGATACCAGCGCAGGTCGGGAAACTCGACCTTGCGCCGCCGGAACTCTTCACAGATTTCCGCCGCTCGATCGTTGCTGTTCAGCATGATCGCCCGGATGCCCGTGTCGAACGCATTTCGGTATACCGCGAAGATGTTGTCCAGATCGGCAAAGCGCTCGGCCTGAGCCTGCGCCTTCTCCTGCGACATATGATTGATGCCGAAGAATTGATTGTCGCCGAAGACAATGCGATCGATCGGAATCATTGACCAAGCTCACTCTGTATCTGCTGCCAATCGCTGAACATCGCATCGATAACGGAAAGCGTGTCGGACGCGTCAGCGAACGCGCAGCGCGCGCGCCTACCTTCACGGATGCAGTCCACGAAGTCATAGAGCTGCGCCGTAAATTCGACGCCACGAAGATAGAAAGGAACATTGTTGTAGAGATCGGTGATGTACAACTGATTCCACCCCGCCTTCAATTCGAAGCGCGGATCCGACTCCTTCAGATAGACCTTCATCCCGTGCTGATCGGCCTGGATCCTGCCGCCTTCCCCGAAAATTTCCAGCTTGTTGGTGGGCTTGCGATAGCTCGCGTCACTCCAATTGACGTACAGCGAGCCGCCCACGCCGTCCCGGTAGAGAAAATTCGAAGATACGATATCCTCGACCGACGCGGAAAAGACGCGCGACAGGGTTGTTCCCCGCACTATATCCGGTCGCCCGAAGAGGAAATGAATCAAATCGATGGCATGGCTGGCCATTTCGTAGATCGCGCCACCGCCATTGGCGTGCGTGGCGCGCCATCCCTCCTCGCCCTGTTCGCGCACGATCGTCGAACTGAACATCTCCGACCGAAACCGCACCACTCGACCAAGCAGACCGCCTTCGATCATCTCCCGAACCCTGACGAAGACGTCGTTGAAGCGGTTTACATAGCCCACCTGATTCACCAGCGCCGCACTGTCGAACAGCCGCGCAAGCTCCTCGCCTGAAGCCGCGGAAAGCGTGAACGGCTTCTCGACGAACGCATGAAGTCCCTTCGCCGCGACCGCTCTCAGGATATCGGCGTTATGCGCGGGCGGCGTACAGACCAGGACGGCGTCGAGCGGTTCGCGCTCGAGCATCGCCTGATAATCTCTGTAGGGGCTGACACCGGCATATTTGCCGAGGAGCTTGCCGATGAGCACCGAGGGATCCGCGATTGCCACAACCCGCACGTCTGGCCGCGAATTGACGATGCAATGGTGCGTGATTCCCATCCGGCCGGCCCCGATGATGCCGACCTTAAGCTCGGAACCAGTCATTAGTCTCACAATTCAGGAAATCTCGATGGGAGCCCGTCCGGGGCGGATGGAGGCTATCCTCTGGGACCAAAGAGAAGTCAACCTGCAAGACCAACGCCCACGCCCGGGTGCGGCCGACACAACCGATTCCACAACCGGCCGCAGACCGAACTCCGCCCCCATTCTTCCTTGACCTGGGAGAGCGGCAAACAACGATGGACGGCGATCCGGGCTAATCCGGGGGAATCGCATGTCGACCATAGAGTGCCCACAAAGAGATTCCTTCCGCGCGCCTGCATAAGGTCGCCCTTCCAAGACGAGAGGGCGGATGTCATTATGTTTCCGAAATGTTTCCCTTCCGGAATAACCGTTGACAATTCATGGGTAAGGTATTCAAGTGTTAATTGAACTCGGGTAGCTTAGCGAGTGTGGCCTGCAATGTTCCAGAAATCGTGCAAGTATTCTTTCGATTCACGTTATCGATCTAAGGCCTATACGCTCCTAATCTGCGCAGCGACTTTACTGACGGCTTGCGACGGCGGCTCTGGCGGGATGGGTCAAAGCCTCACCACTCCTACTCCTACGCCTACAGCCCCACCGCCGAAATTTGCGTGCCCGGCGCCTGCACCGGCCGCAAAGCCGCTGGGCAGCTTCGACCTCGCAAACGTGCCGATTTTGGCTGGCGAAGTTGACTTGCAAACGGCACCCGCTTCACCGGTCAGCTTTTCGCAAATCGATCTGCTTTCCGGGATGAACTATTCCTATGGCTTCGCAGCCGCAGATTTTGACTGCGACGGCAAAATCGACGTCAGCTTCTTCGATTCCTATACGGGCCGCTCGCCGGATCGCCCGACGCCGAGTTCCGTCGGCTATGTCAGTTGGAACAGCGGACCGCTGGAAGCCATCGCCACCGATGAACTCACCGAGGTAACCCACCAGTACAATGAAGGGCTCGTGCTGATCGAGCGGCAGATCGGGCTCGACGTGAATGCTGACGGCTTCACCGACATCGTGGCCGTAGCAAACTCCCACCACAGCGTCGTCGCCTATCTCAACCCCGGATATCGGGCCACGCCGTGGCAGCGCATCTACCTCTCGGAAGACACGCCGGGCGCGGTCAACCTTACGTCAGGCGACATCGACAAGGACGGCCTCAAGGACGTGATCGTCGCCATGCGCGACCAGCCTTCCACCGATCCCAACCCCGACATTCGCGGCGTGGTCTGGCTCAAAAACCCAGGGAAGGCCGGAGAGACCTGGGCTCAGCAGGCCATCGGCCCCACCGATGACCTGATCGACACCCGCAACCTCCAGATAGCCGACTTCAACGCGGACGGGAATCTCGACGTGGCGGTATCAGATTCGAGCAATGGCAATGTCGCCATCCTGAGCGGGGACGGCGGAAAGCAATGGACCAGAGAGGACATCAACCCTCTTGCACTTCATGCGCATTTCGGCGCGACCGCTGACTTCGACAACGACAAGAGAGCCGAAATATTCCAGCCCACCTATCAAGGGGTGACGCTACTCAGAAATACCGGCACTTGGTCGGCGATCCGGCTTGCGACCTTCGCTAGCGAACCGACACAATTCATCGTTTCTCAGGTGGACGTCGGAGATCTAGACCTCGACGGCAAAGCGGACATCGTCTTCAGCCTCAGTTCGCCCGGCAACAGCTTCACCAACGCTCGCCGCGGCGGCGTCTACTGGATGCGGCCCGATGGCACGAGTTGGAAAATATTCGAAATCCAGCGAACAACTAGCGCCGTGCAAAGCATCGAACTGGTCGATTACGACAAGGATGGTGACCTCGACATCATCACTAATCTCGAATACCCGGCAAATTCGATGTACGTGTTGATGAACGGCATCAAGTGAATCCTCCTGTTGCGCGGCGCTAACTATCGACCCCGACCACTTCGGCCATGAACCGCTCGGCGGTCCGGTGATACGCGACCGGCCGGGAACCGGCGAGCGCCGCCGCGCGATCGCGTAGCATGCTCGGCTCACCATTCCGGCCAAAGACAATCAGGTTGTCCTCGTCGAAATGCGGGCTGCGGGCCATTTCCGCGTTGTTGCTGATGAGCTTGACACTCATGGCCAACGCCTCGAACGAACGGATCGTCGCGCCGCTCTGTTTCGGATGGGCATAGTCCAGCGTGAAATCCGACGAGGCGAGCACGTCGACATAGCGCGCATAGTCTAGCGGCGTGCGATGGATGTGGCGCCGCCACTTCCAGTATAGCCGCGGGCTGCGCAGGGCATTGACGAGGAACGTGCCCGCATCCTTCTCGAACAGATAGACGAAGCTGCCCTCCGTCCCCAGCGCCGAGAGGGTGCGATCGACATATGCCAGGCGGTCCGAATGGTTCCGCAGGATAGCGGTGATCCGGTAGCGGATCGGCGGCAACGGGTTCGGCGTCGCGGAAGCCGAGAATAGCTCAACCAAGGGCCATTGCTTCCGTTCGGCGTCGAGATAGTCGAAGGTCGTGACGCGATCCGCGGCCGCGGCCCAGCGCTCGGTGGCGGGATCATAAGCGAGCGAGTCGAAATGATAGCCCACTACGCGCCGGGCATGCCGCTTGAAATCCTGCGCCAGCCGCTCCCCAATGCCTCGACCTTTGAAGATCGCAACGAGATCCCAGTGCTTTCCGTCGAGGAACCGCCGGTGGAAGGTCCGCCGCGTCCACCAGCGCCCGATGCCGGTATCGAGCTTGCTGAGAATGATGCCGAGCGGATTCTCGGGATATTCCTCGTTCGCGACCGTCACGGAATACCCCATCCTTTCGAGCGTGCGCGAAAACGTCCGCGCGAAGGAATAGAAGCGCTTCGGCAGAACCAGCAGACAGGTGCGACGTCCGGTCTCAGCCATTTGCCGACCGCGCCCCGACGTGCCGTGGAAGGTCGTGCCCCTTGCCTTCCACGAGATGCCGCGCGAATGCCTGAATGTGGTATTCGGGGAAATCCAGCTCGGGATTGGACAGCGGGACATCCAAGAATGTCTTCACTCCTTCGAAATCAAGGTCCTGAAAGACATGAAACCTATCAGGACTATAGAATTTTTCCCCGACAACCCGCGTGTTGTTGGTAATTATCTTCTTACCAGCGCATAAGTTCTCAATTACCCGCATCGTATATCCGCTTTGTTGATGGTTGGCGAAATCGAACGTCGCCGTCGATCTCTCCATCATATCTATAAAATCGCCACGATCTATCGAGTCATACGCTACCCCTCGGGGCCAATGGCCGCTGCGAAGAAGCTTGAGCAGGACCGGTGGAGTGCTTTTCAAGTGCGATCGAAGACGTATTCCATTCTGCTCGCAATAATCCATGAAGGAACGAAAGGCGGCGTAGCGTGAAATCTTCACCAGATTTCCGACGAAATAGACGGCATTCTCATGCTGGTCGAATTTACGAAGCGCCTGAAATTCACGAAGGCAGAATAAGGGGAGATATTCAACACCCTCGTGCAAAGCATCATCGGGATCGAACGTCAAAACACTATCGAAAAGATCGATATATGGCCGGTAGTCGTGATTATCGATGGAATCCCAGTTATATAGGTGAAACTTCGCTATGCCGAACTCCGCACGAAATGCCTCCAGAATATCACGGCGCATCTGGTGCACCTGAATGAACAGGACGAGATCGTAGCCTCGCCCACGCTCTTCCTCGAGGATCGCACGGTGATGCCGATCCATGCGAGCCTGCCATAACCTGGGCGAGATGTTGCGAAGGCTCTTGGTCAGGATGTCCCTCGGCTGGATGTCGTGCAGATTCACCGTATGGCCCGCGCTCCGCAGTTCCTCCGCGATCTGCGCGGTATAGGTGTGATAGGGCAAGGCAATCATCAGGATGTTCATGGATTTCCCCAAGATATCGGGACTTTGGCGCGCGCCGCCAGAGGGAAGTCGGAAGCCGCGCCGCTAAAAACGGCTTGCGATCGGCGACGCGGCGATCACGGAGACGCCGCGAATATCATGACCGCAGCGCGAGCGCTCGAGGGCATCCCGTTCGCCGAGCGATCCCGGGACGGATTGCCGCAATTCGGTCCCCTCCCTTGCAAGCTCTCTTTCCATGGGCGCGCGGTTCAGACGCCATCCGGGAGCACGAAGCTGCCATCCTCAGAGGTGGGACGCCACGCCTTGGTCTCCACGTCGTATCGGCGAACGATCCGCGCCGGCGCGCCCACCGCGACGGAATAGTCGGGAAGGTCCCGCAACACCACCGCGTTGGCGCCAATCACGCACTGCTTGCCGACCCGCACCCCGATCACGCAAGCATTGTGCCCGATCCACGAACCATCACCAATCACGGTCGGGCCAAGTTGTACCAGCGGCTGATCCGCCACCGGCGTCTCGGGATCCCGATAGCCGTGAAGATTGTCGGAAATATAGACGCCGTTGGCGGTCAGGACCTTTCGTCCCAGCTCCACCGACTTCGTCGCGTAAATGTGGTTGAAGCGCCCGATCTGGCTGCCCTCGCCTATCCTCAGACGACACGTCCCCTCGTCCGACCGGGGAGCCGCGAGGCAAGACTGCGCGGCGATATATACGCGGTCGCCCAGATGAATGTTTTCAGGCCCCTCGATCGCGACCGGCCGTACGATCCGACATCCTCGGCCAAAAGCCGCGAAGCGCCAGCCGAATATCAGCCGGAAGATCCTGGTGCGGATCGCATCAGCCAGCCGCATATGGAACATCATGGCTGATGCCTCATTCCGCAGGTGCAACAGGCACCCGGGCGGCCCGAGGCCCCTGGGCTACGCGCATCCCGCGAATCGCAAGCCTGGGCGACGCAGCATTCAGCAAGCCGCTGAACATGATCATCAGGAAAAACGGCGTCAACATCAGCGCCTCGGTCAGGAAACACATGAGGAGCGCCGTGCCGAAAATGAATCGATTGGGGAAAAAGCGCTGCCGAAACAGGCCGATGACGAACACGAAAAACAGGGGAAGGCCCACCATGAAGGCCAGCGTGATCACGCCATTCGAGCTGACTCGCTCCGCCGCGGAGTTCAAATCGAGTTGCGTACCGCGATATCCGAAACGCTGCGCCGCCTCGGCATATCTGTCGAGATCGAACCCGATGCCGGTAAGGGGATATTCGGCGATGATCCGCAACCCCGTGTACAAGTCATATTCTCGAGCCCAAGCCGACCCCCGCAATGCGCCTTGCGTTTTGTCGATGTAATTATTGTAGCCGATCCACATGACCGGCAGGATGAGCAAGGGCACGAACATCGCGACCACCAGCTTCGCGGAAATGTGTACCGTCTGAACTCCCCGCGTATAGGCAGCAGTCAACAAGAAGGCGGTCACGGCAAATCCCATCGTGGACTGCGTGGCGACCACCCCTATCACAGCCAATGCCACGTCGCGAACGTTCTTGCGGAGGAACAGCACGATATACAAGAATATATTCAAGTAGATATGATACACGCCAGGCTCAAAGAAGAATCCGTCGGCCCGCTTAATCCTACTCGAAACCGCCAATACGTCATGATAGGTAAATAGGAGAAATATTGTCCTATATGCGGTATCTCCATAGATTAGCATGCCAAAATAACTTGGAAAAATAAATGCGATAATTACGGTCAATATAGCCTGAATTGCCATAAGACGGAGAATAATCACGAGATCGTCTATAATGGACTTTCTTGGCTCGAGCATATAGATACCGAGCAGAAACATTCCCGCGAAGAAGTTCGCATATCGATTCGCGAAGGGGACGGCACTGATGCCGCCGCCGCCGATCAGTGCCATGACCAACACGGCGAGCAGCAACCACCAGATCGAGGCAAGTTCGCGACGCAGCAATTGCGCCGGATCGCGATAGAGGAGGAAAATCACCAGGATCACGCCGAACATCGGCAGTCGCGGGAAAAAGAGATGCCCGCCGCTCATCAAAATACCGATGAGCAGCGCCGTGCGACGAAGGATGGTCCGGAAGGACTCCTGCTGAATTCTGCCCTCAGCCGCTGCCGCCGACACACGCAATCTCCTACCGAGGGGGCACTCTCCCGCCAAAACCTGACTAGCCATCCACACGCGTCCCGGCAATCACGGTCGCCGCGAGCTTTGACGGAAGCGGAAGCGGAAGCGCCGATGCTCACGGGACAACACCAGGAACCCCGCGACGAGCATCGCCGTCATGAGCGCATAGGCGCCGGATCGCAGAAGCGCGACCGCATCCAGGCTCAACACGGTGCCGGACAGGATTGCCCAGGCCACGACGCCGGCAGTGACCAGCGTCCCGATGCCATAGGCGATGAAATAGGTCCGGTATCGGATCAGCACGTTGAACATGATCGCCAGCGGCGCGCCCAGCGTGAACAGGATCATCCCCGGCGCGATCAGGTAAACATAGCGCAGATCCCCCACATATTGCGGGAGGATGAGGGCGGTCACGGGCCGCGCCAGTAGCGCCACGGCTATCGCCGCCAGGACGCAATACCCCGCCACGACGAGGAAGAACTGGCGCATGATGCGCGCGAGCCCATCCCCGCTGTCCGCGGCATGCTCCCGAACGACTGCGGGCAGATAGATCTGATCGAACGACGTCGGGACGAGCTGGAAGAGCGTCACGAACAGGATCGCGAGATAGAGATGCCCGAGCGCGTCGAGTCCCAGATACGCGGTCACGTACCAGCGCTCGATCTGTACGTTGACCTGGAGGAAGATGCCGGTGAGGAACACGACGAAGCCCGCGTGCAGCACATTCCGGACCAGGCGTCGGTCGACTTCGATCCTGCGCGGCAATAATCGCCGATCCGCGTAGAGCGCGGCCACGAGGAAGAACGCAGGCTGCAGGACGATGGCCGCAAGGCAGGCCGGCAGGGGGTCGATCACCGCATAGCCGAGCGCCACGAGCGATCCGGCGGCCGACCAGAAGTTGACGCGATTCAAGAGGCGCAGCATGCCGCCCGCGACCATCCGGTTCATGACCCAGATGCGCGAAAGCGTGAGCGCTCCGCCGAAAACGCCGAGTAGAACGACTAGGTCGGCCTCGCCGCCGCGGACGAATGGAAGTGAAGCGCCGCCCACGACCAAAGCCGCCAGCGCGAGCCCGCCGATGAAGCTGAAAACGAAATCGTTCAGCCGGGCCGCCTCTTCGCCATCGGCGGCGCAGATGAGCCGGTACCCGCCGTTGATGATCCCGAAGTGCAACGCCCCGATCAGCAGCATGACCGACTGCAGCAGCGCAGCCAAGCCGAGCCCGCGATAATCGAGCAGCTGCATGGTCGCATAGCTGCGGACCAGGAAGAGCAGGTTCACGCTGAAGCTTACCAGCACGAACGTCTGTCGCTCGCCCGCGAGCAGTGCCCGCAGGCGGCCGGCCAGCTCAGCCAAGATGGCCCCCAGTCGGCAAAGCCAGATGGGCCACCCATTCATCCGACGGGACCGTGTCGCCAATGCGTCGAACCGGGACACCGACATAAACGCCGGGCTCGGTGATCGAACGATTGACCAGCGACATCGCACCGATCACGACGTTGTCGCAAATGTCGACCGGCCCGACGATCACGCTGTTCACACCGATCACGACATTATCGCCCAACCGGAAAACCGCCCGCTCGCGGTGGCGGGCAAGAAACTCGGGGTCGTTCGGACTGCGGCCGACAAACTTCACACCCGCCATCACGGCCACGCGGCCGGGAGAGACGATTCCGTTGCCGCCTAGCAGGATGCCGTCGGGATGCGCCATGGTGAGGGCCGCGACGCGCACCGAATCCGAGCGCACATCGAGCCCATATGCCCAAAGCAGGCTGCGATCGACCAGCATGCCCAGAAAGCGGCCGATCAGCGGGACCCGGGCGTAGCAGTAGCGCGCGATCGCCATCCGAAGCCGAATGTTCGGATCGATGTGCCAGAACATGTGGAACATTCGCTTCATCCGCCCCGCTTCCACCCCGACTCTCTCAAATCCCCGCCCCGTCGACGATCGCGTGGATCACCTGGTCTCGATTCTCCCGCGAATAGAGACGGTCGTGCGGGAACGGGTTTCCCGGGTATGACATTTCGGCCATCCCCGCTACGAATGCGCGCGTCCGCTCGATCGTCACGCGCTCTCCTGCGGTCGCGGGGTCTTTCAGCGCCGACTTCAAGGCGCCGAAATCGTCGACCCGCTCTATCCCGGGAAGCTGGTCGTAGAAGATCTCACCCAGCACATACACCTTCTTGCCGGTGACGGCCGCCTCCCAGCCGACCGTGCTGGTGAGCGTCACCACCCGTTCCGCGACGTCGAGCACCTGGCGGCCATGAAGCTCCGCAGGCAGGTAATAGAGGCCGGAGTAGCGCTTGCGGATTTCCCAGAACTTCGGCCGGAGCAGCGATCCCTTGTCGACCGGATGCTCCTTCACGACCAGGACCTGATTGGGCGAGAGGCACTTGAGGATGTTCTCGATCGTCGCGACCTGGTTCGCGTAGAATTCGCTCATGTAATTGAGCGTCGCCTCGGGCTCCTGGTGGAGCGGGAAGAAGATGACCTCGCGCCCGGTAGGTATGTCCTCGAGCCGGTCATAGCGGCGGAACCAGCCCTTGACGAAAACCTCCACCCGCTTGGAATATTCCTCGTCATACATCTCGTAGCGGAAGCCGCCGCCGTTCATGCTCCGCCATTTGCGGAACCTCCAGGCAAGCGATTTCACGGCAGCCACCGCGATCGGCCGCAGGGCGCGTCGTCCGGCCAGGTTCTTGACGTAAAAGGGCTTGTATTCCTTGTCGACGACCTCCCGGAGATACGCGTCCGCCGCCGCCAGCGCCGATACGCCGGGTTCGGGCGGCTGAAGATATCGCCCCGAGATCGTCATCGGGTTCGGAAGCCAATAGAAAAGGTCCTCGACCACGCAGTTCATGCCGGCGAGATACGGGATGTTCCGCCTGCGGCATTCGATCAGGAGCACTTCCGAAATCTCGATCGCGACCAGCTCGTTGACCACCGCCGCGGGCTTGTAGGTATCGAGCAGGCGGGACCAGAAGGCGATTTCCTTCCCCAGCACCTCGTGACGCCTCGTGTCCCCGAAGCGCCCCAGAAAGCGGTCCGACATGAACGAGGTTATCAGATAGTTCGCAGGAACCGGCTCAGCGATGAGCGATTCATATTCTGCCTCAAAGCACCCCGCGACCGACGCGCCCTGTCGCTCGACGGCGCTTTTCTCCCCTCGGGTAAGCGTCGCGAACACCGATTCGTAGCGATCGCTTTCCAGCGTCGGAAAGAAGTCAGCCTGATACCCCCGCGCGAAGAACAGGATTGCTGGTTTGGTCATGGAACCCTTGAAGGTTAGGCGCCGAGAATACGGCTCAGATAGGCGTCGCTGAGATCGGGACGCAGTTCCCGGGCCACGCGCAGCACATCCCTGGCATGGTTGCGGATGAGCGGAACCGGCCCCACGAAGGGCCGGTCGGTGTTGAAGGTGACGAAGATCGCGAGCCGGGGCACCTTGCACCGGCTGCCGTAATGGTAGCAATTCGCAGGATCGACGAAGACAGATTCCCCTGCCTCTCCATAAAAGGTGCGCAGGACGCCATCGCCGAGTTCGCGCGCGAACTGCTCGTCCGAGATCCGGCGGATGAACGGCGAAGCAGCGATGCGCCGCGTGTCGATCCGGTCCACGAAGCCGAACGGTCCATGTTCGGGCGTGAGCACCTCGTTGACATAGGCGACGCAGTGCAACGACTTCGAATCGCCATAGTCGCGGTGCCACATCTGGCTCTCCAGCAACTTGCCCTCGGTCGGCCAGGAATAGAGAAGCTGGATGCTGTCGAAGCGGAACCGGCCGCCGAAATAGTCATGCGCGCGATCGAGGATCGCCGGGGAAAAGGCGAAGCGGAGGATCGGATTCTCGGGATCCAGATCCTCGGGACCGACAAGATTGACGAACGGGTGCCCGCCCGGCTTCGGGATCACTTGCGCTATCCGGTCCGCATACAGCGTCCGGATCCGCGCGAGGTCCTCGGGTGAAAGGGTCGGCCCGGTATCATAACCTTGCGTCGCGAGGCGCTCGTCGACGGTGGTGCGCACGTCCGAATGCGGCCGCGAAGTGAAGTAGCTTCGCAGCTTTCCCAGATACCGGAGCGCGATCAGCCTCCAGCGCAGCAGCTGATACATATCTCTGAGCGCCAGCATGGCTACCCCCTATCCTCTTTCCTCACTCGGTTCCAGATCAAGCGAAGTTCGCGCCGGTCTTCCCGAGAATCCGCATGGAGGGATCGATCTCATCCAGGCGCACGACACGCCCACCCTCCAGGCTGGACTGCACCATCGCGAAGGCGACCCGCTGGCCCGTCAGAATGTCGGCGCGCAGCGCAGCGTTCGCGCGGATCGCTTCCGCATCGCCCTTCAGGCAGCCGACCAATTGCGCGATCGGTCCCAGCGTGCCGGTAGCCGCATCCGGTTCCTCCGGCTTCGCCCCTACCACGCGAAGCTCGGGATAGGGATCGTCGTCCGATGCCTCGACGATCCTGGTTTCCCGTCCGTCGGACGCGACCGTCACTTCGCCATTCTCGCAGCCGAGCGAAAAGCTCATGCCCGGCGCGCGGCCGATATGGCCCGCCACGCCGTCGTCGAACCAGATCGTGGCCGATCGTACTTCCGGATCGTTGATCACGACGCCGGCCTCGTCGCGCTCGAGGGGGGCCAGAACTGCCTGGACGCCGGCCACCCTGCGTCCTTCGCCCGCGCCGAACAGGATCAGGTCGATCCCGTGCGGATGCCCCCAGTAGAGGGCAGCGCCGCCGAAGCTCACGCGAAGTTCCTTGAGATCCCCGAAGCGGCCCGAACGGACGAGCGACACCGCGTCGCGGTAGATCGCGAAATGACGGCGTATGGTGCCGTAGGTCATGTATCGAGAGCCACTCGCCAGGAGCGCTTCGATCGCTTTCAGCTCTTCAACCGAATTGCACAACGGCTTCTCGACATGGACGGCGCGCGTGCCGGCCTCGAAGAAGCAACGAATGACGTCGCTGCGCCCGATCGTACGTGTCGCGATGCCCACCAGCGCGGGGCGCACGGCATCAGCCAACGCGCTGTAGTCCGTATAGGTCGTCCCGACTCCGTAGACCTGAGCGGCGCGCGCAAGTGCCTCAGGGTCGGCATCGCACAAGGCAGCAAGCTCGAGTTGCGGGTGCGCGGCGATTGCTTCGGCGTGCGCCAGCGGGAACCATGGCGGCGGGGCAAAGCGCCTGACCTTCTCGGAACTGAATGCGCCCATGCGGCCGCAGCCCACGACCGCCGCCCTCATGCCCGGGCGCTCCAGTCGAGCAGATAGGTCAAAGACGCTCCCTTCCGTGCGGCGAGATCTTCATATGCCCGCGCTATCTCTTGGCCCGCATAGACTCCAGAGATCAGCTGCCGGGGGTCGAGCCGCCCCGCCGCGATCAGCGATATGATCCAGCGGATATTCTCGCGTTCGTTGAAACGCAGGAATCCGCGACTATCGTCCGTTTCAGGCGACGCGCCCACCGCCTCGATGCGGAGCTGCTTCATGTAGAAATACTGGCTGTCGAACGGGTTGAAGCTGGGCAGGGCCTCGCCTCGCCCCGGAAATCCCAGACAGGCGATCATGCCGTTCTGCGCTGCCATCTCGAGCGCAAGTCGCCAGTCCTCCCATCCGTTGACGGTGCTGATCACCACATCGGCCCCGGCACCCAGGGCTTCGGCGAGTACAGTCCGGCCGGAACGATCAAAGACGCGCGCGCCGAGGTTCGAGGCGATCGCGGCAGGTTGGGACTGGTTGGTGACCGCGAACACGTCCGCGCCCGCGATCCGGGCCATGGCGATGCTGGTGAGCCCCAGCACGCCAAGCCCGATCACCAGTACCCGGCTACCAGCCTTGACGCCGGACCTCAGCACCGCATTGTAGCCGAGATGATAGAGATAGGCGCACGCAGTCACGCCAGCATCGGCGTCTTCGGGCAGCTTGAACAGGACATCACCGGACGGCAGTCGAAACCGGCTGCGATGCGACATGAAGCTCAGCACCCGGTCTCCGGGAGCGAGGTCCTGCGCCTTGCTGTCGACGACCCGCGCGACGTTGCAATAGCCCTGAAGCCTTGGATATCCCACGCTCGGTCGAAGTGGCGGCAGGCCTTGATATGCCGCAATTTCGGTGCCCGGCGAGATGGCGCTGACCATGGTGTCGCAGAGGACTTCGCCTTCTTGCAATTCGCCGACCGGCTCGCTGCGGAGAATCGCGACACCGGGCGAATCGAGCCAGACCACATCGGCCTCGCCGCCGCTCATAGCGGATGCCCCTTCCCAATCGTGATGTAGCGATCGCCACCGGTGTAATCGAGAGCACTGTCTGCAGCGAAGCCGAGCCGCGCCTCGATCTTCGGCGCCATTCCTTCGGGCCCGCTCATGGGCTTGCGCCGTATCCAGCGACCGGGCTTCACTTCCCGCCACACATGGGCGCCGCGATGTTCGCCGATGATGAAGTCCAGTCCGCTCCGGTCGAGCCCCAGCCACTCGAGGAATTTGTCGACGTGGCGCAACGGCTGTTCCTCATATGCGCGAACGAGCACCTCCCCCTCCTCGCGCGTGATGCGACCATGACGGATCTCGCGACAAGCGTGGTCGGTAACCTTGGAATAGCCATGCTTCGCCATCTTCAGATGATCGTGCAGGTCCATGTAGTTGAAACAATCGACATAGTCGTAGGTGTCGAACGTGCGGTCGAACCGCGCACCCTTGTAGCCGTGGGTCGCGACCATTTGCTCGTGCTGAGCCTTCGGATCCCAGCGGACATAATTGCCAAGATAGATGCCGCGCACACCGGCCGCATTGAGATCCGCGTCGTCCGGATAGCGATATTGCCAGATGTCCTCTTCCTTCAACGTGTCGAAGATCGAGAGGAGGTCATCCGCCTCATGCCCCATCAGGTCATGATCCTTGCGGTAGCGCCGCGTCATCTCGACCTCATGCTCATGACTGAACATGCCGACCTGCTCGAGGCCCTGATGCGCTCCCCAGATGATCAGCGGCACCTTGT
Source organism: Sphingomonas sp. (assembly GCF_026460985.1). Lineage (GTDB taxonomy): Bacteria > Pseudomonadota > Alphaproteobacteria > Sphingomonadales > Sphingomonadaceae > Sphingomonas. Next base: position 46,086 of record NZ_JAPKNM010000119.1, read on the forward strand.
ACCGAATCGCCGTCTGGACGGGGAACACCGTCTGCCCCGCGAGGCACGGCCAGTAGATGCTGCCGAGCCGACGCAAGCTCGTGCGGGTGATCTTCCTCACCGACAGCGGGTTCACATTTTGGATCAGGATGTCGCAATCGAAGCGGATCCGAAGATTGGCGAGATTGCGTATGCCGAGCGGCGTGTTGAAATATTTGTTGTAGGTGACCAGCAGCGGGTTCAGCCCGAGCCGCTCCTTCACCACATGCACGATCCAGTGCGAATCATGCGCGCCAGTGACGGGAACGATGCAGTCATATGTCGTACCGCTGACGCAACGGTACGGCTTGACGAGCTCGACAAGGCGTTCCCACCGCTCTGCAAAATCGAGGCGGTCCTTCTCCTCGTGGATACGACACCCCGAACAAATGCCCTCCTCGTCGACAATCAGGCCGAGCGCGTGATCGGAGGTATAGAGGCAACGGCTGCAAGAGACTGCCATGGCTTACAACCGATGCGTCTGTTGATAGGTCGGACTACGCATCGGCACGCCGAACAACTCCGTCTTATAGTGCTGGATCGCGTGCTCGCGATAGGAAAGAAAGTTGCCCACCGCGCCGGCAACTACGTGCTGACACGCGAGGATGTTCCCCATTTGCGCCGGCGACGACAGCCCGCCGAATGCGATGACCGGAACACCCTCGGGCAATGCTGTGAGCAGCGCCTCGTCGAAGCTGCTCGGCCCGCCCTCATGCTTCCAGTCGATCACCAGGGCTTCAGATAGCGCACCCGATCTGAGCATCTCGAGAAGCGGCTCCTTCAGTGGTTCGCTGGCGCGCGCGCGATAGTCCAGCAACTGCGCGACGCCGTGCTCGATCGAGAGCGGCAGCGAGGCGATCATTGCCTGGTTGCCGAGCAATTCGCCAGCTTTGACGACCTCGTCGGGATTGTCGTGGATCAGCGCATCGACCACGATCCGGTCCGCTGCCGCCGCTACCGCCGCCACGGCATCCGCAGCGCTCCCGATCCCTCCGGCATAGATCAGCGGCGTCGACAGGCCGAGACCGCCGATCCGTTCGAGCAGTTCCATGTCTGGTCCCAACGCCCGGCGCGTCCGGTCAATGACCTGAAGCAATATTTCGTCCGCGCCCCAGCGATCGAGATTCTCGACGAGAATCTCGGGTCGCCCGAGCGGCAGATAGCGCCGATAGCCTATGGACTGGACAGCCCAGCCGTCCTTGACCGTGACGACGCCAACCAACCGCTTCCGGATCACCCGCACAGTCCTTCAACAACGTTGCGAAGCAGACGGCGCCCCGCGAACTGGCTCTTCTCAGGGTGAAACTGGAGGCCCACCAGATTGCCGCGACGAACGCCGACCGGCAACGGCCGGTCCAGCCTCGCGACGCAGGTCTGATACTCCGGTGCCGCTTCGAAGATATAGCTGTGATTGAAGTACATCGACTCCCCATCGGAGGGCCGGAACATCCGATCCTCTCTGAGAACCTCAATCGAGTTCCAGCCTATGTGCCAGCGAGCACTTTGGAGTGGGACGACCTGTCCAGGAATCAATCCCAAGCCCGCGGTGAAGCCGTGCTCGAACGAACCATCCGCCATCAGTTGCATGCCAAGGCACAATCCGACAATCGGCTTGCCCGCGACAGACTGGGACTTGAGATAGCCGACCAGATCGTGCCGGTGGAGCGCCTCCATAGCCGCGCTGAAAGCGCCCACGCCAGGCAGCATGAGCAGATCGGTCTCGCTCAGGATCTCCGGGTCCGCGCTCACCCGGCACCGGTAGCCCAGCGCATGGAGCCCACGCCACACTGACGCGTGGTTGCCCACCCCATAATCGACAATGCCGATGGTGCGGCGCGGTGTCACAGTCCGACCCCCACCTCGAACTTCCGTTCGATGCGCCCGTCCGATCGCAGGTCGAAAAGCGTGGGATTGACCGACGCGTGCACCTGCCGCCAGAAATCGTCGACACCGATACCGATATAGTCCGAGAAGGCGGCGATATAGTCAGGCGAGCAGCTGTCGTCATATTCAGCGACGAGCGCGATGCCCTCATCGCGCGTGAGCCGGCCGAGGCGGATCTCCTCGTTGACGTAGTCGGTGACGCGTCCGAAGCCGAACTTGTAATATTTGATCATCTGGTTGAGCGTCACCCAATCCTCGTCCAGCGAGGTGACGCCGCGCAGGTCTCCCGTGTTCTCCACGGTATCCCGCCGCACGCCCAAGCCGTTCACCGTCGAATAGAGGCCATTGTTGGTCAATGACCAGTCCCCAAGGAACCAGCCGAGATAGACGATTTGTAGGCCATGCCGATCGAACTCCTCGGGCGAGGGATATTGATAGGCGATGAGGTCGCGGGCTTCGACGCCGGCCTCCAGCATCCAGTCCATGGCGGCGCCGGACAGGGTGTTCATGTAGCGCAAATTGTTGCCATCATAGCCGGTTCGGCCGAGGGTCTTGAGATCGCCGAGCTGAAGTCCGGGATTCTCGCCCCACAGGATCAGCGGAATCCCATACCGGATCGCGAGCTGCGGAACGGAGCTGAACAGGGCCAGCTCCGTCGAACGCGCCCAGTTCGTGAAACGATCGAAGGATGCGCGCATCAACTTGCGCCAGGTTGCCGGCGCCGGCGAGGCGACGACAACGTCGAAACCATGCTCGATCAGCGTCGACAGATTGTCCACGCCGCGCTGCGTAACTTGTTCCGGCGGGTAGCTGAGACAGGCCAGCAGGGGCCGCATGCCGAGCTGGTCGCGCACCCACAAGGCCTGGCGCGTCGAATCCTTGCCCCCGGACACCCCGATGATGCAGTCATACTGCCCGGACTTGCGGGGAAATTTCGCAAGCAGGTCCTCCAGTATTTCGTAACGCTCCTGCCAATCCACGTCCCGAAGCCGCTCGAAATAATCGCAAGCGGGACAAATACCTTCGGCAGTGAACTTGGTGTTGGGGCGCGTATCAGGCTGAAGGCAACGCGAGCAGTACTTCATCCAAATCCACCAACGCTGCAAAATGGTCAGATGACTGTCGCCCCGAAAGCATCAGGTGCCGGACATTCCAGCAACGGCGGCGGCAGCCATCCCCGAGGAGAGATTTGCACTTATAGCCGGAGCCGATTGGAAATCCAGCGAAAGCTAGGGACGTCGACGGCGTATCGGCTATGCGCGAACCAACGCGCGCAAGTGGATCAGCCCTTGATGAGGCAACACGCAATCGGGGGCCCCCGGCGGCAAGGCGCAGATCGCGCGCCGCCCCGCCTCCAAGGCAATCGCGAGCGCGAAGGAGTTCAACCCCGCGACCCAGGTGGCGCCCCGCAAGGCATCTGCCATGTCGGCGGAAGAATCCAGCACCGCTCCCGGGCGCCGTCCGATCCATTCGGCATATTTGCCGGGGGGATCGGAAGGATGCGGGCGGATGCGCAATGTCGCTCCCGCGTCGATCCCGGCCACGTCGCGATGCAGGGCGAGATAGTCGAGTGCCTGGAATTCCCCGGGCTCCCCCCGCCCCCAGTCGCTGCGCGCAGGCTCGGACACGAACAGCAGGTCGCCGTGCTCGGGCACCGGCCCCGCCGCTTCGACCTGGGTGCGCAGATACCGATTGGGTTGCAGGCGAACCGGAATTCCGCCCAGCGCGCGATGCGCCTCCGCCATCGCATAGCGGTCCGTCACCCACAATTCATCCGGGAGAACCTGTTCCCCGCCCCGCTCGAAGCGTGCGCGGTAGTTCACCCAATGATCGACCACTGCCACCGAATGCAGCCCTCTCGACTTGGCGGCGGCGCGAGCATCATGCTCCAGCTCGCTTGCCCAGCCGGTGCCGGAAAGAAGCGCAGCCGCCCCGTCGAGCGCCGCATCGATGTCCCGCATCAGCCGGGCCTCACCGAACCGCGCGCGCCATAGCTTCTCCGCCGGCCCGCGCATCACAGCGCGCAGCGACTCCAAGTCCCGCTCCTCGATCCACGCGAGGATGATATTGGCCGCACCGGCATCGTGCGCGACGACGGCCAGCGGCACCGGCAGGTCCATCATCGGGCGAATTTGGCGTAGAGCAGGATATCGTGCGGCTCGCCGTCGACGATCTCCTGCGCGCGCCGCGTGCCCTCGAGCGCCATGCCGGAACGCTCCATCAGTCGTACCATGCCCCGATTGCAGGAAAGGGTTCCCGCTGTCACCTTGCGCACGTCGCCTTGCGAGAGCAGCCAATCGAGCAACGTGTTCCAGGCATCCTGCCCATAGCCGCCATTCCAATAATTGCGGTCGCCGATCATGATTCCGACATCGGCCGTCGCGTGCGGCACCGAGCGATAGACCGTCATCGTGCCGATCGCCCTGCCGTCGCTCGCCTTCACCGACAGGAAATCGTTGGGCGTACCCTCGAAGCTCGCGAGATAGGCGCCGCAGCTCTCGCGCGAATGCTGGCGAAACCGCTGGTTGGAGAAGCGCGTCACCTCGGGGTCGTTGAGCCAGCCGACATAGGCATCCGTCAGGTCCGCCCCGACGAAGCTGTCGAGCCGGACCTTGTCGCCGCGGAGGTGGACCGCTCCGCTCACCCCTTCAGCGCGTCCAGATTGCCCCACACCTTGCGGAACGCCCCGATCACCAGTTCCACATCGTCGGGATCGAATTCGCACGCGCACAGGTTGATGCCGACAAAGGTCTTGGAATGCAGCTCTTCGGCGACCGGGCACGTCCCCGGGCCATAGGCGATCTCGCGCTCCGCCAGCGTCCAGGGTAAGCCGCCCGTGCCATAGGCGATCTTGTGCATGAAGATCGGCAGCAGGTGCAGGTTCTGGTACCCCGCCGCCAGGGCGGGAACCCCCTCGGCCCTCAGCGCGTCGACCACCTTCTGGCGCGAAACGCCCAGGCGATCCACGTCGAGCGTCAGGCCATAGACGTAGTAGACATGCGTACCGTCGGTCTCGACCTGCGGCGTGGTGAGCCCCTGAAGCTCGCCCAGAGCCTCATCGAGCTGCTGGGCGGCACGCTGGCGGCTTTCGACGCGAGCCTTGAGCTTGCCGAGCTGCACCGCGGCGATCGCCGCCTCGATCTCGCCCATGCGGAAGTTGTAGCCGATCATGTTGGCGAGATCGGCGGGATTGTCGCTCTTTATCACCGACTCCGCATGGTTGCGGATCAGCTGGAGCCGCGCGGCCAATTGGTCGTCGTCGGTGACCAGCACGCCACCTTCGCCGCAGTGAATATGCTTGTGATAGTTGAGGCTGAATCCACCGATGTCGGCAAGCGTGCCGGTAAAGCGATTGCCAGTGCGCGATCCCGGCGCCTGGGCAGTATCGGTGAGCAGCTTGAGGCCGTGCCTGTCGGCGATCCCGCGTAGTGCCGTCATATCCGCCGACTGGCCGAAAATATCCACGGCCATGATCGCTTTCGTCCGCGGCCCGATCAATTTCTCGACGCTGGCGGGATCGATGTTGAAGCTGCGGTGATCGATATCGGCAAAGACGGGGATCGCGTTCCAATGGAGGATCGCCATCGCGGTGGCCGACATGGTCCAGGGCGTCGTGATGACCTCATCGCCGGGCTCGATGCCGATGGCGCCGACCGCCGCGATCAGGCCGGAGGTCCAGCTGTTGACGCTGATCGCATGCTTGACGCCGAAATAGTCCGCGGCCTTCGCTTCGAAGGCGCGCACCTCGGGACCGCCGAGGAAGAATTCGCCCGGTGCGCCAATGAAGGCAGAGAGCACGCCCGTGCGTACAACCCTCGCCGCGGCCTCGACCTCATCCTCGCCCATGCTCCGGAAGAGCTCGAGCGGGCGGGGAATCGAGGGCGTGCCGCCATTCAGAGCCAAGGTCGCGGTCATTGCATCGTCCTTCGAGAGGCGGAACCCGCGAGTGCGGCGTCCCGGATGGTTTCACACAGAGTCTGCGCGGCGAGTGCGTTGTCCGGCCCGCTGGCGAGCGGAGCACCGTCGTCGAGCGCGGCCGCGATGTTTGCCACAGCCGCGCGCATCGCCTCGTCATACTCGCCGGCGCGATACTCGCTGCCGCCAAGGCTGCGATAGCCTGCGAATGTGTCGCTGTCGCCGACGCGACGAACGACCCAGCGCTGACCGCCATCGAGCATCACCACCGCGCCGCGCTCGGTGACGAGCGTCAGCTCGAACAGCGCATAGTCACGGGCGTCGCCGATCGCGAGCGTGATCGGCACGCCCGCGCGGCTGGCGAGCAGTGCGGGGACGCTCGGGTCGTCGTCCCAGAAATCGAAGCTCGGCGCGCCAGCGCCGACGAAGTCGATCTCGCCCAGCAACATATCCAACAAGTCGATCATGTGGCCGCCATTGTGGACCACGCCCTTCGTATAGACACCGCTCGCCGCGCGAACGGTGCCCCAGGCGCCCTCCTTGAGTTCGCGCGCCAGACGGGCCACGTCGGTTGCCCAGCGTCGGGTGTAGTTGACCGCGAGCAACACGCCTGCGGCGGCGCATCGCTGGGCCAGCGCGCGGGTCTCGGCGGCGCTCGCCGCCACCGGCTTTTCGCAGAAGATCAATTGCGGACGAAGCGCCAGAGCGGCGTCGACATGCCTGGCGTGAAACCGCGTCGGCGAACAGATGCTAATGACCGCAAACCGACCCGGCTCAGCCGCCAGCGCCTCTATGCTCGCCGCGTCCTCGCCCACCTGCCAGCGCTCCGCGAACGCGGCTCGCTGCGCATCGTCGGGATCGACGCAGGCAGTTACCACGAAATCCGGATGCTGCGCGAACGCGCCGGCATGGGTGAAGGGCGGCATGTCCGCGCCGCGACCCGCGTCGAACCCTCCGGCGATATTGCCGCAACCAACGATCAGGACCTCGCGCATGCTTCGTTCAGCTGACCACACCCCAGTCGACGGGCGTTCCCGCGGTCACCGCGCGCTTTACGCGCTTGCCCAGCAACTGGTCGTAGAATTTGGGCGGCAGCCCGAAACCGGGGCGGATGATGCGCAACGTCTCGGGCGTCAGCTCCTCGCCCGCCGCCATGTCCTTGCCGATATAGAGCGAACGGCGATACGCGCGCGATTTCTCTTCCGCCTTGGTGCCGCCATAGGTGACACGGCCCAGTGCCAGCCAAGCGCGCTCGCTTTCGTCGCGCAGCAACCGGAATTCCTGCGGCTCGAGCGAGAAGGCCGAATCGACTCCGCCATCGGCTCGGCTCAGCGTGAAATGCTTCTCGATGAGAACCGCGCCTAGCCCCACCGCGGCAACCGCGACGCCGCATCCCATCGTATGGTCGGAAAGCCCGACCTCCACCCCGAACGCCTCGCGCATATTGGGGATGGTCGAGATATTCGTGTTCTCGGGCGTTGCCGGATAGGTGCTGGTGCATTTTAGGATGACGAGCTGGTCGTTGCCCGCATCCTTCGCGGTGCGCACCGCCTCGTCGATCTCCGCCACCGTGCCCATGCCGGTCGAGATGATCATCGGCTTGCCTGTCTTCGCCACCTTCCGGATCAGCGGAAGATCGGTCATCTCGAACGAGGCGATCTTGTAAGCAGGCACACCCAGCTCTTCGAGGAAATCCACCGCGCTGTCGTCGAACGGCGTCGAGAAGCAATGCATCCCGTGGCTCGCCGCGCGCTCCATGATCGGCTTGTGCCAGTCCCAGGGAGTGTGCGCCTCGTCGTAGAGTTCATAGAGCTGGCGGCCCGCCCACAGGCTGTCGGGATCCTCGATGACGAACCCGGGCGCACGCACGTCGAGCGTCATCGTGTCGGCGGTGTAGGTCTGGAGCTTCACTGCGTCCGCGCCGCTCGCTGCCGCAGCATCGACGATCTCCAGCGCCCTGTCGAGCGACTGGTTATGGTTCCCCGACATCTCCGCAATCAGATAGGGACGTACCCCCCGGCCAACTTCGACATCACCGATCTTCATGGTCAACCCTGCTCAATTTCGATGAGGTCATAGCGGAATTTCTCCCGCACGTCCGGCCATTCGTCGGCCAATATGGCCATCCGGACGACGTCGTGCTTTTCGCCGTTCTTCAAGATGTGCTGGCGCAAGACGCCCTCCACCTTGCTGCCGAACCGTTCATGGAGCGAAACGACGCGATCGTTGAAGGCCAGTACCTCGCACCACAAGCGATTCAACTGCATCTCTTCGAAGACGTACCGGTACAGGTTCAGCTCGAGCGTCTTAGCAAGCCCTTTCCCCTTCGCCGCCTCGCTCGCGATATAATATGCCCAACAGGCGCGGCGATGCGCGAGATCGATATCCGAAAGGCTGAGAATTCCGACTGGCTCGGACGTTTCGCTCAGTTCGATGATCCACACCCGGTCGCTCGGCGACGCGTCGATCCGCGCGAACCAGGCACGCTGCTGCTCGGGCGAGATTTGCGGGTCGGAGTACATGTAGCGCGTGATCTCAGGCAGCATGCGCCACTCGCGAATCCGCTCGAGGTCCCGCTCGGCGACCTTGCGCAGCCTACACGCCATCTCTCATCTCCCACCCAGCAGCGCCTCGGCGATCCGCTTCGCGCCATGGCCGTCTACCAGCTTTGTCGCCGCTTCGCACATCCGCCGACGCCGCTCCACGGAGGCGATCATGTTCGCGATGACCGTTTCCAGCGTCGCCGATTGCGGCGGCGCGTCCGCGAGAAGATCGCAAGCCGCCACGACGCCGATAGCGTCGAGGAACGGCACGCTCAGCCGCTGATTTTCGGCACAGACGAGGCACACCGTCGGCGGACCGATACAGCATCTCTCCCAGATCGCTCCGCCACCTGCGCCGATCTGGAGATCGTGCCTGGCGAAGAAATCAACCAGATCGGGAAGATCGCGAGACAGGCGAACGCCCGGCCGATCGCGCACCGCCGCTTCCAAGACGTCGAGCGCGGGATTTGCGCTGGTGGTGACGATCTCAACCGGGCCGGTCCAGCCGATGGCGTCGAGTGCGCGAAGCACTCGAATATTGTCGGAACGCTCGTCGACACCCCCCAGGAATATGCCGATGCTGCGCACCTCCGGCGCGAACCGGTAACGCGCTGCGTCCGCATAGTTCGGCCCCAGCATCGCATATTGCGGGCCGGCGAGCATTGCGATTCCCGGGTTGGTCAGGCCGGCATATTTGGCAAGATGATCCGGATGATAATTGTGATCGATCAACCAGCGGCCGAATAGCGGGCGATCACCCAGATCGTCGACGATTGCCGTTCTAACCTCCAACTGGGCAGCGACCTGCCGATGCCAGGCCGCGTCGAACGCGTAGTGATCGACGATCAAGAGATCGATCGGGCCATGATCGCCAAGCGCCGCGACCGTCTCCGAAGCGTCCCGCTCCTGCGCGACTCCCGCCCAGTCTGCGTGCGCCTTCGCCCCGGCCGCGTGCCGCTCGTGCGGCGCGGCCAGCATCAGCGCAGGAAAGCCCTCCGCCGTGATCAGCTTCTCGACATCCACGTCGAGACGGCGCGACACGAAAACGACGCTGACACCGAGAGGCCGCAACGCGATCGCGATTGATAGCATGCGGCGGACATGACCCGTACCCATCCACGTCGAAGCGTCGGCACGTATCGCCACATTCATTCTGCGAAGGCCTGAAACAGGATTTCCGCGCGCTCCCAGTCCGCGGGCGTATCGATATCGACCACGCGCCATTCGGGCAGAATGATCGTCCGGCCGCCGGCATGCGGCGACGCGCCGCTCAGCCAAGCCGCCACGCTGCCCCAATAGAATTGTCCCGCATCGAAATAGGCGGGTTCCAGGTCCTGGGTCCGGGTGCCGACATATTCGGGGCTGAACGGGGCGACTCTGCCATCGGTCCCTTGCTTCAGCGCGCGCTGAATCGGGGACGGGAAGTTGGCGACAGGAAAGGCATAGCCTTCACCGCCATTCGCCTCGAGCAGTTCAAACGCGGCCGCCAGATCGGCAGCCCGGATGAACGGCACGCCCGGATAGATGCAGCAGACATGCCTCACGCACCAACCGAGGCCGTTGCACGTCTCGATCGCATGCCGGATCACCGGCACGGTCGGCGTGTGATCGTCGGCGAGTTCGGGCGGGCGGCGAAAGGGCAGCTCAGCCCCATGCGCCCGCGCCACGTCCGCGATCTCCTCGTCATCGGTCGAGACGATCACTCGGTCGAACTGGCCGCTATCGAGCGCCGCCTCGATCGCGTAGCCGATCATCGGCTTGCCCGCGAACAGCTTGATGTTCTTGCGCGGGATCCGCTTGCTGCCGCCGCGCGCCGGAATGATCGCAACCTTCATGGCTTCAGCCGATGAGTCCGCGCACGGCATCGACCACTTTCTGCTGTTGCTCGTCGGTCATCGCCGGAAACAGCGGGATCGAGATCGCGCGGTCATAATAGCGCTCCGCATTCGCGAAATCGCCACGCTCGAAGCCCAAGCGCCGGTATTGCGGTTGGGTATGGATCGGGATGTAGTGGACATTCACTCCGATCCCCGCCTGGCGCATGCCCGCGAACACGTCCGCACGAGATGCTGCGACGTCGTCGCCCAGTTCGATCGCATAGAGATGCCAGGCAGACTCGCGGTCCTGAAGGCGCGCCGGAAGTCTGAGCGGCATGCCAGCGAACAGCCGATCGTAACGATCGGCGATCTCAGCGCGGCGGCGCTGCCATTGGTCTAGCCGGTCGAGCTGCGAGAGGCCCAGCGCCGATTGAAGGTCGGTCAGGCGGTAATTGTAGCCGAGCGCGACCTGCTCATAATACCAACCGCCTTCAGGCTCGCCCTCCATCTGGTCCGGCTCGCGAGTCATGCCGTGCGAGCGAAGTAGCCGGAATTTGCGTGCGAGGTCGTCGTCGTTGGTCGTGATCATCCCGCCTTCAGCGGTGGTCACAACTTTAACGGCGTGAAAGCTGAACACCGTGGCATGGGCATAGGCGCTGCCGACCGGCTCACCGAGATAGGAGGCTCCAGTCGCGTGGCTCGCATCCTCGAGGATCTTGAACCCGTAGCAGTCGGCAAGCTCGCGCATCTCCTTGAGATCGACCGCAAACCCCGCGAAATCGACCGGAATGACCATATCGGGAAGGCGCCCGGCCTTGTCCGCCGCCGCGAGCTTCTCGGTCAGCGCCGACAGCGACATGTTACGCGTCACCGGATCGATATCGACGAAGTCGACATCGGCGCCGCAATATAGCGCACAATTGGCCGAGGCGATGAAGCTGTTGGGACTCGTCCAGACCAGCGAGCCTGGACCGATGGCTAGCGCGAGACAACCGATATGCAGCGCTGCGGTGGCACTCGACACCGCGACTGCGTGCCTGACCTTATGTCGCTCCGCGAACGCCTTCTCGAACGCCGGTCCGGACGGCCCCTGCGTCAGATATTCGGAACGCAGGACTGCAGTCACCGCCGCGATGTCGTCGTCGCTGATGTTCTGGCAGCTATAGGGGATAAACGCCACGGCAGGGCCTCCGCTGGCTGGTGTCAATCGATCGTCTTGCCGACGACATGTTCCTCGATCAACGCGCGAATCTGCTCAACGGTGAGGAAATCGGGATTCGATCCGCTATCATAGGCAAATCCCGGTGGGACCGGCACGCCATTGCGGCGCGCGCAATAGTCCTCGATCGAATAGACCGCGGAGACCGGCAGGATCGCGTAGTAGTCGCCCATATCGACGGTGTTGAAGCTGTCCGAGGCGGTGATCATTTCCTCGTGAATCTTCTCGCCGGGTCGGATGCCGATCACCTGCTGTTCGGCGTCGGGCGCGATCGCGGTCGCAACATCGCCGATCCGGTAGGAGGGAATCTTGGGCACCAGAATCTCGCCACCCTCCGCATTTTCGATCGACCAGAGCACCATGTCGACGCCGCCCTGGAGCGAGATGTTGAATCGCGTCATCCGGGGATCGGTAATTGGCAGTACGCCCGTGTGCTTGCGTGCCATGAAGAACGGGATGACCGAGCCGCGGCTCCCCATGACGTTGCCGTAGCGGACCACGCTGAACTTGATGCCGCGCGCGCCCTGGATGTTGTTCGCCGCAACGAACAGCTTATCCGAGCAGAGTTTGGTCGCGCCATAGAGGTTGATCGGCGCTGCGGCCTTGTCGGTCGAAAGCGCAACCAGCCGCTCGATCTTCGAATCGAGGCAGGCCTCGATCAGATTCTGTGCGCCGAGCACGTTGGTCTTAATGCACTCGAACGGATTATACTCCGCCGCCGGCACCTGCTTGAGCGCAGCGGCATGGACGACGATGTCGATCCCCTCGAGCGCCCGGCGCAGCCGGGCCTCGTCGCGCACGTCGCCGATGAAATAACGAATTCCCGGATATTTCGTGTCGGGGAACTGCTGCGCCATTTCGAACTGCTTGAGCTCGTCGCGCGAATAAATAACTAGACGCCGTACGTCGGGATAGCGTTCGAGCACCGTCTTCACGAACGCCTTGCCGAACGAGCCAGTGCCGCCCGTGATGAGTATCGACTTGTTGTTGAGCATCGAAGCAGGATCTCGTTAGTACGAACGGGCAGAGCGGAGTTTTCGCGCCAGCCGAACGCCGCTGGACCGGCGTTCTCTATCGCTAGTGCGGCGTGTCCGTCCGCGCCCTTACAACGCAATTCAACGGCTCCGCAACGATAGATTGACGGGTAGATCGCGCCCTTACTCGGCAGAATAGGTTGTGGAATCAGGCGAGCCGAACTAGTCGGTCGCGCTCCATCACATCACGACGCCGGGAAACAAATCGATGAAAGTCGCCATCACCGGCGCTACGGGCTTCGTCGGAAGACACGTTATGACAAGAGTGGTGGCTGAAGGGTACGATCCGGTTCCCATCGTGCGATCCCCGGCTGGATTGGCCAATGAGATTGTCGTAGGGGACCTCGGCTCCTCCAGAATAGCCCCTGAGGCATTGCGGAACGCCCAATGCCTTATCCATTTGGCCGCTCGCACGCACGTGATGGACGAGGCTGATCCGTCCGCGGACGCCTATCATCGGGCGAACGTGCTCGGCACGCGTGCGGTGCTGGACGCCGCCATCGAGGCAGGCGTCCGCCGCATCGTCTTCATGAGCTCGATAAAGGCGATTGGCGACGATACCAGGCCGGGCGAACAACTTTCCGCAGAGAGCACACCTCGACCCACGGACGCCTATGGCAGATCCAAGCTGGAAGCGGAGAATGAGCTTCGCCAGCGCTGTAGCGCTGCCGGGATCGAGTGGGTCATTATCCGTCCGCCTCTAGTGTACGGCGCCGGCGCAAAAGGTAATTTCGAGCGCTTGATCGCATTGATTGCTAGACACATTCCGTTGCCACTGGCCTCGGTGCGCAATCGACGCAGTATGATATATGTCGCCAATCTCGCTTCCGCGACCGTACGAGCATGTGATGCGCCCGGCGCGGCCAATCGGGTGCTCGTCATTGCCGATACGACCCTCTCGATGCCCGATCTCCTGCGAATCGTGGGCACCGCGCTCGAAAGACCGGCTCGGCTGTTCCCCTTCCCCCCCGCGCTGCTCCGAATCGCTGGGCGCCTCTCCGGCAAGAGCGCGATCGTCGAGCGCCTGACCAACTCGCTCGAAGTGAACAGCGAAGATAGCTTCCATGCATTGGATTGGCGACCACCCATTACGCCAGGCAAGGCATTGCGGGAAACCGTTGCCAGCTATCGTGAGGATGGTTTGTGAGAGTTGGAGATTGAAGCTATCCCCCACACTCATTTTTTCTGCGAGCGATGTCTGTTGATGCGTGGTTTTCATTCTCAGCTGTTCAAACGTGCGATCGATCTGGGAGCAAGCCTTATGCTCGCTCCGATCGCTTTGCCGATATGCGTCGTCCTGCTGGCGCTCATTCGCCTGGAAAGCCCGGGCTCGCCATTGTTCGTGCAAACCCGAGTGGGGCGCGACCAAGTGCCCTTCCGCATGCTGAAACTTCGCACGATGTCCGCCGGCACGGAGAACGTGGCCTCTCATCTGGTTACCCAGGCGAAGATCACGCGACTTGGTCAGATGCTGCGACGGCTGAAGCTCGACGAACTTCCGCAGCTCTGGAATGTAGCGACCGGATCGATGAGCCTGGTCGGACCGCGCCCCTGCCTTCCGACCCAGCACGAACTGATCCAGGAACGTGAGGCGTGTGGGGTATTCGCCTTTCGTCCCGGCGTCACCGGTCCAGCACAGCTCATGGGCATCGACATGTCCGAGCCTGAGCGCCTAGCCAAGGTCGAGGCGGAGTATTTCCACAAGGCTAGCCCCATTGCGGACGTAGCGCTCCTGCTGAAAACCGCGATAGGCGGAGGCATTGGCGATGCAGCACTGAAGAATCTCTGAGGCTCCGCGGAGAGAGCGGCAAATCCAACAACGATCGAACCGGCAGAGGTTCGAAAAGAAGACTCCTAACGACCCCGAAGGGAGCGTAGGTTAGGCAAGGGAAACCGATGAAGAGATCGCAGACCATCGTGGCGTGGGTGCTGAAGCTGCCACGCAGCGTAAAGCGCCTCATTGCGCTCGGGCTGGATGGTCTCATTTGCATCATCAGCGTCTACGTTGCTTTCTACCTCCGGCTGGGCTTCTGGACGACGATCTACGCGGCGTCGCACCCGATGATCGCATCGATCGCGATCGGACTGCCCATCTTCGTGAGTTTCGGCCTCTACCGCGCGATCTTCCGGCACGCCGGATGGTATGCCGTCCTTTCGGTAGCGCGCGCCGTCGCCCTCTATAGCGTGCCATTCTTCCTGATCTACACCATCGTCGGCATTCACGGCATTCCGCGCACTATCGGTATCATACAGCCGATCCTGCTGTTTCTGATGATCGCCGCGTCACGCCTGATCGCAGGCGTTTCCCTGGGTGATGCGTACAAGGCACTCTGGAACAATGGCGAAATCCCTCGGGTGCTGATCTACGGAGCAGGTGCCGCCGGTCGACAGATCGCCAGCGCAATCCGGGCAGGCACCGAAATGCGGGTGGCGGGATTCATCGACGATGACGCGGCGCTCTGGCGTTCGACGATCGACGGGATGCGCGTCTATTCGCCGGCAGAACTGCCCCGCGTGATCTCGCGCACTGGCGTCACCGATATCCTGCTGGCGGTCCCATCCGCAAGCCGCGCACGACGCACCGAGATCATGCATGCGCTTCGCCATCTGGACCTGCATGTCCGCACGCTGCCCGGGTTGCTGGACATGGCGCGTGGCAGCGTCTCGGTAAGCGATCTCCGGGACGTCGAAATCGAAGACTTGCTCGGCCGTCCTCCCGTGCCGCCAAACGAGGACCTTCTCCAGAAGAACATTCGCGGAAAGGTCGTTCTCGTCACGGGCGCAGGGGGATCGATCGGCAGCGAGCTCTGCCGGCAGATCGCCGCTGCGCGTCCTTCGCTTCTACTCCTTCTGGAAGCCAGCGAATATAATCTCTACGCGATCCATCAGGAACTCACCCGGCAATATGCCGCCAGCGATCTCGATCCGATGACGGCGATTCCCCTACTGGGATCAGTCTGCGATGCGATGCGCGTCCGCGAAGTCATGGCAACATGGGAACCGGACACGATCTTCCACGCAGCCGCTTACAAACATGTGCCGCTCGTCGAGAACAATGTCCTTGAGGGTATTCGCAACAACGTCCTGGGGACTAGGATCGTGGCGTCGCTGGCAAAGGAATACAGCGTCGCAAGTTTCGTACTGATCAGCACCGACAAGGCCGTACGTCCCACCAACGTAATGGGGACTACCAAACGTCTGGCAGAGCTGGTACTCCAGTCGATGCAGGACGATGCGCAGCGAACCTGCTTTTCCATGGTCCGGTTCGGCAACGTCCTGGGATCGAGCGGTTCGGTCGTGCCGTTGTTTCGCAGCCAAATCGCGCGTGGCGGGCCAATAACACTCACGCATCCCGACATAACGCGTTATTTCATGACGATCCCCGAAGCAGCGCAACTGGTGCTGCAGGCAGGCGCGATGGCCAAGGGAGGTGATGTTTTTGTGCTGGATATGGGTGAGCCCGTCCGGATCATCGACCTCGCCCGCAACATCATCGAACTGTCCGGCCTTTCGGTGCGCGACGAACGCAAACCCGATGGCGATATCGAGATCCGCATCGTCGGGATTCGTCCAGGGGAGAAGTTGTACGAAGAGCTGCTTATCGGCGGCGATCCGGCACCCACCGAGCATCCTCGCATCATGCGCTCGCAAGAGGCCTATCTTTCCTGGCCCAATCTCTCCAAGCTTCTGAAGGAACTGGAGAATGCGATCGAGCGCAGAGATGTCGTGGGCGCAGCCGAACTGATCGGCCGGATCGTTCCGGAATACAGTCCCAGCTCGGACCTAGTCGATCTGGTGGCCGACGCAAAATCCGCCGATGATACCATGGAAAGAAGGCTGGGAGCCGGCCTCAACTGAGCACCCGCGCGCTGGCCGGATCGCCTCGTCGACCGACTAGGGTCAAAACCCCATCAATATATTGATTTAGTGGATTGATTCTAATTCGATGCGGCCGTTGGCGAGGGAGACGGCCATGACTGATTTGTATTGGCTGAGCGATGCAGCTTGGGCGGCAATCGAGCCGCGTCTGCCGCATGGGCAGCCTGGAGCGCGGCG
>NZ_JAPKNM010000120.1 GCF_026460985.1 Sphingomonas sp.
AGGCGGACGCGGGCCGCTGCTGGAGACCGAGACACCATGGCTGACGACATGCATGCCCCTCCGGAAAACGGTGCCCGGGTGCGGCTCAACGGCGCGGCGGCGAGTCCCCGCGCCGGCTTTCTCGAGCGCACCTTCACCCGGCTCTTCATGCGGCCGGCGCTTGTGGTCGGGGTCACCGAGCTGTCCCGGAATTTCCGTCTCATCGACTTCGAGGGCGAGCCCCTGAAGGAATGCGACTGGTCGCCGGGCGACAAGGTCCAGGTGAAGCTCGACGGCGGGATGATCACCCGGACCTATACGCCGATCGGCTGGAACCGCGCCAAGGGCAGGACCTTGTTCCTCGCTTATTGCCACGGCGCCGGACCGGGCAGCGAATGGGCGAGGCGCGTCGTGCCGGGCGACGAGCGCCAGTTCTTCGGGCCGCGCAGCTCGCTTTCGCTCGAGGGCCTCGCTTCCTCGACGATCCTGTTCGGCGACGAGACCTCCTTCGCGCTTGCCCTGGCGCTTGCCCGGCAACCGGGAGCCAATCCCTTCGCCGAGCAGCGCTACGTCTTCGAGGTGAGCGACCGCGCGGAAGCGGCGTCGGTTCTCGACCTGCTCGAGCTCCCCGACCCGATCCTGGTGGAGCGGCGGGCCGACGACGGCCACCTGCCCGAGATCGCCGACATCGTGGTCGACCTGATGCAGCCGGCGAGCGATTTCGTCCTCAGCGGCAAGGCGTCCTCGATCCAGCATGTCGGCCGGACCCTGAAGGCGCATGGGGTCGAGACCCGGCGGCTGCGTGCCAAGGCCTATTGGGCGCCGGGCAAGACGGGGCTCGACTGAAGGGTCGCGGGAGCGAGCCGGGCGGGCGAGTCGCCCGTGACGCGAATGGCCGGGTGGCCGCCGCGCATGTCCAGGCCTCACGGCTAAAGGCGGCGGTGCATGCGACCCCACGCATGTTTTGCGCGCCTCGAACATCCCTCGCATCGCCGCATCGGCGGCTTGGCTGGCGGGATCGACGGTGATGAGCATCGGGCGGGCTCCCTCGGCCATGAAAGGCCCCGATCCTCCGCCCGGCCGCCGGCCATGGCCATTCCCCAGAAATGGGGATTTTCAACGCCGCAGCAGATCGACGAAGCTCAGCGTTCCGTCGAACAACGCATGGACCGCGAGCTGCGCTCGCTTGGCGATGCCGTACCGCCCGCGGGCCTGCTTCACGTGCTGGATCACCGTCTCATGGCTGAGGCCCAGGATTATCGCGATCTCATAGTCGGTCTTGCCGCGCGCCGCCCAGAAGAGGCAGTCGCGCTGCCGGTCGGTGAGCCTCGGCCGGTCGGCGGCGAGCGCGCGTATGCCCGACAGCTGCCGGGCGCGATCGAACGCAAGCTCGCCGACATGGTGGGCGAGCAGGAGCCACTCGCGGCGGATCTCCTTGCCCTTGACGGTCGCGAACGAGCAGGAGCCGGCGGATTCTCCCGGCACATGCGCCGGCACCGTGAAGCCGTCGCCGATCCCGGCGCGCTGCGAGCGCTGCAATATGTCGCGGTCGCGTGGGCTGAGGTCGATCATGTCGCCAAGGTCCGACCAGCAGAAGCCGGTGTTGGTCAGCTGGCTGGCGCGGTGCACCGGGTCGGAGGGGCCCAGCCGCTGCGCGTCGAAATACTCGACCCAGGCCGGCGGATAATTGTCGAGGCGGATCGCCGGCTGCGGCGCGCGTGGAATGTCGACATGATGGGTCAGCGCGAAATAGCGGAAGCCCGTCTCGCGGGCGATCGCCTCCACCGCATTTGCAAGCTCATCGAGATCGGCGGCATTCTCGATCGCCCGCGCGAATTCCTCCGCGACCCTTGCCAAGCTCATAGCACGCGCCACGCCCTAGCGAGGCACGCCCCAGGCTGCTCCATGCTCGCATTGACACCACCGGACCCGCCCACGGCGATTCTCAGCCGCCGCGGGGGACGTATCGATAACGCGCTGAGGATATGCGGCCGAGGTCGATTCTGCAAACAATTCGCAATATGGGCCTGTCGGCGGTGCGCCGGTCCGCTGCTCGCATTCCGGTCCGCGGATGGGGCGAGGGGCTGACGGGCGCCCCGACTGGCGGGACGACGCGCCCTACCGCGCGCTGATCGGCATCGACGCAGCCGGGCTTGCCTGGGAATGGCTCCGCCGCGATCCTGGCTATATCGCATGGTGGCAGGCCCAGCCGATCAGCGAAGCGCAATTGCTGCAGGGCGTCCCGATCGTTGCGGCGATGCGCCGGGCGCATGACTGGGGGCTTCTTTTTCGCCGAGCGTCCAGACCGCTCCGCGCCTGACGCCCTTCTGTTCTGGAGCGCCGATGTCGATGGCAGCGTCGTATCGGTGCGGGCGGAGCCGGTCGCCGCCGCGGATCCGGATGCGTTTGCGCTTGCGCGTCTCGCCGGCCGCGCTTCGCTCGCGCGCGGCGATGACGGCCGCGAGCATCTCCTTCTTTCCGATGGCTGGCGGCGCCTGCGGCTCGACGTGGTCGAGGGCACCTTGCTCGGGGAAGGCCATGTGCGGCTGCATTTCGAGATGGCCGGCTTCGCGCAGCTCGAGGCGAGACTGCTGACCATCCGTCGCCTGCTCTCGCTGTGGCGGAAGGAGCGGTTCCTGCATGCGCTGTTCCAGCCGCTCGCCGGCCTGGCGCACCGACTTGAGGCGCTGCGCGTCGCCGACGCGCGATCCGCCGGCGCTTCCTATCGCGAGATCGCCGTCGCGCTTTATGGCGAGCAGCGTGTCGGGGCCGAATGGGAAGGGCGTTCGGACTTCCTGCTTTCGCGCGTGCGGCGCCGGGCCGCGGAGGCGCGGCGGATGGAGAAGGGCGGCTATCGCGCGCTGCTGCGGACGCGGTGATCGCTGCAGGGGAGTCGAAATCGCGGGGGCGCGATTTCGACTCTGCCGGGGCCTTCCCTCCGAGACGATGCTGACCGCGACAGGCCGCAAGCCGGCCCCGTGGGAGCAGCGTCATGCCCGAACCATCGCATGGAATGGGAATCGCCTCGGGCGGGCGGCCCTACCTCAACACCCGCCAATCGGCCCATTTTCTGGGTTTGTCGGTGCGCACGCTCGAGCAGATGCGCAGCGGGGGCACCGGCCCGCGCTTCCGGCGGCACGGCCGTCTCGTCTTCTATCATGTCGACGATCTCGAAAGCTGGTCGCGCGCGACGACCCTAGGGGAGCTGGACGATGGCTGAGCGCAGGGCCATCCGCTTGGTGGGCGGGCGGCGCAGCGCACTAGCGGGCATGCTTGCGCTGGCGGCGCTCGCCTGCGCGCTGGCGGCGACGATCATCGTCCCGCCGGCACCGCGCTTCGTCTGGAACGTCTCCGCCAGCGCGCCGCGGGGCCTCTATCTGGTCGGTCGTCCGGACGATGTCGGCGTGGGGGACATGGTGGTCGCTCGCATGCCCGCACCCTGGCGGCGGTTCGCAGCGGGGCGACGCTATCTTCCCGCCAATGTGCCGCTGGTGAAGCGCGTCGCGGCGCGCCCCGGGGACAGGGTGTGCGCCTCAGGCAGGCAGCTCCTGGTCAATGGCCGCCTGATCGGAGAGCGACGGGCAGCTGATGGAGCGGGACGCCCGATGCCCTGGTGGAACGGCTGCACTGTCCTTGATGCGGGCACGCTCTTCCTGCTCATGGACGACCCCGCATCATTCGACGGGCGCTATTTCGGCCCGACGACGCGGGGCGACGTCATCGGCGAAGCGCGGCTGCTGTGGCGCGCCTGAGGCCGGGTCTTGCCGGGCTTGCCATTCTTGTCGCGGCGCCGGCCGCGGCCGATCCCGTGGCGGACTGGCAACCGCTGATCGAGGCAGCGTCGGCGCGGTGCGGCGTTCCGGCTGTCTGGATCGCCGAGGTCATGCGGGCCGAGAGCAGCGGGCGGACCGAATGGAACGGCCGCCCGATCGTCAGCCGCGCCGGCGCTATGGGCCTGATGCAGCTCATGCCGGGCACCTGGGCCGAGATGCGCGCCGCGCTGAGGCTCGGCCCCGATCCGCACCGGCCGCGCGACAATATCCTGGCGGGCGCCTGCTATCTGAGGCGGCTCTACGATCGCTTCGGTCATCCCGGCCTGTTCGCGGCCTATAACGCCGGTCCCGCCCGCTATGCCGCGCATCTGGCGACGGGGAAGGCGCTTCCGGCCGAGACGCGCGCCTATCTCACAAGCCTTGCCGGTTCTCTCTCCGGATATGCGGTGAGGGCAGGGGAGCCGCTGGAGCGACCCGGACTCTTTTTTGTGCGCCACGAGGCCTCGTCGGTTCCGCAGCAGCAGTCGGACGGTTCGCTCTTCCTGCTGCTGAGCGATGAGGCCTCGGATGCACGCCCAGATCGATGAAGGTCCCAAGTGGCCGCTGTGGAAACCGACACGGCGGTGGGCAAAGGCGGACGATACGAGCTCAATCCTCACTGCTTCCGTGCTTGCACCGCAAACCGATATCGTTTGAAGACGCGGTTCCGGCACGGGGCTTCGCTGGCGACGGTAAGACGCGTTCGGCGCGGACGACTGTGTCTGCGCATCACCGTTAGAGGATCTGGCGCTGCGAGCATGACGGACAATCAAGGGCTCACCGGGGGAGATATGCAGGCCGGGCCCGAGCTATGGCGCGGTACTGCGCGGGTGCTCAATCCGGACCCGCTGCGGATCAACTATCTCGTTGTCCATGACGATGATCGCCTCGAGGACATGTCGCCGCTCCAGGGATTCGGGCCGAGCTGGACCCGCACGCTCTGGGCGCTGCCGCTGCTCGCCAGGTTGCCCGCGTCGCTCATCGACCGCATCCTGCCCCTGGACGGGCTGATCGCCATGCGCATGGGCGGGATGAACGCGCAGGCCTGGAAGCCGCTCGCCATCGGCGCGCTCGAGCAAGTCGACCTCGACGATATCGGCTTTCTCCTGGTGCTCTTCGCCGGCACGGAGGTGGTCAGCGATCGCGTCACGCAGTGGCAGGCGCGCCAGCCCCGGGCGACGCTGCTGATCCGCGCGGACCCGCAGCCGGTCGATTTCGAGGCCGCGGATACTTCGGTGCGGGATTATTGCCATTCGGTGATCGATGCGCACGGAGACCGGCTCTCGCCGCAACGTCGCGCTTCCGCCGAGCGCGGATTGGCCGGTTGGTCGTCGCCCGAACCAATTGCGATCGAGCTGCCCGAGCTCGGGCACAACGCTACCTCGCCCAATGAGCTGGTCCTGCAACGTGCGGGCCGCGGTCTCGTCGCCCGCGAGGAGGGGTTCATCGGCCAGTCGGAGGCGGACTATGATGCCGCCGTGATCGCGAGCGCTGAGGCGGTGATGGCCGTTCGCGACGCGGTGCGGTTTCGCGATTTCAACCGCTTCTACCTGCCGCGTCCGGGTCTCATACTGAGCGAGCCTGCGCTTTATCGCTTCGCCTACCCGCGGACGCGGCCCGGATCGCGCGAGGACCGTGCGGCGCACCGTGTGCTGCGCATGTTCCAGCAGCAGCGTGGCCTTTTCACCGAGATCGACGAAACCCAAGCGGATGCCTTGCTCAACGACCCGCTGGCGCAAGGCGTGGTGGCGGCACGCCGCAGCGAGCTTGCGATCTTTACCGGAGGTGTCGCGCTCTTTGCCGCCCAGACCTGCTCTGCGGTGCTGCGCCTGCGGCCGGCAGTCAATCATGTGTTCCCTCTTCTCTCGCGATATGCTGCCAACATCCGGGCGCGAAATGTCGAGGCGCGGCTCAAGACACCGCGCCTGTTCGACGACATCCAGCGCAGCCTTGCGAGCGCGCTGGGCCCGGATCGCATCGCCTTCATCGAGCGGCATGGCGGGCCGATCAAGATCATATCCGATGCCCCGCTCGAGCTGTTGCCGGTCGGCGACTTGCCGCTCGCGCTTCGCTACGACGTCTCGCGCGTCAACGCGACGCCCGGCAATCTGATGATGGGAGAACTCGTCCCGCGGGTAACGCTGACCCTCGCACCGGAGGCGCTTTCGCGGGTGCTCGTCATCAGCGCCTTCGCCGACGACGACCCGCTTCGCAACCTGGTGGCGACCGCGATCGATAGCGCCATGCCGATGCTCGAAGGCAGGGTCGCGATCCGCCAGGTCCGCGTCTCGAGCGAGGAGGAGCTGGTCGCGGCGCTGAACGCTGCGGACGAGTCGATACTCGTCTTCGACGGCCATGGCACCGTCGACGACGGTGACCGGATGGGCGGGATCATCGTCGGCGGGCGCTCCGTGAGCATCTGGAATCTGCGCGAGCGGATTCGCGTTCCGCCGATCGTGATCCTCAGCGCATGCGACACGCAGGGAATCGATGCGCCGAGCCATGTCACGATCGGCAACGGCTTCATCGCCGCCGGCGCCCGAACGGTGCTCGCGACCTTGCTGCCGATCGGAGGAGTGGAAGCGGCATCGTTCCTGTCGCGCTTCCTCTATCGACTGGCCGCCTTCCTGCCGGCCGCGCTCGACGCCTATGAACGTGCGATCAGCTGGGGCGAGTTCGTATCGGGCCTGTTGCGCATGGTGCTCGCGACTGAAACGATCGATGCGCTGCTCGACCCGGCCGCCGATGCCGACGCGGTTCGGGAGCTCAAGACGCGCACGAACTACGAGATCAATATGGGACGGCCCGATTGGTACGGTGCGTTGCTCGAACGCATCGCCGGGCTGTCGGGCAAGGGCTTGGCTGCCCTGCGTCCGCGCGCGGCGCGCATCCTCTCGCGCAGCGAGGCCATCCGGTATGTCCAGCTCGGATTTCCAGAGGAGATCGTCATCGACGACGGCACGGTCTTCGGCCGGCTATTTCCC
Organism: Sphingomonas sp.; assembly: GCF_026460985.1. GTDB lineage: Bacteria > Pseudomonadota > Alphaproteobacteria > Sphingomonadales > Sphingomonadaceae > Sphingomonas. The sequence continues at coordinate 6,776 of NZ_JAPKNM010000120.1, forward strand.
CCCGATATCCGTGAGCAGCTCGGCATCAGCTGAGGCGCCGGCGTTCAACGATCTCGTGCGTTCTGGAGATGGCAGCATGGTGGGTCATCCCCGTAAGCCCATCTCGCCGACACTCTTCTGATGGGGAAAATGGCGCCTCGCGCGGGCGCGATGCCTGCGCGCGCGGATCATGCGGTGCGCACACTGGCGGCTCCCTGCGGGATCGCCAGGGTTCGCGCGCCTTGCTTGGCCCCCTGCATCGGGTGAACAGCGCCCCACGCTGTTCAGGCCATGCCGGGGGCATGGCCGACCCGATGCACCGCGCGCACGCCGCCGCTTGAGCCGGCTTCGCCCGGAGTGCGCCTGTTTGCGCATCGCTGAGGCCCTGGCGCGACCGCGCTCTACGCGCTGACGCGCGCCCGGCCGCTGTCGCGTCCCGGCCCTGCGGGTGACGATCGCCTGGCGCTTGGCCGGAGCCCTGGGGCTCCGGCTGGCGGACGCCGCGCTGCCTGCGCGGCGGCGTTGCTGGCGGCCTCCCGGTCGAGCGGGTCTGGCCGGCGCGCCCGGCTAGGCCCGCTGCGGCCGCCCGCAAGCCGGCGTTGCCGGCTCCTCCAGTGCCTTGCGGCCCTGCGCCACCCCGTCGCGCCCGCGCGACGGGGACCCCGGACTTGGGTGCGGGCATCCGCGGGCGCGGGCCTTTGCGGTCGCTTCGCCGCCCATCCCCGCTCGCCGGGAAGGCCATGGGGTTTTGGGGGCGGCGAGGAGGCGATGATGGACCTGCTTACCGATGCCCTGCGCGCGGCGCTGCGCGCCAATGCCGAGGCTGCCCGCGATCCCGGGCACGATCCCGTGCCGGTGGTTAAGTTCTTCAACCCCTGCGGCGCGGCGACGTGGCTCGCGACCGAGCTGGACGCCGATGGCGACACCTTGTTCGGGCTCGCCGATCTCGGCTTCGGCTGTCCCGAGCTGGGCAGCTTCAGCCTTTCCGAGATTGCCAGCGTGCGGCTGCCGTTCGGCCTCGCCATCGAGCGCGACCTGCATTTCTCCGGCGATTTCCCGCTGTCCAGATGGGCCGAGGCGGCGCGGCGCGCCGGGTCGATCATGGGCGCCGAGACCCTTCTTCACCGCGCCGCGACGCGCGGGACCGAGGCTTCCGGGTCCTGACCGGAGGACGTGGCGGCCGTCCGCCGCCGATGAAAAGCCGGTCCCGCCCGTTCTCAGCAGAAGGGACCGGCGCTCACTTTGGAGCAGCGTCATGAAACTCGACTTCATCCCCATCGACAAGCTGTTCGTCGACAAGGCGAACATGCGGCACGGCCGGAAGGCGCCCGACATATCGGACATCCTGCCGACCATCCGCGCGCGCGGCGTGATCCAGCCCTTGCTGGTCCGGCCGGCCGACAACGACCGGTTCGGCATCGTCGCCGGGAGCCGCCGCTATCATGCCAGCCTCGCCGTCGCCGCCGAACGCCGGGGCGAGGGCGACCCCGATCCCGAGGCGCTGCTGCTGCCCTGCGGCATCCTCGACGCGGGCGACGATGCCGCCGCGATCGAGGCCTCGATGATCGAGAATTTCGCGCGGCTCGATCCTGACGAGGTCAGCCGGTGGGAGAGCTTCGTGCGGCTGGTCAAGCAGGGCAAGACGGTCGAGGATATCGCCGCGACCTTCGGGCTGCCCGACCTCGCCGTCCGCCGCGTGCTCGCGCTCGGCAACCTCTTGCCGCGCATCCGCGATCTCTATCGCCGTGAGGCGATCGATGCCGCGACCGTGCGCCACCTGACCATGGCGAGCAAGCGCCAGCAGCAGGCATGGCTCGCGCTTCACGACGACCCCGAGGCGTATTGCCCGACCGGCCATCAGTTGAAGGCGTGGCTTTTCGGCGGGAGCACGATCAAGGCGGCGCACGCGCTGTTCGACGTCGAGGCGAGCGGCGCGGCGACGGTCGCCGACCTGTTCGGCGAGGACAAGTGGTTCGCCGATCCCGATGCGTTCTGGACCCTGCAGAACGCCGCCATCGACGCGCGGCGCGCCGCCTATCTTGAGGCGGGCTGGAGCGATGTCGTGATCGTGCCGCCGGGCCAGCATTTCCAGTCGTGGGAATATGAGAAGACGCCCAAGCGCAAGGGCGGGCGCGTCTATATCGTCGTGCGCGCAAGCGGCGAGGTCGCCTTCCACGAAGGCTATCTCACCCGCAGCGAGGTCCGCAGGCGCGAGCGCGGCGAGGCGCCGGAGAGCGGCCGCAAGCCCGCGCGGCCCGAGGTCAGCGGCACCATGCAGGACTATATCGACCTGCACCGGCACGCCGCCGTCCGTGCCGCGCTGACCGGCTTCCCGCATGTCGCGCTGCGGCTGATGGTCGCGCACGCCGTCCTCGGCTCGCCGCTCTGGGGCGTGCGCGTCGAGCCGCAGGCGACGCGCAACGACGCGGTGCGCGAGTCGGTCGAGACCTGCCGGGGCGAGACCGAGTTCGACGAGAAGCGCCGCGCGGTGCTTGGCGTTCTCGGCTTCGATCCCGAGCGCGAGACGGTGGTGCGCAATCGCCTCGACGACTGCGCGCTGGTGCGGCTGTTCCTGCGCCTGCTCGATTTGCCGGATCCCGCCGTCATGGACGTGATCGCGATCGTCATGGGCGAGACGCTCGCCAGCGGCAGCGCGGCGGTCGCGGCGGTCGGCGAGCAGCTCGGCGTCGCGATGGCCGATTGGTGGCAGGCCGATCCTGTGTTCCTCGAGCTGATCCGCGACAGGGAAGTGCTGCTGCGGATCGTCGCCGAGGTGGCGGGCGAGCGCGTCGCCGAGGCCAACGCCAAGGAGAAGGGCAGGACCCTCAAGGCGATCGTCGCCGACCATCTGGAAGGCGCCAATGGCCGGGCCAGGGTCGAGCGCTGGGTGCCCGGCTGGATGGCATTCCCGGCCACGGCCTATACTGTGCGGGGCGGGGTCGGCAGCGTCCGCGCCGCCGCGCTGGTCGCGGCGGCGCGCGTCGAGGACGACGAGCCGGAGCCGAGCGGCCCCGGCGCGCTGCTGGCGCTGCCTGCGCCGGACAGCGAGCCCGAGCCGGTGCCCGAGCCGCTGGCTGCCTGATCCTTGGAGGGGGCGGCGATCTCGTCGCCGCTCCCAATTGGGGCCTGAAAATTCGGCCGCGGGGCGCGCCCTTCTGGCGGCGCCGCGCGGCCCTTTGTCGGTCTCGACGAGCGCGCAGCGGATGCGGCGAGCCGAGCGCCGCCGTCTTTTTGCTGCCATGAACTCCGCCTAATCGCTCACGCAACGATCCCGCAAAGGGACGTCAGGGAAGAGCGTTGGAAAGGGGCCAGGAAGGATGCCCCATGCGCCTCGCATTCGCTTCGCCCGCCGCCTCGGCCATCATCGATTCGGCGCGCATCTGGCGTGCCGCGCGCGACCTCGGCCAGCCCGTCCAGCCGATGCTCTTCGCGCGGCTCGACCGCCTCGGCAGCGGCATCCTCGCCCCCGTGCTCGACGGGCTGCTGACCCTGTTCGAGGCCGTGTTCCGGCGCCGGTTCGATGCGGGCGCGCCGACGGACGTCGACCTCACCGCCGACGAGGAGCGGCTGCTCGCGCTGCTCGACCAGGACAGCTGCCCGGCGCCGGCCGGGCCGGTCCAGCCCGCGCTCGCGCCGGCGCTGCGCACCGCCCTGCGCTCGACCCGGATCATGCTGCGCGCGGTCCTCGGGCGGGCGCCGGGCGATGCCGCCGCCCGCGAGCCCGCGGCCTGAGGCGCGTCAGACGAGGCCGCTGTCGATCGGCAGCGTCAGCTGGCGATCGTTGTAGCTCGGCGGCGGCGCGAGCTGCGCGCCGATCCAGCCGGCGAGCGCATCGACCGCGCGCAGCCGTTCGCGCGGGGAAGGGGCGGTGAGCCCTTGGCGGTAGGCGAGCGGCGCCTCCTCGATCGCGCCGAGCGTGTCGGTGTCGATTCGAGTCATGCGCCTATTGGAACAAATGTAGAACACATCCGCAAGGGACAATGATGCGGGCGGGGCGAGGCGCTATCGCCGCGCGCCGCCGCACCAGTCCGGACGGGGCTTGCCGCGCGGCCACCAGCGTGCCGCGCCCGCCGCGACCAGCGCCCCGGCAAGGTCGCGGCCGTCGAGCCACACCCGCGCGACGGTGCGGTCATAGCTGCGCCCGACGCGCTCGAAGCGGACGTCGCGGCCCTTGAGCATCGCGATGGCCTTGCGCTTCGCCGCCTTGCCGAGGGCGATCTCGGCGCGGCATCTGGCGTTGCGGGCCTGCGTCTCGGGCGCGTCGATCCCCGCGATCCGGATGCGCTCGCCGCTCTGGAGCCGGAAGGTGTCGCCGTCGGTGACCCAGGCGACGCGGCCGCGCTGCGGGTCGGCCGGTGCCGCCGCGACGAGCAGGGCCGCGGCCGCCAGCACGGCCGCGCATCGTCCGCCACCCATGCTCATCTCGCCTTGTGCCGGATCACCAGCTTGGTGGCGCCGCACAAGGTGCAGACGTCCTTGCTCCACTCGAAGCCATGGTCGCCGGCAAGCTCGCGCGTCTGGTGATTGGCGTGCTGGCGGACCGAGAGCCCGAGCCGCTCGGCGATGCAATCGTCGCACACCGGCTCGGGCGACAGCCGCATGATCAGCCCGCGAACCTGGTCCAATACCGTCATCTTTCCCCCTGAATCCGGCGCTTATGCTGCGGCGGCCGCGCACGGGCAACGCGTCTGCGCCGAACCGAGGGCGGCAGCGCCGATGCCCCGCCGCACGCGCCGCGGGGACTTTGCCCGCGTCCCGTTGGTCGCCTCCCACGCCTTCAAGCGCCGCCACGGCCTCCCGGTTGGCGGGTCTGGCGGCGCCGCGGCCGGGCCTGCAACGGCGGAGCCGAACTTTCTTCCCCGGCGTGTGCCACGCCTTCCTCGCGAGGCAAGAAAGCCCGGCTCCGCCGTCCTTCGCTGCGCTCCGGCACGAGGTGCAGCCCGTCCGCGCCGCCGCCGGGTCGACCGCCATCGAGGCCGCGATCGGGCGGCGCTCGAGCAGCAAGGAGACCTATCATGGCACAGATCGGTTCGTTCACCCGCGGCGAGAACGGCGTCTATACCGGCGAGATCCGCACCCTCACGCTTCGCGTCAAGGCGACCATCCGCCCGTGCGAGCGCGAGCATGACAAGGCGCCGGATCACCGGGTCAGCGCCAACGGCGTCGAGTTCGGCGCGTGCTGGACCAAGGCGGCGCGCGAGACCGGCGCCGAATATCTGAGCGTCAAGCTCGACGACCCGTCCTTCCCGGCGCCGATCTACGCGACGCTGAGCCAGGGCGACGAGGGCGAGCTGAAGCTCATCTGGTCGCGCTGACGCGCCTGCCGCGGCGCCCTCAGGTGCCGCGGCAGCCTTGTTCGGCTATCGGGGCATGTCGGCCCCAAGCCCTCGTCGGGAGCATATCGATGTCCAGCTCGTCCACCGTTCCGGTCTTTGTCTTCGGATCGAACCTCGCCGGCCGTCACGGCAAGGGCGCCGCCCTGTGGGCGCGCCAGCATCGCGGCGCCATCTACGGCCAGGGCGTCGGACGCCAGGGCGATGCCTATGGCATCCCGACCAAGGATCACCGCTTGCGGGTGCTGCCGCTGCATCTGATCCAAAACCATGTCACCGAGTTTCTCGACTATGCCCGGCAGTGGCCGGACACCGCGTTCGAGCTGACGCCGATCGGGTGCGGCCTGGCCGGATATCGTCCCGAGCAGATCGCGCCGATGTTCGCGGATGCGCCTGCCAATGTCCGATTGCCGGAGGCATTTTCGACAGTCCTGGCCGCGGGCTCGCCCGCGACCTGAGGGTGGCAATCGCGGGTGCCGGGGCTGGCGGGGAGGGGGCTCGTCTCGGTTCTTCCCAGCATGACGGGCGGCGCAGCGGCTCTCAAGGCCCGCGGGTGCCCCCCAATTTGCTGCGCAAATCGGTTCCCCCCGCGTCCGCTTCGCGGCGCCTGCGCTGCGCTTCGGCGGCCCTGACAACCGCTCCGCCGCCCGTCGTCAGGGCCGCGTCCTCGATGGTGAGGACGTCAAGCGGAGACACATCATGACCATGGTTCAACCCATCTCGGCCGCGGCGGATCGTGTGATGGCAGCGCTGGTTTCGGGGCTCGAGATCGAGTTCGGACGCGGTGCGGGCGAAGCGCTGGCGCACCGGTTTCTCGAGGCCGAGGAAGTCGATTTTCATTGGGATGCGCGGCTTCAGGAACGCTGGATCGGCGCATATGGGCGCCTCGAGGAGGACGATGTGGAACTCGATCGGGTACGCGTTCTCGGGCGGCTCGATGGGCGCTGGTTCGTCGCGGTGATGATCGTCGATGGCGACGGCAACCCGCACGGGATGATGGGCAAGCGCAGCTTCGGGCGCGCGGGCGACGCACGCAGGGCGTTCGCGGAGGCGTGAGGATCGGTGCCATTTCGGCCGGGATGCGGTACCAGGTGGGTGCCGTGTCTCGGCTTCTCTCTTTTTGAGCCGAGGGGAGGGCGGGAGAGAAGAAGCAGGGAAAGCAAGATAGAGGGAATATCTCGCGATATTCCAAGTGATTGTCTGCACATCGTTTTTTAGCGATTCTCGCGAGACTCCCGCTTCGATCGCGAGACAGGGCCACCGGAAAGGGCGGATTTGCGCGGGTTCCGCGCCGCTTTCGCGAGACTCCTTGAAGCGGCGCGCAGAGGCGCCATTGTCGTCGTCGGGGAGCGTCGTTCCAGCAGCTGGAAAGGACGCCGACATGCATGACGACGAGTTCGAGCCTCGTCTCGGCCGGATGCGCGGTCGCGGCAAGGAAGCGCGCTATCTGAGCCTGGTGGTGAAGGCGGCGCGGCGCGCCGGCCGGCGGACCGGCATCCGCAGCCGGCGCTTCGACGGCAGCCGGATCGGCCGCGGTGCCGGCCTCGCGCGCGTGCTCCGATCAGGCGACCGGCTTGGCGCGTTCCGCGCGCGCCGGGTGGTGGTGAAGGCGCGGCTCGCGATGCTGGCGGGGAAGGGGGCCGCGGCTGCCCGAGCGCATCTGCGCTACATCCAGCGCGACGGCGTGACCCGCGACGGCCAGCCCGGCACCCTCTATTCGGCGGACAGGGACGCGGCCGACGGCAGGAGCTTCCTCGAGCGGTCGGCGAGCGACCGCCACCAGTTCCGCTTCATCGTCTCGGCCGAGGATGCCGACCAATATCCGGACCTCAAGCCCTTCGTGCGCCGGCTGATGTCGCAGATGGAGGAGGATCTCGGCACGAGGCTCGACTGGGTGGCGGTGGACCATTTCAACACGGGACACCCGCACACGCACATCATGCTGCGCGGCAAGGACGATCGCGGCGACAATTTGGTGATCGCGCGCGAATATATCTCGCACGGGCTGCGCGAGCGCGCGATGGAGATCGTCTCGCTCGACCTCGGGCCCCGCACCGACCTTGAGATCGAGGAGCGCCTGCGCAGCGACACCGGCGCGGAACGGCTGACGGCGATCGATCGGCGGCTGATCCGCGACATGGACGCCCAGCACTTCGTCGGCGCCGGCGACTCCGATCCCTTTCACCAGTCGCTGCGGGCGGGGCGCCTGCAGAAGCTCGGAAGCCTCGGCCTCGCCGAGCATATCGACGGCGACCGCTGGCGCCTCGCCGAAGGTCTCGCCGACACGCTGCGCCGCATGGGCGAGCGCGGCGATATCATCCGCACGATGCAGCGCGAGCTCAGCGCGCGGAAGCTCGAGCGCGGCGCGGCCGACCAGATCATCTTCGATCCGATGGCCGAGGGCGCGGCACCGGTCATCGGCCGCGTCGTCACGCGTGGCCTCGCCGACGAGCTCAACGACCGCCATTACCTGATCGTCGACGGGATCGACGGGCGCACCCATTATGCCGAGATCGGCAAGGGCGAAGCCGTCGATCCGATCCCGAAGGACGCAATCGTCAGGATCGTGTCGCGCGAGGGCGGCGTGCGGCCGGTCGACCGCACCATCGCCGAAGTCGCCGCCGCCAATGGCGGGCGCTATTCGATCGATGCCCATCTGCGCCACGACCCTACGGCCACCCAAGCGTTCGCCGAGACCCATGTCCGGCGGCTCGAGGCGATGCGGCGCGTGATGCGGAGCGTCGAGCGCGAGGCCGACGGGATTTGGATCGTCACGCCTGATCATCTCGACAAGGCCGCTGCGTTCGAGGCGCGGCGGCTGCGCGACCGGCCGGTGAGCGTCGAGATCCTGTCGGCCGTGCCGCTCGAGCGGCTTCCGGATACGGAGGCCGCGACCTGGCTCGACCGCGAGCTGACGGCGGACGCGCCGGCGCCGGTTCGTGATGCCGGTTTCGGGCGCGAGGTTCGCGCCGCGCAGGCCTTGCGGCGGCAATGGCTGATCGACGAGCAGCTTGCCGAGACGAGGGGTGCGCAGACCGTCTATCGAACGGGAATGATCGCGACGCTCCAGCGGCGCGAGCTGCTGCGGGTTGCCGGTCAGCTTTCAGACGAGCTCGGCCTACCCTTTGTGGAAGCGAGGGCGGGAGAGCGGGTCGAGGGCCGGTTCAGCCGCACCGTGGAGATGGCCAGCGGGCGGCACGCGCTGATCGAGCGGTCGCGGGATTTTACGCTGGTGCCATGGCGGCCGGTGCTCGATCGCCATGTCGGCAAGGATGTCGCGGGCACCGTGCGTGAGAGCGGAATCAATTGGGCGATCGGGCGGCAGCGCAGCGGGCCGAGCATTTCATGACAAGTTTCGGGCCGTCATCGGTCCGGCAGCTATCGGCGAAATCTCGCAGTAAGCCGCCCGATACCCGGACCGCCCTCACAGTTTGAAGACCACCAGCTTGTCCGCAGTCATCTCACGCGCGGTGTAGGGAATGCCGCCCACGCCCTGGCCGGACTCGCGTCGCCCCGCGAAGGGCATCCAGTCGGTGCGGAACGCGCTGTGATCGTTGATCATCACCGACGAGGCGTCGAGCCGTTCTGCCGCCTCGAGCGCGACGCCGAGATCGCGGGTGAAGATGCTGGCCTGGAAGGAGACGGGAAGCGCATTCGCGGCGGCAATGGCCTCGTCGATCGCCTCGTAGCCGAACAGGCAGGTGAGCGGGCCGAAGACCTCGCGGGTCGATACCCTAGAGTCGCGCGGCGGCTCGACGAGGATGGCGGGTTCGAGCGTGGTCTCGCTCAGCTGTCCGCCACCAATCAGCCACGCACCCGCGGCGATGGCCTCGTCAATCCATTGCCCGACCCGCGCGGCTTCCTCTGGGCGGATCAACGGTCCGACCTCAACCTCGGGCCGGAGCGGATTTCCCACGCGCAGCTTGGCGACGCGCTGGCCAAACCGCTCGACGAATTCGGCTTTGATATCGGCGTGCACGTAGATGCGCTGCACCGATACGCAGACCTGACCGGCGTGATAATAGCCGCCCTTCACGATCGGCTCGATAATCGTGTCGAGATCGGCGCCACGGTCGACGATCACCGGCGCGACGCCGCCATGTTCGAGCGCGCAGCGCGTGCCCGGGGCCAGATTGGCGCGCAGCCGCCAGCCAACCGCCGCCGATCCGATGAAGCTTAGAAAGGCGACGCGCGCATCGGTGGCGAAGGCGCTCGCCAGGTCGCGATTTTCCGGAAGGAAGGTCTGCACCCATCCCTCGGGCATGCCCGCTTCGTGAAGGAGCCTGACGAACTCGAGGCAGCAGAGCGGTGTGGCCGTGGCCGGCTTGACGATCACCGGGCAGCCGGTGGCGATTGCGGGCGCGACCTGGTGAACGATGAGATTGAGTGGATGATTGAAGGCCGAAATGGCTGCAACCACGCCGATCGGCTCCGGGATCGTCCAGGCACGGCGACCCTCGCTCGCGGGCGTGAGGCCCATCGGGATTTCGACACCCACGCGGGTGCGAAGCAGCTCGCCCGCATTGCGAATGCCGTCGATCGCTCGGTCGGTCTCGACCAAGGCGTCCGTATAGGGCTTGCCGCCTTCGCGCGCGATGAGCGTGGCAAAGGCTTCGCGCTGCTGCCCGACCAGCTCCGCCAGCTTCCGCAGCACGTCGATGCGCCGGTGTGGCGGCAGCCAGCCACCGCGATCGAGGAAGCGCGCGCGGGCAGTCGTCAACTTGGCTTCCAGCGCGGCGGCATCATCCGTCGGCAGGTCGATGATGTGCTCGCGATCGAAAGCTTGCACGACCTCGATCATGGTTACGCCACCGCCACCGGTTCCAGGACCAGCGCCGATCGTTCGGCCAGCGCGGGAATGCGCGCCAGATAGTCCTGATAGTGCGGCGTCTGCCGATGCGCGGCCGCCGCGTCGCCGTCGCGATAGAGCTCATCGAGCACATAGCGTTCGGGCGCGGCCTGATCGCGCCAGATGTCCCAGCGCAGATTGCCCGGTTCTGCCCGGCAATGTGGTGCCATGCCAAGCAGCAGAGCTTCCAGCTCGTGCGCCTTGCCCGGCCGGGCGGCCAGGCTGGCGGTGATCTTCACGGGGGATTGCGCCATCGCGGTCGCTCCTGGTGCCGGGGATCTCAACGATGGCCGAGCACGTCCATCTGCATCACCGTCACGCCGCCCTCGGCGAGCTCTGGCAGGCGTGCAAACCATTGCCGGACATAGGGCATCGCGTTGTGCGCCTCGAAATCGGCGCGCGTCGCGAAGATTTCGTAGAAGATGAAATGGCCCGGCCGGTCGCGATCCTCCTGGAGGAAATAGACGAGGTTCTTGGGATCGCTGCGCACCAGCGCGACCAGCGGCAGCGTCGCCTCGCGCAGCGCGTCTTCCTTGCCCGGTCTGGCGCGGACCTGGGCCACGACGGACCAGGCGCCCTCGGGGATCGCCGCATAGGCAATGCCGCTTGCAGGCTGTTCCGCCGTGGCTTGCGCCATGGCCGCGGGTGTTCCGGCAAGTAGCGCCGGCAGCATGAGAATGCGCGGAAATCGCATGTCGATCTCTCCTTCAGCGTGATGCCGCCAGCCGCTGCTGCCGGGCGAAAGCATCGCCGAAGCGGCGCTTCACGGGACCCAGTGCCTTGACGAATTCGAGCTGCTCGCCCTCGGGCCCCTTGCAGTAGATCAGCTCCCACCCGTCCGACGGCGCCTCGGCCACCTTGGTGGTGTTGGCGTCCTGCGGCGCCGCGCGGCGCTGCTGCTCGGTGGTGACTCGAATCGATCGGTTGGCACGCACCTGCGTCATGCCCCGCCGCGCGCTCTCGGCTTCGAGATCGGCGATGAACTTGTTGAAATCGACATCGTCGCGGACATGGAAGCAGATGTGCATCATCCGCGGATAGGCGGGGCTCATATGCTGGACCGGCTCGGCAAAGGCCCTGGGCCCGCCCATCGGCTGGCCGGCATCGCGATATTGCAGCAGCTCTATCACGACATTGTCGAACTGGATGAAGCGCACGTCGAGCCGCTGCGCGCCGCCGCGCAGATCGGGCACACCGATCGTCTGCGGATCGACGCCCAGCTCGTTGGCCAGGATTTCCTGGTCGGCGAGCAAGGTGTTCTGAACCTGATCGCCCTGGAAATCGCCATGCCGGAACACTTCGGTGCCGCCCAGCACCTGCGTGTAGAACTCGAACGCCCGCTCCATGTTCTGGACGGTCAGTCCGAAATGTTGGACGCCCTGCAGCCGGGCGCCCAGCGGCGCGCTGTCGCGATCGGCCGTCAGGGCGCGGGCAGCCGTCGGCGCTGCAAGGCCCGTGAGCATCGCTGCGCCCGTCACGCCCAGAACCTCCCTGCGCGCGAGGCTGGCCGAATTGCGACTGTCAGACTTGTGCATGTCGATTCTCCCCTTGCCGGCTCGATCAGAAGGTGATGACCGCGCGCCCGACAATCTTGTTGTCGCGCAGCAGATCGATGTTCTCGTTGATGTCCTCGAACGCGATGGTGTGGATCGTGTGCTGGATCTTCCCTTCCGCAGCGAGCGCCATGACCTCGCCCAGGTCGACATTGTTGCCCCAGAAGGACCCGTGGAAGGTCTGCTCGCCCGAAACGCGGGGGAAAAGCGGGACGTCGATCCGGTCGCCGACGAAGCCGACATCGGCGTAATGCCCGCTGATCGCCAGCATCGCGAAGCCGAGCTGCATCATCTCGGGCGCGCCGGCGCAGTCGATGATCGCGTCGAACTTGTCCTGGCCGGTAGCCGCCTTGAGCTCCTTGCCGAGATCGGCCGCGGACTTGCCCTCGATCGCGAGGATATGGTCCGCGCCATATTGCCGGGCGACCTCCAGCTTCTCCGCATTGCGGCCCACCGCCACGACCGGTCCGCCGGCTCCCAGAAGCTTGGCATATTGCACGGCATAGACGCCGAGCCCGCCAATCCCGAACACGCCGACGACACGATCCGGGCCGAGGCCGCCCGCGGCGCGGATCTTCTTGAGCCCGCGATAGGGAGTGAGCCCGGCGTCGGTGAGGGGCGCAAGCTGCGCGAATTCCAGATGCTTGGGCACCTTGATCACATAGCGCGACGGCACCGGGATATATTCGGCGAAGCCGCCATAGAGACCGAAGCCGGGCCAGCGAACATTCGGGCAGATCTGCGTGTCGCCGGCCAGGCAATGGCGGCACACGCCATCGCCCCAGCCGGGCGCGACGACGACATGATCGCCTTCGGCGAGGCCCGCCACCTCGGGCACGACGCTCCCGATCTTCTCGATCGTGCCGGTGATCTCATGGCCCGGCGTCACGGGCGGCGGGATGTCGCCATAGCCCTGGAAGAAGCCGTCAATCAGTAGCACATCCGACCGGCACATGCCGCAGGCGGCCACCTTGACCAGCACTTCGTCGGGACGGATGTCCGGGACGGGGATGTCCTCGAGGACAAGGGGTTTCTTGTATTCGTGGATGCGTGCCGCTTTCATCTTCAGTCTCCTTGGGATGTTGCCGTGGCTGAAATCGCAGCAGCCGCCGCTTCGGCGACCGCGATGTCCTGCTCGATCGAGCCCGCGCTCGTGCCGACCGCGCCGATGATCTGATCGCCCATCCGCACGGGCAGCCCGCCGCCGAAGATCACGACCTGGCCGTCATTGCTCTGCTCGATGCCGAACAACGGGCCCCCGGGCTGGGCCAGCCCGGCGAGCGTAGCGGTGCTCTTGTCGAACATGCGCGCCGTTCTGGCCTTGCCGATGGCTAGGTCGACGCTGCCCGCGAGCGCTCCGTCCTGGCGAACGAAGGCGATCAGCGTGCCGCCCGCATCGACCACCGCGATATTGTAGGGGATGCCGATGCGCACGGCCTCGGCCTCCCCCGCCACGAGCATCTGCCTGGCGTCCGACAAGGTCAGCGTGTTGAGCGCACGGGGCATGGCTTCCCTCGATCCGTCCAGCGCGCACGGCATCGATCATGGCCACGCAGTGACCATCGGATGCCGGCTGCCGATCTTCGTTCGTCGCGGGCCGATTCTTGCCCGCCGGCCGGTCATGTGTTCAGAGCGGCCATGGGCACGGGACTAACATCCGGGACACAGGCTGGCGCGTTAAGCGAGGTAAATTGGCGTGGATGGCCGCGGATCGCGCGCGGCGGCGGAGCTAAAGCTCGATGATCCCGCGCCGCAGCGCTACGGTGACCGCCTGGGTCCGGTCGCCGACGTCGAGCTTGGCGAAGATGCTCTTCATGTGCCCCTTGACCGTGTCCTCGGACAGTTCGAGGCGCCAGGCGATTTCCTTGTTCGCATGACCGCCGGCGACCAGCCGCAGCACCTCGAGCTCGCGTTCGCTCAGCGGATCGTCGGCGGCATGGAACGCGATTTCCTGCGCGATATGCGGCGGAATATGACGGCGCCCCGCATGAACGGAACGGATTGTCGTGAGCAATTCGCGCCTGAGCGAGCTCTTGAGCAGATACGCGGCCGCACCCGCCCTTAGTGCCTCAGCCGCCTGGACATCGCCTTCATAGGTGGTGAACACGATGATGCGCGCATTGCGCGCCTCCTGCCGCATCGCCTCGATTGCCTCGACGCCGCCCATTACCGGCATCTGCAGATCGACGAGTGTCACATCGGGCCGCAGGCTCCGGAATGCCGCCAGTCCTTCGGCGCCGTCCGCGGCTTCGCCCACCAGGACGATGTCAGGTTCAGGCGCGATCATCGCCGCGACGCCTTCGCGCAACGCGGGATGGTCGTCGATGGTCAGGACTCGGATCGGATCGGCTGGCATCCCGGGTGACATGGACTAACCGCTCCGCCGAAAAAAGCGAGATCGCAGCCCGGCGAGCCAGCCGCGCGTCGCATCGGCATAGGCGGCGTCGCCCGGGATCGTCAGTTCGACCTGGGTGCCTTGGCCGGGGCTGCTGTCCACGGCGAGCGATCCGCCGACGCCCTTCGCCCGCTCGCGCATTCCGGCCAATCCGAAATGACCCTCGCGCCCGCCCGTCGCGGCCACCTCGGGCGGCAGACCCACACCATCGTCATCGATCCTCAGGCGAAGCGTGCCAGGCAGGTAGCTCAGAACGACTTCGACCCTGCTCGCCTGCGCATGCTTGAAGGCATTGCGGATGGCTTCCTCGCCGATGCGCTGCACTTCCTCGCGCACCACTGGATGCAGCGGGCGCGCCCGACCTTCGGTGGTGAGCTCGAAAGCGGCGGAAGAAACGGCAGCCATGTCGTTTGCGGCCTCCATCAGCATTTCGGTGAGATCGCTTGTCGCAGATCGCAGCGCCTGCACGCGCTGCCGGCCTTCGACGAGTACATCCTCGGCACGATCGAGCGCCGCATTCAGCGCCGGTTTCTGTGCCTCGTCCTCGGACAGCTGGTTGACCATCGACTGAAAGCGCAGAACCAGCCCCTGGAATCCCTGGAGCAATGTGTCGTGCAGCTCGCGCGCGATGCGCTCGCGTTCGGCGAGCCGAACCTCGAGCGCGGCCCGCAGCCGGTTCGAAACGTGGCGGATCCGGATCGAGACAAGGATCCACAGCAGAAGCCCTGCGCCCAGCAGTTCGATGAGCAGGAACCAAGTCGACTGGAAGAAGGTCGGCTGGATCTCGAAGCGCAAGGTCGCGCCCGTCCGGTTCCAGACCCCGTCATTGTTCGAAGCGATGACCTGGAAGCGATAGCTTCCAGGCCCGAGATTGGCATAGGAGGCGAGCCGCCGCGTGCCCGGATCGACCCAATCGTCATCGACCCCTTCGAGGCGATAGCGGAACTGCACGCGCTGCGGCACGGCCAGGCTCAGGCCGGCATAGGCGATATCGAGCGAGCGGGTCCCCGGTGGCAGGACGAGGTCGGCGGGATCGCGAAAGCTGCGTTCGCCGACGGTGACCGAGCGGATGGCGACCCCGGGAGGCACGGTGTTCCGCAACAGCTTGGCCGGATCGATCAAAATCGGCTCTTTCGAGGTCTCGAACCAGATGCGGCCGTCGCCGCCGAGCACTGCCTTTTCGCCAGCGGAGTTGCGTGGCCCCAACCCTTCGATCGGGCCGTCCTGAATATCAAATGGCCACAGCGCAAGTGGAGCTCGGGGGTCCTCAAACGCGCGCTCAAGATCCGCCGTCGCCACCATATAGATGGTGTTGTCACCCATCAGCCAGGATTGCCCGTGCGAGGTCTGCACGAGTCCCGAAACTTCGCCCGCCCAGGGGAAGCGTGCGGCGCTGATGCTGCGCAGCTCGTCGCCGCGCACTCGAAGGAGGCCGCCATCACCGGCGAGATAGATTTCGCGGGGTCCGACCCAGATGCGCACGAAGGGGGCAACCTTGGCCGAACGGAGCGACGTCACCCGCTTCCGGTCCCCGCGCAGGCGCACCAGATTGTCATTTGCCCAATAGGCGATGTCCCCTTCGGGCGTCGGGAAGAAATCCCAATGCTCATCGGATCGGTTGGCTGCGTCCGCTTCGGTGACGACATGCCAGCCGTGCGCGTCATGGCGCATCATTTTCATCGACATCAGCCGGATAAAGAGCCCGTCGCGACCCTCCGCGCACACACCCGCGAGTTCGTCGCCCGGCGGCATCGCAAAGCTTTGCGTCACGCGGTCGCCCACGAACCGGTAAACGCGATCGGCCTCGATCGCCCAGATGCCGCGATCCCGTGCCTTGCAGATTATGGTGTACTCGCCGTCGCGGATTCGGCGCGGCACCTGCCCGGGCGCGATCAGGTACAAGCCCTCGCTGGACATGCCGTAAACCGATCCGTCGGTCGATCCGGCCATGATCACCCCGTCCTGGGTGGGGATCGCGCGTTCGGGCCAAGCATTGACGGGACGAAAGCGATCGAGCCCGCTGGCCGTGCCGATCCAGACGCTGCCCTCGGCATCGATGAACTGGGTATAGGCCAGATCCGAAGTGAGGCCCTGCTTGTTTCCGAACCTCCACAGCCGATCGTCGGGGCTGCGCCGTGTCGGGTCGTCGACCGAGAGGTAATAAAGGCCCTGCTCCCCGGTCGTGCCCCATATTCCGCCATGCCGATCGAACAACATTCCCCTGAATGAACCTTCCGGCACAACGGGAAGCAGGTTCCTGGCCGCGGGCGGCTTGCCATTGCGGTCGAGCAGCACCCGCACCCCCGATCGATCGGACAACCAGAGCCGCCCGATCCGATCGGTTGCCAGGCCCTGCTGCGCGCCTGTCTGCGGATAGGGGGCGGGCAAGAAGCGACTGCCGCCGCGCGGCAGATAGACTAGCGAACTGTCCTCGTCGCGGGTGACGCTGATCCAGAGTCCTCCGTCGGGTCCGGCGGCCATTGCCGAGATCGAACCGGCCGGCAGGCCAAGCGGCTCGGCGACCAATTCCCAGCGCCCCTTGAACAGGCGTGTCAGCCGCTTCTCGGAAAACCGGCCGCGGAAAGCCACCCAGATCGCGCCGTCGGGCGTCTCGACGATCGGCCAGTTCGACGACGCAGGGTTGGGCACACCGAGATCCACCAGGCTTCCGCCGCGATAGGCTGCGATCCCTGCGAAGCCGTAGCCTACCCATAGTTCGCCCGACCGCGTGACCCATAGCGATCCCACCGCCTTGCGCTCCATGCGCGAACCGGCGGGCGGCGAGATGAACTCGAAGGTTACGCCATCGAACCGGTACAATCCCTTCAGGGTGCCCAGCCACAGATATCCATCCGGCGTCTGCGCGATCGCGACGATGCTGATCGGCGCGCCATCGTCGATCGTCCAGCGCGTGTGCTTGAACTGGTCGAAACCCAGCCGGGGTATCTGCGCCCGGGCGGGCAAAGCGGCGGCAAGGGCGGCGAGGCCGGCCACCAGAAGCATCCGCAATACAGCTCTGGTCGGCGACGTCCTTCGCATCGAGTCCCCTTTTCGTTTCGCTTCAACTCCTTACCGCACCCGCGCAACCTGGAGCGGCCGGGCGGCCCAGACACCCCCCGAAAGGGTTGCCGAACGCTGACCAATTTCGAGGTACCCGCCCCTGCACGGCCGCTGTACCCCGGTCGCATGAGGCAGAGTTTCGCCGTGCACCCAGGTGAAATTGCGGGTGGCGGCCTGCTGCTCCTGCGTTGCGCCCTCGCATTGTACGTCGTCAAATGGGTGCTGGCGACTACCATCCCGCACTGGGCCCTTTTCCTCCTGAGCCTGAGCGTACTGGGACTCCTGTTCGGCTTCTGGACCCGCTTCATCGCTTTGGCCTGCGCGGTGCTCGGCCTCCTGCTGCTCGTGGGACATGGCGATGCGCCGCTGCTTTGCCTGGGCGCTGAGATCCTCCAGGCGCTGGCATTGGCGGCACTGGGACCGGGGGCCTTTTCGATCGACGCAATGCGTTTCGGCCGGGCGAAGATCCTCCTTTCGCGCAAGGACTGAACCTCGAAAGGGTGGCCGGCTCCAACCTCGCTCCGGGCTGTCGATTTGCTCCCGGCTTTGCGAGCCTCGGCGTGACCGCAAGGGAGGCCAGCCATGAGCGAGATGCCCGTCACCGTGCTGCCATCAGCCCATCACCGCCTACCGCGTCGCGACGATGGTGGCGCGTGGTTCGCGTTCGGCGAATTCGTGGTCAATGTACGCGCCCGAACCCTTGAACGCGCGGGGCAGCCGATCGCAATCGGCGACCGCGCGTTCGATCTGCTGATCGTGTTGCTACGCGCCCAGGGCGAGATCGTCAGCAAGGCGGGAATCGTCAAATATGTCTGGCCGTCGACCTTCGTCGAGGAAGCCAATCTCCGTGTGCAGGTGGCCTTGCTGCGCAAGGCGCTCGGCGACGCAGGCGCCCGTGTGAAATGCGTCATCGGCCGGGGCTATCTGTTCGTCGGGGATCCGGATGCGGGCGATCGATCGCTCGCCGCAGCGCGGTTCGACTTCGACGCGGGTCTGCCCCTGTTCGCGCGCAACGCGTAGGCAGGGAGCCAGCAGCCGATCAGCGTTTCGATACCTTCCGGTCCAGAAAGTCGCGGATCATCGGCCCCATTTCAGCCAGCCTGTCCTCGAGCGCGAAGTGACCGCTATCCAGCAGATGGAATTCCGCGTCGGGCAGGTCGCGCAAATAGAGGCGCGCGGCTTCGACCGGGAAGATCTTGTCGTTCCTGCCCCAGACGATCAGCGCCGGCGGGCGATGCTCACGAAAGAAGGCCTGGAAGCGCGGGTAGAGCGGCACGTTGGTGCGATAGTCATAGGCCAGATCGAGCTGAATTTCCCGATTGCCCGGCCGATCGAGCAGCGCCTGGTCGTGCACCCAATTGTCCGGGCTGATCCGCGACACGTCGCCCATCCCGTCGGTATATTGGAACTTGGTGGTTTCCAGCGTCACGAGCCCGGCCAGCGCCGCGCGCCGCGCAGGCGTGCCCTCGGCCCAATAGGCCTTGAGCGGATCCCAGAATGCACCCAGCCCCTCTTCATAGGCATTGCCATTCTGGACGATCAGCGCGCGCACCCGCTCGGGATGCCTGAGCGCGAGGCGGTACCCCACCGGGGCACCGATATCCATCACGTACATCGCATAGCTTTTGGCGCCGAGCCGCTGGACGAGCGCATCCACCATCTCGGCGAAATGCGCGAAGGAATAGGCGAATTGCCGGGGATCGGGCGCGTCGCTCTGGCCGAAGCCGGGATAGTCCGGAGCGATCACGCGATATTTGTCCACCAGCAACGGGATCAGGTTGCGGAACATGTGCGACGAGCTGGGGAAGCCGTGAAGGAGCAGCACCACCGGTCCGTCCACCGGACCAGCTTCGCGATAGAAGAACTTCACGCCATCGATCGTCTCGGTGCGATAATGGATCACAGCCGGGGCCGGAAGGCCAGCCACGGCGTCGTCGCTCGGACGCGCCGCGGGGGCGGGTGACGCGAGCGCCAGTGCCATCAGCACCGGCGCTGCGCCCAGGACCAGCCGGTTCATCGGAACCTCCCTGTCGTTGCAATCGCTATCTGGCTTCGACCGCCGCGCTTTCGATCAGTTCGGCGACTTCGCTCGGATGGGCGAGCATCACCGCATGGCTGCTCTGGATCTCGACAATCTTCGCCTTGGCCCGAGTAGCGAGGAAGCGCTGCGTGCTGGGCGGCACCATGTGATCCCGCGTCGTCAGCATGAAGCTGACGGGCTTGTCCTTCCACGCCGCCTTGGCGATCTTGGCCTGGACGGCGCCCAGCCCCCAAGGGACCTGCGACGCAGCCATGAACCGCGTGGTAGCGGAATCGACATCGGGTGCGAAGGCCGCCGGGAACTTGGCCGGATCGACGAGGAGGAACCCATCGCTCGGCGGCAGCAACGGCGCCCCGGGCTCGCCCGGCGTCGGGCGCGTCGCCAGCTCGAACACTGTCTCGCCCACATCGGGCGCGAAGGCGGCGAGATAGACCAGGCTGCGGACCTTCGGATCGGTTCCCGCCTCGGTGATGACCGCGCCGCCATAGCTATGGCCGACCAGCACGACGGGCTTGGTCGCCCGCGCGATCACCTGGCGCGTGGCCTCGACATCGCCTTGCAGGGTGACGGTCGGGTTCTGGACGACGAGCACCTCATAGCCGTCGCGCGTCAGGATGTCATAGACCGGCTTCCAGCCGGACGCGTCGACAAAGGCACCGTGCACCAGCACGATCGACACGGGCTTTTCGCCCGGGGTCTGGGCGGAAGAGGCGGAAGCAAGAGTCATGGCGAGCAGCACTCCCAGGGCGATGGGTTTCATCACAGTGTCTCCAGGTCGGCGCGCGCGGTGGCGCGGTAGCGGTCGAGGGCGGCGACGAGCGCCTTGGCGATGGGATGATCCGACCGCGGATTCTGCCCGGTGATGAGTTCGCGGTCCTCGACCACATGGGGCTCGAAGTCGACGGCCGTGGTGCTCACTTCCGCGCCCGCCAGGCCCAGCGCATAGGGCATGTCGAAATAGAGTTTGGCGTGGAGGATGTTGTCCTCGATCACCTTCTCCTCGGTCGCCGAGAAGACGGTCATTCGGTAGCCGGCATATTGCCAGCCTTTGGCCCATTCCCGGGCCTTTTCAGCGTCGCCGGCGATCAGCGCGGCGCGGAATTCACGGGCATAGGGCATCGCGGCGGCCGACGCGATCGGGCCGTGGCACAGCATTGCGGTCGGCTTCGCCTTCTCGTGGAAATGGCGCAGAATCTCGCCAATCTCCTGGTCCTGCATCAGGTCGACGATCGGCGCCTGGCCGCCGGGAACAAGCAGACCGATATAGTTTTGGAGCCCCTCGTCCAGAATCGAGCGCAGCGTGCGCGGCTGCATCGAAGGATCCTCGGCATAGAAGGCCTTGGCGCGCCGATAGGCTTCGACGTCGCCGCCGAAATGCTCGGGCTTGTCCGAGGCCGGGTCGATATGCGGCTGCTGGCCGTTCGGAGTGGCAAGCACGACTTCATATCCTGCGTCGACCAGCGCCATCACGGGCACGACGGTCTCGTTGAGATATTGGCCGGTCGCGCCCCAATATCCGCCCTGCGTCTCGATACGGGTCGCGTTCGATCCAAGGACCACCACTTTACCCTTGCTCATGCATGCCTCCGCTGGTTCGGATTGCCGAATGGAACGACGGATTGCGTTTACGCCTGCGCCGCCGGCGGCGCCCGTCATTCCGTGTAAGTTTCGGTAAATCGCTGGGCGCACCGGGGACTTTGCCGGATTTCACGCCGCTTAACTCTCGCCATCGAATGCATGAGCCTATCGTCCCGAAAGCGGCGAGGAATGTCGCGGACAGCGAAGGTATGGCGCCGTGGCAGTTGCGCGATCACAGGATCTTGGCCCTGAGCGGTGGGCGGAAAAGCACCCGAGCGATCTTCTCCTCGCGGAGTTCATCCATCGCGCGGCGAATGACTTTGCCATAGCCAGTATCGAGGTCTGCAATGCATCGAAGCTGGCTTCCTACGCCGCGGTGCAGGACCATCTCGAACTGGTGGGTGCCAGGCTGCAAGCCTTGGCTTCGATCCAGCGCTTGCTCCAACCGCCGGGCGAAGCGCCGATCCACCTTGGCGATCGCCTTTGCGAGCTATGCCACTATTACGCGGAGGCCCGCTTCGCCGGTCAGGGCGCATTCGTGCGATTGCGAACCGTCGAGGCCTGGGCCGACCCCGGACCGGGCTGGGCATTGCTGCTGATCGTGTCGGAATTGCTGACCAATGCCGCGCGGCATGCTTTCCGTGCTCCCGGCGGACTTGTCGAAATCGAACTCGCGAGAGACGGCGACATGATCCGCTGCGAGATCGCCGATAATGGCGTCGGAATCGGTCAGGAAACGGCGGCGCGGCGCGGCGGCACGGCGCTCATCGCCGAACTGGCGAGAAGCGCGGACATCGCCTTTGTCCTGCAACCCAGGGATAGAGGCTCGGGCTTCGAACTGCGGCTGGCGTGTTCGGGCTAGCAGGTACAACCCACCCTCGTCGACGAACGGCCATGTGTAGCCGTTCCGCATGACAGCCGCGAATGACGGGCGCGCGCGGCGGTCTGCAGGTGTGGGGAACGAACGCAATGAAGCGCTTGCCTCGCCCATGCCCGACGGCTCGGGACAAAGCGGACTAGCTGTCACTGCGACGCCAACCGAACGAGCGACCGGCTCCGGGATCGGCCTGGGGTGCAGTAGAACGGGCGGCATGAAGGCGCAAAGCTGCTGCTTGGAACGGGAATTTCCCTTCCGCGCGAGAAGGGCACTTACCAATTGCGGGACGTTCGGCAGGTCTCGCGCCCGGGCATCGGGGGGCGGTGGTGCCATGCCGATCCGTTGGCATATTATGCCATAGGCGCTATATTCTCCGTTACGGAGACCAAGCGATGCCAACCCGCAATGTCGTTCTGACCGATCATCAAGCCCGAGTCATCGAGGCGCTTGTGAAATCCGGGCGTTATCAGAACGCCAGCGAGGTCGTGCGCGAAGGGCTACGACTGGTCGAACACCGCGCCGCTGAGGACGCGGCCCGACTGGAAGCCTTGAAGAGGGCGGCCCAGACCGGCTGGGACGATGTGGAGGCCGGGCGTTTTGTCGATGTCGCAGATGAGGATCTCGACAATTTCATCGGCGCATTGGGCCGGCAGGCAGCGGATCGCGTTCGCGCCGCCAACTGATGGCGCGGTATCGGGTAACGGCCTCGGCCCAGGCCGACATCATCGGCATTCTTGCCCATACGGAGGCGCACTTCGGCGAGGCCGCGCGGCTTCGCTACGAGCGGCTGATCGCGACGGCTATCCGCGACATAGCAGGCGATCCCACCCGACCAGGGACGCTGGACCGCGAGGAGCTGGGCCCCAATGCGCGGACCTGGCATTTGCGGGCCAGCCGCGAGCGCGCCCGCACGGAGGCGGGCGTCGTAAGGCGCCCGCGCCATCTCCTGCTTTTTCGCATAGAAGCAGACGGGCTGGTGGTGATCGGCCGCGTCCTCCACGACGCGATGGAGCTGGATCGCCATCTCCCCACCGAACGGGGATGGCTGTCATAGCGCCGCGGGAGAAATCGCCTCGCGCATGACGCTCCCGCATCGAGCATTTTTCCCTGCCTGATAGCGCTGCAATGCATCCGCGGCAGCGGCGTTGTTGAGCGCGACGTGCGCTGCGTGAGCAGCATCGACTCGCGCAGCGCGTGCTCGAGATGTAGCGGAAACGCGCCTGACTAGCCGGGGCCGGTAATGCCGCGTGCGGCAGGACGCGGCGGGATGCGGCAGAACGACGCTAACCCCTGAGGCTCCATCGGTGCGACTCTTTCCGGGTCAGGACGAACCGTCCTTCCCGGAGCAGCCATGATGACCCCTACCAGGCTTCTGGTCGGCCAGATCCTCATTGTCTTCGCGATCGTGATCGCCGGCGTCTGGGCGGCGACCCAATGGTGCGCCGCCATGCTCGGCTATCAGCCGCAGCTCGGTCGGGCGTGGTTCGCGCTGCTCGGGACTCCGGTCTACGAGCCCTGGGCGATCTTCCCCTGGTGGTATCATTACGAGGCCTATGCGCCGGAGGTATTCGACCGGGCGGGAACGCTGGCCGGGGCGAGCGGCTTTCTCGGCTGCGCGGCCGCAATCGCCGGCTCGCTGTGGCGCGCGCGGCAGTCGCGGTTCGTCACCACCTATGGCTCGGCGCGTTGGGCGAGTTCTACGGAGATCGAGCGCGCCGGCCTGTTCAGGGACGCGGGCGTGTTCCTCGGCCGGCTGCGCGGCCGCTATCTCCGACACGACGGCCCCGAGCATGTCATGGCCTTCGCGCCGACCCGGTCGGGCAAGGGCGTCGGTCTCGTGGTGCCGACCTTGCTCAGCTGGACCGGCAGCGTCGTCGTTCACGACATCAAGGGCGAGAACTGGCAGCTGACCGCAGGCTGGCGCGCGCGCTTCAGCCATGCGCTGCTGTTCAACCCCACCGACATCCGTTCGGCCCAGTACAATCCGCTGCTCGAGGTGCGTCGCGGCGAGCACGAGGTCCGCGACGTTCAGAACATCGCCGACATCCTGGTCGACCCGGAAGGGGCGCTCGAGCGGCGCAACCACTGGGAAAAGACCAGCCACTCGCTGCTGGTCGGCGCGATCCTCCACATTCTCTATGCCGAGGAGGAGAAGACGCTCGCGCGCGTCGCGACCTTCCTCTCCGATCCGCAGCGGTCGTTCACCGCCACGCTCAGGCGGATGATGGAAACCAATCATCTCGGGACCAAGGACGCGCCGAAGGTCCATCCCGTCGTCGCCTCCGCCGCGCGCGAGGTGCTGAACAAGAGCGAGAACGAGCGCTCGGGCGTGCTCAGCACGGCCATGTCATTCCTCGGCCTGTATCGCGATCCGACTGTCGCGGAGGTCACCTCCCGCTGCGACTGGCGGATCGCGGATCTGGTCGAGGCGGAGCATCCCGTCTCGCTCTACCTCGTCATCCCGCCCTCAGACATCAGCCGCACCAAGCCGCTCGTGCGGCTGATCCTCAACCAGATCGGCCGCCGGTTGACCGAGAGGCTCGAAGGCGCCGGCGAGGGCGGCCGCAAGCACAAATTGCTGATGATGCTGGACGAGTTCCCGGCGCTGGGTCGCCTCGATTTCTTCGAGACGAGCCTTGCCTTCATGGCCGGCTATGGCGTGCGCGCCTTCCTGATCGCCCAGAGCCTCAACCAGATCGAGAAGGCCTATGGCGAGCACAACTCGATCCTCGACAATTGCCATGTCCGCGTCGCGTTCGCGACCAACGACGAGCGGACCGCGCGACGGATCTCCGACGCGCTCGGCGTCGCCACCGAGCAGCGCGCCATGCGCAACTATGCCGGGCACCGACTCGCGCCATGGCTCGCCCATGTCATGGTCAGCCGGCAGGAGACCGCCCGTCCGCTGCTGACGCAGGGCGAGGTGATGCAGCTTCCGCCTACGGACGAACTGGTGCTGATCTCGGGGCTCGCGCCGATCCGCGCCAGGAAGCTGCGCTACTATGAGGACCGCAACTTCCGCGGCCGGGTGGCGCCGCCTCCGGCGCTTGATCATGACGGCTACGCCGATCGGCCCGCACCGCGTGCGGACGACTGGAGTGGCCTGGTTCGCCAGACCGATACCCGACTCGGCGCAGCCGGTGACGAGGCGAAGCCGGACGATCAGGGCGGCCTTCAGCAGCAGCGCCATCCGGGCCTCGGCGAGGAGCCGGCGAAGAAGCCCGTGGCGCCCCGGCAGCTCGACCTGCTCGGCTTCGAGAAGGATGATGTGGATCCGGCCAGCGACAAGCGCGCGATGGACAGCGCCCGCCCCGCCAACGCGGTTGTCCGCGCTCACGCCATCAACCAGTCGCGCGACCACGACGCGCTGCCGAGCTTCTGAAGGTGGCCGCGATGAAGCCGAAGCGTATCCGCTATCAGCTCTTCCTGCCCGAGGAGCTCAGCCATCGCCTGGAATCGCTCGCGGCCAAGCCCGGCGCGTCCAAGTCGTCGATCCTGACCGATGCGCTCACTGCCTGGCTCAACCGTCAAGCCGCCAGCGAGCTCGAGAACCGCTTCAGCCAGCGGCTCGATCGCATGTCGATGGCTCTGGGGCGGATCGAGCGCGACGGACACGTCCTGCTCGAAAGCCTTGCCCTGTTCGTGCGCTACGAGCTGATGGTGCAGGCGCCGCTCGCCGAGGCGGACGACGCGGCCCGCGCGGTCGGCCGCGACCGCTTCAATGCCTTTGTGGCGCGCGTCGGCGAGGCGCTCGCCAGCGGCCAGCGCACCCTGGGACCCTCGAAGACCGATGGAGGCGCGCGATGAGCGACACGCTCTCCGCCGAGCGTCGCCGGGCGATGCTGCGCACGGCGATGGGGCCGACCATTGCGGCCGCGCTCGCCGACGCCCGTGTGATCGAGATCATGGTCAATCCGGACGGCGTGCTGCGCCTCGACCGGCTCGGCGAGGGACGGATCGACACCGGCACGCGCTATGATCCGGCTCAGGTCGAGCGGATCATTCGCCTGGTCGCCAGCCACGCGCGGACCGAGGTCCACGCCAACGCGCCGATCGTCTCGGCCGAGCTGCCGCCGCATGGGGACGGGGCCGGGGAGCGGTTCGAGGGCGTGCTGCCGCCGGTCGCCCAGGCGCCGTGCTTCTCGATCCGAAAGCCTGCGGCCAGGATCTACACGCTGCTCGACTATGTGAACGACGGCATCATGCCGGCCGAGACCGCCCGGCTGCTCAGTCTCGCCGTGGTCGAGCGCAGGAACATCCTGGTCGCCGGCGGCACCAGCTCGGGCAAGACGACGCTCGCCAACGCGCTGCTCGCGGAGATGGCGCATCTCGACGAGCGGGTGATCCTCATCGAGGACACGCGCGAGCTGCAATGCGCCGCGCGCGACGTGGTCGCGCTGCGCACCCGCGCGGACAGCGTCACCATGGCCGACCTGGTGCGCTCGACGCTGCGCCTGCGTCCCGACCGGATCGTCGTCGGCGAGGTGCGCGGGCGCGAGGCGCTCGACATGCTCAAGGCGTGGAACACCGGCCATCCCGGCGGGATCGCCACGGTCCATGCCAATTCGGCGGTCGCCGCGCTCTACCGGCTCGAGCAGCTCGTCCAGGAAGCCGTGGTCACCGTGCCGCGGCGCCTGATCGCCGAGGCGATCGACATGATCGTGTTCATTTCGGGTCGCGGCCTCGCGCGCCGGGTGGAGGCGATTGCGCGCGTCGCCGGCCTCGATCCGGACGGGAACTACACCGTCCTCGACCTCAATCCCGGCAGCAATTTCGAAGGAGAATGACCATGCGCTTGCCTCTCGTTCCAGACCGGCGATCTGTCTTTTTCGTCGGCGCTGCCATTGGCCTTGGCTTGGCCCTTGCCGCCACCGCGCAGGCAGCTGGCTCCGGCATGCCGTGGGAAGAACCGCTTCAGCAGGTGCTGGAATCGGTGCAGGGGCCGGTCGCCAAGATCGTCGCGGTGATCATCATCATCGTCACCGGCCTGACACTGGCGTTCGGCGAGACGGCAGGTGGCTTCCGGCGGTTGATCCAGATCGTCTTCGGTCTGTCGATCGCCTTTGCCGCGTCGAGCTTCTTTTTGAGCTTCTTCAGCTTCGGCGGCGGAGCGCTGATCGCATGACTGGCGCCGGCTCGCACATCGAGGGCTTCGAGGCGCCCATGCACCGCGCGCTCGCCGAGCCGATCCTGCTTGGCGGGGCGCCGCGCGCGGTGGCGATCGTCAACGGCACCGTCGCGGCGGCGCTTGGCCTCGGGCTCCAGCAATGGATCGCCGGGCTGGTGCTGTGGGCGGTCGGGCACGCGTTCGCCGTGTTCGCGGCGAAGCGCGATCCCGACTTCGCAGCCGTCCTCACGCGGCACCTGCGGCAGCGGGGACATCTCGCATGCTGAACCTGCGCGAATATCGCAGCCGCGCGGACCGGCTCGCGGATTATCTTCCCTGGGCGGCTCTGGTCGCGCCCGGCGTCGTCCTCAACAAGGACGGCAGCTTTCAGCGCACGCTCGCTTTTCGGGGCCCCGACCTCGAATCCGCGACCCAGGCCGAGCTTGTCGCGGCCTGCGCGCGCGCGAACAATGTGCTCAAGCGCTTCGGCTCGGGCTGGGCGCTGCATTTCGAGGCGGAGCGTCACGAGGCGCTGGGCTATCCCGACAGCAGCTTTCCGGATGCCGCGTCGTGGCTGGTCGACGCGGAACGGCGTGCCGCGTTCGAGAGCGCTGGAGCCCATTTCGAGAGCCGCTATTATCTGACGCTGACCTTCCTGCCGCCTGCCGACCAGGCCGACAGCGCCGGCCGGACGCTGGTCGAGCGCAGCGACGACGTCAGTGGTCGTGATTGGCGGCAGGCGCTCCAGGGCTTCATTGCCGAGACCGACCGCGCGCTGGACCTGCTCGCGGGCTTCATGCCCGAGGTCCGCTCGCTCGACGATGAAGAGACGCTGACCTTCCTGCATGGCGCCATCTCCACGCGCCGCCAGCACGTCGCTGTTCCCGAAACGCCGATGTATCTGGATGGGCTGCTTGTCGACGTGACCCTGACCGGCGGCCTCGAGCCGATTCTGGGCGGCGAGCACCTGCGCACGCTGACCATCCTCGGCTTCCCGAACCTCAGCCGCCCCGGGATCCTCGACGCGCTCAACCATGAGGATTTCGCCTATCGCTGGGTCACGCGCTTCATCGCGCTCGACAAGACCGATGCCACCAAAGCGCTGACCCGGCTGCGCCGGCAATGGTTCAACAAGCGCAAGTCGGTCACCGCGCTGCTGCGCGAGGTTCTCTACAACCAGCCGGTCCAGCTGCTCGACAACGACGCCGACAACAAGGTCGCCGATGCCGATCTCGCGCTCCAGGCGCTCGGCGCCGACCATGTCGCGTTCGGCTATCTGACCACGACCATCACCGTCGCCGATGCGGATCGGGGGCGGGTGGAGGAGAAGGTCCGCGCGGTCGAGCGGATCGTCAACGGCCTTGGCTTCACATGCATCCGCGAGACCGTGAACGCGGTCGAGGCTTGGCTGTCGAGCCTGCCGGGCCACGCGTACGCCAATGTCCGCCAGCCCCTCGTACACACGCTGAACCTCGCGCACCTGATGCCGCTATCATCGGTGTGGGCGGGGCCGGGGCACAATGCGCATCTGGGCGGACCGCCGCTGCTCCATGCGCAGACCAGCGGCTCGACGCCGTTCCGGCTGTCGACCCATGTCGGCGACGTCGGCCATATGCTGATCGTCGGGCCGACCGGCGCCGGCAAGTCGGTCCTGCTCGCTTTGCTGGCGCTCCAGTTTCGCCGCTACCGCCACGCCCAGGTCTATGTCTTCGACAAGGGCTTTTCCGCGAGAGCCGCGGTGCTGGCGATGGGCGGCGCGCATCATGCGCTCGGGCTCGGCGGCGAGGGTGAGGGTGTTGGAGGCGCCATCGCGTTCCAGCCGCTTCGAAACATCGTCCAGGCCGACGAGCGCGCCTGGGCGGCTGAATGGATCGGGGCATTGCTAGCGCACGAGAAGGTGCTGGTCACGCCGGATGTCAAGGAGGCGGTCTGGTCGGCCCTAACCAGCCTCGCCACCGCGCCGGTCGAGGAGCGGACGCTCACCGGCCTGTCGCTGCTGCTCCAGTCGGCGCCGCTCCGCGCGGCGCTGGCGCCCTATACGCTCGAAGGACCGTTCGGCCGCCTGCTCGACGCTGCCGAGGACGACCTCGCCATCGCCGACGTCCAGTGCTTCGAGACCGAGGCGCTGATGGGGCAGGTGGGCGTCGTCGCGCCGGTGCTCACCTATCTGTTCCACCGGCTCGAGGAGCGGTTCACCGGCCGGCCGACGCTGCTGATCCTCGACGAAGCCTGGGTGTTCCTCGACCACCCGCTGTTCGCCGCGCGCATCCGCGAATGGCTCAAGGTCCTGCGCAAGCGCAACGTCGCCGTGGTGTTCGCCACCCAGTCGCTCGCCGACATCGCCGACAGCACAATCGCGCCGGCGATCATCGAGAGCTGCCCGCAGCGGATATTGCTGCCCAACGACCGCGCGATCGAGCCGCAAGCCCAAGCGGCCTATGTCCGCTTCGGCCTCAACGCGCGGCAGATCGAGCTGGTCAGCCGCGCCACGCCCAAACGCCATTATTACCTGCAATCCGCGCGCGGCAACCGGCTGTTCGAGCTGGGGCTGGGCCCGATCGCGCTCGCCTTGTGCGGCGCCTCCGACCCCGAGAGCCAGAAAGCCATCGACGCGATCCTTGCCGAGCACGGCCCGCGGGATTTCGCCGCGCGCTTCCTGGCGCTGGCCGGCCTCGCCTGGGCCGCGCCGCTGCTCGCCGATTACCCCAGCCCCCAAGCCCCCGAAGGAGAAGTGAAATGAGGAACCATGTGATTGCTCGCCTGCTCGGCGCCGCCGCGGTCGGCGCGCTCGGCCCCGGCATGCTCAGCGACGCGCCGGCATCCGCCCAGATCAGCGTGTTCGATCCGTCGAACTACTCGCAGAACCTGCTCACCGCGGCGCGGACGCTCCAGCAGATCAACAACCAGATCCAGAGCCTCCAGAACGAAGCCCAGATGCTCCTCAACCAGGGCAGGAATCTGAGCCGGATCGATTTCCCGCAGCTCCGCGAGCTTCAGCAGCGCCTGTCGGACATCGACCGGCTGATGGGGCAGGCGCAGGGGATCGACTTCCGCATCGACCAGCTCGATGCGCGCTTCCGCCAGCTCTACCCGCAGGACTTCGACCAGGCGCTGCGCCGCGACCAGCGCGTCGCCCGCGCCCGTGACCAGCTCGACACCGCCATGTCGGCGTTCCGGCAGACCATGGGCATCCAGAACGGCATCGTCGACAATGTGCGCAGCGACACGGCCGCGCTCGCCGAGATCGTCGCGCGCAGCCAGGGCGCCGAAGGCAGCCTGCAAGCGGCCCAGGCGACCAACCAGCTCCTCGCGCTCGCGACCAAGCAGCAGCTCCAGATCCAGAACATGATGGCGGCGCAGTTCCGGGCGGAGTCGATCGAGCAGGCGCGGCGCGGGCAGATCGAGCGCGAGGCGCGGGAATCGACGCGCCGCTTCCTCGGCGACGGCAAAGCCTACACGCCGCGGCAATGAGCCAGGGCGGTCCGGCCCAGCTCCCCGGTCGGGCCGCTCCGTCGCGGGGGCCGTCGGGCGCTCGCCCCCTGCGCCCCAGCTCCCGCGACACCTTCTCCCGAGGAACCGACACGTGGACGATCTCAACGTCATCGACCAGTTCATGCAGGCGTTCATCGCCTATATCGACAGCGGCTTCGGCCTGCTGGGCGGCGACGTCGCGTTCCTGACCACCATCCTGATCGGCATCGACATCACGCTTGCCGGCCTGTTCTGGGCGCTCGGCGGTGAGGACGACGTGATCGGGCGTTTTCTCAAGAAGATCCTCTATGTCGGCGTGTTCGCGCTGATCCTCAACAGCTTCTCGACCCTGTCCGACGTCATCTTCCGGTCGTTCGCCGGGCTGGGCCTGACCGCAGGCGGCAGCGCGATCACGGCGCAGGACCTGCTGCGGCCCGGCCGCCTCGCCGGCACCGGGTTCGAGGCGGCATGGCCGCTGCTCGAACAAGCGAAGGAGCTGGTCGGGCCGATCGGCTTCTTCGAGAACTTCATCGAGATCGCGGTGCTGGTGATCGCCTGGATCATCGTGATCCTCGCTTTCTTCATCCTCGCGATCCAGCTCTTCGTCACCATCCTCGAGTTCAAGCTGACCAGCCTTGCCGGCTTCGTGCTGGTGCCGTTCGCGCTGTGGAACCGCACCTCCTTCCTCGCCGAACGCGTGCTCGGCAGCGTCATCAGCTCGGGCATCAAGGTCATGGTGCTCGCCGTCATCGTCGGCATTGGGTCCAACTATTTCGCCGACTTCACCAGCGCGATCACCGCCGGCGAGGTGTCGATCGAGCAGGCGGTCTCGCTGATGCTCGCAAGCCTCGCGATCTTCGGACTTGCGATCTTCGGCCCGTCCGTCGCTTCGGGCCTGGTCGCCGGCGCGCCGCAGCTGGGCGCCGGATCGGCGGTCGCGACGGCCGCGCTCGCGGGCGGCGGCCTGGCAATGGCGGGTGCCGGCGCGGCCGGGGCGGCGCGCGGGCTTGCCGGCGCCGGCCTCGGCGCGATCCGCGCGGGCACCTCGATGGGTAGCGCGGCGTCGACTGCGTACAAGCTCGGGCAGGAGACCTCAGGCTCCGGCAGCGTTTGGGCCGGCATCGGCGGGATGGCAACGGCTACGAAGGGTGCCGCCAGCCAAGGGATTCGCAACGCCTTCGACATCGGCGCGGCGGCCGAGCGTGGACGCAACGCTGCCTGGGCCGCCGGGAACAGCGGTTCCTCTACGAAGGGCGCTCCGACGAACGCCGCAAGCTCTGACGCCGCGCCGGCCTGGGCGCGCCAGCTCCAGGCTTCGCAGAACGCGCGGCATCACCGCCAGATGGCGATCCATGCCGTTCAGAGCGGCGACCGCGGCGGCGGCTCCGCCACCCCCGACATCAAGGAAAAGGACTGAACGATGCAATTCAGACGCGCCGTGCAGCGCTATGGGCGAACGCCCGAGCCTGAAACGCCGTATCAGCGCGCGGGGCAATTGTGGGACGAGCGGATCGGCTCCGCCCGCGTCCAGGCCCGGAACTGGCGACTGATGGCGTTCGGCGGGCTGTTTCTGACCACTGGTCTGTCGGCGGCTCTGGTGTGGCAGTCCATGCAGAGCCGCGTCGTGCCCTATGTCGTCGAGGTCGACCGCCTCGGCGAGGCGCGCAGTGTCGCGCCGGCCGCCACCGACTATCGGCCGACCGACCCGCAGATCGCGTGGCATCTGGGGCGCTTCATATCGAACATCCGCTCGCGCTCGCTCGATCCGGTGCTGATGCGCGAGAACTGGCTGTCGGCCTATGACTTCGCGACCGAGCGGGCCGCGCTGTTCCTTGGCGAATATGCCCGGGCCGAGAACCCGTTCGCCGAAGTCGGGCGCCATACCGTGTCGGTGCAGGTCACCAGCGTCGTCCGTGCCTCGGACAAGAGCTTCCAGGTCAAATGGACCGAGAGCCGGTACGAGCGCGGGAGCCTCACGGACACGTCGCGCTGGACAGCGATGCTGACGGTCAGGGTCCAGCCGCCACGTTCGGCCGAGCTGCTGAGGAAGAACCCGCTCGGGCTGTATGTCGAGGCGATCGACTGGAGCCGCGAGCTCGAAGCCCCGGCCGATCGCGCGCCCTCGGCTGCTGCGCCGACGCCATCCCCGATGGCCGCGCCGCCGGCCAATCTGCCGCTCGGCTCTCCGCTCGACCCGAACCTTGCGGAGCCCAGGGCTTCGCGGACACCCGAAAGGAACATGCCATGATCCGTGCCACCATCCTGTCGGCGAGCCTGGCCGCGCTCGCCACGCCCGCTGCCGCCCAGACCGAAGCATCCGCGGCGCCGACCACCCGCGTCCTTGCCGCGAACCGGGCGGCGGTGCGCGAGCCCTCGAGCACCGGCTACGTCAATGCGGTCCAGGTCTATCCATACAGCGAGGGCGCTCTCTACCGCCTCTATGCTGCGCCCGAGCGGGTGACCGACATCGCCCTGCAGCCGGGCGAGGCGCTGATTTCGGTCGCTGCCGGCGATACCGTGCGCTGGACGGTCGGCGACACGACGAGCGGCAGCGGTGAGGCACGGCGCACGCATATCCTCGTGAAGCCCTTTTCGGCAGGCTTGCGCACCAATCTCATCATCACCACCGACCGGCGCGCCTATCATCTCCAGCTGGAGAGCACGCCGGTGGCGGCGATGGTGGCGATCTCCTGGACCTACCCGCAGGATGAGCTGATCGCGGTGAAGCGCCAGCGCGAGGCGATCGAGGCGAGGGCGCCGATCGCAACCGGCCTCGCGATCGAAAACCTCAACTTCAACTATGCCGTCTCGGGGGACCGGCCCGCATGGCGGCCGCTCCGCGCCTTCGATGACGGACGGCAGACCTATATCGAGTTCGCAGCCTCGATCGCGGTCGGCGAAGCGCCGCCCCTGTTCGTCGTCGGAGAGGACGGCGGGGCCCAGCTCGTCAACTACCGCGTTGCCGGTCGCTACTATGTGGTCGACCGCCTGTTCACCGCCGCGGAGCTGCGGCTCGGCGGCAAGCGCCAGAAGATCGTCCGCATCGA
Organism: Sphingomonas sp.; assembly: GCF_026460985.1. Lineage (GTDB taxonomy): Bacteria > Pseudomonadota > Alphaproteobacteria > Sphingomonadales > Sphingomonadaceae > Sphingomonas. Next base: position 40,066 of record NZ_JAPKNM010000120.1, read on the forward strand.
ACGTGCTCCCGAGCGGCGGGCGCGGGGCCGGGCGGGGAGGGCGTCGTGACCGACACGTCCGCCCCGTCCGGTGCTGCGACGTCGCCCAAGGCCGATCCGGAGACGCTGGTCCTGCGTGCCGCGCCGGGCAGGGTAGCGCGCTTCCGCCGCGGCGCGATCATCGCGATCGCCGCGAGCGGCTCGACCGCAATCGCCGGCATCGCCTGGCTGGCGCTGAAGCCGCCGAGCCTGAGCCTTGTCGCCCCCGGTGACGATAAGCCGGTCGCCGCGAAGGCGCCGCCCGATGCGCTCGCCGGTGCGCCAGCCACTTATGGTGCCGTGCCGCAGCTCGGGCCGCCGCTGCCGGGCGATCTGGGGCGGCCGATCCTCAACCATCAGCGCGAGATCGGAGCGCCAATGCCCACCGATCCCGCCGCCGACGCGGCAGCTCGGGCGGCGCAGCAAGCGGAAGCCGAGCGCCAGCGCATCGCCGCCGAGCGGAAGGCGGCGCGCGAATCCGGCGTAATGCTGCAGCTGGCCGGGACGAGAACAGAAGCCGCACCTGCCGGTCCGCCGGCCGGAGCAAGCGAAGGCCCGGCCGCGCGGGCGACCCAAACTACCCCTGACCCGGAGCGCGATCCCAATGGCCAGCAGCACAAGAACGCGCTGGTCGGCCGCGCCAACAACGAAGACGACATCAATCCGCACCGCCTGGCGGCTCCGGTCTCGCCCTGGACGCTGCACGCCGGCAGCATCATCGCCGCGAGCCTGATCACCGGCCTCAATTCCGACCTGCCGGGCCTGGTGACCGCGCAGGTGACGGAGAATGTCCACGACAGCGTGACCGGACGGACCGTGCTGATCCCACAGGGCTCGCGGCTGATCGGCCGCTACGACAGCATGGTCGCGTTCGGGCAGAGCCGGGCGCTGGTCGTCTGGCAGCGGATCATCCTGCCCGACGGCGCCTCCATCCAGATCGACAATGTGCCCGCGACCGACACGGCGGGCTATGCCGGGCTCGGCGACCGGGTCGATCGCCACACCTGGCAGCTGCTGAAGGGCGTAGCCCTGTCGACGCTGCTCGGCGTCGGCACCGAATTGAGCTTCACCGGCGAGAGCGACCTGGTCGAGGCGATCCGCGAGTCCGCGCAGCGCAGCGGCGCGCGCGCGGGAGACCAGCTCGTCGGGCGCAGCCTCGACATCCAGCCCACGCTCAAGGTGCGTCCCGGCTGGCCGCTACGCGTGGTGGTGCACAAGGACATCGTGCTGCGGCCGTGGGGAGACGGCCATGGTTGACTTGAAGCTTCCCAAGCTGCCGGATCGCACGCCGGTCAGGATGACGATCAGCGTCGCGCCCGAGCTTGCCGCCGCGCTCGCCGAATATGCCGCCCTGTACGAGCAGGCCTATGGTCGCGGCGAGCCGGTCGCCGAGCTCGTGCCGGCAATGCTCGCCGCGTTCCTCGAGAGCGACCGCGCGTTCGCCAAGGCCCGGAAAGGCGCTGGCGCCGGCAAGGCGGGATGAGCGCTCGATGCGCCTGCTCACGCTCATAGACGCGGCCGCGCTGCTCCGGGTCCATCCCAACACGATGCGCAGCTACGCCATCAGCGGCGCCGTTCCCGCGACCAAGATCGGACGCGGCTGGCGTTTCGTCGAGGACGACCTTGTTGCGCTGATTCGAGCGGGATATCCTGGGCGCGCACGGATGCAGCTGAGTGCCTACGACAAGGAGGCAGAGGCATGGCACTCTGGAACCGTGCAGGAATATACTACGTCAAGCTCACAGCGCCGGACGGAACGCTCCTTAGACGCTCTACTGGAACGAAAGACCGGAAGAAGGCCGAGGAATATCACGACAAGCTGAAGGCCGAGCTGTGGGACCTTGCCAGGCTGAAGCGGAAGCCCAGACGCACCTGGGACGAAGCGGCGCTGCGGTGGCTGAAGGAGAAGGCGCACAAGAAGTCCCATCGGGACGATGTGAGCCGGATCCGGTGGTTCACCAAAAGCTTGCGTGGCAGGTATCTTGATCAGGTGAGCAGGGACACGATCGACGGGATCATCTCCCGCCGGCTCGCTCGCAGGAGCGATCGCACCAAGGATCTCTACGTGGCGCTGATCCGCGCCATCTTCCGGAAGGCGATGCGCGAGTGGGAATGGCTGGACCACATCCCGGCGTTCAAGACCTATTCGAGGGGCGGCGAGGTCCGGATCAGGTATCTGACCCATGACCAGGCCAGGCAGCTGCTCGATGCGCTACCGGATCATCAACGCGAGGTGGTGATGTTCGCGCTGGCCACAGGCTTGCGCCAGGGCAACATCCTCCGCCTCACCTGGGACCGGGTCGAGCTCGATCGGCGCATCGCGACGATCGCGCACGGCGACACGAAGAATGGCGACGCGCTCGGCGTGCCGCTGAACGACGTGGCGATGGGGGTGCTCCGGCGGCAGCTGGGCAAGCACAGGACCCATGTGTTCACCTTTCGGGGCGAGCCGCTCCGGAATGCGAACAACCGGACCTGGCGTGCGGCATTGAAGGCTTGCGGGATCGAGGATTTCCGCTGGCACGACCTGCGGCACACCTGGGCGAGCTGGCTACGGCAGAACGATGTGCCCACCTGGGTGCTTCAGGAGCTGGGCGGCTGGAAGTCCGAATCGATGGTGCGCCGCTACGCGCACATGTCGGTGAAGCACCTGGCGCCCTATGCCGACCAGCTGACGTTGGATGGACCCCCGAAGGGCGGCGGCGAGCCGCCATTTGACGGGTCACAGCGAGGTCACAAAAATGGTCACAGTTCGAGCCGTCCGCGGCTTCGAATCGTGGCTGGAAAGGACCTAAGTCATTGAAAAGAATGGTGGACGCACTAGGGCTCGAACCTAGGACCCGCTGATTAAGAGTCAGCTGCTCTACCAACTGAGCTATGCGTCCATTCCGGGGCGTTTCCGGCGCTTTTGGTGAGTGCGCCGCCGCGTTTGGAGGGGCGCGGTTAGCAGAGGTTTTTCGGATTGCAAACCCTAAAATGCACCCCCCGGAAAAATCCTACCAGCGCGGCTTGCGGCGGCCCTCGCGATCGATCGACATCAGGATCCCGAAGCAGATCATGAAGGTCATCTGCGCCGTCCCACCGAAGCTGATCAGCGGCAGCGGGATGCCGACAACAGGGGCGAGGCCCATCACCATCAGCATGTTGATCGAGGAATAGAAGAAGATCGTCGCCGAGAGCCCCGCCGCGGTCAGCCGGCCGAACCGGCTCTTCGCGCGCATGCTCACGCTGATGCCCCAGCCGATCAGGAAGCCGAACGCGAGGATCACGAACAGCCCGCCCATCAGCCCCCATTCCTCCATCATCGTCGCCAGCGCGAAATCCGTATGGCCCTCGGGGAGGTAGTCGAGATGGCTCTGGGTGCCGTTGAGGAAGCCCTTGCCGAAGATGCCGCCCGATCCGATCGCGATCTTGGACTGGCTGATATGATAGCCGGTACCGAGCGGATCGCTCTCGGGATCGAGGAAGACGAGCACGCGGTTGCGCTGATAGTCGTGGAGCACGAAGTTGACGACGAGCGGGATCGCGGCCGCCAGCGCCAGCCCGCCACCGATGAACAGCCTGAGGGGGATCCCGGCGAGGAACATCACCGCGATCCCGCCGCCCACGATCATCAGCGCGGTGCCGAGATCGGGCTGGAGCATCACCAAAGCCGCGGGAAGCCCGATCAGCACCGCCCCCGGCCAGAGCGCGCCGAACTTGCGGATCTCGCTCGCGGGCAGGATCTCGTAGAATCGCGCCATGGTGAGGACGATCACCGGCTTCATCAGCTCCGAGGGCTGGAGCCGGATGATGCCCAGGTCGAGCCATCGCTGGCTGCCGCCGGCGACCGCACCCAACGCCTCTACGCCGATCAGCATCAGCAGGATGATCGCGTACATCGGGAAGGTCGCATGCGCCCAATAGGCCTCGGGCACGCGCGACAGCCCGATCGCCATGCCCAGGAACACGAAGAAGCGCACCCCTTGCGAGAACGCCCAGGGGTAGAGGTTCCCGCCGGCTGCGGAATAGAGGACGACGAGCCCGAAGCTGCCGAGCGCCAGCACCAGGAGGATGATCCGCCACGGGAGCACCGCGAGCGGCTGCGGCACGATGCCCGTGACGCCGACATTGCCCGTCTTCATTCGGTCGGCACCCCGGCACTGCGGTTCGATACGTCGGGCTCGATCGCGTTGACTGATGCGTTGGCGGCGGCGGAGGCGACGTTCTCGGCGGCCTGGGCGGGGTCCTCGGGCACCGGCGACGCGACGACCGACTGCGGCGCATGCGCGGCCTTCCACGCCTCGGCCTTGGCCGCCATGCGTTTGGCGATGTCGCCGCCCCATCCGGCCTCGAGCGCGTGGAGGCGGTCCATCGCCTGCTTGCGGTCGAACAGGAAGGTGAGCACGTCCTTCGCCACCGGCGCGGCGGCGCGCGCGCCCCCCATGCCGTGCTCGATCACCACCGAGGCGGCGTAGCGCGGATTGTCGACCGGCGCGAAGCAGATGAACAGGCCGTGGTCGCGATATTTCCATTCGCCGCCCTGGCCGCGGTTGCGGTCCATGATCCGGCGGACCTGCGCGGTGCCGGTCTTCCCGCCCATGCGGATGCCCGGCACCTGCAGGCGGGACGCGCCGGCCGTGCCGTGGCCGTTGACCACTTCGTCCATCCCCGCGCGGACGATCGCGAGATGCTCCGGGGGGAAGGGCAGGGCAGCGAAGCCCTGGGGCGGGGCATGAAGCAGCGACGGCGCGACGGAGAGGCCGGAGGCGATCCGCGCCGCGGAAAGCGCGAGCTGGAACGGGCTGACCAGCACATAGCCCTGGCCGATCGCGGCGTTGAGCGTGTCGGACTGGGTCCAGTCCTGCTTGTAGCGCCGCAGCTTCCACGCCTCGTCGGGGATGGTGCCGTAGCGCTGCGAGGGGAGGGGCAGCGCATGCTCGGCGCCGAAGCCGAGCGCGCGCGCCGCCGCCGCGATCCGGTCGATCCCGATCTCGCGCCCGACCGTGTAGAAATAGGTGTTGCAGCTGCGCGCGATCGCGGTGTGCATCGTCATCGGCCCGTGCCGGCCGAGGCAGCCGAAGCGGCGGTTGCCGAGCGTGTAGCCGCCGTTGCAATAGACCACGCGCTGCGGATCCACTCCCGCAGTCAGCGCCGCCAGCGCCGTGGCGGGCTTGAACGTCGATCCCGGGGGATAGAGCCCCTGCAGCGACTTGTTCATCAGCGGGATGTGATCGTCCTCGGACAGCATCCGCCACTCGCTGCGGCTGATCCCGTCGGAAAAGGCATTGGGGTCATAGGCCGGCATCGACGCCATCGCGAGGATGTGGCCGGTCATGCAGTCGAACACGATCGCCGAGCCCGATTCATTGCCCAGCCGCCGCGACGTATATTCCTGCAGCCCGGCATCGATGGTCAGCTTGATCGTCTGCCCCGGCTTGTCCGCGCGCGTGGCGAGCTCGCGCACCAGCTTGCCGCGGGCGGTGACCTCGACCCGCTTGGCCCCGGGCGTGCCGCGCAGCCGGCTCTCGAGCGTCTTCTCCAGCCCGTCCTTGCCCAGCTTGAAGCCGGGCGTGACGAGAAGGGGATCTTTCTCCTTCTGATATTGCTCGGCGGAGGCGGTGCCGACATAGCCCACCAGATGGCCGACCGCCGCGCCGATCGGATAGTTGCGCGCGAAGCCGCGGCTGGGCGCCACGCCGGGGAGCTCGGGCAGCCGCACGCTGACCGCCGCGAACTGCTCCCAGCCGAGATTCTCCTTCACCGATACCGGCTGGAAGCCCGCCGCGCGCTTCAGGTCGGTGCGGATGCGCGCCATGTCCTCGGGCGTGAGCGCCAGGATGCGCTGGAGCTCGACGAGCGTCTCCTCGCGCTTCTCCAGCCGATCGGGGATCAGGTCGACGCGGAAATCGGTGCGGTTGTTGGCGAGCGGCTGGCCGTTCCGGTCGACGATCCAGCCGCGGCGCGGCGGGCTCAGCGTCAGGCTGACGCGATTGTCCTCGGCCAGCAGCTTGTAGCGCTCGTTCTCGAACACCGCGAGCCAGGTCATCCGCCCGGCCAGGGCCAGCGCGACCGCACCCTGAGCGCCGCCCATCAGCAATGCCCGGCGCGAGAAGCTGTAGGCCTGCGAGGCCTCGGTGACCTTCAGCACCTCAATGCTTCCTCACATCGCTGTCGAACCAGGCGCAGAGCCGGTAGATCAGCGGAAACAGCGCCGCGGAGGTCAGCACCTGCAGCAGCAACGCGGTATCGACGTGCGAACCGAAGGGCGAGGCAACGAACCGTCCGGCGATCAGGCAGAAGCCGATGGCGCCCGACGCGATCAGCCAATCCTGCCAGAAATCGCGCCATACCAATCGCGTATCTAGCACGTCGATCGCCAGTACGCACATTGTCCAGAGCAGCATCGCCGAGCCGAGCGGCTGGCCGCTCACCATGTCGTCGAAGAAGCCGAGCAGCACCGGCATCCAGACGCGCATCGAATCTCCGCGCACCATTCGCCAGCCGAGCAGCACCATCAGCCCGAACGGCGGCAGGAAGGGCACCACCGCGATCACCGGCGCCAGCGTCATCAGCGAGCCGAGCATCACCGACAGAGGCGCGAGCCAGACCGCGCGCGGCGGCTTCTCCGAATGCCCCATCGGGATGAATTCGATTCCGCTCACGGCGCCGCCTTGGGCTGCGCGGTGCCGGAGGGAGAGGGGGAGGCGGTGGGGGTCGGCGTCGGTTCGGGCAGGAAGGTCTGCTGGACCAAAGCGAAGTCGAGCGCGTCGGGATTGACGGCGGGCTGGGCGACCGCGATGTCGCCCTGGGTGCGGATCACCCGCGCGACCGGGATGTTGGGCGAGAAGACGCCGCCGGTGCCCGAGGTGACGAACGCGTCGCCTGGACGGAACCCCATGGTCGCGACGCTCGCCGAGCGGATGTCGATCAGCCCGTCACCGCGGCCCGATGCGATCGCCGGAAGCCCATCGCGCGTGCGGCGCACCGGCACGATGCTCTCGGCATCGACGAGCAGCAGCACGCGCGCGCTGTTGGGGCTCGCCTCGATCACCTGGCCGATCAGCCCGTTCGGGTCGCGCACGGGCTGGCCGCGCTTGACGCCCTGCCAGGTTCCCGCATTGAGCGTCGCGAAGCGCCGCGTGCTCGACGAAGAGCTGTTGACCAGCCGTGCCGCGACGATCGCGTCGGTGGTGACGTCGCGCAGCTTGACCAGCTCGCGCAGTCGCCGGTTCTCCTGCTCGAGCGTCTGCGCGCGTGCCACCGTCAGGGCGTCGTCGGCGAGCTTCTTCTTCAGCCGCGCATTCTCGCCATGCACGTTGAAATAGCTGCCGATCCCCGCGGGGATGCTCCCCAGGCCGTCGCGCACCCAATGGAACCCCGAGGCGATCGGAGTGGTGATCTCGGCGAAGACGCCGCGCACCGCCGCGAAGGCGGGTGGGTTGAACGTCGAGAGCAGCAGCAGGACGGCGCCGATCAGCGCCCCGCCGACCGCGCCCACATAGCCGATGAAGAGCCCGTACTGCGCCCGCCGCGAAAATCCGGGGCGCCGGTTGCGTGGCGGCGCCATGTCCCGCTTGCCCCTTAGACCTGGATGAGCACGCCGCGGAACACGGGATCCTCGAGCGCGCGCCCGGTGCCGAGCGCGACGCAGGTCAGCGGATCCTCGGCCACGGTGACCGGCAGGCCGGTCTCGTCGCGGAGCACTTCGTCGAGCCCCTGGAGCAGCGCGCCGCCGCCGGTGAGCACGATGCCCTGGTCGACGATGTCGGCGGCCAGCTCGGGCGCGGTGTTCTCGAGCGCGATGCGCACGCCCTCGACGATCGTGCCGACGGGCTCGCTGAGCGCCTCGGCGATCTGGCCCTGGTTGATCTGGATTTCCTTGGGCACGCCGTTGACGAGGTCGCGGCCCTTGATGTGGATCGTCGTGCCGATGCCGTCCGCGGGCGGCTTGGCGACGCCGACTTCCTGCTTGATCCGCTCGGCGGTGGCCTCGCCGATCAGCAGGTTATGGTTGCGGCGGACGTACGAGACGATCGCCTCGTCCATCTTGTCGCCGCCGACGCGGACCGAGGTGGAATAGGCCAGGCCGCGCAGCGAGAGCACCGCGACTTCGGTGGTGCCGCCACCGATATCGACCACCATCGAGCCGATCGGCTCGGTGACGGGCATGTCGGCGCCGATCGCGGCGGCCATCGGCTCCTCGATCAGCCAGACCTGGCTGGCGCCGGCGTTCGACGCGGCATCGCGGATCGCGCGGCGCTCGACCGAAGTGGAGCCCGAGGGCACGCAGATCACGATCTGCGGCCAGCGCATGAAGCGACGCTGCCCGTGCACCTTCTGGATGAAGTGCTTGATCATCTGCTCGGCGACGTCGATGTCGGCGATCACGCCGTCGCGAAGCGGACGAATCGCCTCGATCGAGCCGGGCGTCTTGCCCATCATCAGCTTGGCGTCGTCGCCGACTGCCTTGACCCGCTTGACGCCGTTCAGCGTCTCGACCGCCACCACCGACGGTTCGTTGAGGACGACGCCGCGCCCGCGAAGATAGACGACGGTGTTCGCAGTACCCAGATCGATCGCCATGTCGTGGGACATGAATTTGAAAAAGCGGGAAAAAGCCATTCGTTGTTCCGTCCTGCCGCACGGGCGCCCGCCGTCGGCTGTTCGCACCAGATTTAGTCCGGACCCTTCCGGAACGGACTGGGAAAATCCATCTCGGTGCATGCGCTTGCGGGTCGCGGGATGCCGCCCGTTGGGCTAGACAGACTGCCATGTCAATACGCCGTCTCCCTGAGCATCTTGTCAACCGAATTGCAGCCGGGGAGGTGGTCGAACGCCCCGCCAGTGCGCTGAAAGAACTGGTCGAAAACGCGATCGACGCGGGAGCGGCGCGGATCGCCGTCCGTCTCGCCGCCGGCGGCACCGAATTGATCGAGGTGATCGATGACGGATGCGGCATGAACGCCGCCGACATGGCGCTCGCGCTCGAGCGTCATGCAACCTCGAAGCTTCCCGACGATGCGATCGAAGCCGTTGCGACGTTGGGTTTTCGCGGCGAAGCGTTGCCTTCGATCGCCAGCGTCGCCCGGCTGACGATCGAGAGCCGGGTGCGCGGCGCCGACGGCTGGTCGCGCACCGTCGACAATGGCGAGGTCGTGGCCGAGGGGCCGGCCGCGCTGCCGCCGGGGACGCGGGTGCGGGTCGAGCAATTGTTCGCGCGGGTGCCGGCGCGGCGGAAGTTCCTCCGCTCGGCGCGCGCCGAATATGGCGCCAGTCTCGACGTGGTGAAGCGCCTTGCGATGGCGCGGTCCGACATCGCCTTCTCGGTCGAGCATGACGGCCGGCGGGTGCTGTCGGTCCAGGGCGGCGAGACGCGGCCCGAGCGCGTCGCGGCGCTCACCGATCGCGACCTCGCGGAAAACAGCGTCGCGATCGACTTCGCGCGCGAGAGCCTGATGCTCGGCGGCGTCGCCGGGCTGCCGACCTTCAACCGCGGGGTGGCGGACCACCAATATCTGTTCGTCAACGGCCGCCCCGTGAAGGACCGGCTGCTCGCGGGCGCGGTGCGCGGCGCCTATGCGGAGATGCTCGCGCGCGACCGGCACCCCGTGGTCGCCCTGTTCCTCGACGTTCCCGCCGACCAGGTCGACGTCAACGTCCACCCCGCCAAGACCGAAGTCCGCTTCCGCGACCCAGCGCTCGTGCGCGGCATGATCGTCAGCGGCCTCAGGCGCGCGCTCGACGAAGCCGGCCACCGCAGCGTCCAGCGCCCCAGCGAGGCCGCGCTGGGGATGTGGACCTCGGAAAGCCCCTCCCCTTCAGGAGTGTCAGGTCGGTCAGGCTCCCAGCCTGACCTGAATAGCGCGGGGCGCTATTCACCTGACACTGGGTTGGGGTGGGGCCTGTCCGCAGGCTCAGGTACCAGTGAGACTTCCTCCCCCGCAGGAGAGGGACTCAAGCACTATTCCGGCCTCGCGTTGCACGATCGCCGCCCGACCTTCATGACTCCGCCGCCCCAGGCCCGCGCCGAGGCCGCGCATGCGCCGGTTCCGCAGACGATCGACTTCCCGCTCGGCGTCGCCCGCGGGCAGGTCGCCAAGACCTATATCGTCGCCGAGGCCGAGGACGGCCTCGTCCTGGTCGACCAGCATGCGGCGCACGAGCGCCTCGTCCTCGAGCGGATGCGCCGCGCGATGCAGGGCGGCAACGTCGCGAGCCAGGCATTGCTCCTCCCCGAAGTCGTCGAGCTCGATGAGCCCGGCTGCGACCGGCTCGAGGCGCGCATCGCGGAACTGGCCCAGTTCGGGCTCGAGCTCGAGCGCTTCGGCCCGCGCGCCATGCTCGTCCGCGCGACGCCCGCGGCCCTGGGCCAGGGCGACGTCTTGGGGCTAGTCACCGATCTCGCCGACGAGCTCGCCAGCTTCGACGAGGCCTTGTCCCTGAAGGAGCGCCTCGACCATGTCGCCTCGACCATGGCGTGCCACGGCTCGGTGCGCGCGGGCCGTATCCTCTCGGTCGCCGAGATGAACGCGCTGCTCCGCGAGATGGAAGTCACCCCGCATTCGGGCCAGTGCAACCATGGCCGGCCCACCTGGGTGAAGCTCGCCCATGGCGATATCGAGAAGCTGTTCGGGCGCAAATGAGTGCATAACCTTGCCGCATAGCCCTGGTGCCACCGGAGCTACGCTGTCTGCTATACTCAGCTAGTACAGCGTGTTATGCGGCTTGCTTCAGAAGAGGGAATCCACGTGATGTTGGTCCGTACCTGTGCGGCGCTTGCCGCCATTTGCCTGGTCTCGAGCGCCGCCGCCGCGCAGGACGCGGCGCAGCCGCAGGCTGCGACCGAGCCGGCGAAGGAAAAGAAGATCTGCCGCGCGATGACGCCCACCGGCAGCATCATGGCCAAGCGTAAGTGCATGACCAAAGCCGAATGGGCCAAATTCAATGCCGAGAACGAGCGGCAGGCGGAGAATTTCCGCGACCGCCGGAATCAAGGCGGCGGCATGAGTTCCACCCAGTAACGGACGCCTCGGCGCGCAGGCCTCAGCGCGCGCGGGCGCGCACCGGCGTGCCGCGGGTTGCTCCGCTGCCCGCCCAGCGCGGCATCGCCGGTTGGCCGTCCGCCGTCGCGGCGAGATCGACCACGCACATCGCGCCGTAGCGGCGATGGTCGCTGCAGCCGACTCCGGCGAAGCGGAAATCGCGCTTGAACAACAGGGTGCGGTGGCCGCGGCCGGGGACGCCGTCGTCGACGATCAGCTGGCGCACCACGGAATCGGCGTCGGCCATGCCGTAGGAGATGCTCTCGCCGACGAAGATGTCGCCGCCGCGGCGGCGCACCCGCTCGCCCGGACCCGCGCCGTCGCTCGACCGGTGCCCGGTCGAGCCGGTCTCGCCCTGGTCATAGGCATGGTCTTGGGCAGCCAGCGCCAGCAGGTCGCCGCGATCCAGCGGGGGCAGGGGCGCCTGGCGCTCGAGAAAGTCGATCGCCTCGTCGACCGCCGAAACGCCCTCGCGCGTGGCGATTCCTTCGGGCTCACCGGGCAGATAGAGGATGTCGCCCTCGAAATAGTCGCGCAGTTCGCGCAGCTCGTCGGCATAGGCGCGGGGATTCTGGCGGGCGTGGTTGATCCGCGCGAGCACCTGCGCTTCGAGTGAACTGCCGCGCGGCTCGGCGGCGGCGACCAACAACCCGGAACACGCGGCAAGGACACAGGCCGCGAAACGCCCGATACGCATGAAACTCGTTCCCCCCGAACCCCGTCGCGCCCCGCGCGCGCCGGATATGGATGGTGACCGCCCGCACCCTAAGCCACTGGCAATGCGTGCGGATACTCCGGGATTAACCGTGATTCCGGCCCGATGGCAACCGGCCAAGTCGCGCGCAACGAAAAAGGCCGCCCCGGATGCTCCGGAGCGGCCCGTTTCCTGTCGCGGCGAAGGCCTCAGCCCTCGGCGTTCTCGTCCTCGGCAGGTGCTGCCTGCACTTCGGCGGTCGCGCCCGGCTCGGCGTTGGGATCGTAATCCTCGGTGAAGCCGGCCTCGTCCTTCTCGAACATCGCCGACATCACGTCGACGCCCTGCGACTGCATCTCGGCCTCTTCCGGCGAGCGGGCGACGTTGACCTTGACGGTCACCGACACCTCGGGGTGCAGCGCGACGCGCACTTCGTACACGCCGATCGACTTGATCGGACGGTCGAGCACGATCTGGCTCTTGGTGACCTTGTGGCCGTCGGCGGTGATCGCCTCGACCAGGTCGCGCACCGCGACCGAGCCGTAGAGCTGGCCGGTGTTCGAGGCCTGACGGATCAGCGTGACCGACACGTCGTTGAAGTTGCCTGCTTCCTTCTCGGCCTCGCCGCGGCGTGCCGCGTTTTCGGACTCGATGCGGGCGCGGTTGGCCTCGAAGACCTTGCGGTTGGCTTCGTTGGCGCGCAGCGCCTTCTTGTTCGGCAGCAGGTAGTTACGGGCGAAGCCGTCCTTGACCTTCACCACGTCGCCGATGGCGCCGAGCTTCTCGACGCGTTCCAGCAGAATGACGTCCATTCTGGCGCTCCTTACTTAACGATGTAGGGCAGCAGGCCCAGGTGACGCGCGCGCTTGATGGCCTGGGCCAGCTCGCGCTGCTTCTTCGCGCTCACCGAAGTGATGCGCGAGGGGACGATCTTGCCGCGCTCGGACACGAAGCCCTGGAGCAGACGGACGTCCTTGTAATCGATCCGGGGCGCGTCCTTCGCGGAGAAGGGGCAGCTCTTGCGGCGGCGGAAAAACGGGCGTGCCATGATCTATAAGCTCCTTACTCGCCGAAACCGGTGTTGCCGGCCTCGTCGCGGTCGCGACGGCCACGGCCACGCTCGCGGTCCTGGCCCTTGCGCATCATCACGCTCGGACCTTCTTCCAGCGCATCGACCTTGACGGTCATGTAGCGGATGACGTCCTCGTTGATCTGCGTCTGGCGCTCGAGCTCGGCGACCACGCCCGCGGGCGCGTCGATCTCGAGCATCACATAATGCGCCTTGCGGTTCTTGGCGATGCGATAGGCGAGGCTGCGGAGACCCCAGGTCTCGGTCTTGACGACCTTGCCCTGATTGTCCTCGACGATCTTGGTGGCGGCTTCCGCCAGAGCGTCCACTTGCGCCTGTGCCAGATCCTGGCGCGCAAGGAACACATGCTCGTAAAGAGCCATATATTCTCTTCCTGTTGGCCGATCGCTGACGCGCACCCCATGTGCGGCGCCCCTCCGGCTGTCGTCTCAAAAGCAAGCGGGGGCGGAGACACGTCTCCACCCCGGCTGGCGCGGCCTATGCGGGCAAAGCGACGGAAATGCAAGCGGTAAGCGCGTTATCTCTTGTGCGTCACCCCGGTCTTGGGCCGGAGTGACGCGGAATCAGATCGCATCCGCCGCCCGGCGCACGAAGCAATCCATGCCGCTGGCCTGGGCGCGCGCGCAAAGCGTCTCGGTATCGGCGCGCAGGGCGGGGAGGCTCTCCAGCCGGTGAAGCGCGCCCGCCTGCCGCACCACGACCGGCAGGTTCGCCGCCTCCATCAGCCGCGCCCGCTGGCGCTCGGCGGCATCGGCGGAGCGGAACGCGCCGAGCTGCGCCTGCCAGCTCTCGCCCGACGGCGTTTCCTCCACCAGCAGCTCCGCCGCGGCGATCGCGCGGCGCTGCTCTCGCTCGCGCCGCTGTACTTCGATGAGCGCGCCGAGCGTGATGGTTGCGGGCCGGTCGATCTGGCCCGGTCGCGCGCGTGGCGCTTCGGGCGTAGGGCCGCCTGTCTGCCGCGAGGCCTGCGCCATGTCGAGGATCGGCAGCAGTCCGAGCGCGGGCAGGCTCAGCAGCACGACCCGCACGTAGAGAGGCCAGCGCCTGCGGCCGCGCAATGCGATGGGAAAGGAAGAATCGGTATGGTGCACGCGCGGCTCGTTACGGTTAACGACCGTTAACGCACGAGCCCCCGAAATTTCCACGAGGGTCCCGAAAAGAGACGTGGAAAACGGCGGAGCCGGGGCCCCGCCGTTCATTGTGGGTGACAGGCCGGCGACCTCTTGCTCCCATCCCCCAACGGCTCTAACCCGCGCCGCCTGAACCCGAGGAGAGGCACATGCGCGCATTCATCTTCCCTGGCCAGGGCAGCCAGGCCGTCGGCATGGGGAGCGCGCTCGCCGCGGCGAGCCCGCATGCACGCGAGGTCTTCCAGGAAGTCGACGAAGCGCTCGGCCAGAATCTCTCGAAGCTGATGGCGGAAGGGCCTGAGGACGAACTCACGCTCACCGCCAATGCCCAGCCGGCGATCATGGCGAACGCCATCGCGGTGCTGCGCGTACTTGAGAGGGAAGGGGGCATCCGCCTCGCCGACAAGGCCGATTTCGTCGCCGGGCACAGCCTGGGCGAGTATACCGCGCTCTGCGCCGCGGGCGCCTTCGACCTCGCCACCACTGCGCGGCTGCTGCGCGCGCGCGGCAACGCGATGCAGGCGGCGGTGCCGGTCGGCGTCGGCGCGATGGCGGCGTTGCTCGGCGCCGATCTCGCCAAGGCGCAGGCGATCGCCGATGCCGCGGCCGAGGGGCAGGTGTGCACTGTCGCCAACGACAATGATCCTTCGCAGGTCGTGATCTCGGGCCACCGCGAGGCGGTCGAGCGCGCGTTGCCGCTCGCCAAGGAGATGGGCGCCAAGCGCGCGCTGCTGCTGCCGGTCTCCGCACCGTTCCACTGCCCGCTGATGCAGCCCGCCGCCGACGCGATGGAGGAAGCGCTGGCCGCGGTCGCGGTGCAGTCGCCGCTGGTTCCCGTCTACGCCAACGTCACCGCCGCCCCGGTGGTCGACCCGGCCACGATCCGCACTCTGCTGGTCGAGCAGGTCACCGGCATGGTGCGCTGGCGTGAATCGGTGCTGGCGATGCAGGAAGCGGGCGTGACCGAATTCGTCGAGTTCGGCGGCAAGGTCCTCGCCGGCATGGTCAAGCGCATCGCCCCCGACGCCACCTCCACCAGCCTCGTCACGATGGACGACATCGAGGCGCTGGTGAAATCGCTTTAGTCGGGAGATAGTGAGTTCGCGCAGAGGCGCAGAGGACGCAGAGAGCGGTGTATTGAAGGACATCGATCGGATCAGCGGCGACGTCGTCGATGTGGCGATCCGTTTGCATCGTGAGCTCGGTCCAGGGCTCCTTGAGAGCGTTTATGAAGCTGTTCTTGCCGCGCGCCTTCGCTCCATGGGTTATCCCGTCGCCACGCAGCGCGCGATCGATATCGAATTCGAGGGTGTGCGCGTCGAATCTGCTTTTCGGATAGATTTGTTGATCGACGAGCGTTTGCTCGTCGAAGTGAAGTCAGTCGAGCGGCTGGCGCCGGTACACGCGAAGCAATTGCTGACTTATCTTCGGCTGACCGGACAACCCGTAGGGCTGCTCATCAATTTCGGCGGCGAGACGCTCAAGGAAGGCATCCGGCGTCTCGTCAACAACCATAACCCCTCTGCGTCCTCTGCGCCTCTGCGCGAATAAAATAAGGATCAAAGCATGTTCGACCTCACAGGCATGACCGCACTCGTCACCGGCGCTTCGGGCGGGATCGGTTCGGCGATCGCCAAGGGCCTCGCCGCGCAGGGCGCCCGGCTGGCGGTTTCCGGCTCCAATGCCGAGAAGCTCGAGGCCTTTCGCGCCGAGCTCGGCGGCGATCATGTCGCGCTCCCCTGCAACCTGTCCGACGGCGCCGCGGTCGACGCGCTCGTGCCGCAGGCCGTGGAAGCGCTCGGCAAGCTCGACATCCTCGTCAACAATGCCGGCGTCACCCGCGACAATCTCGCGATGCGGATGAAGGACGAGGAGTGGGATCAGGTGATCCGCGTCAACCTCGAGGCCGCGTTCCGCCTGATGCGCGCCGCCGCCAAGCCGATGATGAAGGCGCGCTTCGGCCGGATGATCTCGATCACCTCGGTCGTCGGCGCCACCGGCAATCCGGGCCAGGCGAACTATGCCGCGTCCAAGGCGGGCCTCGTCGGCATGTCCAAGGCGCTCGCGCAGGAGCTCGCCAGCCGCAACATCACCGTCAACTGCGTCGCCCCCGGCTTCATCCGCTCCGCGATGACCGACGTGCTGCCCGAGGCGCAGAAGACCGCCTTGCTCGGCCGCATCCCTGCAGGCGATCTCGGCTATGGCGAGGATATCGCCGCGGCGGTGGTCTATCTCGCCAGCAAGGAAGCCGGGTACGTCACCGGCCAGACCTTGCATGTGAACGGCGGGATGGCGATGCTCTGAGTCCCGGGGCCGGAGTGATCTTCATGCGCATCATCGCAATCGCCGCCTTGCTCACGTTCGCCATGCCCGCGCACGCCGCCGATCTCGCGACGATCGACTGCGTCGCGGGCAAGCTTGCGCCCGCCGTCACCGCGAAGCTGCACGCCGACGTCTCGCGAAACATGGTGGAGAGCGGCAAGCGGCCGAGCTACGATCCCGCGGTGGGCGGCAGCATCGCCAGCGCGGCGGCGGCGTGCGGGCTCGAGCATGATTGGTCCGAAGCGGCGATAAAGGCGGCGCGTGTCTATACGCTGGCCAAGCTCGGCCTGCCGATCGCCGAGCGCGTGATAGCCGAGCGCGGCTTCGAGGCCGCGACGCTCGAGGACCGCTTCCAGACGCTGCCCGAGGAGACGCGCAACCGCCCGCTCACCGCGGCGGAGAACCAGGAGCTGATCAAGGGATCGGTGACCGATGAGGCGAAGCAGACGCGCGAGAATGCCGAACTGCTCGCCGAATATTTCGCCTTCCTCAGCACGATTCAGTATGCGAGCTTCGACTTTTCGCAGGCCTGAAGGCTAAGCCCTCAGGTGTCCCCCCTTGCAACGGCACCCCCGGCATTCTAGGTGCGTTCACACGGAATTCAGAGCCCCAGACAAAGGAAAACAGGGACTATGGCCAACCAGGAAGAGATCACCCAGCGCGTTGCCGCGCTCGTCGTCGACCATCTCGGCGTCGATGCCGGCGAAGTGAAGCCCGAAGCGAGCTTCATCGACGATCTGGGTGCGGACAGCCTCGACATCGTCGAGCTGGTCATGGCTTTCGAGGAAGAGTTCGGCGTCGAGATCCCCGACGATGCGGCCGAGAAGATCACCACGGTCGGCGACGCGGTCTCGTACATCAGCGAGCATCAGGAAGGCTGATCGCCTTTCCGGCGACCTGCCCGGATGGGCCGGCATTGCCATATAGCGGCTTCCCGTCCGGGCTCGAGAGAGAGGGCGGGGAGCCGTTTCGTTTTCCGGGATTTGGTCCCGATGACAGAAGATTGACGGAGAGAACGCCATGCGCCGCGTAGTCGTAACCGGCCTCGGGCTCGTCACCCCGCTGGGTGCCGATGTCGAGACGGCCTGGAAGAACATCATCGCCGCCAAGTCGGGGGCGGCCACGATCACGCGCTTCGACGCGACCGACTTCCAGAGCAATTATGCCTGCGAAGTGAAACCGGCCGACCATGAATATGGCTTCGATCCCGGCAAGCGCGTCGATCACAAGATCCAGCGCCAGGTGGATCCGTTCATCGTCTACGGCATCGACGCGGCCGGACAGGCGATCGAGGACGCCGGTCTGCTCGACATGAGCGAGGAGCTGCGCCTGCGCGCGGGCTGCTCGATCGGCTCGGGTATCGGTGGCCTGCCGGGCATCGAGAGCGAATCGCTGGTGCTCGCCGAAAAGGGGCCCAAGCGCGTCTCGCCGCACTTCGTCCATGGCCGCCTGATCAACCTGATCTCGGGCCAGGTCTCGATCAAATACGGGCTGATGGGCCCCAACCACGCCGTCGTCACCGCCTGCTCCACCGGCGCGCACTCGATCGGCGACGCCGCGCGGATGATCGCGATGGACGACGCCGACATCATGCTCGCCGGCGGCGCCGAGAGCGCGATCTGCCCGATCGGCATCGCCGGCTTCGGCCAGGCGCGTGCGCTGTCGACCAGCTTCCGTGACGACCCGACCAAGGCCAGCCGTCCCTATGACGTTGACCGCGACGGCTTCGTGATGGGCGAGGGCGCCGGCGTGGTGGTGCTCGAGGAATATGAGCACGCCAAGAAGCGCGGCGCGAAGATCTATGCCGAGGTGATCGGCTATGGCCTGTCGGGCGACGCCTATCACGTGACGGCGCCGCATCCCGAGGGTTCGGGCGCGTTCCGATCGATGCAGATGGCGATGCGCAAGTCGGGGCTCGACCTCGGCGACATCGACTATATCAACGCGCACGGCACCTCGACGCCGCTCGGCGACGAGCTCGAGCTGGGCGCGGTCCGCAAGCTGTTCGGCAACCATATCGGCGAACTGTCGATGAGCTCGACCAAGTCGGCGATCGGGCATCTGCTCGGCGGCGCCGGCGCGGTCGAATCGATCTTCTGCATCCTCGCGATGCGCGATCAGGTCGCGCCGCCCACGCTCAACCTCGACAATCCGAGCGAGAATTGCGCGGGTGTCGACCTCGTCCCGCACAAGGCCAAGGAGCGCAAGATCAAGGCCGTGCTCAACAACAGCTTCGGCTTCGGCGGCACCAACGCCTCGCTGATCATGAAGGCGGTCAACTAACCCCATGCGCAAGCTTGCCGGCGCCGCGATCCTGCTGGTGGCGGCGGCCTTGGTCGCAGTCTGGGGCCTGTGGTTGCGCGGCGGATCCAATGGCAAGCCCGTGCCACTGACTGTCGAGCAAGGGTCAAGCGTCGCCTCGGTCGCAACGCAGTTGAAATCCCAGGGCCTGATAGGCTCTGCGACCACCTTCC
>NZ_JAPKNM010000121.1 GCF_026460985.1 Sphingomonas sp.
TGCGCGCGTCTGCGCGCCTAAAAGATTCGCCAATCGTGCAGCAAAAGGCACCGGCCGGGGCATCGAGCCCCGGCCGGTGCCAACCCACCCCTAACCCCTCCCTTGAAGGGAGGGGGAATTTGAATGTCGATACGACCTAAAGCCCGACCACTTTCCGCAGCGCCGCGTTCACCTGCGTCTGCCAGCCGGGGCCCATCGCGCGCAGCCGCTCGAGCACCTCGCGATCGAGGCGGAGCGATACGAGCTGCTTGGGATTCTCCGATCTGGGCCTGCCGCGGCCGGTGAGGGTGCCGTCGGCGGGGCGGAGGACGCGGTCGTCCTGGCGGATCTCGGCGCGGGCAAAGGCCTCGGTATCCCATTCGGGTGCCTCATCCGGATCGACCCAATTGCGCTTCGTATCGCGCCCTTTCGCGCTCATTGCATTTCCTCATCGAGATGATCTGGCGCGCTTGCCCACGTTCGGTCCAGATCAGCGTCACCAGTCGATCGTCCAGCAGGCCATAGGTCTGCCAGCGCGTCTCGCCATAATCCTGTCGGTCGTCCTGCAGCGTGAGCGTGATGCCGGCGAAGACGCGCGGTGCGTCGGCGAAGTCCAGCCCCCGTTCGGCGAGCGTGCGCTCGCGCTTGGCGGGATCGTACGTGATCTCCATGGCGCATCTTTCCTGACGCGTGGTGGGTCATCGTTACGCTCCCGTGCGGGAAAGAGCGAAGTTACATCGCCGTAATCCGAAGCCGGATCGACGAATTCTTGTAGCTACGAATAATCGACTTGTCAATATTCGTAGCTACGAAAAATACGCACCGGAGCCGTATGTTCCCATTTGGTTCTTTCAATGTAGGAAAACATGCAATAACTGGTTCGACTCTCTGATCCTGAGGGGAGTCGTTTCATGTCCGATCCGTCATCGAAGCATTGGGCGCTGCGGCCCTCGTCCAAGCCGTTCGCGCGCTGGAGCGCCGATACCGACCAGGCCTTCCTGCTCGCGCTGCGGATGACCGGGCGCGTGCGCGATGCCGCCGCGGCGATCGGGCGGTCGCTGTCCTGCGCCTATAAGCGCCGGCGGCGCGACCCCGCTTTCGCGGCGCGCTGGGATGCGGCGGTCGCCGAGCAGCAGGCGGTGTGGATCGCCGAGCAGGGCAAGGCCGCGAAGGCGGTCGCCGAGGAGCCGCTGGGCGACCTCCGGCTGCGCCGCGACGGCTGGACCGAGGCGCGGCGCAAGCTGTTCCTGCGCGTGCTCTCCGAGACCGGTTCGGTGCGCGACGCCTGCGCGCGGGCGCGGATCTCCTCGACCTCGGCCTATCAATTGCGCGGCAAATGCGAGCGCTTCAAGGCCGATTGGGACGCGGCGATCGACACCCAGGCGGTGACGCTCGAGCAGGCGGCGTTCGAGCGCGCGGTGCACGGCTGGGACGAGCCGATCGTGCAGGGCGGGCAGGTGGTCGCCCATCGCCGGCGCTATTCGGACTCGCTGATGCGCACGCTGCTTCGGGGCGGCATGGTGGGCGGCGCGCTGGACGCGCGCAGCGGCAAGCCGTTGGATAAAAAGGCGCTGGAGGCACGGGCCCGGGAGGCGGCCTATGCCGCGGGCGGCATCTTCCACCTGCGTGCGACCCGCGAGGAGACCAATGCGGCGCTGATCAAGGCCATCGCGGCGGCCAAGAAACGGCTGGCGCGCAAGGCGGAGGAGGAAGGCGGCGGCGGGGAGTCTTAGGGTTAGTTTCCAGATTTCCCTTCCCTGCAAGGGAGGGGCTAGGGGTGGGTAGCATCGGGCGAGGCTCGATGCCTCGTCCGATGCTTCTTGCCGGGCGATGAGTCTTTTGGGCGCGCAGACGCGCGCACCCACCCCCTACCCCTCCCTTGCAGGGAGGGGCGTGTTGTCACCTCAGCCCGCGGGCTGCACCGGCGCGGTGGTCCGCAGGATGCGGAAGCCGGTATAGCCGAGCAGCAGGGTGAGCAGCGGGCTGGCGATGTTGAAGAAGCACCAGGGCAGATAGAGCATCGTCGGCACGCCGAGCACCGCGGCCATATAGGCGCCGCACGAATTCCACGGGATCAGCGGCGACGTGACGCTGCCGGCGTCGCACAAGGCGCGTGAGAGGTTGGTGCTGGCGAGGCCGCGCTTGGCGAACTCCTCGCGGAACAGCCGCGCGGGGAGGACGACCGCGACATATTGGTCGCCCGAGATCAGATTGAGCCCGAAGCCGGTGCCGACCACGGTGGCGATCAGGCTGCCGGTGGTGCGCGCGCGGAGCAGCACGGGGGTGATCAGCTTCGAGAGCAGGCCGAACTCGTCGAGCAGGGTGCCGAAGACCAAGGCGGCGAGGATCAGCCAGATCGTGGTGAGCATCGAATCCATGCCCCCGCGCGAGAGCAGGTCGTCGACCATCGGGATGCCCGAATTGGCCTGGTAGCCGTTGGCGAGGGCGCGCCAGCCGCCCTTGAGGAAGGCGACCGGATCGGGGAGCTCGGGCGCGGCGACGAAGCGCAGCACCGCATCGGGCTGGGTGAAGGGGGCGAGCGCGGCGGCGAGGAGCGCCGAGAGCATGATCGCGAGGCTGGGCGGCGTCCTGCGGATCGAGAGGACCACCAGCACGAGGAGCGGGAGCAGGTTGAGCGGAGTGATCCAGAACAGCCCGTCGAGCGCCTTCAGTTCGGCGGCGACGACGTCCGGCGCGACGCCCGCGCTGCGGTCGACCAGGCCCATGACGCCGAACAGGGTGGCGGCGATGACGAGGGCGGGGGCCGAGGTCCAGACCTGCTCGCGGAGATGCGCGTAGATGTCCGAGCCGGTGAGTTGCGCGCCGAGGATCGCGGTCTCGGAGAGCGGCGACATCTTCTCGCCGACATAGCAGCCCGAGATCGCCGCGCCGGCGGTGACGACGGGCGAGACGCCGAGCAGGGTGGCGAGCCCGACCAGCCCGACGCCGATCGTCCCCGCGGTGGTCCAGGAACTGCCGATCCCCATCGAGATCGCCCCGCAGACGAGGATCGTCGCGAGATAGAACCAATTGGGGTGGATGGCGTGGATCCCGTAATAGACGAGCGTCGGGATCGTCCCCGACATGTTCCACGCGCCGATCAGCGCGCCCACCGCGAACAGGATGAAGATCGCGCTGACCACCGACGAGACGCCGTGGCGGCCGGCTTCGGCGATCGCTTCCCATGGATGGCCGTTCTTGAGGATGATGAAGCTGGTGACCATCGCCGCGAGGAGGAGGGCGACCTGGATCGGGCCGTTGATCGCGTCGAGCCCGAACAGCGAGACCGAGCCGAAGATCAGGACGGCGAGGACGACGAGCGGGAAGATCGCGTCGAAATAAGAGGGTTCGCGGATCGATCGGGCCTGCGGGAGTGGATCGGGCACGCTGCCCCCTTTCCGGACGCGGCGGCGGGGCCCGGCCGTCCTGCAGGTCGCGCGACATCCCCGAGCCCGTGTCATGCGGCGCGTATCGCCGCGGCGCAGTAGGGGGATTCCCCGGTTTTGCGATGGGATGCTCGGTAGGGGGATCGATATCCAGGTTTCCCCTCCCTGCAAGGGAGGGGCTAGGGGTGGGTTAGCGGCGGGCGAGGCTCGATGCCTCGTCCGATGCTTCTTGCTGGGCAATGAGTCTTTTTGGGCGCGCAGACGCGCGCACCCACCCCCTACCCCTCCCTTACAGGGAGGGGCGTGTTTGCGGCCCAGTATCGATCCGTTCTACCAAGGCGCGGACGGAAGGAGAGCGGGATGGGGATGCTGGCGCTGGCGCTTGCCGTGGCGGTCCAGGCGGTGCCCGGGGCACCACAGGCCGTGCCCGCGCCGGCGCCGCCGCCGTGCCGGCGCGTGGGGGAGGAGGCGTTCCTCGCGATCGACGCGGAGGCGGCGGCGAGGCTCGCCGAGATCGGGCTCGACCGCGCGGCGATATTCGCGCGGATGGCCGAGACGTCGATCCCCGAGACCATGGGCTGCTGGGCGATGCCGGTGGGCAATTTCGACGGGCAGCTCGTCTCGGTGGGGATGAGCCAGTGGAACTACGGCACCGGGAGCCTCCAGCCGGTGCTGAAGGCGTGGCGCGACGGGTTCCGCTCGCGGGGCAGGTTCAAGCGCGCATTGAAACGGCTGGCGCCGACCTACGGCAAATCGCTCTTCTCGAGGGACTGTCTGAAGGTGCCGGTGCGCGACAAATGCCGCAACGGCATCCTCGCGGCGCACGGGCCCGACGGGAAGCTGAACCCGGTGATGCTCGCCGAGCTCGGTGCGATCTTCGAGAGCGACGCGATGCTCCAGGTACAGACCGACGCCTATGTCGCGCTGTTGCTCGAAGTGCGCGCCGATCTGCTGCGGGTGTTCGCGGGGCAGCCGATCACGATGCGCAAGGTGCGCTGGGCGGTGGACACCAAGGTCCAGCAGGGCTTCTTCCCCGCCGATGAGGATCTGGCGCGGCTGCGGACCAAGCTCGCGGCGATGCCCGAGGCGGAGCGCTGGGACCGGCTGCGCGCGATCTTCGACTGGTACGGGGGGCTGAGCCGGAGCATCGACCAGGACGGGGTGGGGCGCGACTGGGCGTGGAACGTCGCGCAATGGCGCTGCATGATCGACAAGGGCCAGATCGATCCCGAGCAATATGAGATGCTCCATCTGACCTTCCTGAGAAGCCGCACCGCGGTGGGGAATAGCGGGCGTTGGCAGGCGCTGACCTTTTCGCGGCGGGCGAAGATCGTGCTCGGCGTCGGCAGCGTGAGCGGGAAGCGCGACGGGGATTGCGCCGGTATGGGCTGAGGGCCTTGGAACCGGCGCGCGGCGGGTCCATTAGGGGGAACGATCTAGGGAGTGATGCGATGAAGAGCGTGGCGATGGTGGTGGTGGCGGCCGCGGCGGTGCTGGGCGGGTGCGCGACGCCCGAGCAGAATGCGCGCTACATGGCGGGGCATTTCCGCGCGCAGGCGGATATCGCGAACCCGGCGGGCGAGAAGATCGGCACCGCGGTGGCTGAGGAAGTCGACGGCGCGATCCGCGTGATCGTCGAGGCGGGCAATCTGCCCGAGGGCGCGCACGGCACGCACATCCACACCGTCGGCAAGTGCACCCCGCCCGATTTCGCGAGCGCCGGGGCGCATTGGAACCCGACCACGCACCAGCACGGCAAGGAGAATCCGGCGGGCCCGCATGCCGGCGACATGCCCAACCTCAACATCAGCGCGGGCGGGCGCGACCGGACGATCTTCACGCTGCCGGGCGGCACCTTCCAGCAACTGCTCGACCAGGACGGCGCGGCGATCGTGATCCACGCCGACCCCGACGACTACAAGACCGACCCCTCGGGCAATTCGGGCAAGCGGATCGCGTGCGGGGTGTTCCAGGCGATGTGACCCGGCGGCCGGCGGCGCAAGGCTGCGAATGCCGGCTATCCCGTAGGAACTGATGAATTTCCTTCTCCCCTTTTGGCGGGAGGGGGAAGGTTGGCCTATAATAACACACTTACTCACTGGGATTTTCAGGAATCTTGCGATCTTCTGCAGATCACATAGTAGTATCTAAAATATATAGCTGAGTAAGTGATTTAACCGCTGTTGTTGCTATACAGAAGATTCTATGTCGTTTCGTCCACGATTTGGCACGACTCATGGATGAATCTTGCATATTGAGCGACAAATGGTCGCGTGTACCTATTTTGACTTATAGAATGCATGAGGATTAGCTTTATTCATCGCCGGACCTTGGGGGGCAACCTAAGGAGAAACCCGTTGAAAAAGCTACTTGTCTGTTCGCTTCTGGCCGCCGTCGTTCCGGCCATTGCCTCGGCGCAGGAAACGCCGCGGCCCAGCGTCGACGTCCCACGGCCCAGCACTGACGTTCCCCGGCCCAATGTCGACGTTCCCCGGCCCAATACCGATGTCCCCAGGCCCAATGTCGACGTTCCGCGGACCCGGACCGATACCATGCGCATGGGTTCGGAGCGCGGCGCTCCCACCGGCTCGATCCTGCCGAGCCGACCGCGCGGCAACTGAACGGCGGCAGCGTCGAACCTCAAAGGCCCGGGAGCACCCTCCCGGGCCTTCATTGTGCCTGGTCAAATGCCCGCGTTCGGGCCCTCTGCCGACCCGAGGGCGGCCGCTCCGGCGCTTTCCCACTGGCGCGGCGGGCCGGCGGACGGCATGAGCGGTGTCCGAGGTTCCGCGCGCATGACCACCGGCAACTATCGCTTCGAGCGCTTCGTCCTGGACAGCGGCGACCGCCAGCTGCGGCGGGACGACGCGCCGGTCGAGCTCAACAGCCGCTATCTCGACGCGCTGATCCTGCTGGTGCGCGCGCAGGGCAAGCTCGTCTCGAAGGACCGTTTCCTCGACGAGGTATGGCGCGGCGTGCCCGTGACCGACGAGGCGCTCACCCAGTGCATCAAGACGCTGCGCCGGCAGCTGGGCGACGACGCCGCGCGCCCGCGCTTCATCGAGACGGTGCCGAAGCACGGCTATCGCTTCGTCGCGGAGGTCGAGGCGGAGGAGCCCGGCGAGGCCCGCGCCGCGGATCCGGGGGGCCAGGCCGCGCCGGACCGGTGGCGGCCTTTCGTACTGCTGGGCGGCGCGGGGACGGTGGGCGCGGGAGCCGCCGGCGTGCTCGGCGGGCTGTTCTACGGCTTTGCAGGGGCGACCCAGCCGCTCGAGCCCGGGATGGGCGCGACCTCGGTGCTGATGGTGCTGCTCGTCGTGACCATCGTCGTCGCGCTGGCGGGCGGCGCCGGCGTGGCGTTCGGCATCGCAGCCTCGGGTTTCGCCGCCGCGCGGCATTGGGCGTGGAGCGTGATCGGCGGCGCGGCGGGCGGGCTGGTGGTGGGCGCGATCGTCAAACTGCTCGGCCTCGACGGGTTCCGCCTGCTGCTCGGCCAGTCGCCGGGCGACATCACCGGCGCGGGCGAGGGCGCGCTGCTCGGCGGCGCGGTCGGCCTCGGCTGCTGGGTGGCGCTGCGCGGCACCGGGCCGGGATCGCTCAGGCGCGGGGTCGCCGCCGCGGCGCTGGCGGGAGGCGGCGCGGGGATCCTCATCCCGCTGCTCGGCGGGCGGCTGCTGGGCGGCAGCCTCGACATGCTCGCGCGCCACGTCCCCAATTCGCGACTGCGGCTCGATCCGATCGGCAGCCTGTTCGGCGAGCCCGGCTTCGGCCCGATCAGCCAGATCGTCACCGGCGGGATGGAGGGCGCGCTGTTCGGCGGCTGCATCGCCGGCGCGATGATCCTCGCGCGGCGGAATCTCGAAAGCGACGGCTGATCGGGGCCTTCGTCCCACTTTCGAACTGCGGGTATGCGTGGCAGCACTTGTCAGACTTTTGGCGACCCGATAGGGCTAGGGAGCTTTGATGTTGGTCGAGCGTTTGGTGACCATGGCTCGGGGTGCCTAGCGTTCCGGGCTGCCGTGAAAGGCGTCGTCCCTGGTGAATGGTTCCGTTTCCATCGACCCCGAACGACTGATCGACACCGCGGTTGAGGCGGCAAGGCAGGGCGGGGAGACGCTCGCCGAGGCGCTCGCCCGGATCCCCGCGGCCGTCTATCTGACCGACACCGACGGCGTGGTGACGCATTTCAACAGCGCCTGCACCGAGCTCGCCGGGCGCGAACCGCAGGCGCAGCAGGACCGATGGTGCGTGACCTGGCGGCTCTACAGCGAGGACGGCGCGCATCTGCCGCACGATTCCTGCCCGATGGCGGTGGCGATCCGCGAGGAGCGCAAGGTGCGCGGCGTCCATGCGACCGCCGAGCGGCCCGACGGATCGCGCGTCGATTTCGTCCCCTATCCGACGCCGGTGTTCGACGACGAGCAGCGGCTGGTCGGCGCGGTCAACCTGCTGATCGACCGGAGCGACCCGCGCTATCTCGAATTCCTGCGCGGCCAGGTGGTGCGCTGCCGGCGGCTCGCGGCATCGGTCGGCGATGCGCGCACCTCCGAGATCCTGCACGCCATGGCGGCGGATTATGAGGAGCAGGTGCGGCTGGCGATGCAGGTGAATTAGGGGTCGCTTTTGGACGAGGAGGGGTTTCGATCCCGCATAATCCTCCCCCGCAAGGGGGAGGTGGCGCCGAAGGCGACGGAGGGGGCGGACGGCGATGCGTCTCGAAGGTTCCGGAACCGGCCGGCGCAACGCCAAGCGGCTGCGCAAGGAAATGACGCCGCCGGAAATCGGCCTGTGGCTCGCGCTGCGCCGGAACGAGGCGGGCCTGCGCTTTCGCAGGCAACATTCGGTGGGCGACTATGTCCTCGATTTCTATTGCGCGCCCGCAATGCTGGCGATCGAAGTCGATGGCGAAGCGCATGCGCGCGGCGATCGTCCGGCGCGAGATGTGGTTCGTGACGCATGGCTAGCCTCGCAGGGCGTGCGAGTGCTGCGCTATCCGGCAAAGGAGGTGCTGACGAACCTCGAGGGGGTGGTTCGCCAGATCATCGCGATCACGACCGAGCGCCGGGATGAATTCGAGAATTGATCGCTTTCCTCCCCCTCCGTCATGCTTCGCATGCCACCTCCCCCTGGCGGGGGAGGATTGATGATTGCAATCCGGCTTACTGCGCCCCTCACCCCCGCAGCGGATAGCGTTCTATCGCCTCATAGCTCGCGCCTTCGCGGCCGAGGGTGCTTTCGAAGAGCAGGAAGTGATCGAGCGCGAAGGGCGGGCTGGCGAGGCCGGCATGGGTCTCGAGGAAGCGATCGGTGGCGCCGGCCGACGCGTTCATCCGCGCCAGCGTGATATGCGGCAGATAGGCGCGGCCCTCCGGCGGCAGGCCGCAACGGACCAGCGCCTGGTCGACCTTGCGGTGGAGCCCGGCGAGCGCGTCGTGCGGGCGCAGGCCCGCCCAGAGCGCGTTGGGGCGGCCGCGGCTGTCGAACTGGCCGACGCCGTCCAACGCCACTTCGATCGGCGGATAATGCACGTTCGACAGCGCGATCGCGAGATCCTCGGCGATCGGGCGCTCGACTTCGCCGATGAAGCGCAGGGTGATGTGGAGCTGGGCGTCGTCCTGCCAGCGCGCGCCGGTGACGCCCCCCATCAGGCCGAGGAGCTGCGCGCGGATCGGGCGCGGCGGACGGAGGCCGACGAACAGGCGATGCATGACTCGGATTTAACCACGGATCGGGCGCCTCTCCCAACCAGTTTCGCTTGAAAAGGTCCGCTCCAGGAACGATATTCGGCATATCCGGCAAGTCGCCGGGCAAAGGAGTTCACAATGGCGAATTGGTCGGATCCCCGGACTACCACGCCCTATGCGGCGACCGACGCGCGCGCCGAGGCGTATGACGCGGGGCTGCGCGCCTATATGCTGTCGGTCTACAATTACATGCTCTCGGGCGTGCTGCTGACAGGCATCATCGCAATGGTGGTCGGCAATACCAGCCTGATCGAGCTGATCGTGCAGCCGACGGCGCGCGGCTATGCGCCGACCCTGCTCGGCTGGATCGTCACGCTCTCGCCGCTGGCGATCGTGTTCGCGATGAGCTTCGGCCAGAACCGGTTCTCGGAGGGCACGCTCAAGGCGATGTTCTTCGCCTATGCCGGTCTGCTCGGAGCGTCGCTCTCGACGATCTTCCTCGCTTACACCCAGGCCTCGATCGCGACGGTGTTCTTCGCCACCGCGGCGGGCTTCGCCGGGCTGAGCCTCTATGGCTACACCACGAAGCGCGACCTCTCGGCGTTCGGCACCTTCCTGATCATCGGCCTCATCGGCCTGATCGTGGCGTCGATCGTCAACCTGTTCCTGCAGTCGGGCACGATGAGCTTGGTGATCAGCGTGATCGGCGTGCTGATCTTCGCGGGCCTGACCGCCTACGACACGCAGAAGATCAAGAGCATGTACGCCTATGTCGCGGGCACCGACATGATCGGCAAGGTCGTGATCATGGGGGCGCTGAACCTCTATCTCGACTTCATCAACATGTTCCTGTTCCTGCTCCGCCTGTTCGGCAGCTCGCGCGACTGAGCTCCCGCAGGCGCCCAGGCGTCCAGGCAAAGCACGGCCCGGCGGCATCCCCGCCGGGCCGTTTTTGCGTGCGGCCCGTTTTCGCGGGCGGGAACGCGACTCGGGCGATGGTTGTTACATCCTGGCAACGCCCAGGAGAGTGAATCATGGACGCGAACCCGATCGACCCGGCGATGGACAGGCTGTCGACGGCGCCGGGGCCCGAAAGCGACGAGACCGACGCGCGGCGCGCGCCGGCCGCAGCGGCGGACGCCGGCACCGACGAGTCGATCGTCGAGCGGCTCGAGCGCAACCCCGAGAGCAAGGAGGCGCGGCTCGACCGCGCGCTCGACGAATCGATGGACGCCTCGGACCCGCCCGCCTCGACCCAGCCGGTGCACAGCCATTCGCTGCCCGAAAGCTCGGGCTATGACGCGAAGGCCGAGGAAAAGCTCGCCGCGGGACCCGCGGAGACCAAGGGCATCCTCGGCAAGGTGCTGCACAAGCTGGGGCTCGATTAGGGGGCGACCGCGGGAAACCCACCCGTCATCCCCGCTTTCGCGGGGATGACGAGTAGTTTTGTTGGCGGTCGACCGACCAGATATCTGCGCATCCGTGCAGGTCCCCTAAGTAGAATCCCTGCGTTAAGCACGAGAAACGCGAGCCGAAAAGCCGGACACGCCAACCTGCGCTCTATGATGTTGGAAGCGCGCCGCTTTTCCCCGTCAGCGCCAGGCGGCAGCCTTGCGGGAGAAAGTCGCGGCGCGCGGAAGGAGCGCGGGGGTGGTCGGGTCGAGGCCTGGAGGTCTGTTGCTGAAAGCGGTGATCCTGCCGACCGCGGGAGCATTGCTCGTGCTCGCATTGATGGTCGGCGCGGTGCTCCACTTCGCGACCGAGGGCTCCGACAGGGCCGCGGCGCAGCGCCAGGCGCGGCTCGCCGAGACGGGGCTGCAGGCCGCGATCGCCGGCGTCCGCAAGGACCAGGAAGCATCGACCTATTGGGACGACGCCGTCCGCCGCGCGCACGAGCGGCCGCTCGACTTCGACTGGATCGACCAGAATCTCGGAATCTGGTTCCACAGCTATTACAAGCATGACGAGACCTATCTGCTCGATGCGCAGGCACGCCCGATCTATGCGATGCGCGACGGCCGGCGCGTCGAGCCCGGGCAGTTCGCCGGGGTCGCGCGGCGCGTGCTGCCGCTGGCGGGCCAGTTGCGGCGGCAGTTGCTGCGCGGCGACCTGCGCCCGGCGAGCCCCACCGAGCAGACCCCCGGCGCCGCGACCGTGGCGATGGTCCGCGGCCATCCCGCGATCGTCAGCGTCAAGGCCCTGCTCTCCGAGACCGGCGACATCGCGCAGGCGCCGGGCTCCGAATATCTCCATGTCAGCCTGCGCTATCTCGACGGCAATTTCCTGGCCGACCTCGAGACCAAATACGGGATCGAGGGCGCGCGCTTCGTTTCCCATCCCGGCGCGCGGGCGGCGGTCCCGCTGCGCGACGCGCGGGGCGCGGCGATCGGCTATATCGAATGGCAGGCCTTCCGGCCCGGCCATGCGGTGCAGCAGCGCATGGCGATCGTGCTGCTCGCCGCGCTGGCGCTGGTCGGCGCGGTGCTGGCCTGGCTGCTCAACCGCAATCTGCGCGGCCGGCTCGAGCTCGAGACCAGCCGCGCGCAGGCGCAGCACCTCGCCTTCCACGACGCGCTGACCGGGCTGCCCAACCGCGCGCTCTTCAACGACCGGCTCGACCATGCGCTGGTGCGCGCGCGCCGCGGCGAGGGTGTGGCGCTGCTGCTGCTCGACCTCGATCGCTTCAAGTACGTCAACGACACGTTCGGGCACCAGGCGGGCGACGCGCTGATCCGCGAGTTCGGCAGCCGGCTGACCGCGCTGATGCGTGAGGAGGATACGATCGCGCGGCTGGGCGGCGACGAATTCGCGATCCTGCTGCCGGACATGACCGACGCGGCGGCGATCGACCGGCTGTGCGCGCGCATCCTCACCGCGGTCCATGTGCCGTTCGAGGTGCTCGGCAACCAGGCGTTCGTGGGGGTTAGCATCGGCGTGGTCTGCGCGCCCGAGGGCGGCGGCGACCGCGTCGACCTGATGCGCAAGGCCGATATCGCATTGTACAGCGCCAAGGCCGAGGGCCGCGACTGCCACCGCCATTTCCATGTCTCGATGGACGTGACGGTCAAGCTGCGCGGGACGATCGAGGAGGATCTGCGCGCCGCGCTGGCGAGCGGCGAGGGGCTCGAGCTGCACTATCAGCCTTTGGTCGGCGTCGAAGGGGCGATGGTCGGCGTCGAGGCGCTGATGCGCTGGACGCATGCCGAGCACGGGCCGCTGCCGCCCGCGCAGGTGATCCCGATCGCCGAGGAGACCGGGCTGATCATCCCGCTGGGCGAATGGGTGCTGCGCGAGGCCTGCGCGGCGGCGATACGCTGGCCCGGGCTGTTCGTGGCGCTCAACCTCTCGCCGGTCCAGTTCCGCACCACGGGCTTCGTCGAGCGCGCGCTCGAGATCATCCGGGAGTCGGGCGTGCGCCCCGAGCAGCTCGAGCTCGAAGTGACCGAGGGCGTGCTGATCGACGACCATGAACTGGTCCGCGCGGGACTCGCCCGGCTGCGCGCGGCGGGCCTCCGAATCGCGCTCGACGATTTCGGCACGGGCTATTCGTCGCTCAGCTATCTCAGGAAGTTCGAGGTCGACAAGATCAAGATCGACCGCAGCTTCGTCCAGCATCTGGGGCATACGGTCGATTCGGCCGCGATCATCCACGCGGTGGTGACCCTGGGGCATGCGATGGGGCTGACGGTCACCGCCGAGGGCGTCGAGACCGGCGACCAGCAGCGCTTCCTCAAGCTCGCCGGCTGCAACCAGATGCAGGGCTATCTCTTCTCGCGGCCGGTGCCCGCGGAGCAGGTCGCGGCCCTGCTCGCACGGCGCGGCGCGCTGCGCGCTGCCTGAGGCGATGCGGGTCCGCTTCCTCCTCGTCGCCGCGGGCCTGCTCGCGGCGACGCCCGCCGCGGCGCAGGTGGACGTGTCGGGCGAGGCCGAGGCGGTCTCGGACTATCGCTATCGCGGGCTGTCGCTTTCGGACGGGCATCCGGCGCTCCAGGCCAGCGTCGAGGCCGAAGTCGCGGGCTTATATCTGGGCGGCTTCGGCTCGTGGGTGCCGCATGGCGGCGGATCGACTGGGCTCGAGCTCGATGCGACTGCGGGCTATCGCGTGGCGTTGGACGCCCAGCTGACGCTCGACGGCGGGGTCACCTATTATCTTTATCCGCGGGCGCGGGACTGCGACTATGCCGAGGCGATTGCGGCGCTCGGCTGGGAGCGCGGCGATACCAATGCGCGGGCGGGACTGGCTTATGCGCCGCGCCAGCCGACCCTGGTCGACGCGGACGGCGCGCGGGGCGACAATCTCTACGGCTTCGCCGCATTCGAACAGGCGATCGCAGGGACGCCGCTGAGCTTAACCCTCGAAGGCGGCTATGAGTCCGGCGTGTTCGACGGGGCGGCGCGCGGCGGCAAGCTCGACTGGCGCGCGGGAGTCACGGTGTCGCGGGGCAGGCTCTACGCGTCGGCCGGCTATGTCGGGGTGCTGCGGCCCCGGGCGGTGGAAGGCGAGCGCCGGGCCGAGCACGGGCTGGTGTTCGCGTTGGGGCGGCGTTTTTAGGGCGTATCGACATTCGGATTCCCCTCCCTGCAAGGGAGGGGCAAGGGGTGGGTAAGAAAAGGTCGGGCTCGATGCCCGGCCTTTTCTTTTAGTCCGAGCAGCTCGATGGGCTCGCTTCGCTCGCACCCACCCCCAACCCCTCCCTTGCAGGGAGGGGAGTCTCTATTGATGAATGTCGATACGGCCTAGAAACCCTAACGCGAGCCCGACATACCCTCCGCGATCAGCCGCTCATAGCGTTCGGCCATGACGAGATGCGCGTGGCGCGCGGCCGGGTGTTGCTGGCGCAGCGCCGCCTCGCGCTCGCGCCGGGCACGGAGTTGGAAATAGATCGAATCGGACATTGCGAAATCCCCCATCGCGGAAATGAGGGTGCCACAAAGTACAGATCTTTCAAGTGGATAGTGATTCGCAACAAGTGTGGTTCTCGCCGATATCTTATCCTCCCCCGCCAGGGGGAGGTGTCAGCCATAGGCTGACGGAGGGGGAGGTAAGCGACCCACTGGCCGTCGTGCTTCCTCCCCCTCCGTCATGCTGCGCATGCCACCTCCCCCTGGCGGGGGAGGATTAAGGGGCTGAATGTCGGATCGACTTAATGGCGATTAACCGAAGGCATCAGATTGGGCACTGCCTCGCCGTTGAGGCCGGCGCGCAGGCCAGCGGCCGCGTCCGCCTCGTCGATGGCGCGCAGCAGATCTTCGAACTTGCTATCGTCCGACACGGGAAAGCAGCGCTTGAAACCGCTTCCCAGTCGTTCGAGGTCACGATCGGTAAGCAGCCCGACCGCGACGATATGCTCCTGCGCCAATGCCCAAACTCCGGCGAACTCTGGAGGCATTAACGAGGGTTAAGCCGATTTGTGCCAACGGCCTGTCGATTTTAGCGTTTCAATATGTCGAGCGCGGCGGCGGTCATCGCTTCGGTGGCGGTGCCGATCACCGCTTCGGCCTCGGGCGCCCAGAAGGGGCTGTGGAGCGAGGGCAAATTGCCCTGGCCCGCCTGGGCGGCGTCCCATTTGGCCTTGGGCACGCCGCCGACCCAGAAGATCATGCTCTGGATCGACTTGTCGGCGAGGTAGAAGCGGCCGAAATCCTCGCCGCCCATCACCGCGGGCGTCTCGACGACGCGGTCCTTGCCGAAGCGCGTGGTCCACAGCGCCTGGAGGCGGCCGGTGAGCGGCTCGGTGTTGAAGGTCGAGGGCGTGCCTTCGTTGCGGACGGTGACCACCGGCATGCGGTCCTCCGGAATGCCCGCGGCGATCGCCTCGCCCCGGGCGATGCGGGCGATGCCGTCGAGCAGCGTCTTGCGCACCTCGGGCGTGTAGCTGCGCACGGTGAGCAGCATCGACACTTCCTTGCCGATGATGTTGTGCGTCGAGCCGCCATGGATCGCGCCGACGGTGACCACCGCGGGATCCTGCGGGTCGACTTCGCGGCTCACCAGGGTCTGGAGCGTGGTGACGATCCGCGCGGCGAGGACGATCGGATCGCGCGTGGTGTTGGGATAGGCGCCATGGCCGCCGACGCCCGAGACCTTGATGTCGACCGAGTCGACATTGGCGAGCGCATAGCCCGAGCGCACGCCGATCGTGCCGGCGGGGAGCGAGGCGGCGTCGTGGAAGGCGAGCGCGAACTGGGGCCTGGGGAAGCGGGTGAACAGCCCGTCCTCGAGCATCATCCGCGCGCCCATGCCGCGTTCCTCGGCGGGCTGGGCGATCATCACCAGCGTGCCCTTCCAGCGGCCCTTCATCGCGGCGAGGTTGTGGAGCGTGCCGATCCACGAGGCCATGTGCGTGTCGTGGCCGCAGGCGTGCATCACGCCGGTTTCCTGGCCCTCGTCGGTGGTGGCGCGGACCTTGGAGGCGAAGGGGAGGCCGGTATCCTCGGTGACCGGGAGGCCGTCCATGTCGGCGCGGATCAGCAGGACCGGGCCGGGGCCGTTCTCGAGCACCGCGACCACGCCGGTGCCGCCGACCTTCTCGGTGACGGCGAAGCCCGCCTTGCGCGCCTCGGCGGCGAGCTTGGCCGCGGTCTGGACCTCGTGGAGGCTGAGCTCGGGATTGGCGTGGAAATCGCGGTAGAAATCCATCAGCTGGGGGAGCGCCCGCTGGGTCGCATCGCGGACGGGGTCGGCGGCGAGGGCGGGGGAGGCGAGGGTCATGGCGAGGGCTGCCGTGAGGAGGGTGCGCATCGCGGGAGGCTAGCAGGGACTTCAAGTCGTATCGACATACAAATCCTCCCCCGCCAGGGGGAGGTGGCGCCGAAGGCGACGGAGGGGGAGGTAAGCAGCCTACTCTCCAATGGAGCGCAGGGAGTCCGCCCCCTCCGTCACGCTACGCGTGCCACCTCCCCCTGGCGGGGGAGGATTGAAAACTCTCGCTAGCCTGAGGGTCGATGGGCGCGCCTGTCACTTCTTCACATAGGGCGTGAACCGCCCGAACCGGCAGCGCAGCCCCGGGATGCGGCTCCCCGGGTCAACCGGGCGGAACATGTCGTTCCGGCAGATCTGCGATCCGTGCAGTTCGGCCACGATGATCGAGAAGCGATCGAGCGACGGGCAACTGCTCGGCAGGTCGTTGCGCCACACCCGGCCGCCCTCGCGATAGAGGAGCGTGTTCGCGTCGATGACCTGCGGCCCGCCGAGTCCCGTGGTGGAGACGCAGTCCTGCGGCTTCCCCGCGACCCGCCCCTCGAGTGCCTCGGCCAGGTCGCGCTGCGCCTGGGCCTGCCGCGACTCCTGCAGCGCGGCATTGCCGGTGCATCCGGCGAGCGCAAAAGCGCCCAGCAAGATCGCCAATCGCATCTCTATCTCCCGTTCTGGCGCGTATAGGGTGTGAACCTGCCCAACGAGCAGCTTCCCGAAAGGAACCCGCCCGTCGGCGAGCGCGTCTGGATGATGTCGCGGTCGCAGACCTGGCTGCCGAAGCTCCGCGTCACGACGATGTCGCCGCGGCGCAGCCCCGCGCAACTGCCGACCACATCGTTGCGCCAAAGGCGGTTGCGCCCGGCGACGTAGAGGATCGTGCCCTCGAAGGTGCGGATCTGGTTGAACTGGTCGCGGCGCAGGCAGCGCACGGGTTCGCCGGGGGTGAGCCCGGCGAGCGCCTTCTCCAGCCGCGCCCGGTCACGCGCGTCGGACTGCTCGGTGGCGGTGGTGGTGCAGCCGGCGAGCAGAAGCAAGGCGGGGACGGCGACGCGGATCATCGAATACTCCTCAATGCCTTGCCGCGCATTCTACACGTT
Organism: Sphingomonas sp.; assembly: GCF_026460985.1. GTDB lineage: Bacteria > Pseudomonadota > Alphaproteobacteria > Sphingomonadales > Sphingomonadaceae > Sphingomonas. The sequence goes on from NZ_JAPKNM010000121.1 coordinate 16,844, forward strand.
TCACCCGCGAAATGCATCCTTGGCGGCGCGGCGATCGGCGAGGATCTCGACGCTGGCGGCGCGGAGGAAGGGGTTGGTCGCCCGTTCGAGCGCGATCGTCGTCGGCACTGTCGCCTCGCCCGCCGCGCGGGCGCGGTCCACCTCGGCCATCCGGTCGCGGATCGCCGCGTTCTCCGGCTCGGCGACCAATGCGTAGCGGCCGTTCGACTGGGTATATTCGTGGGCGCAATAGACCCGCGTCTCGGGCGGCAGTGCGCCCAGCCGGCGCATGTTGGCGAACATCTGCGCCGGCGTGCCCTCGAACAGCCGCCCGCAGCCCATCGCGAACAGCGTGTCGCCGACGAACACCGTGCCGTCGCCGGCGAAGTGATAGGCGATGTGCCCCGCGGTATGTGCGGGGACCTCCAGCACGGTCGCGACATGATCGCCCAGCCGCACTTCGTCGCCTTCGCCCACCAGCCGGTCCGCGGTGGGGATCTTCGCCGCCTCGGCCGCGGGGGCGATCACCGTGCAGCCGGTCGCGGCCTTGATCGCGGCGTTGCCACCGGTGTGGTCGGGGTGCCAGTGGGTGTTCCAGATCGCGGAGATCCGCCACCCGCGCCGCTCCGCCTCGGCGAGCACGGGATCGGCCTGGGCGGGATCGACCACCATCGTCTCGCCCGAGGCGGCGTCGTGCACCAGCCAGATATAATTGTCGCTCAGCGCCGGTATCCGGACGATCTCGAGCTCGGCCATCAGTCCTTCTCCTGTCCCAGCGTGCGCGTCAGCACCTCAGCCCCCATGCCGCGCACCCGCGCCGCGCCTGCGCCCGCCCAGAGCGGCGAATAGTCGCCGCGCCCGTCCGCCTCGGCCCTGGCGCGGAGCGGCGCGAGCGCGTTCGAGGCATAGGGGAAGGGCGGCGCCTTGTCGCTGATCGGCCCGAGCGCGCGCATCAGCCGGTTGCGGATGCCGCGCGCCTCGCGGCCCGAGAGCAGGTTGGTGAAGGCGGCGTCCGCCGCCGCGGGCGTGCCGAGCAGCGCGCGGTGCGGCGCCGAGACGGCGCTCTCGGGCGTGGCGAGATAGGCGGTTCCTACCTGCACTGCGGCCGCGCCTGCGTCGAGCGCGCGCGTCACATCCTCTGTATCGACGATCCCGCCCGCGGCGATCACCGGCACGTCCACCGCCGTCCCGACCGCGCGGAGCAGGTCGGCGAGCGGCATCGGCCGGTGGCGATCGAGGAACCAGCCGGCATGGCCGCCTGCCTCTTCGCCCTGCACGATGATCGCGTCGCACCCGCGTGCCGCGAGCCAGCGCGCCTCCTCGGGCGTCGTCGCATTGCCGAAGACCTTCGCGACCGCCTTCACCCGCGCCAGCAGCGCCGGCTCGGGCAGGCCGAAATGGAAGCTCACCACTTCGGGCCGCACCTCCTCGACCACCGCACACATCGCCGCGTCGAACGGCCGGCGGAGCGGCGGCGGGTCGCCCGGTGCCACGCCTTCCTCGGCATAATAGGGCGCGAGCAGGGCCCGCCAGGCGCGCTCGTCGGGCGGGGGCGGCAGCGTGTGGCAGAAGAAATTGAGGTTGAGCGGCCCCTTCGCCGCGGCGCGGACTTCGGCAGCCTGCGCGCGCACCTGCTCGGCCGAAAGCAGCGCGCAGGGCAGCGATCCCAATGCGCCGCCGCGGATCGCCGCGACCGCCAGCGCGACGCCGCCCGCGCCTGCCATCGGCGCCTGCACGATCGGGACGGCGGCGCCGGTCAGTTCGAGGAAGCGGGCGGTCGCGGGGCTCACCAGCTGCCGGTGTTCGGCATCGATGCCCAGGGCTCGGCCGGGGCGAGGCTCTCGCCTGCCTGGAGCAGCTCGATCGAGATGTTGTCGGGGGTGCGCACGAACGCCATGTGGCCGTCGCGCGGCGGGCGGTTGATCGTCACGCCGCCGTCCATCAGCCGCTGGCAGGTCGCGTAGATATCGTCGACGCGATAGGCGAGGTGCCCGAAATTGCGTCCGCCGCCATATTCCTCGGGCGCGCTGCCGTCCTCGGCCGGCCAGTTATAGGTGAGCTCGACTTCGGCATTGGCGCGCTTGCCGGGGCCGTTCGAATCCCCGGGCGCGGCGAGGAAGATCAGCGTGAAGCGCCCCTTCTCGCTCTCCATCCGCCGTACTTCCTCCAGGCCCAGCAGCGCGAAGAACCGCACCGTCGCCTCCGGATCGGTGACGCGGATCATGGTGTGGAGATAGTGCATGGCGGGCGTCCTGTGACTGTTCGCTCGCGAGATAGGGTTTCCATTCCGCTCCCTGCAAGGGAGGGGTTAGGTCGTATCGACATACAAATCCTCCCCCGCCAGGGGGAGGTGGCGCCGAAGGCGTCGGAGGGGGAGGTAGGCGACCCACTGGCCGAAGTGATTCCTCCCCCTCCGTCACGCTGCGCGTGCCACCTCCCCCGGGCGGGGGAGGATTGAAAGGCCTCGCTCGCCTGTATGTCGATACAACCTAGGGGCGCCCTTCGCGTCGGCCGGAGGAGGCTCGCTGCGCTCGCCACCCACCCCCAGCCCCTCCCTTGCAGGGAGGGGAGCAGGTAGGATTACTTCTCCGCCGCTCCGAACTGCGCGAGCGCCTTGCGCGCCGATTCCGCCGCGGGGCTGCCCGGCGCCAGCTCGATCACGCGGCCCCAGGCCGTCCGTGCGCCCGCTTCGTCGCCGTCCGTCGCGGCGATGTTGCCCGCTTCGAGCTGGACCTGCGGATCGTCGGCCGCGCGGCGCAGCGCCTCGGCGATGTCGGTCCTGGCGCGCGCCAGGTCGCCCTGCCGCCGCGCCAGGGTCGCCGAGAGCAGCCAGGCGAGCGGATCGGCTTTGGCATCGGCCAGCGCGCGATCGAGGTCGCCGCGCGCGCCCTCCATGTCGCCCGCCGCGACCAATATGCGTGCCCGGTCGAGCCGCGCCTCGCCCAGCGCCAGCCCGGTGAGGTGCCCGCTCGCCAGCGCCGCGTCGAGCGCCGCGCGCGCCTTGACCGGCTCGCCCGCCGCCAGCCAGGCATTGCCCGCCTGCGCCCAGTAATTGGCCGATCGCACGTCGTGCGCGCTTTCCGCCTCGCGCGCCGCTTCCTCGAACGCCGCCGCCGCCGAGGGCCAGCGCTTCTGGTTGGCATAAGCGACGCCCAGGCATTGCCGCGCGAGCATCCCGCCGCCTTCGACGCGCCATTTCGACGCCGCGGTCACGCCCTGCGAGGGATCGCCGGTCGCGAGGTCCATGCACTCGGCGTAGCGCGGCGGCTCCTGCCCCGGCGGGGGCGCCGCGGCGGTCGCGGCCTGAAGACTCAGGAGGAAGAAGAGCATAGGGATGAAACGTCCTCGACTGCCCGGAGGATCAGCGCGATGTCGGATTCGCGCGAGAGCCGGTGATCGCCGTCCTTGACCAGCAATGTCTGCACCGCGTCTGAACGGATCAGCCCGGCGAGCATCGGGGCGCGCTCCCAGGGCACCTCGGGGTCGCGCTGGCCCTGGAGCAGCCGCACCGGCCCGTCGAAGGGGATCGGGCCGGTCATCACCTTGTTGGCCTCGCCCGAGGTCCAGAAGCCGCGCGTGGTGATCGTCGGCCGGTCGCCATAGTCGTTGGGCTGTGCGATCCGTCCGTGCGCGAGGATCGCCGCCTTCTCCGCTGCGCTGTAGGCCCAGTCGGTGAAGTCGGGGGCCGCGGCGATGCCGACCAGCCCCTTGACCAGTTCGGGTCGCGCCATCGCGACCAGGAGCATGATCCAGCCGCCCATCGACGAGCCGACCAACACCACCGGCCCCGCGACCATGGTGTCGATCACCCGCAGCGCATCGTCGCGCCACGAGGCGAGCGTCTGGTCCTCGAACGCGCCTTCGCTCTCGCCGCAGCCGGCATAGTCGAAGCGCAGGAACGCCTGGCCGCGCGCCTGGGCCCATGCCTCGATCGCCAGCGCCTTGGTGCCGTTCATGTCGGAGGCGTAGCCGCACAGGAAGACGATCGTGGGGCCGGTTCCGGGGCTGTGGTGGAAGGCGAGGCGGGGAGGCTCGGACGCGTCGGTCATGTCCGTGTGATTAGGAGCGGCGCGGAATTCCCGCAACGGCGCCGGCCAGCTTCCTCGGAGGTGTCGCCGAAGGCGACGGAGGGGGAGGACGGCGACTCACTATCGGCGTGATTCCGCCCCCTCCGTCATGCTTCGCATGCCACCTCCCCCTGGCGGGGGAGGATTTACGGCGCTCAGAACCCCAGCCGGCTGCCTTTCCACTTACCCGATCCATTGCCGCAAATCTCGCGCAGGGCCTTCCACTGCGCCGCGTCGAGCGCGGGGGTGTAGGCGGTCTTGCCCGCGCTCGCGCCGAAGCGCTGCTCGCGCTCGGACGACATCGGATGGCTCGCCATATAGCCGAGCAGGGCGCCCGCGCCCTCGATCTTGATCTCGCTCTTCGACAGCCGCTGGAAGAAGACCGCGGTCGGCTTGGGCGACACCTGCGCGCGCGCCAGCGCGTCGATCGCGAAGCCGTCCGCACGCGATTCGGCGCCGCGCGAATAGCTCGCCGAGAGCAGGGCGTTGGTATAGCCGCCGACATTGCCGTCGAGCCCGCCCAGCACCACGCTCAACCCCAATTGACGCACCAGGGATTCGAGCACGTCGCGATTCTCGACATGGCCGAGCTCGTGCGCGAGCACCCCTGCGACTTCGTCGGGCGAGGAAGCCTGGCGCAGCAGCCCGCTGAACAGCACGACATGCCCGCCGGGCAGGGTCACGGCGTTGACCATCGGCACGTCGACCACGCGCAGGTCGACATCGTCCTTCATCCCCATCCGCGTCGCCAGGCTCTTCAGCGCCGCATTGCCCGCCGGCGCGTTGCACGCCCGCTCGCCGAAATCGCCGACCATCAGCGATCCCATCCGCGCCTCGACCGAGCGCGGGATCATCCGCGCGATCATCGCCGGAGTGGTGGCGAGCACGAACAGTGCCACCGCGGAGATTCCGGTGAAGGCGATCGCCGCGGGCCACAGCCCGATCCGGTCGATCACCCCGCCATAGCGCCGCACGCCGGGCAGCCGCGCCGCGATCACCGCGGGCGGCTCCTCGGCCAGGGTGACGCGCCAGCCGGGGCGTTGCCGGTGGCCGAAGCGCGGGCCGCCGTCGATCACGCCCTGCGCGACCAGGTCCTCGAACGTATAGGGCCCGTCCTCGCGCTCGCCGTCGACCAGCGCGAAGCCCTGGCCGGCGAGCGTCATCAGCGGCTCGCGGCGGATCCCGCTGGTGCCGTCATAATGCCAGACGCGGACGGAGGCGTCAGAAGGCGCCGACATCGAACGCGTCCAGCAGCCCCTCGCCCTGCCGCGGCGCGCGCGTCGTGGACTGGGTGAAGTCGTCGAGGTTCAGCGTGCCATAGGCCTGCATGTGGCGCACGAAGAACGCCCAGTTGCGATAGCCGAGGAAGAGCGCGCCGATCCCCAGCGTGCCCACCACGAGGAGGAAGTTGACGATGAACAGCGCCAGCCAGTCCTTGGTCCGCGCGCTGAACTCGAAGTCGAGCCCGCCGAGCGAGAGGTTGCTCACCACCTCGCGGAAATAGGCGGCGTAGAAGACCAAGGCGATCAGCCCGAGCACGACGAAGAAGGCGATATAGCCGAGCACGGCTCCGACGATCACCGCCACCTGGATATCCTCGGGCGAACTGCCCGCCGAGCGGTCGAACGAGGCGAAGACGAACGCGATGCCGATGAGCGCCACGATCGGCACCAGATAGGAGAGCAGATAGCGCCCCATCAGCGATCCGGTGACGCTCGCATGCGATTCGAATTCGTGCGGGCCGAAGCTCATCCGGTTCCAGCGCTCGTTCCACAGATTGACCATCGCCCAGGGCACCATCAGGCCGAGCGCGAGCGAGCCGACGATCGTCTTCCACAGATGGGAAAAGCCGTAGCCGAAGCCCTGGTCGTCGCTGCCGCCGCGGATGCCGTGCCAATAGGTACGGCTGAGCCGGTAGCGCATCGCGCGATAGACCGCGAAGCCGATCAGATAGAGAAAGCCCAGGTAGAAGACGAGGAAGAGCAGCCCGGCCAGCCCGTCCTGGCCGCGGATCGCCAGCGCCTGGATCGCGAACTGGATCAATCCGAGCGGCAGCAGGAACAGGAAGAATGCCGCGAGATAGCCGATGAACAGTTCGAGCCCGGTGCCGGTCCATTCGAGCCGGTCGTCGATGAAGCGCGTACGGCTCCACAGATAGCGCCGCTCGCGCGTCTTCGCCCAGAAGGTGTAGACCCCCAGCGTGACGATCGACAGCAGCAGGTTGGTGAAGGCGATCGGCGCGAATTCGCGCCAGTTGCCGTCGAACTCGAACGCGCGGGCGCTCGTGGTTTCCTGATCCATGTGAAGTCCCCCTTGCCGGAAATGGAGCCGGGCCGGAGGATTTCGTCAAGGCGCTATTTGTGTGGGTTATCCTCCATCTATCTCAAATCCGGGCATTGAAGGTGTCGCACGCGGCCGGATCGCCGGTCTCGAGCCCGCGCTGCAGCCACTGCTTGCGCTGCGCAGAGGTGCCGTGGGTGAAGCTGTCGGGCACCACTTCGCCCTGGCCGCGGCGCTGGAGCGTATCGTCGCCGATCGCGTTGGCGGCGGTCATGCCTTCCTCGATGTCGCCCGGCTCGAGCCGGCCGCTGCGCTTGGCCCAGACGCCGGCATAGCAGTCCGCCTGGAGCTCGAGCAGCACCGACAGCCGGTTGCCCTCGGCGCGCGACGCGCGGCCCTGCGCCTGGCTGACCCGCGTGGAGGTCCCCTCCAGGTTCTGGATGTGGTGGCCCACCTCGTGCCCGACGACATAGGCGCGCGCGAAATCGCCCCGCGCGCCGAACTGGCGGTCGAGCTCCTGGAAGAAGCCGGTGTCGAGGAACACGCCCTGGTCGCCCGGGCAGTAGAAGGGGCCGACCGCCGAAGAGGCCTGGCCGCAGGCCGACTGGACGGCGTTCTGGAAGAAGTTGATCGTCGCGGGCTTGTAACGCTGGCCGTGCTCGGCGAACACTTCGCTCCACACCTGCTCGGTGCTCGTCATCACGCGGCAGGCGAACAGTTCGTCCGCGGTGTCGCAGGCTTTGGCCGCACCCTGCGTCTGGCCCTGGCGCTGCCCGGTCTGGGTGCCGCCCGAGCCGCCGAGCAGCCCACCGCCGCCCGACATCGCGAAATAGACGAGCGCGACCACGCCGAGCAGCGCGATCCCGCCACAGCCCAGCCCGCGCCCGAGCAGCAGCGGCAGGAAGCCCAGCAGCCCGAAGCCGCCGCCTCCACCCCCGCCCGACCCCCAGTCGCGCGCATTGTCGGTGGGGTCGAGATCGTCGAGCCGCATAGGAATCCCTTCGTAATTCGGTCCCCCCGACAATGCCCCAGCAGGCCAAGCGTTGCACAGCGATAAATCCTCCCCCGCCAGGGGGAGGTGTCAGCCGCAGGCTGACGGAGGGGGAGGACGGCGACTCACTATCGGCGTGATTCCTCCCCCTCCGTCGCCTTCGGCGCCACCTCCCCCTGGC
>NZ_JAPKNM010000122.1 GCF_026460985.1 Sphingomonas sp.
TGAGTCTTTTGGGCGCGCAGACGCGCGCACCCACCCCCATCCCCTCCCTGCAAACAGGGAGGGGAGTGTTTTGTGGTCTAACCCCCGTTTGCCACAGACTTGCGCAGCTGGGTTACCGCCATCTCGCGGGCGCGTTCGCGCGGCAGGTCGACAGCGCGTGCCATCGGTCCGCCGAGCAGCGCGTCGCCGAGCGCCATCAGGGTGAGCTGCAGCGTCTCCTCGCGCAGCAGCTGCGCATCGATCGCATCGGCGCTGATCTCGTCGACCAGCCGGTGGATCGCCTCGAGGATCGGGTCGAGCGCATCCTCATTGCCGTTGAGGATCATCCAGCTGGCCAGCGCGCCTGCGCCGCCCTTGCCGAACGCGTCGAAGGTGAGATCCACGACCTCGCGCGGATCCTGGTCTCCGCTGCGCGCGCGCAGGACCGCAGCGCCGATCTCGGCGGTCACCGTGCCCGCGATACTCGCGGCGAGCGCCTTCTGCAGCCCGGCCGCCGAGCCGAAATGGTGGAGCAAATTGGCGTGCGTCCGCCCGATCCGCGCCGCGACGGCCTTCAGCGTGACCGCCTGCGGCCCGGCTTCGAGCAGCAGCGCGCGGGCGGCTTCGAGCGCGGCATCGCGCGATTCTTCGGGAGACAGGCGCTTGCGTGCATTGGACGACATCTACGGGAAAACACTCTTGCCCCTGGGGAATCCGGCTTAGTGGAGGAACCGCCAAGGGGAAAGCAGCGAATAAGCCCATGATTCCGCGATCGGGACTGTCCGATGCGGAAGCGTCAACCCAGCCGAAGCCGGCGGCGTGACCGAGTCACGCCGCCATGCAGGTTCGCGGATCATTGTCCACGACGGTTCCATCCGACAGGTCCAGCTCGAAACGGGCCGAGGGGACGGCGGCCCCGCGTCCGCGCGAATAGACCGAGGTCACGCGCCCTGTGGCGCGGAAGCCTAGCTTGCGCAGCACGCGCCCCGAAGCGGGGTTGTCGAGGAAGTGCCCCGCCGCGACACGGCGGACTCCCGCCGCCCGCGCGGCGCGCAGCACCGCGGCGCCGGCCTCGGTCGCATAGCCACGGCCCCAGGCATCCGGCGTGATCCAATAGCCGAGCTCGTGCCGCTCGTCCCCGAGCGGGCCGATGCCCATGCCGCCGATCAGCCGCAAGGTGCCGCCCTGGTGCTCGAAGACCAGAAACTTGGGCTCGGCGACCATGTCGAAGCCGGCGGCGAAGGTCTCGGCGGCCTCGATCGTATAGGGCCAGGGCGCGCGCGCGAGGTTGCGCACCACGGATTCGTGCCCGATCGCGCGGGCGAGCTCGGCGGCATCCTCGCGCCAGCCGGGCCGTAACGTCAGTCTTTGCGTTCGCACGAACATGACCAGTCTCCTCGGTCTTGCGGTGCCCCTGACGTGTCTGTGTGACAGCCAGTTTGCAGCCGCATTTCGTGGGAGCAAAAGAAAAAGGGAGCCGGGGTGACCCGTCTCCCTTTTCAGCTGGTCCGTTCGTCGGACCCGGGTCACCCTGGTGGGCAACCCGGCCGGTTACCCGATGTTATTCGGCTGCTTCCGCAATCATGTCTACCGAGCAGAACTTGCGGCCGAGCTTGCCGACCTTGAACGACACGCGGCCGTCGGTGAGCGCGAAGAGGGTATGATCCTTGCCCATGCCGACGTTCACGCCCGGATAGATCTTGGTGCCGCGCTGGCGCACGATGATGTTGCCCGCGACGACGGCTTCGCTGCCGAACTTCTTGACGCCGAGGCGGCGGCCTGCCGAATCGCGACCGTTGCGCGAAGAGCCGCCTGCTTTCTTATGTGCCATTGCCTATACTCCTCGTATCTCGCTTACGCTTCCGCGGCCGGGGCTTCTGCCTCGGCGGGAGCGGCGGCCTTCTTCGCCTTGGGCGCGGCCTTCTTCTTCTCTTCCTGCGCACCGATCGCAGTGATCTTCAGGATCGTGTGATTCTGGCGATGGCCGTTGCGGCGGCGGTAGTTGTGCCGGCGGCGCTTCTTGAAGACGATGACCTTCTCGCCCTTCGCCTGCGCGACGATCTCGGCCGAGACGGTCAGGCCGTCGGTCGGCTTCAGCTCCGAGCCTTCGCCGGCGAGCAGGACGTCGCCCAGCGTGACCGTCGAACCGGCCTCTCCGTCGAGCTTCTCGACGACGATCTTGTCTCCGGCGGCAACGCGATACTGCTTGCCGCCCGTGCGCACGATAGCGAACATGGCGATGTCTCAACCTACAAAAGCTTGTGCCCGCCAGGGATTGCCCCGGCAGGAGGAAGGGCGCAGCTAAGGGAAGAGGGGCTCGCTGTCAACGGTCTTGGGGTAAAAAACCCCGGTTGCCCGCACCTAGTGGCGATGCGCGGCCTTCAGTTTGTAACGACCGCCGGCATAGCGTTCGAACAGACCGCCGATCGCCGGATGGTCGACCGGCTCGTCGCTGTCGTCGGCCACGAGGTTCTGCTGGCTGACATAGGCGATGTAGCTCGACTCGGCGTTCTCGGCGAGCAGATGGTAGAAGGGCTGGTCCTTGCGCGGACGCACGTCCTCGGGAATCGCCTCATACCATTCTTCCGAATTGGCGAAGACCGGATCGACGTCGAAGATCACGCCGCGGAAATCGAACAGCCGGTGGCGCACGACGTCGCCGATCGCGAACCGCGCCGAGGAGACGGGCGGCATGGGGACGGCGGCTTCGAGGGGAAGGGGAGGGACGGGTGCACGCGGCATGGCATTAATTTAGTGCGTTCGCCGCGTCGCACAAGCACCGCGCTTGCGGTCCCCGATTCATTGCGCTAAGCGCCCGCCCTCATCGACCGGTGCCGATGTCGGGATACCCCGACGGTCGGCATCTTAAGACCTCGCGGAGAGGTGGCAGAGTGGTCGAATGTACCGCACTCGAAATGCGGCGTGCCCTCACGGGTACCGTGGGTTCGAATCCCACCCTCTCCGCCACTTCCTCCTGATTTAGCACTTAGCGCAGGCAACTGCCTTACCGATTCCGGATTGGTGAGGTTTCGGCCCTCGCCGGCCCAGGCTCACGCCTCGTCGACCTTCGCCCTCGCCGCTTCGAACTGCGCCCGCGCTGCCGCCATGGCCGGTCGGTTCCGCCTGGCCCAGCCTGCCAAAGCCGTCAGCGGATCGATCAGCGAGCGGCCAAGCATGGTCAGCTCATATTCGACCTTTGGGGGGATCGTCGCATAGGCGGTTCGCTTGACGAGCCCGTCGGCTTCCAGCCCGCGGAGCGTGATCGTCAGCATCCGGTGCGATACGCCATCGACCGTGCGCATGATCGCGTTGAAGCGCATCGGTCCTTCCGACAGCGCGCCGACGACCATGACCGTCCATTTGTCGCCGATCCTGTCCAGCACCTGCAAGACCGCCCGACAATCCGCATGGTCGCTCCATTCCGGCGGTACCTTTGGGTTCCCAGGCTTCAAGACGCACCTCTTCGCCTTCACGCGATCAATTTTGATCGCAATGCACAGGATTGTGCATTCTTGTGGGCGTATTCGATATCAAACATATCGTCACGAACATTTTGTTCGTAGAGATGGAAAGGATATCGTGATGAGGATCGGAGTGAGCGGCGCGAGCGGGCAACTCGGCAAGGCGGTGCTTGCCGAGCTTAAGGTGCGCGGGGCAGGCCACGACATCGTGGGAATATCCCGCACGCCCAGTGCCGTCGAGCCGCCCGCGGAAGCACGTCCGGGCGACTATGATCGACCGGAAACGCTGGTCGCGGCGTATCGGGGGCTCGATCGCCTGTTGATCATTCCGAGCCACGACGTGCGCCCTGGGGTACGCGATCGCCACTTCGTGGCCGCGATCGATGCCGCCGTGGCGGCGGGTGTCGATCAGATCGTCATGATCTCTTCCGCCGCGACGCGCGAGACCGCCATGTCGGCGATGTACGCGCCATATTATGTGGGCGAACAGCACCTGATGAGGGTGGCGCCGCACTGGACCATTTTGCGGATGAACTATTATGCGGAGACCTTCGCGCAGATGGTCCCGATGGGGTTGCGATCGGGCATCCTGCCCGGCATCGCGGAGAACCGCGTCGCATTCGTATCGCGTGACGATCTGGCGGCTGCGGCGGCCGGAATCCTGGTCGGCGAGGGGCATGCTGGCGCTATCTACAACGCAACCGGGCCCACCGCGCTGACCGGTGCGGAGCGCGCGGCGCTGGCTTCCGAAGTCACGGGCAGAACGCTGCGATTTGCGGTGCTCGACGAAGCCGGGCTTCGCCTGGGGCTCGGGCAGGCGGGCATCGAGGCGCAATATGTCGACGCGCTTGTCGATATCGAGAAAAGCTATGTCCAGGGCTGCTTCGATATCGTGACCGGCGATGTGGAGCGTCTGGCGGGTCGATCCCCGCGTTCGCTTCGTGAGGTCCTGCTGGAACGGCTGTCCTGAGAGGAGGTCGCCGCCATTGTCACGGGCAGTCCGGTCAGGTCATATAAAGAAATCTTTATATCTCCCTTGACCGGACTCTCGCGCGGTGCGATCTTGATGGGGTCAAGGTTCTCCGTCCGGACGCGGTTCGCGGCGGAGCTAAGACGGGAAGCCGGTGAGAGACCGGCGCTGCCCCCGCAACTGTAAGCGGTGAGCTGCGGTCCAAACATGTCACTGGGGTTCGCCCCGGGAAGACGGACCGACGCTGTGACCCGTGAGCCAGGAGACCTGCCTTCGACGCGATAACGTCCACCGGCGGGGTGTCCGGGCTGGTCGCTTGCACGTCGCTGCGGGGGCCGTCTCCCGGGTGCATGCTCGTGTCTGGTCCGTGCGCTTCGCCTTCTTCGGGGTTGAAGAACATGACCATTTCCATTGCCACTCTGGGTTTCCCGCGCATCGGGCCGCGGCGCGAGCTGAAGCACGCGCTCGAGGCCTATTGGGCCGGCAAGACGTCGCAGGCCGAATTGCTCGAGGCGGCCTCCGGGCTGCGCACCGCGGCCTGGGCACGGCAGAAGGCGCTCGGCGCCGACTGGCTGCCGTCGAACGACTTCTCGCTCTACGACCATGTACTCGACACCAGCATGATGCTGGGGGCGATCCCCAGCCGCTATGGCAGCGCGGACGGCACCGCCGATCTCGACACCTATTTCGCGATGGCGCGCGGCACGACCGGCGAGGGTCATGGCGACGGCTGCGGCCATGCCAGTTTGACCGCGTGCGAGATGACCAAGTGGTTCGATACCAACTATCATTATCTCGTGCCCGAGCTCGCCGCCGGCCAGAAGCTCGCGCTCAACCGGCTCAAGGTGGTCGACGAATATCGCGAGGCCAAGGCGCAGGGCTTCGAGGCGCGGCCCGTGCTGCTCGGCCCGGTGACCTGGCTGAGCCTCGCCAAGGGACGCGATGTCGATCCGTTCGACTTCCTCGACGAGCTGCTCGGGCTCTACGCGGTGATCCTCGGCCATCTCGCCCAGGCGGGCGCCGAATGGGTGCAGATCGACGAGCCCGTGCTCGTGCTCGATCTCGACGAGAAGCAGCGGCGGGCGCTGACCCGCGCTTATGCCCGGCTGTCGCGCTCGGGCCCGAAGCTGATGCTCACCACCTATTTCGGCGGGCTGGGTGACAATCTGTCCTTCGTCGCCGCATTGCCGGTGGCGGGGCTGCACGTCGATCTGGTCCGCGCGCCCGAGCAGCTCGATCCGCTGCTCAAGGCCGCGCCGAAGTCGCTGCTGCTCTCGCTCGGCGTGGTCGACGGCAGGAACGTGTGGCGCGCCGATCTCGATGCGTTGATCGAGCGGATCGCGCCGATCGCCGCGACGCGTGATCTGGTGCTCGCGCCGTCCTGCTCGCTGCTCCATGTGCCGGTCGATCTAGCGCTGGAATCGAAGCTCGATCCCGAGGTGGCGCAGTGGCTCGCCTTCGCGGCGCAGAAGATCGAGGAGCTCGCGATCCTCAAGCAGGCGCTCAACGAGGGGCGGGAGAGCGTCGCTGCCGAGCTCGGGGCTGCGGCTCGGGCCAGCGCAGCGCGCAAGGCGTCGCCGCGGGTGCACAATCCGGCGGTCGCCGAGCGGATCGCCGCCGTCACGCCCGCCATGTACGCACGGCGCTCGAGCCTCGACGCGCGGATCGACGCGCAGGCGGCGGTGCTCGGCCTGCCGGCCTTTCCGACGACGACGATCGGTTCGTTCCCGCAGACCGCCGAGGTCCGCGGCGCCCGCGCCCGCCACAATCGCGGCGAGATCGACGCGGCGACCTATGCCGGCTTCCTCCGCGAGGAGACCGCGCAGGCGATCCGCTGGCAGGAGGACGCTGGGCTCGACATGCTCGTCCATGGCGAATTCGAGCGCAACGACATGGTCCAGTATTTCGGCGAGCAACTCGCCGGATTCGCCTTCACCGTGCACGGCTGGGTGCAGAGCTACGGCTCGCGCTGCGTGCGCCCGCCGATCCTGTACGGCGACGTCTCGCGGCCCCGGCCGATGACGGTCGACTGGTGGCTCTATGCCCAGGAGCTCACGACCAAGCCCGTGAAAGGCATGCTCACCGGACCGGTGACTATCCTCAACTGGTCGTTCGTCCGCGACGACCAGGCCCGCGAGGCATCGTGCCGCCAGATCGCGTTGGCGATCCGCGACGAGGTGCTCGACCTCGAGGCGGCGGGCTGCAAGGCGATCCAGATCGACGAGGCCGCGCTTCGGGAGGGGCTTCCGCTGCGCAGGGGCGACTGGCAGGCCTATCTCGACTGGGCGGTCGACTGCTTCCGGCTCTCCGCTGCCGGTGCGGACGACGCGACGCAGATCCACACGCACATGTGCTATTCGGAGTTCAACGACATCCTGCCGGCGATCGGGGCGATGGACGCCGACGTGATCTCGATCGAGACCGCGCGCTCGCAGATGGAGCTGCTCGAGGGCTTTGCCGCATACCGCTATCCGGGGGCGATCGGGCCGGGGGTGTATGACATCCACGCGCCGCGGGTGCCGGGCGAGGCGGAGATGGTGGCGCTGATGCGGCTGGCCCAGACGCATCTGCGGCCCGAGCAATTGTGGGTGAACCCCGATTGCGGGCTCAAGACGCGCAAATGGGCGGAGGTGAAGCCCGCCATCGACGCGATGGTCGCCGCGGCGCGGACGCTGCGGACAGCGGTGTGAGGCAGACCCCCTCTCTCCGCTTGCGGGGAGAGGGGGTTATCCACCCGTCACCAGCGGATGGCGGCCGCGGAAATCGTCGAGCAGGCGTTCGATGATCGCATTCTCGCCATTGCTGCCCGAGGGCGCCACCGACCAGTTGCAATGCGGGTGCGTATCAGTGCCGTAGACGCGGACCGGGCCCAGCGCGGCGCGCCAGTCGCGCTTGCTGCCGCCCGCCTTGCGGACGAGCGCATTGATCAGCAGGTCCTGGAGTTCGCCGGCGGTCATTCGCTCGGGCGGCCGCCCGGCTTCCATTCGGGCCTGGCCTTGCTGTCGGCGAGGCTGGCGAGCGGGGCGACCAGCGACTGGATCGCCCGCGCCATGAACGGGATGTCCAGCCGGTCGACCGTATCCTCGGGCGTGTGATAGGTGGGAACCGTCGCCCAGCCCGAGACGGTGTGCGCGACCACGCCCTTCAATGCGAGCGCATAATTGTCCGAGCGCTGGAAGAAGTTCTGCTCGGGATAGGGATCGGTGGTGACCAAAGCGCCGTGCGCCTTCAGCGTCTCGCCGAAGGTCGAGCGCTCGAAGCCGGTCATCATCATCGTGCCCTGGGGCAGCTTGGGATCCTGCTGGCCGATCATCTCGATCTCGAGATTGGCGACGATGTCCGACAGCGGCACCGGCGGATGCTCGGCGAACCAGCGCGCGCCGAAGCCGCCGGCCTCCTCGCTGCCATAAGCGACGAAGAGGATGCCGCGGCGATGCTTCCTGCCGACAAGCGTGCGCGCCAGCTCGAGCACCGCGGCGGTGCCCGAGGCGTCGTCATTGGCGCCGTACATCACCTTGCCGTCGGGGCGGACGCCGAGATGGTCGAGATGCGCGGTGACCAGGATCACCCCCGCCTTCGGATCGGTGCCGGGGAGAAAGCCGAGCGCGTTTGTGGTGACCTGTTGCTGCTCGACGAGGCCGGGCAGCTCGAGCGCGATATCGGCGCCGTCCTGCGCCGCGAGCTTGTCGAACGCGGCGTCGTTCAGCGCGACGACGGTGGGGCGGGGGCGCGGCGTCTCGCCCTTGATATAACGGGGCAGGCGCGGGCGGCCGCCGATCCGCTCGTAATAGCCGCGGATCTGATCGGTGGCGCGGATGATGACCAGCTTGACCTTGGACGGATCGACCTGGCCGGCGAACTGGAGCCCGTTGGCGGCCGGGTTGGTGACGATGACCGCGTCGGCGGCGGGCGCCTGCTTGGGATCGGTGCCGGCGAACACCGCGAGCTTGCCGCGCACCGGCTGGCCGTTGGAGGAGAAGAGCAGGGGGGAATCGACCGCCGCGCCATTGGCGGTGAGCACCGGCGCGCCGTCGAGCCGCAGGCTGACGATCTCGATCGGCTGGGTGTAGCCGGTCATCCCCGGCGCGGTGGCCAGGCCGTAGCCCCGGAACATCGATGCGACATAGGCGGCCGCCGCGGCTTCGTCCGGCGTCGCGCTGCCGCGGCCGCGCAGAGCGGGGCCGGCGAGATAATCGACATGCGCACGGACATGCTCGGGCGTGATCGCCGCGGGTGCGCGCTGGGCCTGGGCGGGCGCGGCGAGAGCAGCCGCCAGCGTGCCGGCGAGGAGGATGGTCTTCAGTCTGTGCATGATGCCCCGGGGGTTGGAATTTTGGGTGAGCTTAGGAAGGGAAGGAGTGCAGGGCAACGGGTGCGCCCGGGGCAAGTTGACCGAAGTTTACTCACTGGCGGGTTTTCGGGGCGGGGTAAATCAAGCAACCTGTTGATATATAAACATAGTGTCCGATGTGCGCTTGACCGGACGCGACAGGTTCGCGCCCGCCTGGCGACGGTGACGCTACATTTGCGCGCCAGTCCCGCGACACCAGGGGCACACCCGCGCCCCGGCTTCGCGCAACGAAGCCAAGCATACGCGCAGGTCGGCGTCACGAGCGCGACACCCGCGCGCCGTCACCGGAGGGCATCTGTGCCCTGTACCAGCGGCAGCCTGGGCAACCGGCACGACGAGCGCCGTCGCCATCAAGGCACCCCGCTGGTGGGAGCTCGACTTGATCAAGATAGGCCGAAACACGCCGTTCGGTCGCAGGGCGCGGTTCCCTGCCAATGCGAAGGTCGAAGACGAAGCGAGGATCGCCCACCGCGAGGCGGCCGAACCTTGCCGGCGGGACCCGGTGGGATTTCAGATAACGCTCGATCCGACGCAGAATCATGACAAGCTCCGGCTGGTTGTTCTCGTTATGTTTGTGCCATATTTCCTACTTGTCTAGGAAGATTCCTGCGCGTACTCCCCGGGCATGGATGCTGATGCTGCCCGCCAAAATCTACGCGAACTCGTTCGTTCGAACGGCAGCAGTTTTGCGGAGCTCTCGCGCTTGCTTGGCCGCAACCCGACCTACATTCAGCAATATGTGTCGCGCGGGCATCCGGCCAAGCTGGAGGCGGAGGACCGAGCGAAGCTCGCCAGGTTCTTCGGGGTCCCGGAAAGCTTCCTCGGCGGCCCGGAAGGGGCTTCGCTCGTCAAGGTGCCGCGCCTGGATGTCCAAGCCTCCGCCGGAAGCGGAAGGAGCGTGGAAGGCGAAGCTGTCGTCGCCGAGTATCACTTCGATGCCAGGTGGCTAGCACGATTGACGCGCGGCAAGTCGAGCGATCTTTCGATCATCTCGGTCACGGGTGATTCGATGGCGCCGACACTCGGCGATGGCGACGACGTGCTCGTGGACACCGGCGATCGCCGCATCCGTGACGGCGTATACGTGCTTCGTCGCGACGATGACCTGATCGTCAAGCGGCTGGGGGTAAGCCCCGCTGCAGGCAGCCTCACCGTGGCGAGCGACAATCCGGCATATCCGACATGGACCGACGTGTCGCCCGAAACGATTTCGGTGATCGGCCGTGTCGTATGGGCAGGGCGTGCTGTCAGTTGACCCATGCGCTCGCAGATTGCGGCGCGCCGCGCTTCGAGCGATGGGCACGCGGGGGGCGGAAGGTGGCTAATTGATCGCGAAGCTTGCGACGCCCCGATACACGCCGCTTTGCACCTCGACCTGGTAGCCTCCTTCAGGCAACGAAGTCGCATTTTGCTGGGCGGTAAAGCCCGGCGGGGCTTTCGGGAAAGTCAGTTCCTGCAGGCAAGCCTTGTCGCCGGCCTGCCGCGTGACCTCCCATCTGGTTGCGCCGCCGGCATCACGGACGACCAAATGGTCGATGCAACCCGGATCGTCCTTTTCAGTCGTCACCTTGAAGGAAATGTCGGATGGGGATCGCACCGTCACGGCGATGTGCGCGGCCGGAGAACACCCGGTCAACGCCAGGGCAATGATGCCGATACCCAGACCCAATCGCATGCCCTGCTCCTTCGTTATCCGCCCGACATCAGTTCATGATTCCAGGCTAAAATCCAGCGGTATCGGCGTCGCCTGTCGCGGGACAAGCGACGCCTCGACCGTTACTTTCCGTAGACCCCCGATCCGGTCGCCATAATCTCCAGGCGTTCCGCAGTGATATAGCTCGGCAGGATCGCTCCGTTGCTCTCCTTGTAGGCGACGTAATCCTGAACGATCTGTGCCTGACCCTCGAGCATCTCATACTGGAAGCCCAGGTTCCTGGTCCAGTATTGGTACGGTGCAGTCTGGCTTCCCATGGCTACCGCATCCCTGACGACTCCGGTGGTCACCGAAATCCAGCCGAGCGTCTGGTACTGCCTGACATGGGCCATCTCGTGCGCCAAGGTCGCCAGCTCCGAGGCACTCGTGAACTCGTGAGGGGGCGAGTTGAAATAGATCGTGTTGCCGAGCGTGATCGCCGGGTTGCCATTTGCGAACGCCCTGCTCGCGATCAAGGATCCGCCGGATCCGAAGACGATCCTGACCTTGTCGAAATTGACGGAGCTGCCGAAGATCCGGGTGACATTGCCCTTTTCGCCGGCTGTCATCGCTCGGAGCTGGTTGCTCGGCGCCGGCGGCGTCCCCCCGGTGGTGCTGATCGGCGTGAAGGACAGCCCGGTTGAAAGCATCGAGAGGAAGCCCGGACTATAGACCGCGAGCGGCGGGTTGCCGATCGGGGCAGCCGTGACGACGATGGTGTTGGGATCGAGGAACCGGTCGACGCTGACCAGCGTCCCGGTGCTGCTCTGCACCATGGTCAGCTGCCCGCCGCTCAGAAGATAAGCAGCTTCGGACTCCGAGACGTCATAGCCCTTCTGGGCCAGATTGCGGACCACCGTCTGGCTCAGCTGCTGGTTATGACTGGCCGTGATCTGCTGCATATAGTCGATCGCGCCGGCGAGGTTGCTGTTCGCCTGGTAGGAGATCACGGAATTGAGCACGTAGTTGTCGAAGATGCTGTCGAAGCCGTAGCCCGCGGTCGACTGCTGCCTGGCCGCGATATAGGCCTGATATGCCGCGCCGTTGTAGAATGCTTCCTGTTCGGCCATCGGTGCGTCCGGGCTGGGGAAGATCAGGCCGCTGGCGTCGATCGGCGTCGCGTTCACTGGCATCACCAGCACCGGGACCGGATCCGGCACGGGCGTCGGCAAGGCGTTGGCGAACGGATTCTCGCTATTGTAGATGCTGTCGACGTCCGCCAACTCACCCACGGTAAGGTATCCGACGACCGAAGCCCTGATCGCATACCAGCGGTTGGAACTCCCCTCGGATTCGATCTTCATGCGGCCATAGAGCGCTCCAATGTTCAGGCCGCCGCCATAGATTCGGCAGCTCTCGACCAGCGCATAGGGGTTGGGCAGCGTGCTCATTGCAGGATCTCCTTGTCTACGCGCGAAACGAACCGGCACGGCTCGTGGCGGAGATCTGCGTTTTCCAAGCTTTATCCTACAAATATCCTACAATCTTCCTGCGATGTGCGCGCCTGCCAATAGCAGCTCCGTATCGGCGGCCAGGGCCCGGCCTGTGGTGCGTGCTCATATCGGGCGGCGGCGGGGAAGGATCGGAAGGGGCGGTCAGCGGCCGCGTTTTACCGCCACCACCGCCGTATCGAGCGCCTGGAGGAACCGCGAGCGGTCGGTCTTGGCGAAGGGCGCGGGGCCGCCGAGCTGGTCGCCGCCGGCGCGCAGGTCGGCCATGATCGCACGCGTGGCGATGGCGGCGCCGATCGAGCTGGTGGTGAAGGGCTTGCCGGTAGGGGCGAGGACGCGCGCGCCGGCCTTGAGCGCGCGATCGGCGAGGAGGATGTCGGCGGTGATCACGATTCCGCCGGGGGCGGATTGCTCGGCGATCCAGTCGTCGGCGGCGTCGAAGCCATCGCTCACCACCTGGCGGCTGAGCAGGGGATGCGGGGGCACGCGCAGATGCTGGTTGCTGACCACGACCACCGGCACTTCGTGGCGGAGGGCGACCTTGTAGATCTCTTCCTTCACCGGGCAGGCATCGGCATCGACGAGGATGCGGGGGGCGCTCACGCGAGCGTCACCGGAGCGTGGCGGTGTATTCCCAAATCCTCTCCCGGAGGGAGAGGGGGACCAGCGAAGCTGGTGGAGAGGTAGCCTCCACAAGCGATGTCACCCGTGGAGACTACCCCTCCGTCAGCCTGCGGCTGCCACCTCCCCCTCCGGGGGAGGAGCATGGATGCGCCGATCGTCTGACCACGGTATGTGCGATACGCCCTTTCGTTCACCCGCGCGGTGGGCCCTTGCGGTGGGGCTTGGCCTTGTAGGGCGCCTGCGGGCGGTTGGGGCCGCCGCGCTGCGGGGGGCGGGCGCCGTGGGGCGGGCGTCCGCCGTGCGGGGGACGGCTGCCCTGCTGCGGCGGGCCGTCGCGCGAGGGCTCGATGCGGACGTCCTCCTCGCCCTCGGCGGTGCGCGCCACCGCGGCGGCGAACTTGGCCGCCATCGCGCGCGGGACCTGGAAAAAGGTCTCGTTGGGGCCGATGCGGATCGCGCCGATCTCGTTCTTGGTGATGTGGCCGCGACGGCAGATCAAAGGCAGGATCCAGCGCGGATCGGCGTTCTGGCGGCGGCCGATATCCATGTGGAACCAGGCGATGTCGTCGAAGCCGGGGCGGTGACGCTCCTGCTGCGCGGCGCGGCGGCCGTCGGGAGTCTGCTCGATCAGTTCCTCGGGCTGCGGCATCGCGGCGCGGTGCGCACGGACCAGGGCGGCGGCGATCTCCTGGGGCGACTTCTCGGCGAGCAGGCGTTCGGCCAGCGCCTGATCCTCCTCGTCGGTCTCTATGGGCGCGAGCAATGCGGCCAGCAGGCGCTCGCGATCATTGGCGCGGATCGCCTCGGGAGTCGGGGCCTCGATCCACTCGGCGTTGATGCGCGCGCCCTTGAGCATCATCTCGACGCGGCGGCGGCGCGGATAGGGGACGAGGAGGACGGCGGTGCCCTTCTTGCCGGCGCGGCCGGTGCGGCCCGAACGGTGCTGAAGCGCCTCGGCGTCGCGCGGCAGCTCGACATGGATGACGAGGCTGAGCGTGGGCAGGTCGATGCCGCGCGCGGCGACGTCGGTGGCGACGCAGACGCGCGCGCGGCGATCCCTGAGGGCCTGCAGCGCGTGGTTGCGCTCGTTCTGGCTGTGCTCGCCCGAGAGGGCGACGGCGGAGAAGCCGCGCTCGACCAGCGTCGCATGCAAGTGGCGGACATTGTCGCGCGTCGCGCAGAACAGGATCGCGGTCTCGGCCTCGTGGAAGCGGAGCAGGTTGATCACCGCATGCTCGATGTCCGAGGGCGAGATGGTGACCGCCTGATAGGCGATGTCGCCGTGCCCGCGATCCTCGCCGACGGTCGAGATGCGCAGCGCGTCCTGCTGGTAGCGGCGGGCGAGCGCGACGATCGGCTTGGGCATCGTCGCCGAGAAGAGCAGGGTGCGGCGCTCGTTGGGGGTGGCGTCGAGGATATGCTCGAGATCGTCGCGGAAGCCCATGTCGAGCATCTCGTCGGCTTCGTCGAGCACGGCGGCGCGGAGCGCGGAGAGGTCGAGCGCGCCGCGCTCGAGATGGTCGCGCAGGCGCCCGGGCGTGCCGACGACGATGTGCGCGCCATGGCCCAGCTGGCGGCGCTCCTTCGAGGCATCCATGCCGCCGACGCAGGTGGCGATGCGCGCGCCGGTGGGGCCGTAGAGCCAGATCAGCTCGCGGCTCACCTGGAGCGCGAGCTCGCGGGTGGGGGCGATGATCAATGCAAGCGGTTCGCGGCTGGGGACGACGCGGCCGTCCTCGCCGATCAGCTCGCCGGCCATTGCGAGGCCGAAGGCGACGGTCTTGCCCGAGCCGGTCTGCGCGGAGACGATGAGGTCGCGGCCCTGTGCCTCGGGTTCGAGGACGGCGGCCTGGACGGGCGTGGGCGCGGCATAACCACGCGCTGCGAGCGCTTCGGCGAGAAGCGCGGGGAGGTTCTGGAATTCCATGGAGCCGCGCACATGGGGGTGCGGGGCCGGAAGGGCAAGCGAATTCGCGGTTACCGGGACAAGTCCCGAGGCGGGCGAGCTCACATTTCGAAGTCGATGCGGACGCTCGGCGCCGAGCGTTCGGCGGCGCCGTGATGGACCGCCTCGATATTGTTGCCGTCGGGATCGAGCAGGAATGCGGCGTAATAGCCGGGGTGGTAGGGGCGCTCGCCCGGCGCGCCATTGTCCTTGCCGCCGGCGGCAAGGCCTGCCTTGTGGAAGGCCTCGACCATAATATGGTCGGCGGCCTGGAAGGCGAGATGGTGGCGCCCGGTGAGCTTGCCCAGGGCTTCGGGACCGTCGGGGGTGGAGACGAACAGCTCGTCATACCAGAAATGGGTGTCGGCGCTGCCGCCTACGGGCACGCCGAGCACGTCGAACACCGCCTCGTAGAAGCGGCGGCTGGCATGCAGGTCGGCGACGACCAACTGGATATGGTCGATCAGGCGACCGCGGTGGAGTTGCATGGCTTCCATGGACGCGGGAACCCGCGGGCGGCGGCCGGGTTCCGCCGCGCGCGGCATTAAGCGGCGGTTCAGCGGTGGGCGGAGAGGTTCGGCGCGGGCTAAAGGGGAGACTGGCACATGCGTGTGCTCGCTATCGGGATGTTCCTAGTCGCGGTCACGGCGGCTGCGCCCGCCTCGGCCCAGCTCAGCCGTGCGATGCGCGAATTCTCGGGCACCAGCCCCGCGCCGATCCGCGGGGACATCCGGCTTCCGGCGCCGCTCAACCCTACGGTGGAGCGCAGCGCCTCGGTGTCGCGCGAGGTGCGCGACATCCGCAACGATATCCGCACCGGCCGCGAGAGCGGGCAGCTCAGCCGGCGCGAGGCACGCGCGCTGCGCCGCGAGGGACGCCGGATCGAAGCGGCGAGCGCACGCTATGGGCGCGACGGCTATTCGGATGCCGAGATCGCGATGCTGCGGAGCCGGACCGAGGCACTGCGCAGCGCGACCGCGGCGAAGCGTAGCCAGGGGCTGGCGGGCAAATAGCCTCAGAGCGCCTGGCCAGCGGCCCAGCCGCTCGCCCAGGCCCATTGGAAATT
This sequence comes from Sphingomonas sp., assembly GCF_026460985.1. Classification (GTDB taxonomy): domain Bacteria; phylum Pseudomonadota; class Alphaproteobacteria; order Sphingomonadales; family Sphingomonadaceae; genus Sphingomonas. The sequence continues at coordinate 15,541 of NZ_JAPKNM010000122.1, forward strand.
ATAGCCGCCGAGCCAGCCTGTGACGTCGACCGCCTCGCCGATCGCGTAGAGGCCGGGGACTTTCCGCGCCGCCATCGTTTGCGACGAGAGCTCGGCGGTGCTGATCCCGCCGATCGTGACTTCGGCCTTGGCGAAGCCTTCGGTGCCATTGGGCAGGAAGGGCCATGCGGCGAGCCGGCGCTCGGCTTCCTGCAGCTTGCGATCGGGAAGGTTGGTGAGGTCGCCGGGGAGAGCGATTTGCTCGGCCAAAGTCTCGGCGAGACGGGCGGGAAGCGCTTCGGCGAGGCATTTGCGCACGGTCGTGCGGGGCGCGGCGCGCTTTGCCTCGATCAGCCAGTTCGGGGAGCGGCCGGGCAGGAAATCGATCCCGATCGCCTCGCCGTGGCGCCAATAGCTCGAGATCTGGAGGATGGCGGGGCCGGAAAGGCCGCGATGGGTGAACAAGGCGGCCTCGGGGAAGGCGGCCTTGCCTGCGCGGGCCACCACGTCGGTGGATACGCCCGAGAGCTCGCGGAACAGCGCCTGGTCAGGCGGCAGCGTGAGGGGCACCAGCGCGGGGCGCGGCTCGATGACCTTGAGGCCGAAGCGGCGGGCGAGATCATAGGCGAAGCCGGTCGCGCCCATCTTGGGGATGGAGGGGCCGCCGGTGGCGATCACCAGCGCAGGCGCCTCGGCATCGCCGACGCGGTAGCGGCCGTCGGCATGGTCGATCGCGCCGACGCCGCGGCCGGTCCGGATCTCGACCTGGCCGCGTGCGCACTCGTCGAGCAGCATGTCGACGATCTGGCGCGCCGAGCCGTCGCAGAAGAGCTGGCCGAGCGTCTTCTCGTGCCACGCGATGCCGTGGCGCTCGACCAAAGCGAGGAAGTCCTGCGCGGTGTAGCGGCCGAGCGCCGACTTGGCGAAATGCGGGTTGGCCGAGAGATAGCGGTCGGGCGCGGTGTGGATGTTGGTGAAGTTGCAGCGCCCGCCGCCGGAGATCAGGATCTTCTTGCCGACCTCGCCCGCATGGTCGAGCAGCAGCACGCGTCGCCCGCGCTGGCCGGCGATCGCCGCGCACATCAGGCCGGCCGCGCCGCCGCCGAGGATGATGGCGTCGTAGCGAGTCAAACTCCCCTCCCTGCAAGGGAGGGGCGGGGGGTGGGTGCGAGCGTCAGCGAGCCGTGGCCGCTTGCCGCATAAGCGACGGCCGGGGCATCGAGCCCCGTCCGCCGCTGAACCCACCCCTTTATCCCCTCCCTAAAAGGGAGGGGGTAGAAAGAAGAACACCCGTCACCCCGGCCGAAGTGCCGGGGTCCACGGTGCGGCCAGGGGAGGATCTCGAGCCTCTTGTCCTGCCGTTGCGGCACTGTGGACCCCGGCCCAAGGCCGGGGTGACGGAGGGGGGACGAAGTAAGCAAGACGTCAATGCAGCTTGGCGATGCTCAGTCCGTCGAGCTTGGCGCGTTCCTTCACCGATTCCTCGCTGCGGGTGAGCGCCTTGGCGATCGCTTTCAACGCCATGCCCTTCTTGGCGAGCGTGTGCAGCTTCTGGATCTCGTCGGGTCGCCAGGGCTGGCGATGGCGTTCGAAACGCTCGGACATGGCTCGTCTCCTGTTCTGTGTCGCGCAATGCCAGTCAGGCGGCGCCGTGACCAGCCAGTCGGCGAGTGAAGATTTCTGTGGAAAAGACGGCTTCCGGGGTCTCGGAAAGGCCATGATGCGCGGATCGAGGCCCAGGTTCGCGCCCGGCGAGTCGGGAATCGCGGCGCCGGATATCGGCCGGATCCGCTTCTCCTTCGCCTGCCCGGGAGCCGATTTCGCTGCCCCGCTGCGGCCCAACGGAAACGGGGCGGGCCTCGTTCGAGACCCGCCCCGCTTTTGCTCCGTGAGGTGCGCCGGCGCGTGCCGGCGGCAGCCTTACTTGACGTGCTTCGAGATGTGCTTGTTCATTTCGAACATCGTCACCTTCTTGGCGCCGAAGATCTTCTCGAGCTTGTCGTCCGCCAGAATTTCCCGCTTGTTTTCAGGGTTCTGGAGGTTGTTCTTCTTGATGTGATCCCACATCTTGCTGACGATCTCGCTGCGGGGCAGATCGGCGGTGCCGACGATCGCGGCCAGCTCCGGCGAAGGCGTCACCGGCTTGGCGATGCCACCACGTGCTCCACCAGCTGCTTTAGTATCGGCCATTCTCTCTTCTCCTGTTCGCACCCGTTTCCGGGCTATTCCCTCGTCAGCGCCGCCGGCTCGTGCGAAGTCTTCCTGCCGTAGTCGCTTGCGACGATGTACTGTTGGTTCGTGCCTGGATGCACGCACCTGACGCCCTTTGATATTGGTATCGCGCGTCTGTCTAGAGAGCAGTTTGCCTTGGCGGGGCGCCCCCAGGTGGTTTCCAGCACGCGCGATAACCTCTGCTCAAGCGCTTCTTTCTGCAATTTATCGAATAATTACAGATGTTAAAGCCGAAATAGGGGCCGAAGTTGCGCTTCCGGAACGCTTCGTCGCGTTCGATGGCCGCCTCGGCGGAAAGCGCGAGAGCCGATGGATGCGCGCGCGGACGCATGCTATCAGCGCTGCTCTGAGAGGGGGATGCGATGCGATTGCTGCTGGTCGGGGGATTGCTGGCGCTGGCGGGCTGCGGAGGTGGCGGCACCACTGGCGCCAACTATTCCGATCCGCCGCCCATGGCCGAGATCGTCGCGACGCCCAGCCCCAAGGCGAGCGAAACGCCCGTCGAAACGCCTGCCGCCGCGGACGAGGCGGTCGAGGACAATGCCACGGACAATGCAGTGGATGCCGAGGCAGTGGCGAACACCACCGCATAGGCCGGCGCATAGACTGACGCATAAGCGGGCGGAAATCCTTGCTTTCGCCTACCGTAGATCAACGATGGTGGACAAAATCGCCGCGCCCGCTAATAAGGGCGCCGTGACGAACGCGCTGCGCCTTCTGCGACTTATCCGCCCTTAGGGGCCGAACCGCTGCGCGCGCAGGTCTCTAAGGGCAAATGGTCTAAGGGCAAATGGCCTAAGGCCGAGCAGAACTTCCAGCATGACTTGGCACGCGCTACGGCGCGTCCGCGATCCCTTGAGAGGCACCCATGTTGCGCGACCCGAGCGTAAAATACCGTCCCTTCCCGCAGGTGGCCCTGCCCGACCGGCAATGGCCGAGCCGGACGATCACCCAGCCGCCGCGCTGGCTCTCCACCGACATGCGCGACGGGAACCAGGCGCTGATCGATCCGATGGACGGCGAGAAGAAGCAGCGCTTCTTCGATCTGCTGGTGAAGGTCGGCGTCAAGGAGATCGAGGTCGGCTTTCCCAGCGCGGGCGCGACCGAGTTCGACTTCATCTCGGGGCTGGTGCGCGAGGGTCGCATCCCCGACGATGTGATCGTCCAGGTGCTCACCCAGTCGCGGCAGGATCTGATCGAGACGAGCTTCCAGAGCCTGAAGGGCGCGAAGAAGGCGATCGTCCATCTCTACAACGCCGTGTCGCCCGCGTGGCGCCGCATCGTGTTCGGGATGAGCCGCGACGAGATCCGCGAGATCGCGGTGGCGGGCGCCAAGGTGCTGCGCGACGAGGCGGCGAAGCAGCCCGATACCGACTGGCATTTCGAATACAGCCCCGAGACCTTCTCGACCGCCGAGCTCGATTTCTCGGTCGAGGTCTGCGAGGCGGTGATGGAGATCCTCCGCCCCACGCCCGAGAAGCCGCTGATCCTCAACCTGCCGGCGACGGTCGAGGCGGCGACGCCCAACGTCTATGCCGACCAGATCGAATGGTTCGGGCGCAACATCCGCAACCGCGACAGCGTGGTGATCAGCCTGCACACGCACAACGACCGCGGCACCGGCGTCGCGGCGTCCGAGCTGGGGCTGCTGGCGGGCGCGGACCGCGTCGAGGGCTGCCTGTTCGGCAATGGCGAGCGCACCGGCAATGTCGATCTCGTGACGCTGGCGCTCAACATGTACACGCAGGGCGTCGATCCGGGGCTGAACTTCTCGGACATCGACGAGGTCATCCAGACGGTCGAATATTGCAACCAGCTGCCCGTCCACCCGCGGCATCCCTATGCCGGCGAACTGGTGTTCACGGCCTTTTCGGGCAGCCACCAGGACGCGATCAAGAAGGGCTTCGCGGCGCAGGAAGCGCGCAACGACGAGCTGTGGGACGTGCCCTATCTGCCGATCGATCCCAAGGATCTCGGCCGCGACTATGAGGCGGTGATCCGGGTCAACTCGCAGTCGGGCAAGGGCGGCGTCGCCTGGGTGCTCGAGCAGGATCGCGGGCTCAAGCTGCCCAAAAGGATGCAGGCGGACTTCTCTCGCCATGTCCAGGCGCTGGCGGACGAGACCAGCCGCGAGCTGAACGCCGCCGATATCCGGCAGAAGTTCGAGCAGGTGTACCTGCCGGGCGAGGGCGACCGCATCGCCCTGGTCGATTACGAGGAATCGGGCGCGGCGGGGCAGCGCGTGTTCGTCGGCCGCATCGCCATCGATGGCGCCGAGCAGTCGATCTCGGGGCGCGGCAACGGCCTGATTTCGGGCGTGATCGACGCGCTTGCGGGCACGACGGGGCCGTCGCTCGACGTGGTCGATTACAGCGAGCATGCGATCGGCCATGGCGCGGACGCCCAGGCGGCGGCCTATGTCGAATGCCGGACCGAGGACGGGCGGACGGTGTTCGGGGTCGGGATCGACGCGGATATCGCGACCGCCTCGGTGCGCGCGGTGCTGAGCGCGGCGAACCGGGCCTAGATAATCCTCCCCCGCCAGGGGGAGGTGGCGCCGAAGGCGTCGGAGGGGGAGGTAAGCAGCGTCCTCTCCAATGGAGCACAATGGTTCCGCCCCCTCCGTCACGCTGCGCGTGCCACCTCCCCCTTGCGGGGGAGGATTGAAGGGCCTCGCTCGCCTGAAAGTCGATACGTCTTAGCAGATCACGGATAGCTCAGGCCGTAATAGCCGTAGACGCGCTCGCCATAGGCCTGGTCATAGGCGGGCGGTTCCTCGGCGGTGTAGCGGGGGGCGGCTTCGAGGGTTTCCTTGTCGACGTCGACGACATAGCCGCCCTGCTCGGTATCGTAGGTCAGCTTGTCCCAGGGCAGCGGATAATAGTCGCTGCCGAGCCCGAACACGCCGCCGAACTGGAGCACGGCATATTCGACCTGGCCCGAGACCTTGTCGACCATGAAGTTGTAGATCGAGCCGAGCTTCTCGCCATCCTCGTCGTAGACGGCGGTGCCCTCGACCTTGTTCGATGCGATCAGCGCCTCGGTCTCGTCGGTCGCGATTTCCGTGTCGTTCCCGATTTCCGTGTCGGTCATAGCTCGTCTCCTCGACTCAGCCCCCGCCGCCAGGACAAGGCTGCGCCGATGTGGTTACCGGGCAATGACAGCGAGGGTCGTTCGCCCCGGTCGCGACGCGCTTCGCCTCAGCGGCTTCGGGTTATCTCGCAACCGATCCGTGCGTCGGGATAGATGTCGAGCTTCATCGAGCGGACGCGGACGCGGACGACCCGGGGATCGGCGAGGGCGAGCGCGGCGACTTCGTCGCACAGGGTTTCCTGGAGCTCGATGTGCCGCGAGGCCGCGAGCGCGTGGATGCGTTCGCGCAGGAAGTCATAGTCGACCACCGCATGGATCCGGTCCTCGGGGGGCTCCGGATAGGCGCAGGTCATCGCGACGTCGAGCGTCACGCGCTGCGGCGCGGCGCGCTCGTGCGGGTGGATGCCGAGGCCGATGCGGAGCTCGAGGCCCTCGAGCAGGATCGTGTACTCAGCCATGGGGCCGCGCGCGGCCTTCGAACATCACGTCGCCGTCGCGCGGCAGGAAGCGCTGGCCGCAATCGACGAAGACGTTCTGGCCGGTGATGCTGCGCGCGGTGAGCAGATGCTCGACCGCCGCGGCGACGTCGTCGAGCGCGACCGGGCGCTGGAGCAGGTTCTGGCGGGCATGCTCCGCGAATTGCTCGGGCGTCTGGTCGAGGCTGGGGAGGGTGAGGCCGGGCGAGACCGCGTTGACGCGGATCCGCGGGCCCAGCGCCTGCGCCAGCATCTCCGTCGCGGCGGCGAGCGCGGCCTTGCTGCAGGTATAGGTGAAGAAGTCAGGGTTGAGGTTCGCGACCTTCTGGTCGAGCAGATTGACCACCGCGCCTTCGCCCAGATCGTCCTGCGCCGCGAGCGCCGAGGCGAGTGCGACCGGCGCGCCGAGATTGACGCGCATATGCCGGTCGAGCAGCGCGAAATCGGCGAGCGGCAGCGCGTCGAAGGCGAATTGCGAGGCGTTGTTGACCAGTCCGTCGACCGGCCCGCCCAGCCCCTCGCGCGCCGCGGCGATCAGCGCGGGAGCGGTGGCGGCATCGGCGAGCTCGCCCGACACGACGCAGGCCGTGCCGCCGGCCGCGGCGATCGCCTCGCGCAATGCCTCGGCCTCGTCCGGCGCGTGGTGATGGTGGATCGCGACGGCATGGCCCCTGAGCGCGAGGCGGCGCGCGATTCCCGCGCCGATCCGCCGCGCCCCGCCGGTCACCAGGACCCGCATCAATAACCCATCAGCTTGAGCACTTCCTGCCGGCTGCGCTCGTCCTCGCGGAACACGCCCATCATCCGGCTGGTGACCATGCCCACGCCGGGGGTGCGCACGCCGCGCGCGGTCATGCAGGCGTGGCTGGCCTCGATCACCACCGCGACGCCCACGGGCTCGAGCTCCCGCCAGATGCAGTCCGCCACTTCGGCGGTGAGGCGCTCCTGGACCTGCAGCCGGCGCGCAAAGGCATGGAGCACGCGCGCGAGCTTGGAGATGCCGACGACATGGTCCTTCGGGAGATAGGCGATCGAGGCCGTGCCGATGATCGGCGCCATGTGGTGCTCGCAATGCGACTGGAACGGAATGCCCTTCAGCAGCACGATCTCGTCATAGCCGCCCACTTCCTCGAACACGCGGGAAAGGTGATGCGCGGGATCCTCGCCATAGCCCTGGCAATATTCCTTCCAGGCGCGCGCGACGCGCTGGGGGGTATCGATCAGGCCCTCGCGCGTGGGGTCGTCGCCGGACCAGCGGATCAGCGTGCGGATCGCTTCGGCGACATGCTCGGGCACGGCGATCTTGGCGGGCGAGGCGACCAGGTCGCCATCTTCCCCAGGATCGTGATTTTCCGTCATTCGCCCGTCCTTCCCAGCCTTGAACCAATTTACGCTACGGCATGCGGCGCTTCGTCGCGCCGGACCTGTTGCCCATCCGTACCGCTTCACAGAAAACGACGCTAAACCGCGGAGTTCCGCGCCGCATCCCCGTTGACGGCTTCAAAAATGCAGCGTTAGTTGCATGCGTAATAAAAGCAACGCCGACACCGGATATCGGGGACGCGTCAGGAGAGGGGGGGATTTATCCCATGAAGAAGCTCGATTTGCTCGCAGCGACGGCACTCACTTTGCTCATGGCCACGCCCGCGTTCGCGCAGGAAACCGCCACCACCACCGCGGCTCCCGCCCCAGACGAAAGCCAGGCGGACGACTATCAGGGCGCGAACGAGATCGTCGTCACCGCGACGCGGCGCAACGAGACGGTGCAGGACGTGCCGATCGCGATCACCGCGATCGGGCCGGAGCTGCTGCAGAATGCGGGCGTCGAGAATGTCCGCGACCTCGAGCAGCTCGCGCCTTCGCTGCAGAGCTCGACCGGGCAATCCTCGGCCACCGGCACCACCATCTATCTCCGCGGCATCACCACCGGCGGCGACAATCCCGGCTTCGAGCCCGCCGTGGGCGTGTTCATCGACGGCGTGTTCCGCGCCCGCGCGGGCGTCGCCATCGCCGAGCTTCCCGAGCTCGAGCGCGTCGAAGTGCTGCGCGGCCCGCAGGGCACACTGTTCGGCCGCAACACCTCGGCCGGCGCGCTCAGCATCTTCACCGCGCAGCCGCAGTTCGAACTGGGCGGCTATGCCGAGGGCATGGTCGGCAATTACGGCGCCTATGGCGTGAAGGGCGCGATCACCGGCCCGGTCAGCCAGTCGCTCGCGCTGCGCCTCGACGCGGGCTATCGCAAGCGCGACGGCTATATCGAGGACGTCAACAGCGAGCGCGCGATCAACGACATCAACCGGTGGAACGTCCGCGGCCAGGCGCTGCTCGACACCGGCGACATCACCTTCCGCCTGATCGGCGATTATTACGAGACCGACGAGCAATGCTGCGGCGCGGTATCGGCGGTGCGTGGCAGCCTTGCGGGCGTGATCGAAGGGGTGGCAGCGGCGCAGGGCCTTGACGGGCTGTACTTCACGCCCGGTATCACGCGGCCCTTCCCCAACGGCAGCACCACGCAGCTCAACTTCAGCCAGATGCCGCTCGAACGGCGCATGGCGATATCGCCCAACCGCGACTATGCCGAGAAGGTGCGCGACTGGGGCTTCTCGGGCGAGCTCAACTGGGATCTGGGCAGCACCAAGCTGACCTCGATCACCGCCTATCGCGACTGGCGCGTGATCCGGAACCAGGACATCGATTTCTCGGGCATCGATCGCGCCTATCGCGACGGCTATCGCAACGAGCTCACCGACTTCACGCAGGAACTGCGCCTCCAGGGCTCGGCGTTCGGCGGCAAGCTCGACTGGCTGATCGGCGGCTTCTACCTGAACGAGACCAACAAGCTGCGCGACGTCGTGCAGATCGGCAATGACGGCAATCGCTATGTCGACTCGATCTTCAACGCGCTGGCCGGGCCGTCCTTCGGCGGATCGGTCCAGTTCTTCGGATCGCTCGGCCCGACGGTGCCGACCCCCGGTGCGGTGTTCCTGAACCCCGCGGTTCCGAACTCGCTTCCGGCGCTGACCGCGGTCTATGGCGCCAGGCTCGCGCCGCTGGTCGGCTGCTTCCGCGCCCAGGCGGGCACCGCGCCCGCAGGCCTCTGCGTCATTCCGGGCTTCCCGTCGACGCCGATCCCGGGCCTTGCCGCGCTCGCCGCAAGCCCGCTCCCGGGCGCCGTTGCGGGCCAGGGCAACAATCCCGACGATTTCCGGGTCAAGACCAACGCCTTCGCATTGTTCACGCACAACATCATCAATGTGACCGACAAGCTCTCGGTGACGCTCGGTGCGCGCTGGAACCACGAGAAGAAGGACATGACTGCCTCGATCAACAACAATCTCGGCAGCTGCGGCTTCTTCGACCAGGTCCGCGCGGGCAATCCGGCGGCTACCGCTTATGCCAACGTGCTGCGCCAGCTCGGCCTGTTCAACAATCTGTTCCTGCTGAGCTGCAACCCGGCGGTGAACAGCGAGTTCAACGGCAATTACCAGGACGATTTCACCGACAACGAGATCACCGGCACCGCCAAGCTCGCCTACAAATTCTCGGACAAGCTGCTCGCTTATGCGAGCTTCGACCATGGCTACAAGTCGGGCGGCTACAATCTCGACCAGGCGACGTTCGATTCGGTGCTGCTCGGCGGCAACGGCGCGCAGGGATCGGACCTGCGCTTCGGTGCCGAGACCAACGACGCCTATGAGATCGGCTTCAAGGCGAGCCCGAGCCGCGCGTTCACGCTGAATGTCGCGGCGTTCTACATGAACTTCTACAACCTCCAGTCGCTGGTCTTCTCGGGCAACAACTTCGTGGTGCAGAATGTCGCGAAGAGCATCAGCAAGGGCGTCGAGATCGAATCGACGATCCGGCCGGCGCGCGACCTGACCTTCCAGCTTGGCTACAGCTACATCAGCGCCAAATATTCCGACAGCAACGACTTCACGGGCACGCCGCTGCAGGGCCAGGAAGGCAGGCAGTTCAACAACCAGCCCGAGCACACGGTGACGATCGCGACCACCTGGACCCCGAGGCTGACCGACGGGATCAACGGCCTCGTCCATGTCGACATGCGCTACAATAGCGAGGTCACCATCCCCTCGAGCAACCCCGATCCGGCGACGGGCCGCACCACGCTGTTCAACCCGGGCTATGCGCTGATCAACGCTGCCGTCGGCGTCCAGTCCAGCGACGGCAAGTGGCGCGGCGAGATCTTCGTCGAGAACGCCACCAACCAATATTATCATATCACCGGCTTCGCGGTGCCCGAGCAGACCGGCAATTACGCCGCCTATCCTGGTCTGCCGCGCTTCTACGGCGCGCGGGTCCGCTTCGGCTTCTGAGGTTCGGTCAACGCGGGTTCCAAACCCGTCATCCCGGAAGTTAGGCTTTCCCGGAAAACCGCCAAGGTTTTCCGTTGGAAAGCCTTACTGTCCGGGATCCACCTCTCCACCAGACCATTGCCTCACGGTGGATCCCGGACAGCTCAATTTTCTGACCAAATCAGAGATTTGGAGAAAATTGGCTTCCGGGATGACAGCAATGGACCTTGGCCGAGGCGGCTTCAGCGTTCGAACAGATGGTCGAGCGCGCTGGCGGGCAGGCACCAGAAGATCGCGACGAGCGCTGCGCAGGCGAGGCCGAGCGCGGGCGAGACGAAGGTGAGCGCGATGCCCGAGGCGTAGACAATGCTCGCCGCCATGCCCTTGCGCAGCGCGAGGCGGTGATAGGCGCGTGCCTCCTCGGACTGGCTGCCGGTGCGCCGGATCGTGCGCTGGAGCCACATATAGGCGAAGCTCGGCAGCAGCATGATGCCCATGTAGAGGAGGGTCGCGTCGCGGCTGAAGACCTGTTCGCCCAGATAGGCGGTGCCGAACGGGATCAACGACAGCGCGAAGATCAGGGTGATGTTCGACCAGAGCAGGCCGTTGGTCACGCGGGTGGCGTGGTGGAACAGCCGGTGGTGGTTGACCCAGTAGATCGAGACATAGGCGAAGCTGAGCGCATAGGAGACGAATACCGGCCAGAGATGGAGGAGGTGGCCCCAGCCGGGCTCCTCGGGCGCGTGCATCTCGAGCACCATGATCGTGACGATGATCGCGATGACGGCGTCGGAATAGGCCTCGACGCGGGTCACGCCGGCGCGGCCTTCGGTTTGTTCGGGCATTTGGGTCCCCTGGTTGGTGCCGGGGAATCTATCCAAAACCGGACCCAAAGCCATCCCTGCGATGGGGGAGGTGACCGCACCCTAGCTCGTCACCCCCGCGAAAGCGGGGGCCCATCTCCCGGACGAGGAACAAATCGCTCCGGTAGCGATATTGGAAAGCTGCGGAGATGGGCCCCCGCTTTCGCGGGGGTGACGGTGGGGAGCCGGTATGCGCTGCCGAATACCGGTCCCCACCCGTCCGTCAGTTCTTGTCCTTGTCGACCAGCTTGTTGGCGCTGATCCACGGCATCATCGCGCGGAGCTCGCTGCCGACCTGCTCGATCGGGTGCGCCGCGGCGGCCTTGCGGCTGGCCTTGAGCTCGGGCTGGCCGGCGCGGTTGTCGAGGACGAAGTTCTTGACGAAGCGGCCCGACTGGATGTCGGCGAGGACGCGCTTCATCTCGGCCTTGGTCTCGTCGGTGATGATGCGCGGGCCGGTGACGATGTCGCCATATTCGGCCGTGTTCGAGATCGAGTAGCGCATGTTGGCGATGCCGCCCTCATAGAGCAGGTCGACGATCAGCTTGGTCTCGTGGAGGCACTCGAAATAGGCCATTTCGGGGGCGTAGCCGGCCTCGACCAGGGTCTCGAAGCCCGCCTGGATCAGGTGGGTGATGCCGCCGCAGAGCACGGCCTGCTCGCCGAACAGATCGGTCTCGCATTCCTCGCGGAAATTGGTCTCGATGATGCCCGAGCGGCCGCCGCCGACGCCCGAGGCATAGGCAAGCGCGACGTCGTGGGCGTTGCCCGAGGCGTCCTGGTGGATCGCGATCAGGCAGGGCACGCCGCCGCCGCGCTTATACTCGCTGCGCACGGTGTGGCCGGGGCCCTTGGGCGCGATCATGATCACGTCGATGTCCGCGGGCGGCTCGATCAGGCCGAAATGCACGTTGAGGCCGTGCGCGAAGGCGAGCGCGGCGCCGGGCTTCATGTTGCCCTTGATGTCCGCGTCCCAGATGCCGGCCTGGTGCTCGTCGGGCGCGAGGATCATCAGGATGTCGGCCCAGCCGGCCGCTTCCTTGTTGCTCATCACCTTGAAGCCGGCGTCCTCCGCCTTGACCGCCGAGGGCGAGCCCGGGCGGAGCGCGATCGCGACTTCCTTGACGCCGGAATCACGGAGGTTCTGGGCATGGGCATGGCCCTGCGAACCATAGCCGAGGATGGCGATCTTCTTGCCGGTGATCAGGTTCAGATCGGCGTCGCGATCGTAATAGACTTTCATTTCTCTTCCTTTCCGATCGTCATCCCCGCGAAAGCGGGGACCCATCTCCCGTGCGTGCCAAGCCCGACAACAGTCGTGTTGCGCGCGGCCAGTGCAGGAGATGGGCCCCCGCTTTCGCGGGGGTGACGGTTAAAATTACGCGGCTTCCTTGCCCCGTGAAATTGCAACCACGCCGGTGCGGGCGACTTCGACCAGGCCGACTTCGCGCATCAGCTCGACGAACTTGTCGATCTTCTCCGATCCGCCGGTGACCTCGAACACGAAGCTGCCGATCGTCGCGTCGACGACGCGGGCGCGATAGACTTCGGCGAGGCGCAGCGCCTCGATCCGGTGGTCGCCGGTCCCGGCCACCTTCACCAGAGCGAGCTCGCGCTCGACATGCGGGCCGAAGGCGGTGAGGTCGGTCACCTTGTGCACCGGCACGAGGCGCTCGAGCTGCGCGATGATCTGCTCCATCACCGGCGCCGAGGCCGAGGTCACGATGGTGATGCGGCTAATTCGATCGTCCTCGGTGATCTCCGACACGGTGAGGCTCTCGATATTGTAGCCGCGCGCGGTGAACAGGCCCGCGATCCGGGCGAGGATACCCGGCTCGTTGTCGACCAGAACGGCGAGCGTGTGCCGCTCTTTTTGCTCTTCCTTGATGTGCATGGGATCAGACCAGTGCCTTGGCTTCGTCGTCCATTTCGCCGGAGACTTCGGCGGCCTGGAGCAGCATTTCGGTATGGGCGGCGCCCGACGGGATCATCGGGAAGCAATTGGCGAGCTTGGCCACGCGGCAATCGACGAGCACGGGGCCGTCATAGGCGAGCATCTCGCTAATCCCCGGATCGAGCTCCTGCCGGCCCTCGATCCTAATGCCCTTCCAGCCATAGGCCTCGGCGAGCTTCACGAAATCGGGCAGCGCGTCAGAATAGCTCTCCGAATAGCGCGACTGATAGGTCAGCTCCTGCCACTGGCGGACCATCCCCATATATTCGTTGTTGAGGATGAAGATCTTGACCGGCAGGCGATACTGCGTGGCGGTCGCCAGCTCCTGGATGTTCATCTGGATCGAGGCCTCGCCGGCGATGTCGATCACCAGCGCGTCCGGATTGCCGAGCTGCGCGCCGATCGCGGCGGGCAGGCCGTAGCCCATCGTGCCGAGACCGCCCGACGTCAGCCACTTGTTGGGCGATTCGAAGCCGAAATGCTGCGCGGCCCACATCTGGTGCTGGCCGACCTCGGTGGTGATGATCGGCGCGCGGTGCTTCGTCGCCTCGTACAGCGCCCGGATCGCACGCTGCGGCATGATCGCGTCGCCCTTCTCCTCGAAATCGAGGCAGCGGGTCTGGCGCCAGCCGTTGATCCGGTTCCACCATTCGGTGAGGTCGGGCTTGGGGTGCCCGCGCGCCTTCCAGCAGGCGATCATCTCGCTGAGCGCCACGCCGACATCGGCGATGATCGGAAGGTCGACGCGGACATTCTTGTTCACCGACGAGCGGTCGATGTCGATATGCACCTTGCGCGAGTTGGGCGCGAAGGCGTCGAGCCGGCCGGTGACGCGATCGTCGAAGCGCGAGCCGAAGGCGATGATCAGATCGGCCTTGTTCATCGCCCAATTGGCTTCGTAGGTGCCGTGCATGCCGAGCATGCCGAGCCACTGGTCCGACGAAGCGGGCAGGGCGCCCAGGCCCATCAAGGTCGAGGTGACCGGCGCGCCGGTGATCTCGGCGAGCTCGCGCAGCAGCCGCGAGGCTTCGGGCCCCGAATTGATGATCCCGCCGCCGGTGTAGAAGACCGGGCGCTCGGCGGCGGCGAGCATGTCGACCGCTTCCTGGATCTTCGCCGCGTCGGGCTGGGTCTGGGGGCGATAGGTCTTGTGCTGGATCGGCCCCGGCGCCTCGTAGCGTGCGGTCGCGACCTGGACGTCCTTGGGGATGTCCACGACCACCGGGCCCGGGCGGCCCGAGGTGGCGATGTGGAACGCCTCGTGGATGATGCTGCCGAGCGTCTCGGGCTCCTTCACGAGGTAGTTGTGCTTGGTGCAGTGCCGCGTGATGCCGACCGTGTCGGCCTCCTGGAACGCATCGGTGCCGATCAGCGCGGTGGGGACCTGGCCGGTGATCACGACCATCGGGATCGAATCCATCAGCGCGTCGGTGATCCCGGTGACCGCGTTGGTCGCGCCGGGGCCCGAGGTGACGAGCACGACGCCGGGCTTGCCGGTCGAGCGGGCATAGCCCTCGGCGGCATGGGTCGCGGCCTGCTCGTGGCGGACGAGGATGTGGCGGATACGGTCCTGCTTGAAGATCGCGTCGTAGATCGGGAGTACCGCGCCGCCGGGATAGCCGAAGATGACTTCCACACCGAGGTCGGTCAGCGCCTCGATCAGGATGTCTGCTCCGCTCTTCTCGGTCACTTCGGCCTCCTATGTTGCGATGCGCCATAGCACCGCCGGAGGGGCGCTGCTACTGGCAATAAAATGGCTCGTCAAGCACTATAAATGAAATTTAGTTTCAATTCTATCTAGTCTGTCGTTCGTTTCTGTCTCGCTCATTCGCTCCCAGTCGGCGGGCGGCTGGCGGCGGAACCAGGTATATTGCCTTTTGGCATATTGCCGGGTGGCGAGCGTGCCGGCGGCGGCAGCCTGCACCAGATCGCTCTCGCCCGCAAACAATGCGCGCAATTCGGGGATGCCGATCGCGCGGAGCACGGGGGCGTCGGCGGGGATATCGGTGCGGGCGAGCAGCGCCTTGGCTTCGCTGCGGCCGGCTTCGAGCATCTCGGCGAAGCGCGCGTCGATGCGCTGGCCAAGCCAGTCGCGGTCGGGGAGGAGGATCAGCGGGGCGAGGTGGATCTCCTCCGCGATGCCACCGACGCGCTGCTTCTGCCAATAAGCGAGCGGCTTTCCGGTCGCGCGCACCACTTCGAGCGCGCGGGCGACGCGCGTCGTGTCGGTGGCGTTGAGCCGGGCGGCGGCCTCCGGATCGGCGGCGGCGAGCTGCGCATGCGCCTCGGCGACGGGCAATGCGCGCACCGCGCTGCGCACCGCGGGGTCGATCTCGGGCACCGGTGCGATCCCCTCGATCAGCGTGCGCAGATAGAGGCCGGTGCCGCCGACGAGGATCGGCAGCCGCCCCGCATGATGCGCCTCGGCGATCGCCGCGCGCGCCTCGATCGCCCAGCGCGCCGCCGAATAGGGATCGGCGCCGTCGATATGGCCGAACAGCCGGTGCGGCACGCGCATCTCCTCGTCGCGCGTCGGGCGTGCGGTGAGGATGCGGAGATCGGCATAGACCTGCATCGAATCGGCGTTGATCACGGTGCCGCGATGCTTTTCGGCGAGCGCGAGCGCGAGCGCGGACTTGCCGCTCGCCGTCGGCCCTGCGATGAGCGCCACCGTTGGCAGGTCGGTCATCGACCAACCTCCGTTCGCCCTGAGCTTGTCGAAGGGCGGCTTTCCTCTCGTGCCGCAGGCGAAGCGAAGAACGGTGCTTCGACAGGCTCAGCACGAACGGGGAGAGGATGGTCCTTCAGCAAGGGGTTTGGTGTGTACATCGCGACGCTTGTAGCAGACGGTCTCAGCGCGGGGCAGCTTTCCGAGGCGGCCGATCGGCTCGCAGGTGTCGATTGCGCGCCGGGAGCGTGGCGCTGGCTCGACGAGGGCAAGGCGGCGGACCTGCCATTTGCGTCGGATCCGGGCGCGGCGCGGGCCGCGCTGGAGGGTGCGTTCCCGGCGACCGACGTGATCGTGCAGCCGGAGGCGAATCGCGCGAAGAAGCTGCTCGTCGCCGACATGGATTCGACGATGATCACGGTCGAATGCATCGACGAGCTCGCCGATTATGCCGGGATCAAGGCGCAGATCGCCGAAGTGACCGAGCGTGCTATGCGCGGCGAGCTCGACTTCGCGGAAGCGCTCGACGCGCGGGTGGCGTTGCTCAAGGACCTCGAGGAAAGCGCGATCGATCGCTGCCTCGCCGAGCGGGTCAGGCTGATGCCGGGCGCGAAGGCGCTGGTGCGGACGATGCGCGCGCGGGGTGCGACGACGATCCTCGTCTCGGGCGGGTTCACGCGCTTCGCCGAGCCGGTGGGGGCCGAGATCGGCTTCGACCGGGTAATCGCCAACGTCCTCGAGATCGGCGACGCGCGGCTGACCGGCACCGTCGCCAAGCCGATCGTCGATAGCGGCACCAAGGAGACCACCCTGCTTGGCGCGCTTACCGAGCTGGGGCTGGCGGCCGAGGCGTCGATGGCGGTCGGCGATGGGGCGAACGACCTTGCGATGATCCGCCAGGCGGGGCTGGGCGTCGCCTATCACGCCAAGCCGATCGTGGCGGCCGCGGCAGGCGCGCGCATCGATCATGGCGATCTGACGGCGCTGCTCTATGCACAGGGGATCGCGCGGGCGGAGTGGGTGGAGGGCTGACAACCAATTCACTTCTAAAGCCCCTCCCTGAAAGGGAGGGGTAAGGGGTGGGTCTAGCAGCGGGCGAGGCTCGATGCCTCGCCCGCTGCTGTCTAGCCGAGCAGGAGAGAGTCTTTCTGGGCGCGCAGACGCGCGCACCCACCCCCAACCCCTCCCTGCAAGCAGGGAGGGGAGTCTGAAGTCTTAAAGCGGCTCCCCCGCCGCCCGCGCGCGCTCCTCGCGCGTCGCCTCGGCGGCGGGGACGAGGCGGAAGGCGGCGATCGCGGCGGCGACCGCGAGCGGCAGCGTCAGCAGCAGCGAGAGGATGCCGGTCGAGAGGCTGCCGGTGAGATCGGCGACGCGGCCCGCCAGATACGGTCCCAAGGCGAGGCCGATCAGCGTGGTGCCGATGAAGAAGGCGGCGGTCGCCGTGCCGCGCATGCGGGGCAGGACCAGGTCCTGCGTCGCCGCCGCGGCCGCGCCGAGCGCGCAGCTCGCGAAGACCTGGGTGACCGGCAGCATCGCGTAGAACAGCGCCTTGTCGGCGGTGGTGAAGGCGATCACCAGCGTCGGCACGGGCGCGAGGCTGCCGAACAGGATGACCATGATCCGGCCCGAAGCCCAGCGCCGGCGCAGGCGATCGGCGGCTATCCCGCCCAAGGTCACGCCCAGGAAGCCGCCGAGGATCGCGGGGCCGCCGATCATCAGCCCCGCCTCGCGGCTGGTGACGCCGAAGACCTGCGCGGCATAGCTGGGGGCGAGGCCCGCCACGGCATAAGCGAGGAAGGCGTTGAGGCCGTAGGCGAGCACCACCGCGAGGAAGGCGGGGGTGCCGAGGATCAGCTTGAAGGTGGGAACGTCGCGGTGACGCAGCGCCGCCGACCAGCTGTAGACGGCATAGACGCCGATGCCGACCGCGAGCCATTGCGGCAGCGGCTCACCGAGCCGGACCAGCGCGTAGATCGCAGCGGCGACCAACGCGAGCGCTACCAGGTTGCGGAGCAGTGCCGATGCGCCGACGCGCGCCGCGCCGACCAGCGTGAGCGGCGGGATGATCGTCAGCAGGTCTTCGAGGAAGCTGCGGAACGGGGCAGGGTGGGGCGGTGCCATCAGCCCTTCGGACTGGCCGCGCATCGGCTCGCGCAGGGTCAGCACCCAGAGCGCGAGGAGCAGGCCGGGCAGGCCGACCGCCATGAACGCCGCCTGCCAGCCGACCAGCCCGAACGGCGGGTTGGCGGGATAGGCCGCGTTCCACCAATCGACGATCGCGCCGCCCACGAACAGCGAGAAGCCGCCGCCGAAATAGATGCCCGCCGAATAGATGGCGAGCGCGGTGGCGCGCTGGCGCTTGGGGAACCAGTCCGAGATCAGCGAATAGGCCGAGGGGCTGGCGGTCGCCTCGCCGACGCCGACGCCGATCCGCGCCGCGGCGAGCTGGAGGCCGTTGCGCGACAGGCCCGAAAGCGCAGTCATCGTCGACCAGAGCGCGAGTCCGATCGTCATCAGCCGCACGCGGTGCCAACTGTCGGCGAGGCGGCCGAGCGGGATACCGAACAAGGCGTAGAAGACGCCGAAGGCGGTGCCGTAGAGGAAGCCGATATCGGCATGGCTGAGCCCGAGGTCGCGGCGGATGTGGGGGGCGAGGATCGTCAGGATCTGGCGATCGATGAAATTGAGGGCATAGACGAGGAAGAGTACGATCAGGACGTACCAGGCATAGGGCCCGGCCTTGCGATCGGCCGGGGCAGCGCTCGAACTGGCCATCCATTCTCTCCCGCTCTATGTTTTCATGAGGCTAGCAGAGCATACCGCGTTTACGAAAGAGGGGATTTCCGTTGCGTCCGCCGTCATTGCTGTTCGTGTGCCTGGGCAATATCTGCCGCTCGCCGCTGGCCGAGGCGGCGTTCCGCGACGCGGCGATGCGCGGAGGCCTCGACGCAGTGGCGGAGTCGGCGGGGACCGGCGATTGGCACGCCGGCAACCCGCCCGATCCGCGCAGCCAGGCAGTGGCGCTGCGCCACGGGATCGACATCTCGGGCAAGCGCGCGCGAGCCGTGCGGGGTGCGGACTTCACCGGCTTCGACCTCATCCTAGCGCTGGACCCGCGGAATCTGCGCGACCTGCTGGCGATGGCGCCGGCGCGGAGCACCGCGCGGGTCGGGCTGCTGATGGACCATGTCCCCGGTTGCGCCGGGCAATCGGTGCCCGATCCCTATTACGGCTCCGCGACCGATTTCGACGCGGTCTGGGAACAGGTCCGCCGCGCGGCGGATGCGCTGGTGGCGACGCTGAAGGGCTGAGCTGATCGACATTCAGCCTCTTTTTCCCTCGCCCCCGAAGGGGGAGAGGGTTGCGCAGACTTAGTCTCTGCGAAGCAGAGGCTTAGTCGGAGCTGGGTGAGGGGGTGCGGCTGCAAAGCAGCCGCGCGGAGCTGCGCTCCGCTCTACCCCTCTCCAAGCTGCGCTAGGCAGCAAGCTGCCAAGCTCCGCTATCCTCTCCCCTATCAAGGGGAGAGGATGAATGTCGGTTGGCCCAAGCGCGGCGCTTTTCGGCCGGCTGGCGGTCGCTCCAACTTCTGCTGTCTTTACATCAGTTTACCATCAAAAGGTTCCCCACATCGAACCTGCTCCCCGCGGTCATCCTATAACGGATCAGCATAATTCTCTCGGGAGCATAGAATGAAACGGGGTTACCTTTTCCTGGCTGCTGCGCCGCTCGCGCTCGCGGCGCCGGCCTTCGCCAGCACGGTCGCGGCTTCGGACACGCCAAAGACCGGAACCGAGGCCGAGGCCGCCGCGCCCGCCCAGGAAGCCGGCAAGGCACCCAAGAAGGAAGTCTTCTCGACCGGCGTCGCCAAGGGCCGCGACGTCCTCGACAGCGCTATTTCGACCAGCTCGCTCAAGGACGAGCAGATCGAGCTCTTCGGCGCACGCTCGCTCGCCGAGATTCTCCGCAACATCCCGGGCGTCCGTGCCGAGGCGGTGAGCGGCGAGGGCAATGCCAGCTATTCGATCCGCGGCCTGCCGCTGGCGTCGACGGGCTCGAAGTTCCTGCAGTTCCAGGAAGACGGCCTGCCGGTGCTCGAGTTCGGCGACATCAACTTCATGTCGCCCGACGTCTTCCTGCGCGCCGACCTCAACCTCGCCCAGGTGGAAGCGATCCGCGGCGGCTCGGCCTCGACCTTCGCGTCGAACTCGCCCGGCGGCGTGATCAACCTCCTTTCCAAGACCGGCGACGTCGAGGGCGGCGCGGTCCAGGCGACCGCGGGCCTCGATTACGGCGAGTACCGCCTCGACTTCGACTATGGCGCGAAGGTCACCGACACGCTGCGCTTCCACATCGGCGGCTTCTATCGCAAGGGCGAGGGCCCGCGCGCTCTGGGCTATGACGCGTTCCGCGGCGGCCAGGTGAAGTTCAACATCACCAAGGAGTTCGCCGGCGGCTACGTCCGCTTCTACGGCAAGCTGCTCGACGACCGCACGCCGGCCTACCAGATCGTGCCGGTGCGCGTGACGGGCACGAATTCCGACCCGAGCTTCGCCGATGTCCCGAGTTTCGACGTCAAGCAGGACTCGATGATGTCGCGCTACATCACCAACGTCGTGTCGCTCGACGGCAACAACCAGGTCGCCACCCGCGACTTCCGCGACGGCACGCATCCGACGGTCAAGTCGTTCGGGGTCGAATCGCAGTTCGAGCTCGGCGGCTGGACGATCACCGAGAAGTTCCGCTTCGCGGACATCTCCGCGCACATGACCCAGAGCATCCCGCTCACGCTCGCCCCGGCGGCCGGCCTCGCCTTCCAGTTCGGCGGCCCCGGCGCGCGGCTCAGCTACGCGACCGGCCCGAACGCCGGCCAGACGATCGCCGATCCTGCGTCGCTCAACGGCAACGGGCTGCTCGCCATGTCGCTGCTGATGGACGTCCAGGTCGACAGCCTCGACAACATGACCAACGACCTGCGCGCCAGCCGCGTGTGGGAGATCGGCGGCGGCAAGCTGACGACGACGGCGGGCTTCTACAAGTCGTCGCAGGACTTCGATGCCAACTGGTCGTTCACGACGATCCTGTCGGACGTCCGCGGCGGGGGCAATGCCGCGCTGGTTAACATCGCCACCGCGGGCGGCGTTCCGATCACGCAGGACGGCTACACCTCGTTCAGCACCGCCGGGAGCTCCAGCTATCGCCGCCGCTACGACGTCAACTTCGACGTCAACGCGCCCTATGCCTCGGTCAACTACCATATCGGCAAGGTCGCGATCGGCGGCAGCGTCCGCTATGACTTCGGCAGCGTCCAGGGCTCGGTGTTCGGTGCCGATCTGGGCGGCGGTCGCGTCGGCATCCGCCCGGTCGACATCAACGGCGACGGCGTGATCTCCTTCCCCGAGAGCCAGACCGCGGTGCTGCCGCTCACGCAGCCCGCGCCGGTCGACTATGACTATGACTATCTGAGCTATTCGACGGGCATCAACTATCGCATCGCGGAGCAGCTGGCGGTCTTCGCCCGCTACAGCCGCGGCAGCCGCGCGGCGGCCGACCGGATCCTGTTCACTCCCTCGGTGAGCACGCTGGACGGCAGCCTGCTCGATCCCGAGGGCGCCTATGACCCGGTCCGCCAGACCGAAGTGGGCGTGAAGTTCCGCAAGGACAATCTGACGCTCAACCTCACCGGCTTCCTGGCGAGCACGGGCGAGCGGAACATGCAGGTCAACAGCCGGCCCGACGGTTCGGTGCAGGTCGAGCAGATCGCCCGCAAGTATCGCGCGCACGGCGTCGAGTTCGAGGGCGGGTTCCACTACGGTCCGTTCAGCCTCACGGCCGGCGCGACCTACACGATCGCCAAGATCTCCGAGGACGAGACCCATCCGGAGCTCGAGGACAATGTCCCACGGCACCAGGCGCGGCTCATCTTCCAGGCGACGCCGCAATTCTCGACCGAGCTGTTCACCGTCGGCGCCAACATCGTCGGCACGACCAGCGCCTATGCGCAGGACACCAACCAGCTGAAGATGCCCGGCTATGCGACGGTCAACGCCTTCGTGCAGTTCCGGCCCGCCGAGCGGGTCCAGCTGATGCTGAACGCCAACAACCTCTTCGACACGCTCGGCTTCGCCGAGATCACGCAGGGGACGATCCCGGCGAGCGGGCTGGTGACGGCGCGTGCCATCAACGGCCGCACCATCTCGACGTCGCTTCGCTTCTCGTTCTGAACGATGCGGGGTGCCGGGCGCGGATAGCGTCCGGCACCTTCGCGTCGCTGCTGTCGGACCCACAACCGAGGTTAGCAAGATGCTGAAGTCCCTGAACATACCGAGGAAGCTGGGCCTGTCCTTCCTCACGATCTGTGCGTCCGCGGCGATCATGATGGTGGTGTTCTTCGTCACCATCTCGATGATCCGGACGTCGACGGACCGGAACAACGAGAGCCAGTCGATCCACGCCAAGGCGTTGGCGCTCGAGACGGCGCTGCTCCGGCAGAACAGCCAGATGCGCGGCTTCCTGGTGACCGGGGACGAGAGCTATCTGAAGTCCTATTACGAGGGGCGCGACGAATATGACCGCACCTCGGTCGAGCTCGAGGGCGAGCTTGACGACGCGACGCAGAAGGCGGCCGTCGTCAAGTCGCGCCAGGAGACGCTCGCCTGGCGCGAGAAATGGGGCGACCGGCTGATCGCGCGCGTCAAGGCGGGCGACCGCGACGGGGCGCAGAACGAGGTCCGCGCGGCGGGCAAGAAGGTGATGGTGAGCGACGCGGTGCTGCCGCTGCGCGACGTGCGCGACGCGCAGGTCAAGCTCATCGAGCAGAATTCCGCGCGCCAGGAGACGGCGATCGGCACCGCGACCACCGCTTTGGTGCTCGGCGGCATCGCGTTGATGGGCATCGCCATCCTGCTCGCCGTGATGCTGAGCCGGATCATCGCGCGCCCGATCGCCGGGCTCACGCGGACGATGACCGAGCTGGCCGCGGGCAAGAACGACGTCGCCGTGCCCGATGCCGATCGCGGCGACGAGCTGGGCGACATGGCGCGCGCGGTGCTGGTGTTCCGCGATGCGGCGGTGGCCAAGCAGGCGGCGGAAGTCGCCAATGCGCGCGCCGAGGCCGAGCAGAAGATGGTGGTCGAGACCGTCTCGGCGCAGCTCTCCGAGCTGGCCGGCGGCAACCTCACCGCCGAGATCACGCGCGATTTCCCCGGCGACTATGCCGCGGTGAAGACCAACTTCAACGCCGCGGTGGGCGAACTGCGCAACCTGATCGGCACGGTGATGGAAACCGCCGCGACGATCCGCACCGGCTCGGACGAGATCGCCCAGGCTTCGGAAGACCTGGCGCGCCGCACCGAAGCCAATGCGGCGAGCCTCGAGGAGACCTCGGCCGCGGTGACGCAGATGGACGGCCGCCTCAAGGCGACCGCCGAGGCGGCGAACCGGACGGTCCAGCGCGCCGACGGGACGATCGTGACGGTCTCGAACGGCCGTGCGACCGCCGACGAGGCGATGCAGGCGATGACTCGCGTGAGCGACAGCGCCAAGGGCATCGACAGCGTGATCGAGGGCCTCGACAAGATCGCCTTCCAGACCCGAGTCCTCGCGATGAACGCCGCGGTCGAAGCAGGCCGCGCCGGCGAGGCGGGCCGCGGCTTCGCGGTGGTCGCCGACCTCGTCTCGGCCTTGGCGATGCGTGCCGAGGAAGAGGCCGGGCGCGCCCGCGACCAGCTGACCGCCACCCAGACCGATATCGTCACTGCCGTCGAGGCGGTGCAGAAGGTCGACGGCGCGCTCGCCGACATCTCGAACGGGGTGGGCGAGGTGCACCAGCTTCTCGGCGAGATGGCGGTCGACAACCAGGCCCAGTCGACGGCGATCTCGCAGATCAGCGTCGCAATCGGGACGATGGACCATTCGACCCAGCAGAACGCGGCGATGGTCGAAGAGACGTCCGCTGCCGCGCGCAACCTGACCGGCGAAGTCGCCGCGCTCAGCGAGCAGGCGTCGCGCTTCAACGTCGGCGCGTCGGGCAGCGCTCGGCCGAGCCGGACGCAGGTGCGCTTCGACGGACCGGTCAAGCCGTTGCCTGCTGCCGCCGTTCCTGCGCTGAAGCGCGCGAACGGGCACGACGACTGGCAATCGTTCTGAGCATGTGCCGGGCTGCCGCATTCCGTCGTCGGAAGCGGCGGCCCGAGGCTCGTATCTGCGTGAATGTGCGTCGGGCCGACGGCTCGGCGACGGGGGGAATATGAACGACTGTCCAGCGATCCGGGGCGAATTCTCGCGCCAGGCGGATATCGCCCGCGCGCTGGGTTCGCCCTTCGTCGCCTCGGTGCTCGAGGCGGGCGAACGCCATCTGGCGCACGCGCCGCGTACCGCCGCGCTGATCGAATCCTGGCCGGGGGACCCCTCCGCGGCGGCGCTCGCGATGCGCTTCAACGCCGCCATCCATGCGCTCGCCCGGCGCGGCCGGCCGCGCTGGCTCGAATCGCTCTACCGGCGGCAGCACGACGATTTCGACGGCGCGATCAGCGCAGCGATGGCGGCCGAGGACGCCTTCATCGCGCGCTGGATGCAGCACCCGCCGCAGACCAACGAAGTCAATCGGGCGGCGGCGATCCTCTCGGCGCTGATGGTCGCCGAGCGTCGTTTCGGGCTGCCCTTCGAACTGCTCGAGCTCGGGTCGAGCGCGGGGCTCAACCTCAATCTCGCGCATTATGCCTATGATCTCGGCGGTGTCGCGGCCGGCACGGCGGGATCGCCCGTCCAGATCGCGCCGGCCTGGCACGGCGCGCAGCCGCCCGAAGCGGCGGTCGAAGTGCTCGGCGCGCGCGGCGTCGATCTCCATCCGCTCAACGCCGCGGACGAGGCGACGCGCGACCGCCTGCTTTCCTTCGTCTTTGCCGACCAGCCGATACGCGCCGAGCGGCTGCGCCACGCGCTCGATCTCGCGCAGATCCATCCGCCACAGATCACGCGCGCCGACGCGGTCTCCTGGCTCGTCGAGCAGCTGGCTGCACCCCAGCAGGCCGGGACCTGCCGCACGGTGTTCCATTCGATGGTGCTGCAATATCTGAGCGCCGACGACCGCAGGGTGGCGATCGACCTGATCGCCGCCGCCGGCAACCGCGCCACCGCCGAGCGCCCGCTGGCTTGGGTCAGCTTCGAATGGACCCAGGCGCGCAGCGAGGTGCAGCTTTGGCTCACCTGCTGGCCGAGCGGCGAGGCGCGCCACCTCGCGACCTGCCATCCCTATGGCGCCTGGATCGACTGGCGGGGCTAAGTCGCATCGACATTCAATCGTGTGGCTTTCTAATCCTCCCCCGCCAGGGGGAGGTGGCGCCGAAGGCGTCGGAGGGGGCGGAAGCACGCCGAGAGTGAGTCGCCGTCCTCCCCCTCCGTCAGCCTGCGGCTGACACCTCCCCCTGGCGGGGGAGGATTGAGAAGGCTAACGCGATTTCCTGCCGAAGGTGTAGGTGAGCGCCAGGCCGCCGGAGAACTGGTTGCGCGAGCCGATCGTCCGCACGATCGGCGATCGTGCGGCGTCGGCGACGAGGCGGTCATATTTGGCGTAGCCGAAAAGGCCCCAGTGGCGGTCGATCGCGTAGAGCGCGGTCGCGGCCGCGCCGACCGCGTTGACGCCGCCGTCGGGGTCGAAGGTGCTGAGGCCGGTGCGGGCGCTCGCCGCCGGGGTCACGCCGTAATAGGCGCGCTGATACTTGCCGTCGGAAAGCGAGACGCGGGGTCCCAGCGAGAACAGCCAGCGATCGCCGTCGCGCGCGACATAATCCAGGCTGACGGCGCCGACGATCGCCTGGTGGCCGGTGACGCCCTTGCGAACCTCGCCCCGCGCGCGGATCGCGGAACCCAGCCACAGATCGGCGAATATGCCGGCCTCCATCGAAATGCCGACTTCGTCCACCGGCAGGTCGGTCTCGTTGCGACGACGGCTCCCCTCGATAGCGAACGCGGGCCCGATCGCGAGGCGGCCGATCTCGAACAGCGGCACGCCGAAGCTCTCGTCGGCCGCTTCGAACTTGAAGGGCTGGTCGCCCCGGGTCATCGAGACGTCCCACAAGGGCGTGACGCGAAGGTCCTCGGAACCCGGGTAGCGGGGTTGCAATTGCGGACCCAGTGCGACGCGGAAGCGCCGCTCCTTGCCGGGCGGGCTTTCGTCCTGGGCGGTGGCCGCGGTCGCGAAGAACAGGGCGGGGAGGGCAGCGGCGCCCAGTATCGCTTTGATCATGGCCGAAAAACGCGCCTCTCGTGACTTTGTTGCGGACGCGAAGCGTTCAGATCAGCGCGAGACCGGCACGCAGGGTTTGACCGCGCCGCAGGCGGCCGCCGCCGCGGTGCGCGAGGCATAGGGGCCGACGAGCAGCCTGGTGAGCCCGCCGGTCTTGACGAAATAGGGCTGCCGGCCGGGGAAGCGTCCGCCGACCTGGCCCCACAATTTGCGCGCATTGCCCGGATCGCCGAACGCGCCGAGCTGGACGCGCCAGCCCCCGTCCTGCGCCGGGGCCGGAGTGGCGCGCGCGGGCGCTGGTGCGGGCACCGACGGCGTGGGGCGCGACGTCGGGCGGGTGACCGCGGGCGAGGCTGGGCGCGTATTCTCCGCCACGACCGGCGGCAGCGGACGGCCGCCGCGGTTGAACTCCTCCTCGTACTTGCGCGCGAGCGCGAGGCCCTGCTGGCGGTCGCCGAGCGGCATATATTGGTCCATCTGCCCGCGTGCCTTGACCGCGGCGTCGAGCCCCGAGGTCGACGAGCGGACCATCAGCGCATAGGCGCGCACCCAGTCCTTCTGCACGGCATCGCCGTTGAACAGCATGATGCCCAGGATGTACTGCGCGCGCGCGTCGCCGCGGCTGACCGCGCGCTGGAGCCATTGAACCGCCTCGGTGCGCTTGCCGTTCTCGAACAATGCGAGGCCGTAATAGCCCTCGGCCTGTTCATGCCCTTGCAGCGCGGCCTTCCGATACCATTCCTCGGCCTGCTTGAGATCGGCAGCGACGCCGCGGCCGAGCTTATAGGCCTGGCCCATGTTGAACTGCGCATCGGCATTGCCCCGGTTCGCGGGGGGGCGCCATTTCTCGACCGCAGTGCGATAGTCGCCGCGTTCATAGGCGTCGACGCCGGCCCGGACGGGATCCTCCTGCGCGCTTGCGGGGCTCGCGAGCAGCAACGCGCCCGCACTGGCCACCATCCACAGAGACTTCATTCCGAGCACGCTCCACTGCCCTGCATCAAGGGATAGATGCCACTTAACCGCATACAGGCAAAGATATCCTTACCAGCGGGGAAACCAAAGCGCGTCCCGCCGCGAAACGCGTTAACCCCTTCTTATCGACCCGCATGCCATCAGGAAGCTCGCACTTACCGAGTTTTCGAGGGGGTTCATGCGCGTTCTAGCGATGGCATCGCAGAAGGGTGGGTCTGGCAAGACCACGCTGTCGGGGCACCTTGCGGTGCAGGCGCAGCTGGCCGGCCACGGGCCTGTCGTTCTCATCGATATCGACCCGCAGGGTTCGCTCTCCGACTGGTGGAACGAGCGCGACACCGAATATCCGGCCTTCGCGCAGACCACGGTCGCGCGGCTCGCGGCGGATCTCGAGGTCCTGCGCCAGCAGGGCTTCCGCCTCGCGGTGATCGACACGCCGCCCGCCATCACCATGGCGATCCAGAGCGTGATCCAGGTCGCCGAGCTGATCGTCATCCCGACGCGCCCGAGCCCGCACGATCTGCGCGCCGTGGGCGCCACGGTCGACCTTTGCGAGCGCGCCGGCAAGCCGCTGATCTTCGTGGTCAACGCCGCGACGCCCAAGGCGCGGATCACTTCGGAGGCCGCGGTCGCACTGTCGCAGCACGGCACCGTCGCGCCGATCACGCTCCACCACCGCACCGATTTCGCCGCCTCGATGATCGACGGCCGCACGGTCATGGAGACCGATCCCAACGGCAAGTCGTCGGGCGAGGTCGCGGGGCTCTGGGCCTATATCTACGATCGGCTCGAGAAGAATTTCCGCCGCACCGTGTTCGCGGCGCCCGCCCAGCCGGTGAGCCAGTTCGGCGCGGCGCGGCCCCAGGGCGGCTTCGGCCGCCGGGTCATGAGCTGAGGGGGTGGCGATGATCGGCACCTCCAAACCGCTCGCTTCGCTCTCCTCCAGCCTCCTCGCCCGCAAGGGCCAGGCGCGTCCGGCGATGCGTCCGCAGGGCTTCCTGCAGATGAACACCGGCCCGCAGGAGGATCTCGGCTGGAACGACATGGGCGAGGATTTCCGTCCCGCGCCTTATGTCGCGCCGGTGGGAGAGACCTTCGAGGCTCCCAAGCCCGCGGTCCTGCGCCAGATCGAGGCGCTCGACGAGCAGCTCGCCGCGCCCGCCCCGCAGATGGAGCCCGAGCCGGAAGTCGAGCCCGAGCCCGAATACCAGGCGCCGGTGCTCGAAGCGCCGGTGCTCGCCGCGCGCCCGATGAAGCGCGAGCCGGTGCTCAAGCATGCGCCGGCAGTGTCGGAAGGCACGCTCGCCCGTGTGGTCCGCCAAGTCGCAGCGAAGAAGGGCAAGGCTGCCTTCACGCTGCGCCTCGACCAGGAGCGCCACCTGCGCCTGCGCCTCGCCTCGGCCGTCACCGGCCGCTCGGCGCAGCAGCTCGTGACCGAGGCGCTCGACCAATATCTCGAATCGCTCGAGGGCATCGAATCGCTCGCCAGCCAGATCGACCCCGCCACGGATCGTGGGTGAAGGACATGACCATGAACGCCCGCAAGATGATCAAGTTCGGCCTCTCGGCATTCGTGCTGGGCGGCGTGGCCGTGACCGGCGTCGCGACGCAGGGCTTCACCAGCTCGGCCTTCGCGACTTCGGGCGCCAACGCCAAGAAGGCGGCCTCGGAAGCCAAGGACGCGCGCAAGGCGATCGCCAAGCGCAAGGCCGACGCCGCCGTGCAGCATGCCGAGGCGGCGGTCGCCTATGATCCGGCCAATGCCGAATATCGTGCGTTGCTGGGTCAGGCCTATCTGCTCTCGGGCCGCTTCACCTCGGCTTCGCAGGCGCTGAACGATGCGCTGACGCTCGCTCCGCAGGATGGTCGTATCGCGCTCAACCTCGTGCTCGCCAAGATCGCGCAGGGCGATTGGGCCGGTGCGCGCGCGACGCTGCAGACGCATGCCGACCGGATCCCCGCGAGCGATCGCGGCCTCGCCTTCGCGCTCGCTGGCGATCCGGTGACCGCGGTCGATATCCTCGGCCCTGCCGCCCGCGAGGCGACCGCCACCGCCAAGACCCGCCAGAACCTCGCGCTGAGCCTCGCGCTCGCCGGGCGCTGGAAGGAAGCGGGCGAGATCGCGTCGATGGACGTGTCGCCCGACCAGCTCCAGGCGCGCCTCACCGAATGGGCTAAGTTCGCGCGCCCGACCAACGCCTATGACCAGGTCGCCTCGCTGCTGGGCGTCCATGCGGTGGAGGATGGCGGCCAGCCGGTCGCCCTCGCGCTCGCGCAGCAGCCGGGTGTCGCCGTGGCGGCGGTGGCGCCGGTCGCCGATCCGGTCGATGTCTATATGCCCGGCGTGCCGCAGGGCGCCGCGGAAGTCGCCGCCGAGGCGGGCGTCGAGGTCGCGGCCGCGCCGCAGCCCGAAGTACAGCCCAAGCCGCAGCAGGTGGCGGGCACCGGCCCGCAGGTCGTGTTCGGTCCGCGCGCCGAAGTGGTCCAGCAGATCCGAGTCGCGCAGGCGGCTCCGGCACGCGTCGCGCCGGCCAGGGCGCCGGTTCGCACGGCGACCGCGGTCGCAGCACCCGCGCCGGTGGCCAAGGCCAAGCCCGGCAATTTCTATGTCCAGCTCGGCGCCTATCAGAATGCCGCGGTCGCGCGCGACGCCTGGGCGCGGCACGCCCGCCGCGTTACCGCGCTTCGCGACGAGACGCCGCAGGGCGTCCAGTTCTCGACCCGCGCGGGCAATTTCTATCGCCTGTCGGTCGGCGGCTTCGCGCGCAACGACGCCGCGGCGCTGTGCCAGCAGGTCCGCGCCAGCGGCAGCCCGTGCTTCGTGCGCGTGGGTGCCGGCGACAGCGTCGCCGCCTGGGTCAAGGGCGCCGGCCGCGCGCAGGTCGCCGCGCGCTGAACCCCATAGCAGTTCGTCACGTGAAAGGCCGGGGCTCGCGCTCCGGCCTTTTTCATTTGTGCAGGCTCGATCCTCCCCCGCCAGGGGGAGGTGGCATGCGAAGCATGACGGAGGGGGCGGAATCACGCCGTTAGCGAGGTGCTTCCTCCCCCTCCGTCGCCTTCGGCGACACCTCCCCCTGGCGGGGGAGGATTAGGATGTGTCGCTATTCGACCGGCGTTCCGCCCTTGTAGAGCTGCAGAACCTTGCCCTGGACCGGCAGGCGATCGAACGGCGTGTTGCCTGCGCGCGCGACCATGCGCTCGGCTTCGATCTGCCAGGGCGCGCCGGGATCGAGGACGATCAGGTCCGCGGGCTTGCCGGGGACGAGGGTGCCGGCGTCGAGGCCGAGGATCTTCGCCGGATTGGTGGCGAGCAGCGCGAACAGCCGCTCGATCGGGACCAGTCCGTCGCGCACCAGCCCCAGCGACAGCGCGAGCAGGGTCTCGGCGCCCGACATGCCGGCCTCGGCATCGGCGAAGGGCAGGCGCTTGGCCTCGGGCCCGCGCGGATCGTGGCCCGATGCGATCACGTCGATCGTGCCGTCCTTCACCGCCGCGAGCGCCGCCTGGCGGTCGCTTTCGTCGCGCAAGGGGGGCGAGAGGCGCGCGAAGGTGCGGAAGTCGCTCATCGCGATATCCGACAGCAGCAGGTGCGCGGGAGTGATGCCGCAGGTGACGGCGACGCCGCGGCGCTTGGCCGCGCGGATCAGGTCGAAGGCCGCGGCGGTGGTGACCTGGCGGAAATGGATCCGCGCCCGCGTCTCCTCGGCCAGCATCAGGTCGCGCGCGACGGCTAGCGCCTCGGCGATGGCGGGGGCGGCGGGGAGCCCGTGCCGCGTCGCGGTCTCGCCCTCGGTCGCGACGGCGCCGTCGGCGAGCCCGCCATCCTCGGCATGTACGACCAGGGTCAGGCCGCAATCGCGGGCGTAGGCGAGGACCTTGCGCATCGTGCCCGACGCGGCGATCCAGCGCCGTCCGGTGGCGACGGCACGCGCGCCCGCCGAGGCATTGATCGCCATCTCGCCGAGATCCTGCCCCTCGAGCCCGCGCGTCGCGGCGGCGAGCGGATGGACCCAGAGCGCCGGCTTGCCCGAGAGCGCGGC
>NZ_JAPKNM010000123.1 GCF_026460985.1 Sphingomonas sp.
GCAGCCGCACCCCCTCACCCAGCTCCGACTAAGACCTTGCTTCGCAAGGCCTAAGTCTGCGCAACCCTCTCCCCCTTTCAGGGGGCGAGGGAAGATTGAGGCTGAATGTCGATACAGCCTAGGACTGGTGCAGGATCGTCAGCGCGGCGTGCAGCGTCAGCGCCGCCAGCGCGACCGTCGACAGCACGAACAGCGAGAAGCGCACCGCTACCTTGTTGAAGGTCGCCTGGACGAGGCTGTGGAGCACGCGCAGCCCGACATAGGCGCAGGCGATCCACGCATTCACGCCGTCGCCCGCGCCGAGCAGCGCCAGCGCGAAGCAGATCGCGTAGAAGATCGTGGGCTGTTCCATCAGGTGGATGTAGTTGTGCGCGGGCCATTGGGCGCGCTCGTCGACCATGCCGTCGAGTATCCCGGGGCGGCCGCCGCGCGCCTTCGACATGTCGATCCCGGCCTTTTTGAGCGCGGGCATGCGGGTCGCCATCATCCAGACGAGCATGACGAGCGACCAGGCGACGAGCGCCACTACGGGCGCGAGAATCTGGCTGTGCATAGTGTCCCCTCCTATTGCGGCGCGAGGCTGCCGCAATCGGTTCGGGAATGCAACGGACCTAGGTCGTGTCGACAATTCAGACGGGCGAGGCCTTTCAATCCTCCCCCTGGCGGGGGGAGGTGGCACGCGCAGCGTGACGGAGGGGGCGGAATCACTGGGCTCAATTGGAGAGGGCACTGCCTGCCTCCCCCTCCGACGCCTTCGGCGCCACCTCCCCCTGGCGGGGGAGGATTTGAATCGCGATCCTACTGTTTCGCCGTCCAGCGGGCGAAGAGGTCGGGCCAGAGGTGGCCGGGGAGGTCGGTGGGAAGGTGCAGCGCGCCGAAGCCGTGGCCGCCCTTTTCGAAGAGGTGCGCCTCGACCGGAACCTTGTGCGTCCGGCATGCCTCGATCATCGCGAGGCTCTGCTGCACGGGCACGGTGCCGTCGTCCATCGCATGGACGAGGAAGATCGGCGGCGTGGCAGGGGTGACGCGGGTGAGGGGCGTGTAGCGCGCCCGCGTCTCGGGACCGGTGGATTCGCCCCACAGGCCGTTGCTCCTGCGCTCCTCGAAGCCTGCCGAATGGAACGAAACCGCGGGGTAGACGAGGCCGGCATAAGCGGGCCGGGCGGAGAGCGCGTCGGCGGCGTCGATCGCGGCATAGACCTTGTCGTCATGGCCGACCGCGAGCGTGCCGCCGAGATGGCCGCCCGCCGAAAAGCCGACCAGCCCCAGCCGCGCCGGATCCACGCCGTATTTGCCCGCATTGGCGCGGATCAGCCGCATCGCGCGCTGCGCGTCCTGAAGCGGCACGTCGGCGCGATTGGCCCAGCCTTCGCCGGGGAGCCGATAG
This sequence comes from Sphingomonas sp., assembly GCF_026460985.1. Taxonomy (GTDB): domain Bacteria; phylum Pseudomonadota; class Alphaproteobacteria; order Sphingomonadales; family Sphingomonadaceae; genus Sphingomonas. The sequence continues at coordinate 1,388 of NZ_JAPKNM010000123.1, forward strand.
GCGAGGACGAAGACGGTGATGCCGTGCGGCGCGAGCGCCTTGGCGACGTCCACGCCCTCGTTCTCGACCGAGACGAAGCCGTAGCCGCCGCCCGGGATCGACAGGACCGCGCGGCCATCGGGCCTGGCGGGGCGGTAGACTCCCACCATCGGCTCGGAGACGCCGCGCAGCCACAGCTCGCGGAAGCTCCCGTTGACGGTGAAGTTGTTGGCGGGGAGCGGGTTGGGCGCCCCGGGCGGCGTGCCGGGCCAGAGCTTGAAATGCTCCCTGGGGGGCCAGGCGGCGGTGCCGGTGCCGAGAACATAGGGAGTAGGGCCATCCTGCGCGCGTGCGGCGGGGGCGAGGGCGAGGCTCGCGGCGGCGCCCCCGATCAGCGTGCGGCGGTCGATCGGCATGGGGATTTCCTCAGCTACGGTTGGGTTTACCGGCGTTGCAGCGCCGCGATGGCGCGGGGCGCGGCCTCATGTCCCTGAAGCGCCGCGCGCCGGAGCAATGCGATCGCCTTGGCCACGTCCTTGTCGCCACCTTCGCCCCTGGCCATCATCGCGGCAAGGTTGAACATGCCGTCGGCGTCGTTGGCGGCGGCGCCGGCCTCGAACCATTTGCGCGCCATCGCATCGTCCTTGGGCACCTGCTTGCCTTCGTAGAAATAGGTGCCCATCGCCACCTTGGCCGCGGCGTTCCCGCCCAAAGCGGCGGTCTTGTAGAAGCCCATCGCCAGCTCCGGATCGGCCTTGACAGCTTCGCCCAGGTCATAGGCCCGGCCCAGCGCGTAGAGCGCCGCGGCGCTGCCGTTGCGCGCGGCGGCCTGGTACCAGCCGAGTGCGGCGGTGCGGTCCTGGGGCACGCCTTCCTCGCCGTTCCAGAGGATGTCGGCGAGCGCGACCTGTGCGCCCGGATGATTGAGCTTGGCGGCCTGCCTGTACCAGGAGACCGCTTTCGCCACGTCGCGCGGCGTGTCGATGCCTTCGTAGTAGATGTCGCCCAGCCGCTTCGCGCCCGGGACATGGCCGACCTTGCTGGCGCGCTCATACCATTCGCGCGCCTGTGCCGGGTCCTTGGCCACGGGGCCGAAGCCGTTGCTGTAGATGTTGGCGAGGATCACCGCCGCCTCGCCCACCGCCGTGTTGCGATCCGGCTGGCGCGGGTCGAACATCGGGGTTTCCTTAGTGGGGTCGAAGGGAGCGGTCGCCGCCTTCTTGAGCCACTTGACGCCCTCCGCCGGATCCGACTGTTCGCGCAGGCCCTGGAGGTAGATCTTGCCGACGAACAAGGCGGCCTCGTCGCCGCCTTCGCGCATCTGGAGCTTGTTCGCGGCCTTGCGGAACCAGTCGAGCGCCTCGCCGTAGCGGCCCTGGTCGAACAATGCGAAGCCCATGGGCAAAGTCGTGTCGCGGCTCGCGATGAACGAGCGCGACTCGAGATAGCGGGCATTCCCCGCGGCGACGCGCCATTCCGGATCGCTCATCGGCACGCCGGTCTCCAGGGCGCCGCTGTTGGCCGGGATGAATCCCGTGCTTCCGCCGCTCGCGCTGGTGTCGCCGCCGCCCCGCATATAGGCGCTGCGGCACGCTCCAATCGCGGCGGCGAGGCTGTTCTGGTCGAGCGAGGCGGCGGAGCCCATCTCCGCGGCGGTTCCGTCGAGCGCGCTGGGGCCGGACGAAGTCGGCATGTCGGCGCCCTCGACGTCGCGCACGCCGAAGCGCGTTTTCGAAAGCTCGGGCAGCGGCGATCCGGGAGCGACCGAAGGCGGCGCGCTATAGTCGGGATTCCGGGTAGGCCGGGTCGGGAGATAGGCGCGCGCGGCCAGACCGGAGGCGCGCAGGAACGGATCTCTCGACAGCACCTCGCAGGTCGAGGAGCGCGGCGCCTCGGCAGCGGGCATGCGCTGGCTGGTGATGGTGACCTGATCCTGTTCGGCCGGGGCTTCGGCCTTGGCCGGCGGGGAACTGGTCTGCGCCTGGCTCTGCCCTGCAACGGTAAGCGCGACACCGCCGAGCAGCATCGCCCAAGCCCGGCTCCTGCGAGTCCGCGTCATAAAGCACCCTCCCAAGCACTTGATTTGCGAGCGAGGCTATCACGGACCGGGCGGGGGAGGAATAGATCGCCGCGCCAAGCAAAACGGCCGGAGATCGCTCCCCGGCCGCTTCGTTTCAGCTGCGCTCGCTTCAGGCGAAGAGCTTCGCCCAGCCGCGCTTGGCGCGGTCTTTCCAGTGGCCGCGGTGATAGGCGTCGCTGGCGAGCAGCGGCATTACCGATCCGGCCTCGGCGAAGACCATCTGCTCGATGCCGGTGTTGACCTTGCCCCAGCTCGCGGCCTCCTGCAGCGTCGAGGACGAGCAGGCGCCGTCGCGCACGTCGGCGACGGTGATCTGGACCGCGTACTTGTGCACGGCGACGTCCTCGTGGCCGAGGATCTCGGCGCAGACGACGGTGTCCTGGATGAAGTTCTTGGGCACGCCGCCGCCGATCATGAGCAGGCCGGTGGTGCCCGCCGCGATCTTGATGTCGGTCAGTTCGCGGAAGTCGGCGACCGCGTCGATCATCACATAGGGCTTGCCGGCCTTGGCGGCGTCGACCTGGTGCTTGACGAGGCCGAAGCCGGCCGAGCTGTCGACGAACGCCGGGCAGAAGATCGGCACGTCATGCTCGTAGGCGAGCTTGACGAGGCTGTTCTCCTTCTTGCCGTGCTCGACGAGATACTTGCCCATCTCGCGGATGAAGGCGCGCGACGAATAGGCGCCCGGCTCGAGCGACTCCGCGATCTCGAAGATCGTGTGGTCGACGTTCTGGAGGTCTTCCTCGTCGATATAGGTGTCGTAGATGCGGTCGATATAGAGCGAGCGCAGCGTATCGTCGTCGGGGATTTCGAGCGCCTGATAATGCTTGTGGCCGAGGCCCTCGAAGAAATCCATGTCGACGATCGTGGCGCCGGTCGCGACGATGCCGTCGACCATGTTGTTGCGCACCAGCTCGGCATAGAGATCCATGCAGCCGCCGGCCGAAGTCGAGCCCGCGATCACCAGGAAGATCGTGCAGTCCTTGTCGGCCAGCATCTGGTTGTAGATGTTGGTCGCGCGGCCGAGGTCGCGGCTGGTGAAGCTCATGTCGGCCATCGCGTCGACGATTGGGCGTGCGTCGAACTTGGTGATGTCGATATGCTTCACTTCCTTCGACAGAAGCTCGGCCTTGCGGGTGTCGTTGATCGGCGGATTGGCCGCCGCGGTCTTGAGGAGGGTGTCGGACATGGGGATCTCCCAATCTGCATGGCCGCCGTCATTCAAGGGGACGCGGAAACCCATAGGCGCAGCCGTCGCCCCGGCGGAAGCCGGGGCCTCAGGCCGCTAATTCAGGACTCGTGGCACGAGATCCCGGCTTTCGCCGGGATGACGCTCAATATTTACAGCTTGACGACGTTCGAGGCCGGCGCGCGTTCCTCGGCCTGCTCCAGATAGAGCGAGGTCATCGGCTCGTCGTCGACGATCACCGTCTGGTCCGAGCCGAAGCCGTTGAACGCGGTGCGCATCGCAGCGCCGTACGCGCCGAGCATGCCGATCTCGATATAGTCGCCGGCACGAATGTCGGCGGGCAGCGGGAACGGGCCCGCCATGTGATCGAGATCGTCGCAGGTCGGCCCGTAGAAGCTGAACTCGACGTCGCGGGCGTTCGAATCCGGCTCACGGAGGAGACGGACGGGGAAGCGCCAGCCGATATGCGCCGCATCGAACAGCGCGCCATACGCGCCATCATTGATGTAGAGCTCGTCGCCGCGGCGCTTCTCGACGCGCACGATCAGCGAGCTGTACTCGGCGCAGAGCGCGCGGCCCGGCTCCGCCCAGAGCTCGGCCGAATAGGAGATCGGCAGGCTCTCGAACGCGCGGTGGATCGTCGCGAAATAGCGCTCGAGCGGCGGCGGCTCCATGCCCGGGTACGACGAGGGGAACCCGCCGCCGACATCGATCACGTCGACGGTGACGCCCGCCTCGACGATCGCGGCGCGCACGCGCTCCATCGCGTTCGAATAGGCTTCGGGCGACATCGCCTGGCTGCCGACATGGAAGCAGATGCCGAGCGCGTCCGCGACCTGGCGGGCGGCCATCAGCAGCTCCTTCGACTCGCCGGGGCCGACACCGAACTTCGAGGCGAGGCTGAGCTTCGAGTGATCCGACGAGACGCGCATCCGCACGCACAGGGTCAGGTCCTCGGCGCCCTTGGTGGCGGCGACGATCTTCTCCAGCTCTTCCAGGCTGTCGAGGCTGAAGACCCGCACGCCGTGCTGGAAATACGCCTCTTCGATCGCTTCCTCGGCCTTGACCGGGTGCATGAAGCACAGGGTCGCTTCCGGGAGCGTACGCGCCACGAGCCGGACCTCGGCGATCGAGGCGACGTCGTAATGCGTGATTCCGCTATCCCACAGGATCTGCAGCAGATCCGGGGACGGATTGGCCTTCACGGCATACATCGAGCGGCCCGGGAACTTCTCGACGAAGAAGCGGGCTGCACGCGATGCGGCGTGCGGACGAGTCAGCGTGACCGGCTGGACCGGCCGCTGGCTGGCGATGTCGATACCGCGAACGGCGGTCGATCGGGGAGAAGCTAACCCCAGCGCGCTATGATGCTTGTGCAACTCAAGGGACCTCCAAATGCCTTACGGCAATCATTGACGAAAAGCTGCCTTGCGGTTGGAAGTCCCATGGGGCAGCGGAAGGCGGCATTTAGGGGCGAGGTCCCCCCATGTAAAGTGATTCGAGACCCGGAAATATACGGCGGGGGTGAAGTGTGACGATTGTGCGACAGCCGACTCGAGCGGGAGTACGCGACGCTGCGGCGAAGATCGCGGCGATCCTGCCGCAAACGCCTTTGCTGACGGCGGAAATTCGTGGGGTGCCGGTTTGCTTCAAGGCGGAATCGCTGCAGCCGGTCGGCGCATTCAAGATCCGCGGGGCCTGGCATCGGCTGACTGCGCTCGACGCCGCGGGGCGCGAACGGGGCGTCGTCGCCTTCTCGTCGGGGAATCATGCGCAGGGAATCGCCTGGGCGGCGCGGAAGCTCGGCATCCCCGCGGTGATCGTGATGCCCGCCGATGCGCCGAAGGTGAAGCTCGACGCGACTCTGGCGATGGGCGCCGAAGTGGTGAAGTACGACCGCGCGACCGAGAGCCGCGAGAAGATCGCCGCGCACCTGGCGCATGCGCGCGGCGCGGTGTTGGTGCCGAGCTTCGACGATCCGTGGATCATCGAGGGGCAGGGCAGCGCGGGGATCGAGGCGATGACCCAGATGGTCGAGATGAGATTGCCCGATCCTTCGAACGTCGTGGTGCCGTGCGGCGGGGGCGGGTTCGCCGCGGGGCTGGCGCTGGCGCTTCCCGAGGCGGAGATCACCCTGGTCGAGCCCGAAGGCTGGGACGACATGCGCCGCAGCCTGGAGGCCGGGTGGATCGAGCCGGTGGGCGACAATCCGCCGCCGACGGCGTGCGATGCGTTGCAGACCAAGGAAGTCTCGCAACTCACCTTCGACGTGCTCAGCCGGCGCGATGCCAAGGGCCTCGCGGTGACCGAGCGCGAGATCCGCGATGCGCAGCGCTGGGCGGCGGCGAAGCTGCGGCTGGTGCTCGAGCCCGGCGGGGCGGCCGCGCTGGCGGCGCTGCTGGCAGGCAAGGTGGAGGCGAAGCCCGGGTTGCTCGTCGTGCTTTCCGGGGGCAATGCCGATCCCGAGGCCTATGCCGCGGTGCTGGGATCGAGGGACTGATGAAGGAGAAGCGATTCGGCGCGGTGATCGCCAACGTGCTGAGTGTCGGCACGCGCGGGCTCGGGCTTTTCCTGTGGTACTTCCTGCGGCTGATCTATCGCGGCGAGCCGCGCGTGATCGCGGGCTTCGTGGTCGCCGGCCTCGCGATCGCGGCGCTGATCTGGCTGATCGCGCGATGATGGATCCGGCGCTCAATCCGCTGCTGCTGAGCATCGCGGTGGTTGCGATGTTCGCATTGGTCTGGGGTGGCATCCGCACCTGGCGTGGCGGCGACCGGTTCAAGGGCGTGCTGATGCTGATCTGCGCATTGGTGCTGCTCGGCAATCTGCTGATCTGGAGCGTGTAGGCGCGCGCTCGTGCGCCGTTACATCTGGTTACACTTGTTCGTTGGACCGGCGGAGCGGCGGGCGGCATGATCGGGCATCACGAACCTCCAGGTGTGCGATGCGTTTGATCCCGATCCTTATCGCCGGATTGCTGATCGTTTCTCCCGCCGTTGCCGGGAGCGTGCCGCAAGAGGCGCCGCGCGAGCTCGTTTACGGCAGCGACCAGTTGCAGCGGCTCGATTTCTATGCGGCACGCGGGGCGACGGGGCCCGCGCCGTTGTTCGTCTTCGTCCATGGCGGCGGGTGGCGGCAGGGCGACAAGCGCAATGCCACAGGCGTGGAGAAGGTCGCGCATTTCACTGGGCGGGGCTTCGCCTTCGCCTCGGTCAACTATCGGCTCGTGCCCGGCGCACGGGTCGAGGATCAGGCGCAGGACGTGGCGAACGCGATCGGCCATCTCGTCGCCCATGCACGCGAACTGGGGATCGACGCGCGGCGGATCGTGCTCTCAGGGCATAGCGCGGGCGCGCATCTCTCGGCGCTGGTCGCGACCGACCCGCAATATCTGAAGCGCGCGGGGCTGGGGCTCGACCGGCTCGACGGCGTCGTGCTGCTCGACGGCGCGGCCTATGACGTGCCGGCGCAGCGTGCGGAAGGTCCGCGCATCATGCAGCGCACCTATGCGCAGGCGTTCGGCGACGATCCGGCACGCCAGCGCGCGCTCTCGCCGACGCTGCAGGCCGCCGCGCCCAACGCGCCGGCCTTCCTGATCCTCCATGTCGACCGCGCGGACGGGAAGCGGCAATCGGAGGCGCTGGGCGCGGCATTGCGCGGCGCGGGCGCCGATGTCTCGGTGGCCGCGATCGAGGGCAGGGGCCTGCGCGGGCACATGGCGATCAACCGCTCGCTCGGCGATCCGGATTACCCGGCTACGGCGGTGGTGGACGCGTGGGTGGACAAGGTGATCGGCGTTCGCGACTAACAGATCGTCACCCCGGCCTTGTGCCGGGGTCCACTGTGCCGCATCGGCTGACCGCGAACCTCTATCCTTTCGCTCGCCTCCCGGTGGACCCCGGCACAAGGCCGGGGTGACGATTGAGGGAGCGCTCCGGCTCTTGGCCGGTCACCGGATCGGCGAGTTGGGATCGAGCCGCATGTCTAGATAGCGGTCCACCGAGCCCATCAGCTGGTCCATCTCGTGCTCGAAGAAATGGTTCGCTTGCGGGATGGTGTCGTGATGGATCGTGATGTGCTTCTGGGTGCGCAGCTTGTCGACCAGCTTCTGCGTCGCCGCCGGGGTCGCGACTTCGTCACCCTCGCCCTGGATGATGATGCCCGAGCTGGGGCAGGGCGCGAGGAAGCTGAAGTCGTACATGTTGGCGGGCGGCGCCACCGAGATGAAGCCGCGGATCTCCGGGCGGCGCATCAGCAGCTGCATGCCGATCCACGCGCCGAAGCTGACGCCGGCGATCCAGGTGGTCGAGGCTTCGGGATGGAAGCTCTGCACCCAGTCGAGCGCCGACGCGGCGTCGCTCAACTCGCCGATGCCGTTGTCGAAGGTGCCCTGACTCTTGCCGACGCCGCGGAAGTTGAAGCGCAAAGTCGCGAAGCCGCGGCGCTGGAAGGTCTTGTAGAGCTCCTGGACGATGCGGTTATTCATCGTGCCGCCCGCATTGGGATGCGGGTGGAGGATCATCGCGACGGGCGCGCGCGGCTTGGGCGCGGGAGCGAAACGGCCTTCGAGGCGGCCTTCGGGACCGGGAAAGATGACTTCGGGCAATTTGGCCTGCCTTGAAAATGGGGCGCGCAGTGGAGCGCGGGGAGTTGGGCGCTATATAGGCAGCGCCGCCCTTCACGCAATTGGAACCAACTTGGCCGACCGTATCTATCTGGACCACGCCGCGACGACGCCGATGATCCCTGCCGCAGTGGCGGCGGTGAACGAAGGGATGGCGCATTGGGCGAATCCGTCCTCGCCGCATGCCGAGGGACGCGCGGCGCGGGCGGCGCTGGAGGCGGCGCGCTCGCGGATCGCCGCCGCCTATGGCTGGGCGCACGAGACGATCCTGACCAGCGGCGCGAGCGAATCGCTGTGGATCGGCTTGCGGCGTTCGATGGCGGAGCGGGTGCTGATCACCGCCGTCGAGCATGATTCGGTCCTGCGCCATGCCGAAGGCGCGCAGGTGCTGCCGGTGCAGGCCGACGGAACGCTCGATCTCGATGCGCTTCGGGCCGCGATGGGGCCGCGCGTGCTGCTCTGCGTGCAGCGGACCAACAGCGAGACCGGGATCATCCAGCCGATCGAGGCGATTGCGGCGATCGTGCGCGAGGCGGGAGGGCTGCTGCTGGTCGATGCGGCGCAGATGCCTGCGCGGGCATCCGCGGCGGCGCTGCGCCACGCCGACCTGCTCGCCGTATCTGCGCACAAACGCGGCGGGCCGCCGGGGATCGGCGCGCTGTTCGTCCGTGACCTTGCCACGCTGATGCCCATGGGGGGACAGGAAAAGGGCTATCGCGCCGGCACCGAGAATCTGCCGGGGGCATTGGGATTTGCGGCGGCGGTCGAGGTGCCCGAGGACCTGCAGCGACCTGCGGCGTTGCGGGCCCGGCTGGAGGCCGCGCTGGAGGGCGCCGAGATCGTCGGCGCGGGGAGTTCGCGATCTCCTTTGATCGGCGCGTACCGGATGCCGGGGGTATCTGCCGCGGCGCAGCTGATCCGTTTCGACATGGCCGGGATTTCGGTATCGGCGGGGAGCGCCTGCTCGTCGGGAAGCTTGCGGCCGAGCCATGTGCTGACCGCGATGGACTGGGCCGAGCCGGCGCTGCGCGAAGTCGTACGGGTGAGCTTCGGGCGGGCGACCACCGAGGCCGATGTCGACGCCTTCGCCGCCGTCTGGCGCGAGATCGCCGACGAAGCCCGGGCGCGGGCGGCATGACCTATCTCGACTATCAGGCGACCACGCCGCTCGCGCCCGAGGCGCTCGCCGCGATGCTGCCCTGGCTCGAGAGCCAGCACGCCAATCCGCATTCGGCGCACGCGCCGGGCCGCGCCGCGAAGGCGGCGGTCGAGGTGGCGCGCGACGACGTCGCCGGGCTGATGCCCGAGGGCGGGGCGGTGAGCTTCACCAGCGGCGCGACCGAGGCGCTCAACTGGGCGATCAAGGGCACGCGCGGGCCGATCGTCACCCTGGCGACCGAGCATGCCGCGGTGCTCGACACGGTCGAGGCCGAGGCGCGCAAGGGGCGCGAGGCAACCGTGCTGCCGGTGGGCGGCGACGGGCTGGTCGATCTCGCCGCCGCGCGCGCCGCGATCCGGCCGGGGACCGGGCTGGTCGCGGCGATGCTGGTCAACAACGAGATCGGGACGATCCAGCCGGTCGAGCAGCTGGCCGAGCTGGCACATGCCGCGGGCGCGCTGTTCCTGTGCGACGCCGTGCAGGGCTTCGGGCGGGTGCTGATCCCCGAGGGCCCGGACCTGGTCGCGGTGTCGGCGCACAAGATCCACGGGCCCAAGGGCGTGGGCGCGCTGTGGATCCGCGACGGCGTGACGCTCGAGCCGCTGCTGCATGGTGGCGGGCAGGAGCCTGCGGGGCGATCGGGGACGCTTTCGCCTGCGCTCTGCGCCGGGTTCGGCGCAGCGGCGCGGCTCGCCAAGCAGCGCTTCGGGGCGGACCATGCCCATGCCGAGCAATTGTTCCGCGCGGCGCTCGCGCATATCGGTGCCGACTGGACGCTCAACGGCTCGCAGGGCGAACGCTATCACGGTAATCTCAACATTCGCCGCGAAGGCCTGGACGTCGCGCGGCTGATGTCCGACCTGCGCGACATCGCCTTCTCGGCGGGCTCTGCCTGCGCCAGCGGATCGGGGCGGCCGAGCCACGTGCTGCGCGCGATCGGACTGGGCGATGCCGAGGCGCGGTCGAGCATCCGGCTGGGCTTCGGGCGCTACACCACCGAGGAGGAACTGATGGCCGCGCTCGACCGGATCAACGCCGCGGCGCGCGCGCAGAAGGTGGCGGCATGATCCGCGTCCGCTTCGTCAGCGCCGACCAGACCGAGACGCGCGAGGTGGCGGCGGCCGAGGGCGCGATCCTGCTCGAAGTCGCGCAGAATGCCGGCCAACCACTGGAAGGGACCTGCGAGGGGCAGATGTCGTGCTCGACCTGCCACGTCATCGTCGCCGCGGAGGATTTCGCCCGGCTGCCGCGCGCCAGCGAGGAGGAGGAGGACATGCTCGACCTCGCGATCGGTGCCACGCGGACCAGCCGGCTCGCCTGCCAGATCCTGCTCACCGCCGATCTCGACGGGCTGACCGTCCGCATGCCGTCCGAGCATCGCGACATGCAGGGCCGCTGACGCGATCGATTCCCGGAACGGGCCGCAACGTGCTTCGTTCGAGCCCCGTGCCGAAGCAGACCGTCAGCCAGTTCCTCTACGCTTTGGGCAGCCGTATCTCGGATGGCGTGGCGAATCTGGCTGCGCATCCCGTGGCGCAGATCGGCGTCGTCCTCTTCTGTCTCGCCTGGTTCCTGCTGCCGCTCGGCGAGGATGCCACCGCGGTGCTCACCCTCGTGCTGTCGGTGATGGCGATCACCCTCACCCAGATGGTGCTCAACCAGCAGAAGCGCCACGAGGTCGCGCTCCATCTCAAGATCGACGAGCTCATCCACGCGATGAAGGGTGCCCGTGACGAGGTGATGGGGGTCGAGACCGCCAGCGAGGCCGAGCTGGAGGCGCTGCGCATCACCGGCGACAAGGCCGAGGAAGTGCTCGCGCAGCGCCGCGGCAAGCCTGCGGTCACCACCGAGGTTGGCCCTTGACGCCATTGCGGGAACCAACGCCGCTGTTTCGGAATTGCTGCCGCACAGGGGTTGATCCCGAGGATCAGGAGAATGTGCATGAAGATTCTCACGCTTGTCGCGGCAGCAGCCGCCGCGGTTCTGGCCGTTCCCGCCGCATCGGCTTCGGCGGTGCCGTCCGCCACCGTCCTGTCGACCGCGGGCCTCGCCGCCACCGCAAGCGCCACCGTTGCGCAGGACCGCCGCACCGAGCGCCGCTATGAGCGCCGCACGCATCGCCGTTCCTATTGGCGGACCACCTGCACCCGGAAATGGCGCAACGGCCACCGCGTCCGCGTCTGCCGCAAGGTGCGCTACTATCGCTGAGCCGAGTTCGGGAGCGCGCATATCGGGCGCTCCCGCCCTTGCCTCGCGGCGGCACTTCGCCCATATGCGCCGCGGGAGTCGGGCGGACGGTACCGTCGCCAACCCGGTCAGATCCGGAAGGAAGCAGCCGTAACGATTTCGTCCCGGGTCGTTCCGGCTCCCACCATTCCTTGAAGACGCAGAGCCCTAGGCCCGCTAATCTGGCGCGCAATGTCTGATTCCTTCCTCGGCCTCGACGAACCGCCCCAGCCCAAGCAGGAGGCCTATCGCGTCCTCGCGCGCAAATACCGGCCGCAGACCTTCTCCGCGCTGATCGGGCAGGACGCGATGGTCCAGACGCTGGGCAACGCGATCAAGCGCGACCGGTTGGCGCATGCCTTCCTGCTGACCGGGGTGCGCGGGGTCGGCAAGACCTCGACCGCGCGGCTGATCGCCAAGGCGCTCAACTGCATCGGGCCGGACGGGCAGGGCGGGCCGACGATCGATCCGTGCGGGGTCTGCGAGCCGTGCCGCGCGATCGCCGAGGGCCGCCATATCGACGTGATCGAGATGGACGCCGCCAGCCATACCGGCATCGACGACATCCGCGAGATCATCGAGGCGTCGCGCTATTCGGCGGTCTCGGCTCGCTACAAGATCTACATCATCGACGAAGTCCACATGCTCTCCAAGGCCGCGTTCAACGGCCTGCTCAAGACGCTCGAGGAGCCGCCGGCGCATGTGAAGTTCCTGTTCGCCACGACCGAGGTCAACAAGGTGCCGGTGACGGTGCTGTCGCGCTGCCAGCGCTTCGACCTGCGGCGGATCCCGGCGGAGATGCTCGCGGGGCATTTCGCGCGGGTGGCGGAGGCCGAGGGCGTCGAGGCCGAGCCCGAGGCGCTGGCGCTGATCGCGCGCGCGGCGGAAGGATCGGCGCGCGACGGGCTCTCGATCCTCGACCAGGCGATCGCGCATGCCGGGCTAGAAGGCGGCGGGGTGCGCGCCGAGGCGGTGCGCCAGATGCTCGGCCTGTCGGACCGCGGCGCGATCCGGACGCTGTTCGGGCTGCTGCTCGCCGGCGATGCTATGGGCGCGCTGGCGGCATTGCGCGGACAGTACGACCTCGGCGTCGATCCGCAGGCGGTGCTGCGCACCTTGCTCGAGACCGTGCATGGCGTGACCTTGGCCAAGCTCGGCACCGATGCGACCGCGGGGCAATCGGCCGAGGAAATGAAGGCGCTGCAGGACTGGGCGGCCGGCCTGTCCTTCCCCGCGCTGCACCGGCTCTGGCAGTTGCTGCTGCGCGGGCATGACGAAGTCGCCAAGGCTGCGCTGCCGATCGAGGCGTGCGAGATGGCGCTGCTGCGCGTGATCCATGCCTCGCAGCTGCCCGACCCGGGCGAGCTGGCGCGCCAGCTCGCGAACGGCAGCGTGAGCGTGTCGGCGCCTGCGGCCGCGCCGTCGAGCAAGCCCGCCGAACCCGCGATGCCGGCGAGCATGACCGAGCTGGCCGCGCGGCTGGAGGCGGGCAAGCGCTTCCAGCTTGCGCAGCAGGTGCGCGATTATCTGCGGCCGGTGCGGTTCGACGGCTCGGAATTCGAGTTCGGCGCGGCGCGCGAACTGCCGCACGACTTCATCCGCGAACTGGGCGCCGCATTGCGCGACATCACCGGGGTCAATTGGCGGCTGAAGTGCGTTGAGGATGCGGGCGCACCGACGCTGCGCGAGGAAGCGGCCGCGAATGAAGCCGCCGAGCGCGCGGCGGTGCTGGCTTCCCCCGTGGTCGCGGCCGCGATGGAAGCCTTTCCCGATGCCGAGCTGATCGGCTGGAACAACTTACGGAGCAAGCAGGCATGAAGAGCCTCGAAGACATCATGGCCATGGCGCAGAACGTCCAGGCCGAACTCACCAAGGCGCAGGCGACGCTCGACACGATCGAGGTCGAGGGCGCGTCGGGCGGCGGCCTGGTCAAGGTGCGGGCGAGCGCCAAGGGCCGCGTGATCGGGATCGACATCGACGAGTCGCTGCTCGCGCCGTCCGAGAAGGGCATGCTCGAGGATCTCGTCGCCGCGGCGTTCAACGACGCGCGCGCCAAGGCCGATGCGGCATCGCAGGCCGAGATGTCGAAGATGAGCAGCGGCCTCCCGCTGCCGCCGGGATTCAAGCTGCCCTTCTGATCCGGACCGGGACAAAACGGAACAATCTCACTCTCTTGCCGGTTGCTGACGGGTAAGTGGAGGAGAGAGGCCATGGTCGATCGAGTTGTTGAGCGTACCGATGGTACGACTTCCGAACGCGTCACCGAAACGGCGAGCGCACCCGCGGGCACCGTGGTTATCGAGCGGCGCGGCAGCGGCGCGGGCCTGCTGATCGGGCTGGCGATACTGATCCTCGTCGTGGTCGGTGCCCTGTACCTGGTCAATCAGAACAACCGCGAGAATGTGAAGGCCGACGCCATCAGCGAGGCCGCGAAGGATGTCGGCGGCGCGGCGAAGGACGTGGGCGGCGCCGCGAAGGATGCCGCCAAGAAGATCGAGTAGTCGGTGCACGCCCGTCGCCCTGGCGACGGTCCTGTTTGGCTATGGATCCCGGCTTTCGCCGGGATGACGGAAGAGAGGGATAGGTCGTATCGACATTCAATCCTCCCCCGCCAGGGGGAGGTGTCGCCGAAGGCGACGGAGGGGGAGGTAAGCGACCCACCGGCCGAAGTGTTTCCGCCCCCTCCGTCACGCTGCGCGTGCGACCTCCCCCTTGCGGGGGAGGATTTAAAGGGCTCGCCCGCCTCGTCCTATCGCAGGCAGGAGTCGAGGCCGTCTCCGGCGACGACGCCGATGCGGCGGTTGATTGAGTTGCCGTAGCGCCGCGTGAAGCCCCTGGGGTCTATCGCTTCGCGCTTCTTCGGGAGCGGCAGCACCGCGGCGATCAAGGCGGCCTCGCGGTCGCTGAGGCGCGAGGCGTCGTGCTTGAAATAGCGCATCGCACCGGCATTGACGCCGTAGGTGCCGATCCCGGTCTCGGCGACGTTGAGATAGACCTCCATGATCCGGCGCTTGCCCCAGATATTCTCGATGAGCAGCGTGAACCACGCCTCGAGGCCTTTGCGGAAATAGCCGCCGCCTTGCCAGAGGAAGACGTTCTTGGCGGTCTGCTGGCTGATCGTCGAGCCGCCGCGGATGCGCTTCTTGCCCGTCGCGTTGCGCGCGGCGGCGGCGGCGATCGCGCGGTAGTCGAAGCCGTTGTGCTGGCAGAAGCGCGAATCCTCGGCGGCGATGGCGGCGCGGGCCATGCTGGGATCGATGCGGTCGAGGCTCATCCAGCTCTTGGTGACGCCGTGCCCCCCGACCACGTCGCCGATCATCGTGAAGGTGATCGGCGGGTTGATGAAGCGCAGCGCCACCACCCAGAGCAGCGAGCCGAGCACGAAGACCAGGATCGCCTTGAGGATCCAGCCGAGGATCCGGCGCCAGAGCGACTTGCGCACGCGCGCCGGCTTCGGCGCGTCGATGCGCGTCGTCACCTGCGGTGCGCGCGTGGCTGTCTCCCCGATCGGATCGTGACGGTCATCCCCCATAGAGTGACGATTGGCGCCGCTCCCCGATCAACGCAACCGCTTCGTCAATACGCCGCGAGCAGCCGCTTCTCGCCCGCGAGGCGCATCATCGCCTTCTGGAGCTTCTCGAACGCGCGCACCTCGATCTGGCGGACGCGCTCGCGCGACACGCCATAGACTTGGCTGAGCTCCTCGAGCGTCTTGGGGTCGTCGGTCAGGCGCCGCTCGGTGAGGATGTGGCGCTCGCGCTCGTTGAGGTCCTCCATCGCGTCGACGAGCATCTCGTGGCGGACATCGGCCTCCTGGGCCTCCGCGACCGCCTCGTCCTGGAGCTGGCTGTCGTCCTGGAGCCAATCCTGCCACTGGCCCTCGCCATCCTCGCGCATCGGCACGTTGAGCGAGGTATCCCCGCCCATCGCCATGCGACGGTTCATCGAGGTGACCTCTTCCTCGGTCACGCCGAGATCGGTGGCGATCTTGGCGAGGTGCTCGGGGCTCAGGTCGCCATCCTCGAACGCGTCGAGCTTGGCCTTCATCCGGCGCAGGTTGAAGAACAGCTTCTTCTGCGCGGCGGTGGTGCCCATCTTCACGAGCGACCAGCTGCGCAGGATGAATTCCTGGATCGAGGCGCGGATCCACCACATCGCATAGGTGGCGAGGCGGAAGCCCCGGTCGGGCTCGAACTTCTTCACGCCCTGCATCAGGCCGATATTGCCCTCCGAGATCAGCTCGGAGACGGGCAGGCCGTAGCCGCGATAGCCCATGGCGATCTTCGCCACGAGTCGCAGGTGCGAGGTGACGAGCTGCGCAGCCGCATCGGGGTCGCCATGCTCCTGGAAGCGCTTGGCGAGCATATATTCCTGCTCGGGCGCGAGGATCGGAAACTTCTTGATCTCAGACAGATAGCGGTTGAGGCTCGCCTCACCACCAAGCGCGGGGATCGTCGCAGGGACGTTGCTGCCGCTAGCCATGGATCATATTCTCCCTTCACTGGGCGCTCCCCCGCAAAGGGGCAACGCCACGAAATTCATACGATGAGCTTATTGAACAGTTCCTGCATATCCGCAGGCATTTCGCTATCGAATGCCAAAGCGTGGCTTTTCACGGGGTGAATGAACCCCAGATGCGCCGCATGCAAGGCCTGTCGGCGGAAATTCAAGGTTGCCAAAAGTGCACGATGGACGGGCCGCGTGCTGCCATAGACCGGATCTCCCAACAGCGGATGTCCGATCGAGGCCATGTGGACACGAACCTGGTGCGTCCGTCCAGTCTCCAGGCGGCATTCGACAAGAACGGCATCGCGAAGTTGGCGAATTTGACGCCAATGCGTGATCGCATGCTTGCCCTGTCCTTCGCGTACGACTGCCATTTTCTTGCGATTGGTGGACGATCGCCCGAGGAACGTGGAAATCGTACCCGCCGAAGTTGACAGTCTCCCGGCGACGATGGCTCTGTAGCGCCTGTCGATCGTGTGCGCCTTGAACTGTCGCGCGAGGCCTTCATGTGCGCGATCGGTCTTGGCGGCGACCATCAGCCCGGACGTGTCCTTGTCGATTCGGTGGACGATTCCCGGCCGCGCGACGCCGCCGATCCCCGAGAGCTGGCCGGCGCAATGATGGAGCAACGCGTTGACCAGGGTCCCGTCGAGATTGCCCGCGGCGGGATGGACGACGAGGCCCGCGGGCTTGTCGACCACGATCAGATGCTCGTCCTCGAACACCACGTCGAGCGCGATGTCCTGCGCCTCGTTATGGGCGGGGGTCGGATCGGGCACCGCGATGCTGAACAGCGCGCCGCCCGGCGCCTTCTTCGAGGGATCGCGGGCGAGGCCTTCGGGCCCAGTGACCGCGCCGCTGGCGATCAGCGCCTTCAACCGCTCGCGCGAGAGGGTGGGCACGGCGTCGGCAAGCGCACGGTCGAGCCGCCAGCCGTCCGCGGCCTCCGAAATCCGCGCCTCGAGTGTAGTAACCCCCCGATCCATTCTGTACGCCTAGATGGGGATGACGACACGCGTTTCAAGATCTGTACTGATCGGTATCCAACGGATTTCCGCGGCTGCGGAGCCGCGGGAGGCATGCGGATTGCTGTTCGGATCGGACGACGCGATTACCGGGTGGCAAGCCGTTGAAAACGTAGCGGAAGAGCCCGAGCGGCGCTTCGAGATCGAGCCCGCGGCGCTGTTCGCCGCGCTGCGCGTCGAGCGCGCCGGCGGCCCGCGGATCGCGGGCTATTGGCACTCGCATCCGAGCGGCGACCCGACGCCCTCCGTGACCGATGCGAGGATGGCCGAGCCGGACGGCCGGCTGTGGCTGATCGTGGCGGGGGAGGCGGTGCGATTGTGGCGTGCCGGGGAGGCGGGTACGGTGCATGGCCGTTTCACGGCGGTGGCGTTCGAGGATGTTTAAGGCCTGTCCGATGCCGGGCGGTGCGAGCGCGGGCGTGGGCCCGAAGGATGAAATAGTCGTCGGTCATCAGCCGTAACGGAGTGAGACGGGCGGTAGCTCTTGGCAGTAAGCCGGCAGGAGCGGTGATCAACTGGGTGAGTTCTGGTGCGAAAATTATCGCGCCGGGAAACCAATGCTCAACTCAAAACCATTCGGCGCGGATTGTATGAGTTGATATTGCCCTTTTGGGGTATGTTTTAATCCTTCATGCCAAGATTTGGAGTTGAAAGGAAAAATAACTGCGCGACCGGGCGTTTGGGCGTTGCGACTCGGCGGCGGATAAACTAAAGTTGATTTATTCGGCCGGATGTCGTTCGCAGTTCGGCCGGAGTTCCTTGGGAAACGGAACGAACGACTGGTGCCTTGTGCAGATATCTGGGGGTAACAGATGTCGTACCTGACGGGACCGCAACTGCCGGTGGAAATGCGCCTCAGCTTGCGAGGAAAGAGCGCCTCGAGCGAACTGCCCGAGTGTTCCAATGATCTGGGCGGGCTGTCCAGCCCCGATGCGCACCATGCCCTTGCAGGCGACGAACTGGCGCAAGTGGCCGTCGTGGACGGCAGGTGGAACATCCTGGTGGTCAACGCTGCGTGGAAACGCGCGGCGGAATATGTCGGCCAGCCGGCCCTGCTGCAGCGGGGCGGCAATCTCGCAAGATATTTCCTGGACGGCCCGAACCTGGACCGCAACGGCGTCGAGGTGATGCTGCGCGGGATCCGCGAGATCGACGCGGGGACGACCAGCCAGTTCCTCGGATCCTTCAAGGCCGCCGCGGACGATTGCCATTTCCAGATATCGATCTCGGTCTTCGAGACCGACAATCGGCGCTACGCCACGGTCTCGCGGATCAACGTCACCGAACTGGTCGAGCTCCGGGCACAGACGCTGAGCCTGAGCGCCAGCCTGATGCGCGCGCAGGCGAACCTGATCCGGGCGCAGGAGGACGAGCGGCAGCGCGTCGCCCGCGAGTTCCACGACACGGCGGCGCAGCATCTCACGGGCGTCAATCTGGGGCTGGCGCGGCTGCTGGCGGTGAGCAACGACCCCGCGGCGATCGCGATCGCGCAGGAAATCGGCGACCTGCTGTCGCAATTCCATCGCGACCTGCGGGGCGTGACCTATGTGCTCCATCCGCCCGAGCTGCGGCTCTGCGGGTTGCACAATGCGGTCCGCGCCCTGTGCGAGGGCCTCGAGCAGCGGTCGGGGCTGGAGATCCTGGCGCGGATCTACGGCGACGACCGCCGCCGTGGCACCGCGGTGGAAGCGGCGATGTTCCGGTTCGTCCAGGAGGCACTGGCCAACATCCACCGGCACGCGCATGCGACGCAGGTTCGCGTGCGGCTGGAAAGCCGGGCGGATATCTTGCTGGTCGTCGTCAAGGACGACGGGATCGGACTGCCCGAAGGGTGGAGCGATCGTCCGGCTCCCGGCGTCGGCATGGCGGCGATGGCGAATCGCGTCGCCGAGCTGGGAGGCAAGTTCATGATCCGCTCCCGGCCCCTGGCGGGCGGGACGGTCGTCGCCGCGGCGATCCCGCGCGACGGCGCCGGGCAGACCTTCCTGCCGGTCAAGGACTTCGCGGCGGCTTAGAGCGGATCGACATTCAGGCCAAATTTTCCTCTCCCCTTGATAGGGGAGAGGATAGCGGAGCTTGGCAGCTTGCTGCCTAG